>NZ_AKKA01000023.1 GCF_000282035.1 Rhizobium sp. CF122
GCAGCCGCTCGCCGTAATCCTTGGCGAGGTAGCCGAGTTCGCCGACGATCTTCTCGTAACAGTAGGCGAGCGAGCGCGGCATCTGGCCGTTGAGGATCAGGAAGTCGGCGATATTCATCGCGCGATACTCGCCGTCATAGGCCCAACTATAGGAGCGGTGGGCGGAGACGGAACGCAGGATCGACTCCCATTGGATGTTGTCGATCGACGTGCCGACGGCGGAGACCGCGGGCAGGAGCACATAGTACTTCACGTCGAGAATACGGCTCGTATTGTCAGCGCGCTCGATGAAGGTGCCGATGCGTGCGAAGTTGTAAAGTTCGTTTCTGAGCATGGAACCATGGAAGGCTCCACGGATCAGCCCTGCGCGATGCTTGATGGCATCGATCGCCTCAGGCAGTTCCGCCGCTTTCAGCCGCTTGGAGAGCAGAGCCTTGAGCTCGATCCAGAACTCGTTGGTCGCTTCCCAGGTTTCGCGGGTCAGCGCCGTGCGCACCATGCGGGCGTTGTTCCGTCCGTAGTCGACGCAGGACATGACGCTCGAAGGGTTGGAGCGGTCGCGCAGCAGGTAGTCGATCGCATCGGCGCTCGTCAGCTTGCTGTGGCCTTCGTCAAAGGTCTCGCGCACTCCCGCACTTTGCAGGACGCCATCCCAATCGTCGTCCCCGGTTCCGCTTCGCGTCAGCGACATGCGCAGGCCGGCGTCGATAAGGCGCGCGATGTTTTCGGCGCGCTCAATGTAACGGAACATCCAGTAGAGTCCGTTTGCGGTTCTTCCGAGCATCAGTCCTCCAATACCCAGGTATCTTTTGTGCCGCCGCCCTGGCTGGAATTGACCACCAATGAACCCTGCTTCAGGGCTACACGGGTCAGGCCGCCGGGGATGATCTGCACCTTGTCGGAGACGAGAACATAGGGGCGCAGGTCCACATGGCGCGGCGCAATTCCCTTGTTGACGAGGATCGGCACGGTCGAAAGTGAAAGCGTCGGCTGTGCGATGTAGTTGGCGGGCTTCGCCGTCAACTTCTCGCCAAAGTCGGCGCGTTCCTTCTTCGAAGCTGTCGGGCCGACCAGCATGCCATAACCGCCTGAACCATGTACCTCCTTGACGACGAGCTCTTCGAGATGCTCGAGGACATATTTGAGGCTTTGCGGCTCGGAACAGCGCCAGGTCGGCACGTTTTCCAGGATCGGCTTGCGCCCGGTGTAGAACTCTACGATCTCGGGCATATAGGAATAGATCGCCTTGTCATCCGATATGCCGGTTCCCGGCGCATTGGCGATGGTGATGTTACCCGAGCGGTAGACATCCATGATCCCCGGGATGCCGAGCGCGGAATCCGGACGGAAGGTGAGGGGATCGAGGAAGTCGTCGTCAACGCGGCGGTAGAGCACGTCGATCGCTTCGTAGCCGCGGGTCGTGCGCATCTTCACCTTGCCATCGATGACGCGCAAATCCGAGCCTTCGACAAGCTCGACGCCCATCGTGTCTGCGAGGAACGAATGCTCGTAGTAGGCGGAATTGTAGATGCCGGGGGTGAGCACGGCGACGCGCGGCTTGCCCTTGCAGCCCGGAGGCGCAAGCGACGCCAGGCTCTGGCGCAGCAGGTAGGGATAGTCCTCGACCGGCCTGACCTTATTGGCGTGGAACAGCTCCGGGAACATCTGCATCATCGTTTCCCGGTTTTCCAGCATGTAGCTGACACCGGACGGCGTGCGGGCGTTGTCCTCCAGCACATAGAACTCATCCTCGCCGGTGCGCACGATATCGGTGCCGACGATGTGGGTGTAGACGCCTCCCGGCGGCCGGAAGCCGATCATCTCGGGCAGGAAGGCGTCGTTTCTCTCGATCAGTTCGCGCGGAATGCGCCCGGCACGGATGATTTCCTGCTTGTGGTAGATGTCATCGAGAAAGGCGTTGAGTGCGATCACCCGCTGTTCGATGCCCTGCGCGAGCTTGCGCCATTCGCGGCCGGAAATGATGCGGGGGATGATGTCGAACGGGATGAGCTTTTCGGAAGAGTCTGCGTGTCCGTAAACCGCGAAGGTAATGCCGGTCTTTCGGAAGATGTTTTCGGCGTCCCGGCTCTTGGCAATCAGATGCGTTCGATCTTGGTTATTGTACCACTCAAAATATTTTTCATACGGCTGACGAGGACTTTCGTCCCCGGTGATCATTTCATCAAATGCCAAAGGTGTGGCTCCCCTTTTTTGTTCATTTGAATACAACGCAATAAGCAATGCAAGAACCATGCACAGTTGGAGGGCGAGATTCGTAAAATCCTCCCAAATGGCCAAAAGAGCCGAAAAACTGGGCATTCATCAAAATCTGGCATGGCCGTTGCCGTCTTCAATCCCTGGTGGCCGCTCAAAATGTAGGCACCCGATTATTTTCAGATCGGCATTCGATTCATTTTCGGGCGAGGCGGCAGAGCGACCGATCGCGCCACCCATCAACGAAACTGCAGGTAAGCATCAACGCTTCGACTTTGACGGAGAGGCTGTTGGTCGGTTATCTGCGGCACTCTCCGTGCCCCAGGATCCATCCATGTCGCTCGATCGCATTGCACCCGCCATTTTCGTTCTTCTCTGGTCGACCGGCTGGGTCGTGGCGAAATACGCCGCCATTCATTCGGAGCCCTTCACCTTCCTCGCGGTGCGTTATGGATTGTCGGCGTTGGCGTTTTTCAGCCTTTGTCTCGCAATGCGCGCGGCGTGGCCGGGCAGGGTGGTTGCTTTCAAGGCGGTCTACTCCGGTGTGTTCCTGCATGGCTTCTATCTTGCCGGCCTGTGGTGGGCGATCGCGAATGGCGTGCCGGCGGGGATATCAGGGATCATTGCCGCCTTGCAGCCGCTGTTGACGGCCATGGCTGCGCCACTCCTCGTCGGCGAGCGCTTGCAGGGCACCCAGAGGCTGGGCCTGCTGCTTGGCTTCCTCGGCATCGCCATCGCGATATCGCCGAAGCTCTTCGATCCGGCGACGGCCGATCTGGCGCATGCCGCCGTACCGCTGGCGATCAACCTCATCGCCATGTGTTCCGTCACTTACGGAACACTCTATCAAAAGAAGCATCTGCAGACGGGCAACCTTTTGCCCATCGCCACGCTGCAATATGTCGGCGCGCTGATCGTCACGGTACCGCTGGTGCTTACTTTCGAGCGCATGCATTTCGATGGATCGGCGCAGGCCATTGCGGCGCTTGTCTGGTCGGTGTTCGGATTGTCGATGGGCGGTGTCGGACTGTTGCTCTACCTCATCCGCCGCGGCCAGGTCTCACGGGCGGCTTCGCTCATCTATCTGATGCCGCCGACGGTGGCGCTTGAAGCCTTCGTCGCCTTCGGCGAGCCGTTGACGCTGCCCCTGATCCTCGGCACCATCGTGGTTGTGACCGGCGTCTATCTGACCAATCGGCAGGTGACCGAATCTCGGCTGCGTGAGCAGCTGCAATGAAAAACGGCGGGGTTTGCCCCGCCGCCGATCATCTTTAAACTTTGAAAACTAGGCGCGTTCGCGACGCTGGCCATTGCCGCCGCGCGGCGGGCCGCCGCGACGATTGCCGCCATTGCCTTCGCGACGTTCGCCGCGCTCGCCGCCGTGGGCCTGAGCGCCGCGCTCGCCGCCGCCGTGGGCCTGAGCGCTGCGATCTTCGCCGTGCTTGCGGGCCGGGCGGCCGTGAGCATTGCGGGCGCCGCCGGGGTGGTGGCGGTTGGCGTCGGCGTGGCCGTGGTTGCCATGCTGCGGGCGCTGCGGCTTACGGGCCGGACGGAAGTCCGACGTTGTGGCCAGATCATTGTCCGGACCGACGGCAGGCGTGGGCTCGCCACGGCGCTGGCCGCGGAAGTCCTCGTTGCGGGCGGTCTGGCGCTCCGGACGCGGACGACGCTCGCGGCGCTCCTCGTTGTTGGCGCGTACTTCGTCACCGGCTTCAGGGCGCGGACGACGCTCCGGGCGGCTGCCTGCACGGTGGCCTTCGCCACGGCCTTCGCCGCCACGACGCTCACCGCCACGCCCCTCGCCACCGCGACCTTGGCCACGGTTGCCGCCATTGCCGCGGCGTGGAGCCGCGTTCATGTTGGCCGGGGCTTCTCCGCTGGCAACCGTGATGCCGATGTTCATCAGACGTTCGATATCGCGCAGCAGGCGGGTTTCATCAGGTGCGCAGAAGGCGATCGCAACGCCGTCGCGGCCGGCGCGGGCCGTACGGCCGATGCGGTGGACGTAGGCGTCCGGAACTTCCGGCAGGTCGTAGTTGTAGACGTGGCTGACGGCCGGGATGTCGATGCCGCGGGCGGCAACGTCGGTCGCGATCAGCGTCTTGATGTCGCCGTCGCGGAAGGCCTTGAGGGCGCGTTCGCGTTGGCCCTGGCTCTTGTTGCCGTGGATGGAGGCGACGGAATAGCCGACGTGATCAAGATGCTTCATCAGCTTCTCCGCACCATGCTTGGTGCGCAGGAAGACGATGGCGCGGCCATCCGGGTTTTCGGTGAGAGACTTCTTCAGGAGGTCCGTCTTGTCGTTCTTGCCGTTGACGAAGTGGACATACTGCTCGACCTTGTCGGCAGCCTTGCCAGGAGGGGTCACTTCGACGGTGACCGGATTCGTCAGGTATTCGCCGGCGAGATCGGCGATCGACTTCGGCATCGTCGCAGAAAACAGCATCGTCTGACGCTTCTTCGGCACCATCTTGGCGATCTTGCGCAGGTCGTGGACGAAGCCGAGGTCGAGCATCTGGTCGGCTTCGTCGAGAACGAGGTAGCGCACGGCTGTCAGGCCGATGGCGCGACGGTTGACGAGGTCGAGCAGGCGGCCCGGGGTGGCGACGAGGATGTCGGTGCCCTTTTCAAGCTGCAGCTGCTGCTTGTTGATCGATACGCCGCCGACGACGACGTTGATACGCAGGTGCGACTTGCGCAGGAAGTTCTTCAGGTTGGTGGCGATCTGGTTCACCAGTTCGCGGGTCGGCGCCAGGATCAGCGTCCGGGTGGTGCGGTTGTCGGGGCGGCGTTCTTCGGGGATGAGCTTTTCGATGAGCGGCAGGCCGAAGGCGGCCGTCTTGCCGGTGCCGGTCTGGGCGAGGCCGATGAGGTCACGGCCTTCGAGGAGAAGCGGGATCGCCTTTTCCTGAATGGGGGTCGGCGTTTCAATGCCGAGCTGGAAAAGAGTGGCGACGATCGGCTTGGAAACACCAAGCGATTCAAAATTGGTCAAGTCATAACCTTTTTAGGGCGCGCCAAAATAATATCGCCGGAACGCAGAGTGCGGCCCGGTGTCATTCTGGCGTCAAGCACCCCGCGTGAAGTGGGAACTTGTCTTGTTGGAAAAAGCTTTCCAGCGCTTCCGCCGCGTCTTGGGATGCGGCCTGTATGAAATGCGCTTTTGTCCTTCTTCCTGCATCCTATTTGCTGGCAGGAGCACGCTCACGCGGCGGCCGGAAGGTGAAAGCTGGCCTGCATTTGGTCTAGTTCGGGCCAAAAGTCAAGAGCAGCCAGCTCAAGGAGCGGCTGTGCGCGAAGGCCCTGTGACGCTTCAGACCAGCTCAGTCCTCAGTAGCATACCCTTGCACGGTAAGCCTCGCCCCATCCATTGCGCTGCCATTGAACATAACAACGGGGTGCGTAGTAGTCGCGGCGGTAGTACGGTCTGTAGTAGCTTCGATAGGTCGGATATGGCCGATAGTAAGATCCGTAATAGGGCCGGTAATAGGGCCGATAGTAGGAGCCGTAGTAGGGCCGATACACCGATCCGTAGTAAGGCCGATAGTATGGCCGCGGATAGTAGCCGTAGTTGGGGTAGGGACGTACAGCCTGCGACAGTAGGATGCCACCGACAGCCCCAGCCGCGACGCCGCCCCAGAAGTCGCTGTTAGCATTCGCGGGCGTTGCCGGGAGGAAGGTTGTCCCAGTCAGGGTCAATGCCATTAAGCCCGCCGCCATGCTTTTACGAAGTACGGACATGGTCGTCTCCTTTCGTTGACGAAGCTTGTTCTTGAAGCCGTCAGGAGAAGCCGTTCGGGTTTACGGGCCAGCTGAACGAGTTCATTTTAGAAACGACTGAAACTATACCACAGTTCCCGGATGTTTACTGCTTGTGATCATACAGCGCCGGCCAACACGCAAATTGCTCATGCCCTCAAGAATCATGGTTAAAGCCTTGTTAAAGCGGCGCGGCTATAGTCGTTCGACGAACAAACTTTTCCTGACCGAGGACTGATTTTGACACCGAACGGGGACCTTCTCGAACTGGCCTGCCGCCGGATCGCAGATCTGGATCGCCCCGCCTATGTCAAGAACAGCGAGCTTCGCTACGTCGCCGTCAACGGGGCCTATGCGTCCTTCTTTGGAAAGGAGATCTCCGATTTTATCGGCCGCCGGAGCCGAGAACTGATCGATACGCCGGAAGAGGAGACCCGCGAGGACAAGGAGCGGCGCGCTCTCGTCTTTGCAAGCGAGGAAAGCGCCGCTTGCTTCGGTTCCCGTGGTGCCGAGCACGAGCGGGTGCGCATTGAGAGCTTCTCGCCCTCCGCAGACCGTGTCTACGTGCTCGGCATCTTCGAGAAGAGGGCGCCACGCCGCAGTGACGATCGGCCTTCGGCGTCGGATTTGGCCCACAGCCAAGCGCTGACGGAGGATCTTCAAAACATCCTCCACGCTCTTCCCGTCGGTGTCATGATCCTCGACGACAAGCGCAACGTTCTCTACGCCAATGACGAGTTTTACGATGTCTGGGAACTGCCGCGTGACAACCGCTTTGACGGCTGGGCCTTCATCGACGTAATCCGTTACAATCACGAGCTCGGGCGTTACGGCGCCAAAGTGACGCCGGAGCAGATCTTTGCTCGGCGGGAGGCGCATTTCCACGTGGCGGAGAGGGGACAGCAGCCGGTGGAGCTCGGCTGGGTCGGCGGTAAGCGCGTGCTTTTCGATGGCCGAAGTCTCTCCAATGGCCGGGTTCTGCTTTCCTATGCTGATGTGACCGCAGTCCGTGAGCGCGAAAAGGAAGTCCACGAGACGCGGGCGGCGCTCGAGCATCTGGGCGATCTGATGCACGACGCAACGCGCGCGATGTCCCAGGGCCTCCTGATCGTTCAGGACGGGATCATCCTGCTCGCCAGCGACCCGCTCAGCGACATCCTCGCCATTCCGCCCGAATACCTCGCGGTCGGCCGGGGGTGGATCGATCTCTTCCGGTTCTGCGCTGAACGGGGGGATTTTCACGGCCAGGAAGATGAAATCCTGACGAGTTGGCGAGACAACATCGCGGCCAAGAAACCGATCTCGACGCCATTTCATGTCGCTGGAGAGCGTTGGGTCAACCTGGACGCTACCATCAGCGAGCGGCAGCATTGGATTGCGTTGTTCACCGACGTCACCGAAGCGAAGGAGCGCGAGGCCGAGCTCGAGCGGCTGCTGTCACGGGCGGAAGCCGCTGACCGCGTCAAGTCGGAGTTCCTGGCGAACATGAGCCATGAGATCCGGACACCGATGAATGGCGTCCTCGGCATGGCTGAGCTGTTGGCAAAGACCGATCTCGATACGCGCCAGAAGACCTTCATCGATATCATCGTCAAATCAGGCAATGCGCTGGTGACGATCATCAACGACATTCTCGACTTCTCGAAGATCGATGCCGGACAGATGACACTCAGGCGCACGACGTTCGATCTGGTTGACGCGATTGAGGATGTTGCGACCCTCTTGTCTTCATCTGCGGCCGAAAAGAATATTGACTTGCTTGTGCGCACGGCGCCTGATTTGCCGTCGGCGGTGATCGGCGACGCGGGACGCTTCCGGCAGATCATCACCAATCTCATCGGCAATGCCGTAAAGTTCACGGAGCGCGGTCACGTCCTTGTGGACGTTGGCTTCACGCCGGGCGCGCAAGATGAGATCATGGCGAGCATCCGGGTCGAAGATACCGGCATTGGTATTCCGGGCGACAAGCTCGAGTCCATTTTCGACAAGTTCTCGCAGATCGATACATCCTCCACGCGTCGCCACGAAGGAACGGGCCTTGGCCTTGCCATCACGACAGGGCTGGTTGACCTGTTCGGCGGTTACCTCGAGGTGGACAGTCAGCCGGGGGAAGGCTCGGTCTTTACCGTGAACCTGCCTTTCGTCGTGGCCGCGGCGCGGTTGGCGCCAAAGCCGCTGCCCGTCAACGTGAGGGGCGCGCGTGTTCTCATTGTCGACGACAACGCGGTCAACCGGCAGATACTGACTGAGCAATTGGCTGTTTGGGGCTTCGATGGAGCGGCCGCCGGGGATGGACTGGAGGCCGTTGCGATCCTCGAGGCGGCGGACGAGCTTGGCATCGGGATCGATGCGGTTGTGCTCGACTACCAGATGCCCGGCATGAACGGCGCCGAGATCGCGCGAAAACTGCGTGCGGACTGCCGGTTCGAGCGCTTACCAATCATCTTCTTGACGTCGATGGACATTTCAGGGACGGAGAAGGACTTCGCGGCGCTTAATGGCCAAGCCTATCTCATGAAGCCGGCGCGGGCCAACGTGCTGAGGAACACAATCGTCGACGTCGTGCGTACCAGTCGCACGAAACAGATCGCCACGGCGGTCAACATACTCCCCAATGTTCAGGAAACAGCACCGTCGCTGCTTCCCAAAGTTGAGTCTTCCGAAAGAATGCCGGCGGGGTTCATTGATGTGCTGGTCGCCGAGGACAACGAGGTCAACCAGATCGTCTTCAAGCAGATCCTGCAGGAAACCGGCGTCAGCTTTCTCGTCGTCAGCAACGGCCAGGAGGCGGTGGAGGCGTGGGACCGCTACACCCCGCGCATCATCATGATGGATGTCTCGATGCCCGTGATGAACGGCCATGATGCGACGCGTGCAATACGCGATCGCGAGCGCGGACAAGGCCACCGGGTGCCAATCATCGGCGTGACGGCGCATGCGCTGGATGTCGACCGTGATCTCTGCCTGGAGGCCGGCATGGATGACTATATGTCGAAACCGATCAGCCCGGAACTGCTTGAAGAAAAGCTGGGGCTATGGCTGGGCAGAAGTGAGCAGCGGGCGGACCGCTCGGCCAGCTAGGATTTGATGCCACAAAGCATCTCACGTTTTCCCGCAAAACCGCTGCGGCGCTCCACAACAAAGCCAGCGGCAATCAGATTGCGCCTGACGAAGCCCGCCGCCGCATATGTCGCGAAGGTCCCGTTAGGCTTCGTCTTCTCGCGGACGAGGCGCATCAATTCCGCAGACCACATGTCGGCATTGCGCGACGGAGCAAAGCCGTCGAGATACCAGGCATCGAAGCCCGCCTCAGCGGCGGCAACACCTTCGAGTGCGCGGCCGCAGACGACGCTGAGGGATGTCTGGTCATCGAGCCTCAGGGATACGGTTCCCTGCGGCGTTTCCGGCCAGGCTGCCGTCAGGGCTTGCCGTTCGGAATCGATCTCTGTCCAATGAGAAAGTGCACGGTCGATTTCCCGGCGCTGCATCGGATAGAGCTCGAACGACATGAAGTGCAGTTGCTGGCCGATGCGCCGATTGAGCTTCCACTGTCGCCATGTTTCGGCAAAGTTCAGGCCGGTGCCGAAGCCGAGTTCGCCGATCAGGAAGTCGCTCTGCTCCTGCCAACGTTGCGGCAAACCGTTGCCAGCCAGAAAGACATGCCCGCATTCCAACCTGCCATCGCTCTGGCAATAAAAATGATCGCCAAAGGCCGGTGAATAGGGCATATCGCCGTCGCGCCACTCCAACGGCCCATGTGCGCCAGCGATTTTTTCAGGATCTGTATCTGTCATGCCCAAAGCCGATAGTCCGGCCTTGTCTTCCGGTCAATCATCGACCGCCCTATTGATCGTCGGCGGTGGGATCATGGGGCTGTGGGCGGCAGTTCACGCCGAAAGGCTGGGTATCGATGCAGTGCTCGTCGATGCCGGTCGGCTTGGCCACGGTGCGAGCGGCGGCCTGCTCGGCGCGCTGATGCCCCATATGCCGGACAAGTGGAACGCCAAGAAGCAATTTCAGTTCGATGCGCTGGTTTCGCTGGAAGCGGAGATTGCCGCGTTGGAACAGCAGACGGGCCTTTCCGCCTGCTATCGCCGCTCTGGGCGCCTTATCCCGCTGCCGAAGCCGCATTTGCGTGAGATCGCCTTTGGTCATTCCCGCGATGCCGAAGATAGCTGGATCGCGGGCGAGCGGCGTTTCCACTGGCACGTCCTCGACAGGCCTCCCCAGGAGAATTGGCTTGACGCAGCGGCCGGCGAAAGCGGCTTCGTGCACGATACGCTTGCGGCAAGGGTTGCCCCCCGATCGCTGACTGCAGTACTGGCCGCATCGACGCGCGACGCACGGCATGTGCGGGTTGCCGAATACGTTTCGGTCGATGATATCGATTTTGAGCGCAAGGTTGCGAAAACGACCGCAGGTAACATTGCGTTCGGCCGCTGCATCGTCGCAGCCGGTCACGAATCCTTTCCCTTGCTGGGGCGTTACACCGCCGGCCTTGCGCGGCCGCTCGGCCAGCCCGTCAAAGGGCAGGCGGCGTTGTTGAAAGCCGATGTCGACCCATCCTTGCCGACCATCTTCCGTGACGGGCTCTATATCGTTGCACACGAGGGCGGCCACGTCGCCGTCGGCAGCACCAGCGAGAATCGTTTCGACGAGCCGTTCTCGACCGATGGACAGCTCGACGCACTGCTTGAGGCAGCCGGACAGCTGGTGCCGCTATTGAAGAGTGCGCCTGTGCTTGAACGGTGGGCCGGTTTGCGGCCGAAGGCAATCGACCGTGATCCGATGATTGGCGTGCACCCTGACTACGACGGCCTGATCGCATTGACCGGTGGCTTCAAGGTCAGCTTCGGCTTGGCGCACCGTCTAGCGGCGGCAGCTGTCCACTTAGCCGCCGGTCTTCAGCCGCCCTTTGCGCTGCCCGAAAATTTCCTGCTTGCCAATCACATCCGCGTGGCTTCACGCTAAACGTGAATTAGCATTTCCTGCCTTTCGTCAATTTGTCACGCAAATCACCTATCTGCTAGCGCAATCGCGGCGCCGACGGAGGGCTGCGCCGTTTGTCTACGGAGGAAATTTGATGCGCTACGCCATTTGCTTTACGCCCGCTGCGAGCGACCCGCTCTCGCATGTGGCCGCAAATTGGTTGGGTCGGAACGTGTTTTCCGGCGATATGGTCGAGCCGATTGCGATACGCGGCCTGAGCATTCACGAGATCGCCTTCCATACGGCGATGCCACGCCGCTACGGGTTTCACGGTGTCCTGAAGGCGCCCTTCCGCCTGGCCGCCGATGTGACGGAGGCGCAACTTCTGCGTGATCTCATGCGCTTCTGCGGCACGCTGACGCCGTTTCACATCAATCGGCTGGAGGTGGCCCGGCTCGGTGGATTCTACAGCCTTGTGCCGTCGCTGCCTTGCGAACACGTCCACTATCTTGCCAATGCCGTTGTTCAGGAGTTCGACCGATTCCGCGCGCCGTTAAGCGAGGCGGAAATCGAGCGCACCGATCCGGGCGGTCTGTCGGCGGCGCAGTTCGCCAATCTGCACCGCTGGGGAAGCCCCTATGTGATGGACGAATTTCGCTTCCACATGCCGCTGACCGGACCGGTCAGCCATTGTGACATGCCACGAGTCGAGCACGCGCTACGCGACGTCTTCGAGCCCGTGCTTGCCGATTCCGTGAAGGTTGCGAATGTCGCGCTGATGATCGAAGAGGGAAATGGCGGACCGTTTCGCGTGCATTCGCTGCATCCGATGGGCAAAGTCAGCGCCCGGAAAGATCGCGTCCCCGCGCTAGCCTAGGAGTTGTGCCACAACGGCAAAACTCTGTTGCGTACTTTCCGTCTCGACATTCCGTCTCCGGGTGTTACCGTTTCGCCGACTTTCAGGAAGGTGATTTCATGGTATCCGAGACTTATCCGCGCAATCTGATCGGTTATGGACGCAATACGCCCGATCCGAAGTGGCCGGGCGACGCGCGCGTGGCCGTCCAGTTCGTCATCAACTACGAGGAGGGCGGCGAGAGTTGCATTCTCGATGGCGATCCGGCCTCCGAGAACCTGCTGTCGGAAATTGTCGGTGCTGCAGCCTGGCCGAGCCAGCGCAACCTCAACATGGAATCGATCTACGAGTATGGTTCGCGCGCCGGCTTCTGGCGCTTGTGGCGTATGTTCACCGAGCTCAACGTTCAGGCCACCGTTTATGGCGTGACGCTGGCCATGGCGCGCAACCCGGAAGCGGTCGCGGCCATGAAAGAGGCCGGCTGGGAGATCGCCAGCCATGGCTACCGCTGGCTGGAATACAAGGACTTCCAGGAGGACGTCGAGCGCAAGCACATTCAGGAAGCCGTGCGCTTGCACACGGAACTGACTGGCGAGCGCCCTTACGGCATGTATCAGGGCAAGCCCTCAGACAACACGCTGCGCCTCGTCATGGAGGAGGGCGGTTTCCTTTATTCCTCGGATTCCTATGCCGACGACCTGCCGTTCTGGGTGAAGGGTATCGACGACAATCCGTTCCTGATCATCCCCTATACGCTCGAGACCAACGACATGCGTTTCGCCACACCGCAGGGCTTCAACTCGGGCGATCAGTTCTTCACCTACCTCAAGGATGCCTTCGATACGCTCTATGAAGAGGGCAAGGCGGGCAGCCCGAAGATGATGTCTGTCGGCCTCCATTGCCGCCTCGTCGGTCGTCCGGGCCGCGCGGCGGCGCTGAAGCGGTTCATCGAGTATGTGCTGAAGCACGACAAGGTGTGGGTGCCACGGCGTCTCGAGATCGCCCAGCATTGGCACACCCACCACAAGGCTGAGGCGATCTGATGCTGTCGCGTGACGAGTTCGTATCGCGTTACGGCGGCGTTTTCGAACATTCGCCGTTCATTGCCGAGCGCGCTTATGACGACGGTTTCGTCGGAGACGAGTTGACGGTGGACCGGGTGCATACGGCGCTCGTCGCCATCTTCCGAGCGGCGAGCCCGGAGGAGCGGCTGGGTGTGCTGCGCGCCCATCCGGATCTTGCAGGACGCCTCGCGATAGCAGGTGAGCTCACCGACGACAGCAAGAAGGAGCAGGCAGGCGCCGGGCTCGACCGACTAAGTGCGGAGGAACATGCCCGTTTCACCGAGCTCAACACGGCCTATGTCGAGAAATTCGGCTTTCCCTTCATCATTGCCGTCAAGGGCTTGAACAAGGGCGACATTCTGGCGGCCTTCGAAAAGCGCATCGGCAACACCCGCGACGAAGAGTTCGACACGGCCACGGCTCAGGTCGAGCGCATCGCGTTGCTGCGACTGGAAACGATGCTGCCGGCGCGTTGAAACAAGCGTCTCCGACTTTTCTCTTTCGCATCCGTGACTTATAGTTGCGCCATGAAGCCGTCAGAAGTGCTGGAGAAGAACAGGCAGGCGATCCGCGAAGCGACGAAGCGCTTCAACGCGGCGAATCCGCGTGCCTTCGGTTCCGTGGCGCGAGGGGAAGATCGGCCGGACAGCGATCTGGACATTCTGGTGGATACCTTGCCAGGCACTACCTTGTTCGATCTCGGAGGGTTGCTTGAGGAGTTGAAAGAGACGCTTGGTATCGAGGTCGATCTTGTAACGCCCGGTGGCCTGCCGGAGAAAATACGCGAACGCATTCTTTCGGAAGCGGTCGTTGTATGAGCGTCGAGCGGCTGGTGGAGTACATTGATCGTATGCAGCAGGCCGCTGAACAAGCACGCGCGCTAACCGAAGGTTTGACCAAAGAAACCTTTCTGGCGGACCTTAGAACCCAGCTGGCTGTCACAATGTCCCTGGTCCTTTTGGGCGAGGCAGCGGCTCGCATCGGCACGAACCACCCTGATTTCCTTCGCGATCATCCGGAACTCCCCTGGTCAAAAATAAAGGGAATGCGGGATCTGATTGTGCACGACTACTATCGTGCAGATCTTTCGGCGATTTGGGGTACGGTGCGAAGCGATCTGGCGGATCTTATCTCGCAGCTTCAAGCGATACGCCATTGGCGCATCCAAGGCGAATAGTGAAATGTCTCAATTACTCGATATTCTTCCCCTCACCAAATCCGCCTTCGCGCCCTTCGGCGACGTTATCGCACCAGATCCGGCAACGATGCGCTATATCAACAACGGCACGACCGAGCGTTTTCATGCGCTGGCCACCGCCGAAGCGGCAGGCGAGGGTGCGCGTGTCATCATCAACCTTTTTCGCGGCCGGCCCAGGGCCTTTCCCTATGAAATCGGCATGATGGAGCGGCATCCGTTCGGCAGCCAGAGCTTTTCGCCGATCTCTGGGCGGCCTTACCTTGTCGTCGTCTCCGAGGACGAGGGGGGAAGGCCCGGCCGTCCTTGCGTATTCCTCGCGCGCGGCGATCAGGGCGTGAACTATCGTCGCAACGTCTGGCATCATCCCCTGATGTCGCTCGGTGCCGTCAGTGATTTCCTCGTCGTCGACCGCGAGGGACCTGGCAACAATCTAGAAGAATACGTCTTCGACACGCCCTTCATCATCAGCGAGCCCAGCCTATGACCGGACTGACCACGCATGTTCTCGACACCGCTTCCGGCAAGCCAGCCGAAGGGCTGCGGATCGATCTTTTCCACCTGGAAGGAGACGTCCGCCGGCACATCAAGACGGTCAGCACCAATTCCGACGGCCGTGTCGATGGGGGGCCGATCCTGATCGGCGACAGCTTCAAGGCGGGAACCTACGAACTGCTCTTCCATGCCGGCGATTATCTGCGTGCAAAAGGTATTGCTTTGCCGCATCCGGCTTTTCTGGATCTCGTGCCCATCCGCTTCGGCATCGCCGACGTGACCGCGCATTATCATGTGCCGCTATTGATCTCGCCCTACGGCTATTCGACCTATCGCGGCAGCTAGACCATGTGTTTTGCGGCGATTGCGGACATTCATGGCAACCATCTGGCGCTCGAGGCTGTATTGGCCGACATTGCGGCGCAGGGCATCACCGATATCGTCAATCTCGGCGACTGCTTCAGCGGTCCGCTGACCGCAGGACGAACCGCGGAACTGCTGCGGGCGCAGGACATGCTGACAGTCCGCGGCAATCACGATCGCTACCTGATCGAACAGCCGCGGGACGCCATGCATGCTTCGGATGCGGCCGCTTTCGATCAGCTGACAGTGGATGACCTGCAATGGTTGCGCAGCCTGCCGACGAGTGAGGTCTATCGTGACGAAGTCTATCTCTGCCACGCGACGCCGGCGGACGACAGCACCTATTGGCTCGAGTCCGTGTCTACGGAAGGCGACGTCTTCCTGAAGCCGCTTGCGGAGATCGAAGCGCTGGCCAAGGGCGCGGATCTCCCGCTGATCCTCTGCGGCCACAGCCATATCCCGCGCGTGGTTCGCCTCAGCGACAACAGGCTGATCGTCAATCCCGGCAGCGTCGGCTGCCCCGCCTACGACGACGACGTGCCGCGCTACCACAAGGTCGAGACCGGCCATCCGCTCGCGTCCTATTGCATCCTCGAGAAGGGACAGGCTGGCTGGCTTCCGGCTTTCCGCACTGTCGCCTACGACCACATGGCTATGTCGCGCCTCGCAAAAGAAAACGCCCGCCTGGATTGGGCAGGCGCGCTTGCGACGGGCTGGATGCCGTAGCTCTGTCTTTACTGACGGCCGAGCAGGATCGACGCGTTGACGTCGTTGATGTCGCGCTTGCCGCAGAGCGCCATGGTGACATCCATTTCCTTGCGCAGAATGTTGAGGGCAAGCGTCACGCCCTCCTTACCCATGGCACCGAGGCCGTAGAGGAAGGGGCGGCCGATATAGGTGCCCTTGGCGCCGAGGGCGATTGCCTTCAGCACGTCCTGTCCCGAGCGAATGCCGCCGTCCAGATGCACCTCGATCTTGTGGCCGACGGCATTGACGATCGGCTCCAGCATGCTGATCGAGGAGGGGGCGCCGTCGAGCTGGCGACCGCCATGGTTGGAGACGATGATGGCGTCGGCGCCCGTTTCGGCTGCCGCCTTGGCGTCCTCGACGTCGCAGATGCCCTTGATGATCAGCGGGCCGCCCCATTGTTCCTTGATCCAGGCGACGTCGGCCCAAGAAAGCTGCGGGTCGAACTGCTCGGCGGTCCAGGAGGAGAGCGAGGAGAGATCGGAAACGTTCTTGGCGTGGCCGACGATGTTGCCGAAAGTGCGGCGCTTGGTCTGCAGCATGTCCAGGCACCAGAAGGGGCGCGTCGCCATCTGCCAGATGTGTTTCGGCGTGAACTTCGGTGGTGCGGAAAGGCCGTTGCGCAGGTCCTTGTGGCGCTGGCCGAGGATCTGTAGGTCGGCGGTCAGCACGAGGGCAGAGCACTTTGCCGCCTTCGCACGATTGATCAGGTTGAGCACGAAGTCCTTGTCGCGCATCACGTAGAGCTGAAACCAGAAGGGCTTAGTCGTAACCGAAGCGACATCTTCGATCGAGCAGATGCTCATCGTCGACAGCGTGAAGGGAACGCCGAATTCCTCGGCGGCACGGGCCGCCAGCATTTCACCGTCGGCGTGCTGCATGCCGGTCATGCCGGTCGGCGCAAGCGCCACCGGCATCGCCACCTTCTGGCCGATCATCGTCGTCTCCAGCGTCCGGTTCGTCATGTCGACGAGCACGCGCTGGCGCAGCTTGATCTTGGCAAAATCGCTCTCGTTCGCCTGGTAGGTCGACTCCGTCCAGGCACCGGAATCCGCATAGTCGAAAAACATCTTCGGGACGCGGCGCTGGGCGAGGCTTTTCAGGTCGGCGATCGTGAGAGGCGTGGCCATGGATAAGACTTTCACATCTGAATAATGCCATGGCCCTTAACATGATTTCCGAGGCTTTGTGTATCTCTTTCGTCGCCTATGGAACAAGAATCAGGCTGCCTGCGGCACGCCCTTCTTCGAGGAATTGCTGGGCTTCTGCTGCCTCCTCCAGAGCGTATTTGCGGGCGATCGTTGCGGTGATGCCGGAGGCCAGCATTTTGACCACTGCTTCGGCTGCGCTCAGATAGTCCGCAGTATCCGTGATGTAGGCCATGATGCTTGGATGCGTCAGCCATTTCCCGGGGCGAAGCTCGTCGACCGAGACAGGCGGGATCGGCCCGCCGGCCTGCCCAATCGTTGCGACGACCCCGAAGGGACGGACGGATTGGATGGATTTTACGAGCATGCCGGCGCCGATGCCGTCATAGGCAACATCGACCCCGCGATTGCCGGTCAGCGCCTTCGCGGTGGCGACGACATCCGCGTCGCGGCCGACGATCACGTGATCGGCGCCATAGCCACGGGCGAGATCAGCCTTTTCCTCCGAGCTTACGGTTGCGATCACCGTTGCGCCGAGGTGCTTGGCCCATCGCACGAGAATACTTCCAAGCCCGCCGGCGGCGGCATGGACAAGCACGGTGGTTCCCGGCTTGACGCGGTAGGTCTTCGTCAACAGCATATAGGCCGTCAGTCCCTTCAGCATGGATGCGGCTGCGACGTTCGAAGGCACGCTATCGGGCAGGCGAACGGCGCGGGCTGCCGGCAAGAGCCGTGTTGCGGCATAGGCGCCGACAGGCGCGCCGGCATAGGTGATGCGATCGCCGGGCTCTAGATCCGTGACTAGGCTCCCAACAGCCTCCACGGTGCCGGCGCCTTCGACGCCGAGCACGGCGGGATAGGCCGGCAAAGCGTAGAGCCCGCGCCGGTGGTAGATATCGAGGAAATTCATCCCGATCGCGTTGTGGCGTATCCGGATCTCGGTTGCGCCGGGTTCTTGCGGCGCTTGTTCCGAAACCTGCAATTGCTCGATGCCACCCGGCGCGAGAAGTGTAACGACCTTGTCCATGAAAAGTGCACTCCGATTGCTGTTGCAGTCAGCATCGCGCATGGCATAATGATCGAAAATTCCCTATTATTTATCATTGAATGGGAAAAAATGAACAATGATCGATTGGGAAAGCCTTCGCTACTTTGCGGCTTTGGCTCGCGCCGGAACCTTGCTTGGGGCCGCTCGCGCCCTTGGAGTGGAGCATGCGACGGTTGCCCGCCGGGTT
Organism: Rhizobium sp. CF122; assembly: GCF_000282035.1. Classification (GTDB taxonomy): domain Bacteria; phylum Pseudomonadota; class Alphaproteobacteria; order Rhizobiales; family Rhizobiaceae; genus Rhizobium. The sequence continues at coordinate 18,006 of NZ_AKKA01000023.1, forward strand.
GCCGGGCTCGAGGAACAGATGGGTGTGAAGCTGGTGGATCGGCGTGGCCGCCGCATCGTGCTGACGCCGGAGGGTGAGCGGATCGCGGGAATGGCGGAGCGTATGGGGCAGGAGGCGCTTGCCATCGAACGGCTAGGGCTTGCGGCCGGCGCAACGCTTGCCGGCGAGGTCCGGATCAGCGCGCCACCGACACTCGCCGCCGCAATGATGCCGGCAACGCTTGTTGCTTTGCGAGGCCGCCACCCCGATATCGGCATCACTATCGTTGGCGAGACGCGCTACGCCTCGCTCGACAGGCGGGAGGCGGACATTGCGGTTCGCATGACGAAGCCGGAGCAGGGCAACTTCGTCATCAGCAAGCTTGGAGATGTCGCCTTCGGCTTTTATGCCACGGCTACCTATCTGGCGGCGACGCCGAAGGAGCAGAGAACCTTCATCGCCTATGACGAAACGATGGCGAGCGCGCCGCAATCGATGCGGCTTGCCGAGGCGACTGAGGGGAGGAAGGTGACGCTCAGGGCAACGACGCTGGAATTCCAGCTGGCGGCGGCGCGCGCCGGCGGCGGCATCGCCATGCTGCCGAATTTCATGCTGGCCGAGCTTGACGACTTGGTCGAGGCGATCCCTCAGCGGCAGCCGCTGACGCGTGAACTCTGGCTGGTCGTGCATGCCGACATCCGTAATGTGCCGATCATCCGGGTTGTCATGGACGCGCTGAAGTCGATTGCGTGGTCGAAATAGCGGCCGCCAGCATTATCGTGGACGATAGCGCAGGTAGACGACGTCGCCTTGGAGTTGCTCGACCGAAACAAGCTGCAGGCTCGTTACCGGCACGGCGGCGCGGTCGAAGGTCATCGGCATGTTCACGCTGCCGTCGGCAACAGGCAGGATCAGCAGGCTGATCTCGTCGATGAGCCCTGCGGACAGGAAGCTGCCGTTGATACCGCCACCGCCTTCGAGCAAGAGCCGGTCAATGCCGAAGTCGGCACGGATGCGTTCGAGCGCCAGAGCAAGATCGATCTCATGCCGACCGGCAAAGAGATAGGAGATACCGTCGCGGCGCAGTTCCGCCAGATGGTTGTCCGGCACCGTCTCCGGCAGGATCATCACGATCGGATCGCCGTCGATCGTGTCGATGTTCATATGCAGCCTGGCACCCTGATCGACGGCAATGGCGTAGGGACCTTTTCCAGCCCCTGGTGCTTTCCAGGTCGTGCGAGGGAAAACCTCGCCAGCTTCAACAGGGCGGGGATCGCCTTCCGCGAATTCGGCCATGGTCACGCGTCCGACGATCCAGGCATCACCTCTCATCTGCTGGTGCAGGCGTTCATAGATCGCTGTGAAGGCGGCAGTCATCTCCTTCGGCCATTGCGACGTCACGATCCGGCCGTCGATGCTCGATCCCATATGCAGGATGACGTAAGGCTTCACGTGGTCCTCCGATCCCGGTAGGTGGCGAAAGGCGGCCGGAGCCGGTCGCCCTCGATGTCAATATTCCTGCTTTGTCGGCCTGAACAGGATTTCGTTCACGTCGACGTCCTCCGGCTGGCTCATTGCGAAGGCCACCATGCTTGCGAAGGAATCGGCGGGGACCGCCATCTCGTAGACTTTGCGCACACGCTCGGCGACGTCCGGCTCGGTGATACTATCGGGCAGCTCGGTCGCAACTGCGCCCGGCGAGATGATCGTGGTGCGGATGTTGTAGGGCTTCACCTCCTGCCGAAGCCCTTCGGAGATGACGCGCACGCCGTGCTTGGTCGCGGCATAAACGGCGCCACCCGGATTGACCTTGTGCCCGGCCACCGACGAGACGTTGATGATATGGCCGCTCTTCTGCTCCTTCATGTAGGGCAGCGCCGCGGCAATGCCGTAGAGCACGCCTTTCAGGTTGACGTCGATCGTGCGATCCCAATCCTCGTGCGGCATCAGGCCGGCGTTGTTGATGATGACATCGATGCGGCCGTGCAGCCGAACGGCATGATCGACCAGGTGCTTGACCTGATCGACCTGCGTTACGTCTGTCTCGACGACGACATCCGCGCCGAGGTCGAGTTCATCCGCGATCGCCTTCAGCCGGTCGAGACGCCGGGCGCCGAGAACGAGCTTGGCTCCGTCTCGAGCCAGGCGTCTGGCGGCAGCTTCGCCAAGGCCGCTGCTTGCACCCGTGATCACGACGACCTTATCCTTGATACCGTCAGTCATGGCAGATCCTTTCCGTCCGCTTCGCCGCCGCTCAGCGGTCGACTCTCGCCTGCAGATGCGCCGGGTAGCGGTCGCCCTCGACCTTTATGTCGGCGAGTGCGGTCTCGATGGCAGCGAGATCGTCGCTTGCTAGTTGTACCGCGGCGGCGCCGATATTCTCGTCCAAGCGGTGCATCTTCGTCGTGCCGGGGATCGGAACGATCCAGGGCTTGCGGGCCAGCAGCCAGGCAAGAGCGATCTGCGCCGGCGTCGCGTCCTTCTGGCGCGCGAGCTCGCTGAGCCGATCGACGAGCGCCTGGTTGGCCGTGCGGGCCTCGGCGGAGAAGCGCGGCACGACGTTACGGAAGTCCTTGCTGTCGAAGGTCGTCGCCTCGTTGATCGCGCCGGTCAGGAAACCTTTCCCGAGCGGGCTGAACGGAACGAAGCCGATGCCGAGCTCCTCGAGCGTCGGCAGGATTTCCTGTTCCGGCTCGCGCCACCACAGCGAATATTCGCTCTGAAGGGCGGCGACGGGCTGCACCGCATGCGCGCGGCGGATCGTCCTGGCGCCCGCCTCGGAGAGGCCGAAATGCTTGACCTTGCCTTCGCGGATCAGATCCTTGACCGTGCCGGCGACGTCCTCGATCGGCACGTCGGGATCGACGCGGTGCTGATAGAAGAGATCGATCACGTCGGTGTTGAGCCGCTTCAGCGCCGCATCAGCAACCTGCCTGATATGAGCAGGCCGGCTATTCATGCCGCTCTGGCCGCCGTCGGGGCCGAAGTTGAAGCCGAACTTGGTCGCGATGACGACCTTGTCGCGGAAAGGCGCCAGCGCCTCGCCGAGCAGGCTCTCGTTCTTGTAGGGGCCGTAGGCTTCTGCTGTGTCGAAGAAAGTGACGCCGCGTTCGAAGGCGGCGCGGATCAGTTTGATCGCATCCTTGGTGTCCGTTGCCGGGCCGTAGCCATAGCTCAAACCCATGCATCCGAGGCCGATGGCGGATACTTCGAGGCCGCTGTTTCCGAGTGTGCGCTTCTGCATGGAATTCCCTTTCCTAGCCCCGGTATTGTTCGTCGGTGACCTTTTCCATCCAGTCGACCACCTTGCCGTCGAGGGCTTCGGCGATCGCGATGTGGGTCATGGCTGTCGTTGCGGATGCTCCGTGCCAGTGCTTCTCGCCCGGCTCGAACCAGATGATGTCGCCGGCGCGGATCTCTTCCACTGCTCCGCCTTCGCGCTGCGCGCGACCGCTGCCGGACAGGACGATGAGCGTCTGACCGAGCGGATGGGTGTGCCAGGCAGTCCGCGCGCCCGGCTCGAAGGTTACCGTCGCACCGCTGACCTGCGCCGGTATTGTTCCCTGGAACGGCGCATCGATACGGACCGTTCCGGTGAAATAGTCCGCCGGTCCCTTCGCGGATGGATCGGAGCCGTTTCGCTTGATTTTCATCTCTCATCCTTTCGTGAGTTCAGGAGGGTGGTGCTCGGCTGACGTTCGGAGGAAGATCTAGTGCGAATGCTTTCCTGCGATTAGATGGTATAAATGGCATAAGCCTATGAGTGAGATTCATGAATGACGCGGCAATCGATCAACGACCTCATTGCCTTTCTGGCCGTGGCGCGGGAGAGAAGTTTCACCAAGGCTGCGGCCAAGCTCGGCGTGTCGCAATCCGCGCTCAGCCATACGATCCGCGGCCTTGAAACACGCCTCGGCCTGCGGTTGCTGACGCGCACGACACGCAGCGTGTCGCCGACAGAGGCCGGTGAGCGCCTGCTGAGCTCGATCGGGCCGCGTTTCGACGAGATCGAGAGCGAGCTGGCCGCGCTCAGCGAATTTCGCGAGAAACCGGCAGGTACGATCCGCATCACGGCGGGAGAGCACGCCGCTGACGCCATCCTCTGGCCGGCGCTGGAAAAGCTGCTGCCGCATTATCCCGACATCAATGTCGAGATCATCGTCGATTACGGGCTGACCGACATTGTCGCCGAGCGTTGCGACGCAGGCGTTCGGCTCGGCGAGCAAGTGGCGAAGGACATGATCGCGGTGCGTATCGGGCCTGACATGCGGATGGCCGTCGTGGGAGCGCCTGCCTATTTCGAGCGGCGGCCGAAGCCAAAGACGCCGGCCGATCTCACCGACCACAACTGCATCAATCTACGCCTGCCGACCTACGGCGGGGTTTATGGCTGGGAATTCGAGAAGGACGGGCGCGAAGTGAAGGTACGCGTGGAGGGGCAACTGGTGTTCAACAATGCCCAGCTGCGGTTGAATGCTGCGCTTTCAGGACTTGGCCTGGCCTTTGTGCCAGAAGCACTGGTGCGACAGCCTCTGTCCGATGGACGGCTTGTCCGCGTGCTTGAGGATTGGTGTGCGCCTTTCCCCGGATACCACCTCTATTATCCGAGCCGCCGGCAAACGTCGCCGGCTTTCGCCCTGCTCGTAAACGCGCTTCGCTACCGGGCGTGAGACGTGCTACGTCGGCCCGCCGTCTGCGGGCGGCCTGTCGCCGCGGAACCTCAGATCGCACTCTTGGCCGCAACGCCCGCCACGTAAGTCTCGACGATCGCGCGGTCGTCGCCCATGGTTTGCAGCAGGAACAGTTCTTCCGGCAGCGTCTTCACGACCTCCATCTTCAGCGCCATGGCAGGCGTTGCGGCGGCGTTGAGGACAACGATATCGGCGTCCGAGCCGACATCAAGCGTACCGATCCGATCGGCGAGCGAGAGCGACCGGGCGTTGCCGAGCGTCATGTGGTAGTAGCTTTCCAGTGGGTTCAGGCGCTCGCCAAGCAGCTGCTGGATCTTGTAGGCCTCGTCCATCGTGCGCAGCATGGAATAGCTTGAGCCGCCGCCGATATCGGTGGCGACGCCGATGCGTACCGGTTTTTCGCGGCGGGCGAGCGCCTTCAGCGGGAACAGGCCGGAGCCGAGGAAGAGGTTCGAGGTCGGGCAATGGACCGCGACCGAGCCTGCCTCGCTCATTGCATCCGCCTCGCGATCCGAGAGATGGATGCAGTGGCCGAAGAGCGTCTTGTCGCCGAGCAGGCCGTAGCGTGCGTAAATATCGGTGTAGTCGATCGCCTCGGGATAAAGCTCGCAGGTGAATTTGATTTCGTCGTGGTTTTCCGACAGATGCGTCTGGATGTGCAGGTCGGGAAATTCGCGGGCAAGCGCCTGCGTGGCCTCCATCTGCGCCGGCGTCGAGGTAATCGCGAAGCGCGGGGTGATCGCGACGTGGTTGCGACCCTTGCGGTGCCATTGCGCGATAATCTGGCGGGTTTCGTCGTAGCCCATCTGAGGCGTATCGAGCAGGCCCTGCGGGGCGTTGCGGTCCATCATCACCTTGCCGCCGACCATGCGCATGTTGCGCCTCAACGCCTCAGCGAAGAAGGCATCGGCTGAGGTCTTGTGGACGGAACAATAGGCGACCGCCGTCGTCGTCCCGTGACGCACGAGCTCGTCGTAGAAATGCGTGGCGATACGTGCGGCATGGGCGCTTTCGACGAAGCGGCATTCCTCCGGGAAGGTATAGGTATTCAGCCATTCCAGCAGGTTTGCAGCATAAGAGGCGATCACCTGCATTTGCGGGAAATGCAGGTGCATGTCGATGAAGCCCGGCATGATCAGATGCGGACGATGATCGACGGTCACGGCATTAGCGGGGGCTTGCGCGCTCACCGTGTCATAGGCGCCGCAGGCGACGATCAGACCGTCCTTGATCAAGAGGGCACCGTCGCTTTCGTAGAAGTAGCTTCCGCTATCGCCAAGGTCTTGCGGGGCACGCAGGAAGGAGAGGAGGCGGCCGCGGAGAAGGGTGTGTGTCATGGCTTTCTGCCTCTCGATTGTCTTGTTGCGCGGCTTTCGCGTCAGGGCGCCGGCTGGGCGGCGATGGACGCCGGCGTGGCGGCGCAGCCGTACATGGTCTTGTCTGCGAACACCAGAACCGCGTTCATCGCGTAGTGGCGATCGGACATGCCGTCTGAGCAATCCCCTTTGGTCAGCGTCAGCTTGAACGGTGTCGGTCCATCGGCGACTGTCCACGTGGCACGATCGTTCTCGATGACTGGACCAGGGTTGGCGCTCTTGACGTCCTCGACGCCCGGACGGCTGAACGTGAGACCGTCGGCACGGATTTTGATCGCCCAGAAGGGTTCGGTACCAAGCGCGTTGAGGTCACCGGCGAAATCGCCTGCTGTCGGGCTGCTTGCCGTCGCCGTTGCATCCGCACCGCTCTGGCCGCAACCGGTCAGAGCGGAGGCGAGGAGCATGACGCGAAGGGCGGCTGACATCATTCCTGCTTGCCTTCGACTGCGCTTTCGAACCAGGCGACGAGCAGCTTGCGCTCGTCCGGGGTGATATCGGTCACGTTGCCGGGCGGCATGGCGTGGCTGCGGCCCGCCTGTATATAGATCTCCCGGGCGTGAGCGGCAATTTCCGCATCGGTTTCGAGGATGACGTTGTTCGGCGGACGGGCCAGTCCTTCATAGACCGGTTCGGCGGCATGGCACATGGAACAGCGCGTACCGACGAGCTGCTTGACCGCGGGGAAATGTGCATCGCCAGCGAATTGCTGGAAAGCGGGAGCGACGGCCTGCGCATCCTTCTCTCCGGTCAGCACCTTTGGCACGGTCGACAGCCACATGATCAGGATGAAAAGGATGACGGTGACGATCCAGGTCCAGGTCGGCCGTCCCTTGCGCGCATGCGTCGTGTTGAACCAATGACGGATGGTGACGCCCATCAGGAAGACGAGGGCGGCGATCACCCAGTTGTAGGCGGTGCCGAAGGCCAGAGGATAGTGGTTCGACAGCATGAAGAAGATGACGGGCAGCGTCAGGTAGTTGTTGTGGAGCGAGCGCTGCTTGGCAATCGCGCCATACTTCGCATCGGGCGTGCGCCCGGCAATCAGGTCGGCAACGACGATCTTCTGGTTCGGGATGATGATCATGAAGACGTTGGCCGACATGATCGTTGCCGTGAAGGCGCCTAGATGCAGGAAGGCGGCGCGGCCGGTGAAGAGCTGCGTATAGCCCCAGCCCATGAAGACGATCACGGCGTAGAGCACGACCATCAGGCCCCAGGTGTTCTTGCCGAGCGGCGACTTGCACAGCCGGTCGTAAACGATCCAGCCGACGGCCAACGAGGCGAGCGAGATCAGGATCGCCACCGGCGCGCTGATGTCGAGCACATGGCGGTCGATGAGGAAGAGGTCGGCGCCGCCGTAGTAGACGATGCAGAGCATCAGGAAGCCGGAGAGCCAGGTGAAATAGCTTTCGTACTTGAACCAAGTCAGGTGCTCGGGCATCTGTGCGGGTGCCACGAGATACTTCTGGATATGATAGAAGCCGCCGCCATGGACCTGCCATTCCTCGCCATAGGCGCCGGGCGGCAAATGCGGCCGCTTCACCAGGCCGAGGTCGAGTGCAATGAAATAAAAGGACGAGCCGATCCAGGCAATCGCGGTGATGACGTGGAACCAGCGGGCGGCAAAGGCCAGCCATTCCCACGCGATGGCATATTCATACATTGAGTTCCCCTGTTCTTCCTCCGACTCGTCACATTGCAGAAAGTCGTGCCAGGAGGAAAGGGGATTGGCGATCACTCGGAGCTAATGCCGGGAATAACGCAACGCCGATCGTGGTAACGAACTTTTGAAAAGCCCCACGGGGCAGCCTCGCATTCCCGAAGTTCAGAACCTATGGGTGAAGCCAGCCCTGTTCTTTTGATTTCATTCTCGGCCAGAGATCAAGGCGGCTTTGCCTTGTCCGAAGCATGGGAGCCGGTGATCGACAGGACGGCGCAGCTGCCTTCGCGCCCCTGTAACCGATTGCCTCGAGCCTCGCATTTGTCTTGTCTCGTCCTTCAAACGAAGAACGAAACTTAATCCCGATACGGCTGCAATACACAAACCATATCAATGCCCCTTTCGAGGCTGCTGGTCTTGCGTGTATCGCCACGCAATCAGATTCTCTGCCCGAAGTTGATGTTCCCTGGCATGCAGCAAGGGCGGCGTAAAAACACCACGCACTAAGCCAACATATCGACGTTTTTTCATCGGATGCTCTCCCGTGCTGGAGATGTCCGCCGGTTGCGGAGACGGCTTGCCAACGGTCGATTGGTGAGCGCCGCGAATGGTGAAACGCCTTTGAAAATGCGGTCCGTCGACGCCGCCCTGCAGCCTGCAAAGTGGCTTGAAATGTAACGGTTCGATTACAGTTTCATTTTGAGGCCGCCGGAATGAGGTGGAAACCGCTTCATTCCGGCGGCGCATTCATCAACGGAGAAGGTGCCAATGCGCAGTATTCTTGTGTGTGTGATGATTGCATTCGCGTCCTGCGCTTACGGCCATGACGCGCCTTCGGGTTGGAGTTATGAGCCCTTCTGTTGCAATGGCGATAGCGAAACCGGGGACTGCCAGATGATCCCGCCGAAAAGCGTGGCGATTACCCCCCATGGCTATCGGGTGACGCTGCTGCCGGGCGATCACCGACTTGTCACGCATGCGCATGTCTTCCTGCTTCCCATGGGAAAGGCCATGCGTTCAGGTGACGGCGACTATCATCTCTGCCTGTTCCCGAACGAGGATACGCCGCGTTGCTTCTACGCGCCACAGATGGGCTACTAGCTGCCCTTGATCTCAGAGACGTTCATTTCCTCGAGAATCCAGTTTCGGAATGCCTTGATCTTAGGAACGTTGCGACGGCTCTCCGGATAGGCCAGCCAGTAGTCCCAATCGTTGTCGCTGCAGACGATTGGAAAAGGCTGGATCAGCCGACCTGCGGCAATGTCATCGCGATAGAACGCGGGCGTCAGGATCGCCACGCCTTGTCCCGCAAGAGCAGCGCTCGCCTCGAAGGACTGTGCGCCGAGCCGGCTGCGCGGCCGGCCCGCGAGGTCGGGATTGTGGACACCGGCCGCCTCGAACCATGAAGCCCACCACGAGTCGCCGGCGTCGATCAGTCGCAGTTTGAGGAGATCACTCGGCTGGCGGATGCCGCCGGCGGCGCTAGCCGCAAGTTCGGGGCTCAGCATCGGCGTGAAATCAATCGCCATCAGCCGATGCGATACAAGGCTCGGCCAGTTTCCCTTGCCGCTACGGATCGCGATGTCGGCGGACTCCCGGGCAAAATCGATCAGCGTATCTGATGTGCGCAGGCGTACGGCGGTCGCCGGATACTTGAGATGGAACGAGCCGAGGTGACGTGCCAGCCATTGCGAGGCGAATGTCGGGGTAGAGTGAATAAGCAGCGTTTCCTCGGCAGCGCCCCGAACCGAGGCCATCGCTTCGTGCAACATGGCGAAGGCTTCGGTCACTTTGGGTGCCAGCCGCTCGCCGGCGTCGGTCAGCCTGATGTGGCGTGGGCGCCGCATGAAGAGGGGCTCGCCGATATTCTCTTCCAGCAGCTTCACCTGGTAGCTGACGGCCGTCTGCGTCATGCCGAGCTCTTCGCCGGCCTTGGTAAAACTACCGAGCCTCGCGACCGCCTCGAAGACCCGCAGCGCGTTCAGGGGAAACTGTTTCGACAGCTTCATGGATAAGTTCTCTTTATGTGTCCAGACGATCGTTCGATTGGAATTGCAGCATTTATTGGCGCAGTCTGCAACCCAACGGATCAAATTGTCGAGGTGATGTTATGGATTGCGCCGCTATCGAACAGGACAGGCAGGCAAGGGCTGCCGGGACTTTCAGTTGGCTGTCCGACCTTGGCCGGAGACTGCTGCGCCGGCTTTCGGGATGGGACCGGCTGGAACTCGAGGGTATGCCGGATCGCGTCAAGCGCGATCTCGGTTTCATGGACGGGCGCGAGCCGCGCTACAACAGGGAGTTCCGGCGGTAGGCCGTGAGGTTGGCGTGGCAGTGCCCCGAGGTATTGCCACTTTAGCCTATGCCTTCTTCATTCTCTCCACGGCCATCAATACCCGCTCGGGCGTCGCCGGCGCATCGAGCCGCGGGCAGAGCTTGTAGTTGGCAACGCTGGCGACCGCCATCGAAAGCGCCTCGAGCACCGAAATCGCCAGCATGAAGGGTGGTTCGCCCACCGCCTTGGATCGGCCGATCGTATGCTCGGCATTCTCCGACCACTCGGCCAGCCGGACGTTGAAGATCTTCGGCCGATCGGAGGCGAGGGGGATCTTGTAGGTCGAGGGGGCGTGCGTGCGCAGCCGGCCCTTGTCGTCCCACCAGAGTTCTTCCGTGGTCAGCCAGCCCATACCCTGAACGAACGCGCCCTCGACCTGGCCGATATCGATCACCGGGTTCAGCGAGCGGCCGACATCGTGCAGGATATCGGTGCGTTCGATCATGTATTCGCCTGTCAGCGTATCAATCGATACCTCCGAGCAGGCCGCGCCATAGGAATAATAGTAGAACGGCGTGCCGCGGCCGGCGGCCCGGTCCCAGTGGATCTTCGGGGTCTTGTAGAACCCGGCAGCGGAAAGCTGCACACGGGCGAAGTAGGCCTGCTTGACGAAGTCGGGGAAGGGGAACTCCTTGTCGCCAACCCGCACGCGGTTCGGCAGGAAGACTACGTCCGTCGGAGGTACAGCCCATTTTTCGGCGGCAAAGGCGACCAGCCGTTCCTTGATCTGGCGGGCGGCATCGTAGGCGGCCATGCCGTTCAGATCCGATCCGGACGATGCCGCCGTGGCCGAGGTGTTCGGCACCTTGCCTGTTGTCGTTGCCGTGATCTTTATCCGCTCGATGTCCACCTGGAAGCTGTCGGCCAGCACCTGCGCCACCTTCGTGTAGAGGCCCTGGCCCATCTCGGTGCCGCCATGGTTCAGATGGATCGAGCCATCCTGATAGACGTGAACGAGGGCGCCAGCCTGGTTAAAGGCCGTCATGGTGAAGGAGATGCCGAACTTCACCGGCGTCAGTGCAATGCCCTTTCGGATGTAACGGTTGTTGCGGTTGAACTCGATGATTGCGTTGCGGCGCGCCTGATAGTCGGCGCTGTCTTCAAGCTCGTCGACGATCCGGCCGATGATGTTGCCTTCGACCTCCTGATGATAGGGGGTGAGCGTGCGACCGGAGCCGGGCTGTCCGTAAAAGTTCAGCTTGCGGATCTTTAGCGGGTCCTTGCCGAGCGCATAGGCGATTTCCTCGATAAAGCGCTCTCCGCCCAACATGCCCTGTGGGCCGCCGAAGCCACGGAAGGCGGTGTTCGAGACGGTGTGAGTCTTCAGCGGCTTCGATGCTAGGTGAACATGCGGGTAGAAATAGCTGGAATCCGCATGAAACAGCGCGCGGTCCGTGACCGGCCCCGAAAGATCGGAAGAAAAGCCGCAGCGGGCCGCGTAGGTTGCATCGACCGCGTGGATTCGCCCGTCTTCGTCGAAGCCAAGTTCGTAGTCGACAAGGAAGTCATGGCGCTTGCCGGTGGCAGCCATATCCTCGTCGCGGTCGGGCCGGAACTTGATGGCACGCTTCAGCTTTTTGGCGGCAATCGCCGCCAGAGCTGCGAACTGGTTGCCCTGCGTTTCCTTGCCGCCGAAGCCGCCGCCCATGCGGCGAACGTTCACGGTCACCGCGTTCGACGGGATATCGAGAACATGACCGACGATATGCTGGATCTCGCTCGGATGCTGGGTCGATGACCAGACGGTAACCTCGTCGTCTTCGCCGGGGATCGCCATGGCAATATGGCTTTCGAGATAGAAATGTTCCTGGCCGCCGATCCGCATCTGGCCCTTCAGGCGCCGCGGCGCGTTCTCCATTTCCGTCTTGGCGTCGCCGCGCTGCAGGGTCATCGGCGTGACGACGAGGGGGCTGCCGTTGGCGAGCGCGCCATCGATATCGCTCCAGTGGGGCAGGTCGCGGTACTCGATCTTGGCCTTGCGGGCGGCTCGCCGGGCAATCTCGCGCGTTTCGGCGATGACGGCAAAGATCGGCTGGTTGTGGAATTCGACCTTCTTTTCGGCAAGCAGCGGCTCATCGTGGCTGCCGTTCGAGCTGACATCATTGACGCCGGGAACGTCCTTGCCGGTGAACACCCAGACGACGCCGGGCGTCGCCTTGACCTCGGAAAGATCCATGCTGACGATCTCGGCGTGGGCTCGATCGGACAAGCCGAGCGCGCCATGCAGCAGCCCGGTGGGCTCTGGCAGATCGTCGATGTAGTCGGCAGCTCCGGTAACGTGCTTGTGGGCGGAATCGTGGCGCAGCGCATCGTGCATCGCGCCATTGATGATGAATTTTGGGTCTGCGAAGGTCGACTTGTCCATTACGCAACCTCCTCGAAGCGATGGAGCTCGGCCGGTGCGCCGGAGGTTTCCAAGAAGAAGCGCGTTAAAAGGTTCTTTGCCGTCAGCTGACGATACTCGGCCGTTGCGCGCCAGTCGGTCAGGGGCTGGAAGTCGGCGTCGAACTCTGCGCGCGTCGCCTCGATCGTTGCTTCGTTCCACGGCTTGCCCATGAGGGCGTTTTCGACGTGGCGCGCGCGCTTCGGCGTGGCGGCCATGCCGCCGAAGGCGATGCGGATGTCGTTGACGTCTCCCTCCGTATCCAAGGTCAGATAGAAGGCGCCAAGAACCGCGGTGATGTCCTCGTCACGGCGCTTGCTGATCTTGTAGACGGCGAATTGGGTGTCCTCGGCCGGATAGGGCACGAAGATGCTCTCGACGAATTCGCCGCGGCGGCGATCCTGCTTGCCGTAGTCAATGAAGAAATCCTCGAGACGCAGCATTCGGGTCCCGGCCAGAGAGCGCAGCTTTACGGTTGCGCCAAGGGCAATCAAGGGCGGCGGCGTGTCGCCGATCGGCGAACCATTCGCGATATTGCCGCCGATCGTGCCCATGTTGCGCACCTGATCGCCGCCGATACGGTTGATGAGGCGGCCAAGGGTCGGCACCTTGCGGGCGATGGTCTCGAAGGCGCGGGTGTAGGTGACGCCGGCACCGATGGTGAAGCCGCCGTCGCCAGATGTGATCGACTGCAGGTCTGTCAGGTGGTTTATGAAGACGACAGGGTCCAGGGCGCGCATCTGCTTCGTCACCCACAGGCCAACATCGGTGGCCCCTGCAACAAGAGTGGCGGTGGGCTCTTCGGACAGCACGCGCGCCAGCGCGTCCAGCGAACCCGGCACGACCAGCCGGCCTTCGGCCGTCGTGATCGAGATGGTCTGGCTGTTCCGCATTGCCCAGAGGCGGGAGATGATATCGGAGCGGGTCTTTTCGAGCGGGTCGAAGAGCGCGCTCGGGCGGGTGTGGCTCACCTGCTCGGCGGCCTTCACGATCGGCTCGTAACCGGTGCAGCGACAGAGATTGCCTTGCAGGGCCTTTTCAATGTCAGCGCGGCTCGGCTTGTCGTTGGAAAGCCAGAGGCCATACATCGACATGACGAAACCCGGCGTGCAGAAGCCGCACTGCGAGCCGTGGCAATCGACCAAGGCCTGCTGCACCGGATGCAGCGTTCCATCCTTGGCCGCCAGATGCTCCACCGTGACGACATGGGTGGCGTTGAGCGACCCCATGAAGCGGATGCAGGCATTGACGGACTCATAGTGCAGCTTGCCGTCGATCAGCCGTCCGACAAGGACGGTGCAAGCGCCGCAATCTCCTTCCGCGCATCCTTCCTTCGTGCCGGTCAGCCGGCGCTTCAACCGGAGATAATCGAGAAGCGTCTCGGTCGGCCGGACATCGCCAAGCGTGACGTCCTCGCCATTCAGGATGAAGCGGATGCTGTCGTTCATGTGGTTCCCTGGTTTTTATGCTTATCTTGAATGGTTATGCCGCGGTCCAGCCACCGTCAATCGAGATGTGGGTACCCGTCACCTGCCGGGCTTCGTCGCTTGCGAGGTAGAGAGCCAGCGCGCCAATCTCCTCCGCCTTGACGAATTCATGCGTCGGCTGGGCCTTGAGGATCACTTCGGTCTTGACCTGCTCCTCGGTCATGCCGCGTGCCTTGGCCGTATCCGGTATCTGCTTCTCGACGAGGGGCGTCAGCACGTAGCCCGGGCAGATCGCGTTCACGGTCACGCCAAATTCGGCAAGCTCCAGTGCCGCGGTCTTCGTCAGGCCCAATATACCATGCTTTGCCGCCACATAGGCGGATTTGAACGGCGAGGCGACCAAGCCGTGCGCGGAGGCGATGTTGATGATCCGCCCTTGGCTTTTCGCCTTCATCAGCGGAATGGCCGCCCGCATGGTATGGAACGAGCTGGACAGATTGATCGCAATGATCTGGTCCCACTTTTCGATCGGGAAATCCTCGATCTTTTCCACATGCTGAATGCCCGCATTGTTGACCAGCACATCGACGCTGCCGAAGGTCTTGGCGGCTGTTTCGATCAGATCCGCGATTTCAGCCGGCTTTGTCATGTCTGCCGGATGGTGGGTCACCTTCGCCTTCGAGACGGATTCAAGTTTCTCGACGATCGCCTTGATTTCCTCGGGCTTTCCAAAGCCGTTGATGACGACGTTGTCGCCCTTGCCGGCAAAGGCTGTTGCGATCGCAAGCCCGATGCCGCTGGTGGATCCGGTGACGACGACTGTTCTTGCCATGCTCTTCTCCTAAAGCCGTTTTGCGACGCAATAGAGCTGAGGTTATGCGCAAAGCATCTCTGCTGGCAATTGCGATCACGGCAAATCTCTTGTGTCGAAGAGGCGGTGAGGTTCTTTCCTCGCCCGCCGTCCTGTCCTATTGATTTTTCCCGATAATCACGATCTTGGGGAGGACTGGCATGAGCGGATATGTTCTGGCGATCGATCAGGGGACGACGTCGACGCGGGCGATCGTTTTCGACGGCGAGATGAAGATCGCCGGTGCGGGCCAGAAGGAATTCCGTCAGATCTACCCTCAATCCGGTTGGGTCGAGCACGATCCGGAGGAAATCTGGGATTCCGTGGTCTCGACCATCAAGATGGCGATCCGCGAGGCGAGGATCGAGGCAAAGGACATTGCGGCGCTCGGCATTACCAACCAGCGCGAGACCGTGCTCGTCTGGGAGCGCGACAGCGGCAAGCCGATCCACAACGCGATCGTCTGGCAGGACCGCCGCACGGCAAGCTATTGCGACAAGCTTAAGAGGCAGGATCTCGAAAAGACCTTCACCAGGAAGACCGGCCTTCTCCTCGATCCATATTTCTCCGGCACCAAGCTCTCGTGGCTGCTTGCCAACGTCAAGGGCGCGCGGGCGCGTGCCGCCAAGGGGGAGTTATGCTTCGGGACCGTCGATACTTTCCTGATCTGGCGGCTGACCGGCGGCAAGGTGTTTGCGACCGATGCGACGAACGCTTCCCGCACGCTGATCTACAACATTGCCGACAACAAGTGGGACGCGGATCTCCTCGATATCCTGCGTGTTCCCGCAGCGATGCTGCCTGAGGTAAAGGATTGTGCCGATGATTTCGGCATTACCGAGAAAGCTATCCTTGGCGCCGAGATCCCGATCCTCGGCGTTGCCGGCGACCAGCATGCCGCGACCATCGGGCAGGCCTGCTTCGAGCCCGGCATGATGAAGTCCACCTACGGCACCGGCTGTTTCGCATTGCTCAACACCGGAAGCGACATTGTTCGTTCGAAGAACCGGTTGCTGACGACCATCGCCTATCGGCTGAACGGCGAGACGACCTATGCGCTCGAAGGCTCGATCTTCATCGCGGGTGCTGCCGTGCAATGGCTTCGCGACGGGCTCGGCATCATCGATACGGCCTCGCGCACGGGGGAACTTGCCGATGCCGCCGACCCGACGCAGGAGGTCTATCTGGTTCCCGCCTTCACCGGGCTTGGCGCGCCGCATTGGGATGCGAATGCCCGCGGGGCGATTTTCGGCCTGACGCGCAACAGCGGCCCGAAGGAATTCGCCCGCGCCGCGCTCGAAGCGGTCTGCTATCAGTCCCGCGATCTGCTCGACGCCATGCACAAAGATTGGAAGGGCGGTGTGGAGAGCACCGTCCTTCGCGTCGATGGCGGCATGGTCGCTTCCGATTGGACGATGCAGCGGCTTGCCGACATTCTCGATGCGCCCGTCGACCGGCCAGTCATCCTCGAGACCACGGCGCTTGGCGCTGCCTGGCTTGCCGGTAGCCGGGCCGGTGTCTGGCCGGACCGCGTAGGCTTTGCCAAGAGCTGGAAGCGCGACCGCCGTTTTGAACCCGACATGGACGAGAAGACGCGCGCCGCAAAGCTCAAGGGGTGGCGTAGCGCCGTCAAGCGCACGCTCGCCGATCTGTGACGCGCGCAAGGCGGCAGGCAGGCGGAACGGGGCTCATTCGTGTCTCGGATGTGAGGCGTGAGATTGCAGAGCAGTTCCGGCCAGGCGGCTTGATGGCGCCGACGTAGACGCCACGGCCGGGATGATACCGCGGCTTTTCCATCGCGAGCCAAAACAGGATTTGGGCCAATGACGGGTTGAGATGGCAGCCAGCAATGGTTATGTGCTGCCAACCGCAAGCGGACTTCTGCAAACAACAAGGCGCATCCTGGCATGAATCCAGATTTCCTCGTCACCCATTCCGGTGGCTTCCATGCCGATGAAGTGCTGTCGAGCGTCATCCTGACCCGTCTTTTCCTGCAGGCTCGTGTGATCCGCAGCAGGGCGCCGGAGTGGATCACGCCGGGCGCCGACCGCATCATCTATGACGTCGGGGGTGCATATGACGCCTCAAAGGGCATCTTCGACCACCATCAGCGTGGCGCGCCGCTGCGAGAGGACGGGCAGCCCTACAGCTCGTTTGGGCTGATCTGGAAGCACTACGGCCGCGACTACCTGGTTGCCACCGGCGTTCCCGAAGCCCACGTCGAGGCATTGCATACCTCGTTCGATCTCGCTTTCGTGCTGCCGATCGATCTCACGGACAATGGCGCGCTCAGCCCGTCAGGGCCGATCGCCGGTCTGACGCTGCCGGCCTTGCTGGAAACCTTGAAGCCGGTTTTCGACGATACCGATCCGGATGCCGATGATCGCAAATTTCAAGATGCCGTGGCCATCGCCCGCAGCTTTGTCGAGGCGAAGATCGCCCAAAGCGCTGCCAAATTGCGGGCCGAAGCGCTCGTCCTTCAAGCCATAGAACGTACCGGGCAAGGGCGTGTTCTCGAACTTCCGACGGGAATGCCTTTCCGTCCCGCCATCGTGAAGGCGCGCGCCGATCACCTGCTCTTTGTCGTTCATCCGCGAGAAAAGGATTGGTGCGTCACCGGCATCCGCCGCGGGGATGAGGGGTTCGAACTTCGGGCGGATCTGCCGGCTGCCTGGGCAGGCCTGACCAATCACGATCTGGAGGCGGTCTGCGGCGTTCAGGGCGCAACCTTCTGCCACAACGGTCGCTTCGTCGCCGCTGCCAAGACTCGCGAAGCCGCATTGGCGATGGCGGAGCTGGCTGTGCAGGAAGCCCTTGCCGTCTGAGCCGTGAGCTGAGGTAGGCGTAACACTCTTCGGTCTGGCAGCTGCCTGCCAAGATGGCCGCGAGGTGCGCGCCCGTCCGTTTGTGTTATGTCGCATTCGCCGCCTTCAGCTGCTGCCGGCGAACACTTAACCATCTCCGTCTACACGCTGTAATTTTTTGCTGCGTCCTGTCGGATGTCGCGTTACTCCTTCGTCATTCAGGAAGAGGAGTACGACATGCTTTATGCAATCCTTTGTTATGCCAATGAAGAGACCGTGTTCTCCTGGACCAAGGAGGAAGAGGACGCCGTTATGGCGAAGCTCTACGCTGTTCAGGCACCCTTGGCCGAGCGCGGCAAGCTTGGTCCGGTGGGCCGGCTGATGCCGACGACGGCGGCGACCACCGTGCGCAAGGGCAAGGAGGAGCCGCTGGTTCTTGACGGTCCCTTCGCAGAAACGAAGGAAGCGCTCCTCGGTTTTTACGTGGTTGATTTCGATACGCTGGAGGAGGCGGTCGCCTTCTCCAAGGAGCTTTCCGTGGTCAATCCCGGTTCCACCTCTTATGAAATTCGGCCGTTCTACGTGTTCCGGCCGGGAGCTTCTGCGACATGACAGACATTGCCTGGATCGACGTGACGCTTGCTTCGGCCCGACCGAAGGCGCTTGGCGCGCTGCTCAGATACTTCCGCGATCTCGACATCGCGGAAGAGGCCTTCCAGGAGGCCTGCCTGCGCGCCATCCGCACCTGGCCGGACAAGGGGCCGCCGCGCGATCCGACGGCATGGCTGATCTTCGTCGGACGCAACAGCGGCATCGATGCGGTCCGCAAGCGCTCGAAGACCCAGGCGCTTCCCGATGAGGAGCTGATCTCCGATACCGGCGACGCCGAAAGCGACATCGCCGAGCGGCTGGACGATTCCAACTACCGCGACGATATCCTGCGGCTGCTCTTCATCTGCTGCCATCCGGATCTGCCGGCAACGCAGCAGATCGCACTGGCGCTGCGGATCGTCTCGGGGCTTACCGTCCAGCAGATCGCGCGTGCCTTCCTCGTCGGCGAAAGCGCGATGGAGCAGCGGATCACGCGAGCCAAGGCGCGCGTTGCCAAGGCCGGCGTGCCCTTTGAGACGCCGGATGCGCAGGAACGGGCCGAGCGGCTCTCGATCGTCAGCACGATGATCTACCTTGTTTTCAACGAGGGCTACAGCCAGGCCGATCCGAAGCACGAAGCATGTGCCTTTAGCGACGAGGCGATCCGGCTCGCGCGGCTGCTGCTGCGCATTTTCCCCGGTGAGCCCGAGCTGATGGGCCTGCTGGCGCTGATGCTTCTGCAGATTTCGCGGCGCCAGGCCCGCTTCAACGGCGAAAACGACATCGTGCTGCTCGAGGATCAGGATCGCTCGCTGTGGAATCGCGAGCTGATCAACGAGGCGCTGGCGCTGCTCGACAAGGCGATCCGCCATCGCCAACCGGGACCCTACCAGCTGCAGGCGGCGATCGCGGCGCTGCATTCACGTGCCAAGCGTGCCGAGGATACCGATTGGGAAGAGATCGAGCTGCTTTATCGGGCGCTGGAGCGTGTTCAGCCGTCGCCTGTCATTACGCTTAACCGCGCCGTTGCCGTCTCGAAGCTCAAAGGGCCGGAAGAAGCGCTGGCGCTCGTCGAAACACTCGGCGAAAAGCTCGGCGGTTACTTCTATTACCACGGCCTGCGTGGCGGCTTGCTAAAGCAGCTCGGCCGCGCTCACGAGGCGCATGAGGCGTTCGACCGCGCCATTGCGCTTGCTCATTCCGCAGCGGAAGCCGCCCACATCCGCCAACAGATCGACAGCCTCGTCCATGGGGCCGCGCAACCGATCGCGAAATAATTCTCAAAAAGTCAGATCCGGTTGTCGGAACCGGAAAACCTCCCACGTCTTTGTAACAACCTGATCGAAAACAGGTTTCGCTCAACAGGAGGAAGGCTGAAATGACCGCAGAAGCTCAACATGAACTGATTCTCGTCCGTGAATTCGATGCCCCGCGCGAGAAGATTTTCAAGGCCTGGACCGATCCTGTCTTGATGAAGGAATGGTTCGTCCCGCGTCCCTGGACCCTGTCTGATGTGAAGGTCGATCTACGCCCGGGCGGATCAAACCTCATCGTCATGCGCAGCCCCGAAGGCCAGGAATTTCCCAACCGCGGCGTCTATCTGGAGATCGTCGAAAACGAGAAGATCGTCTTCACTGATGCTTTCGCCAGCGCCTGGGTACCGTCCGAAAAGCCGTTCTTCGTCGGCATCATTCTGCTCGAAGACCTCGGCAACGGGCGCACGAAATACACCGCCAAGGCCCGGCATTGGACGGCGGCCGACAAGGAACAGCACGAGCAGATGGGCTTCCACGAGGGCTGGGGCAAATGCGCCGACCAGCTCGCCGAGCTGCTTCCCAGGATCTGAAATCGGGAATCGAAACAGGGGGATAGGGGCATGTCTGCAATTGTTGATTCACATGCGCGGCTTCCGCGTTGGCAAACTGTTACTGGCACTGTCATGAGCGGGCTGATCGTCGCCTTTCTCGTTTTCGACGGGGCGATCAAGCTTGTGCCGATCGCGCCGGTTACGGAAACGATGACGGCGCTCGGCTACTCGGGCGATCCGATGCTGGCCCGAGGTCTGGGTATCGTGACGCTGTTGTGCGCGCTGCTTTACGCAATTCCACGCACGTCGGTGCTCGGGGCGATCCTGCTTACGGGTTTGCTCGGCGGTGCGATCGCGACGCATCTGCGCGTCGGGAGCCCGATCTTTTCGCACCTGCTGTTCGGCGTTTATCTCGGGCTGATTGCCTGGGGAGGTCTTTATCTCAGATACGAAGCCGTTCGGAAAATGATTCCATTCAAGCTTTGAAGTCGTTGATTTCAGAATCAAAGTTCGCCGCGATCCCCGGGTCGCGGCGGTGCTGCCTATCGATATTCTCGAACGATCGGTTCCAGAATTTATATTTGCGCTGAGGCCGCTCCATCCTTATCTCCATCTGTAGATTCAACGGGATGCGAGCC
The DNA here is from genome assembly GCF_000282035.1 of Rhizobium sp. CF122. Classification (GTDB taxonomy): domain Bacteria; phylum Pseudomonadota; class Alphaproteobacteria; order Rhizobiales; family Rhizobiaceae; genus Rhizobium. Next base: position 38,547 of record NZ_AKKA01000023.1, read on the forward strand.
ATGGAACTAGGCCTCTACACCTTTGCCGACGTGAACCCGAATCCGAGCCGAGGCAAGGGTGAGGAAGGGGCCGAGCGACTGAAGCATCTGCTCGAAGAAATCGAACTCGCCGATCAGGTCGGGCTCGATGTGTTCGGGTTGGGCGAGCATCACCGGCCAGACTATGCGGCTTCCGCTCCCGCCGTCGCTTTGGCTGCCGCTGCCGTGAAGACCAAGAACATCCGGCTGACCAGTGCGGTGACCGTGCTGAGCTCGGACGATCCCGTGCGGGTCTTCCAGCAGTTCGCGACACTCGATCTGCTTTCCAATGGACGTGCCGAGATCATGGCGGGGCGAGGCTCGTTCATCGAGTCCTTCCCTCTCTTCGGCTACAATCTGGAAGATTACGATCAGTTGTTCGAGGAAAAGCTCGACCTGCTGGTGGCCCTGCGCGACAACGAGACGGTCAGTTGGTCGGGCGAACTGCGTGCGCCGATCAATGGGCGCGGGGTTTATCCGCGGCCGCTGCAGGATCCCTTGCCTTTGTGGATCGCCGTCGGCGGCACGCCGCAATCGGTAGCGCGTGCAGGCGCGATGGGCCTGCCGGTGGCGCTGGCGATCATCGGCGGCGAGCCACGGCGCTTCGCACCGCTGTTTGATCTCTACCGCGAGGCGGCCCGCCGGGCCGGGCAGGAGGCGTCGAAGCTCAAGACCAGCATCAACGTCCACGGGTTCATTGCGGACACGACGGACGTTGCTGCCGATCAGTTCTACGGCCCGCAGGCCGAGGTCATGAACCGGATTGGCCGCGAACGTGGCTGGGGACCGACGAACCGGGCACATTTCGACATATCGCGCGGGCCGAACGGCGCGCTCTTCGTCGGTGAGCCGGAACTGGTGGCGGAAAAGATCATCGCGCATCACCGGCTCTTCAAGAACGACCGCTTTTTGCTGCAGATGGCGATCGGCCTGATGCCCCATGATCAGATCATGCGCGGCATCGAATTGTACGGCACGAAAGTCGCGCCGATCGTCAGAAAGGCATTGACTGAAAGCGACGAAGAGGCGAAAGCCACCGCCTGAAGCTGGAGCATGATGCCGTAAAGGATGAATTGGATTCCCAACGCCGTCGTGCTCTCATCCTGATCGAGAGCCGGCCGACCGGCCGAAGAAGGCCGGGTAGAGATTCATGATCATCGAAAACGAAGACGAACTCCTCAAGCTGAAGGAAATCGGCCGTATCTGCGCCAATGCCCTGCAGGTGATGGGGGCGTCACTGGAGCCCGGCATCACGACCCTGGAGCTCGATCAGATCGGCCGCAAGGTGCTCGAGGAGGCCGGCGCACGCTCCGCGCCCGAGCTTTGCTATCAGTTTCCCGGGGCTACCTGCATCAGCGTCAACGAAGAGATCGCCCATGGCATTCCGGGGCCGCGCATCATTCGCCCGGGAGATCTCGTCAATATCGACGTCTCCGCCGAGAAGGATGGATTCTTTTCCGATACCGGCGCGTCCTTCAGCCTTCCACCGCACAAGTCGAAGATCGAAAAGCTCTGCCGCGACGGTAAAAGGGCGCTGTGGGTTGGCCTAAACCAGGTGAAATCGGGCGAGCCGCTCGCCAAGATCGGCCAGGCCGTCGGCGCCTTCGCCCTGAAAAACCGCTATACCCTTGTCGCCAATCTGGCGAGCCACGGGATCGGCCGTTCGCTGCATGAGGAGCCGGCCGAGCTCTCGACCTGGCCGGATCCATCCGAGAAGCGGATGATAACGGAAGGCCTTGTCTTCACGGTCGAGCCGTTCCTCTCGCTTGGCGCAACATGGGCGGAGGGGGGCGACGACGCCTGGACGCTCTACGGGGAGCCTGAGGCTCCGACCGTGCAATACGAACACACGGTCGTCGCCACGCGAAATGGTCCGCTGATCCTGACGCTGCCGGAAGGCGGCGCTTGAGGCCTCACTCGCCCGAACGGCCGCCGGCAAGAATTTCGCCGGCCGCGCGCTCCAGAATGCCAGCGATGCGCTTGGCCTCGTCCTTCGACCAGGGGTAACGCAGGCGAAGCGCCGATTTTAGCAGCATGCGCGCAGTTGCGACCTCGCTCTTGTCTTCCGGAAAGCCGTCCTCATCCCGATCGCCATTGCGGCTTTCGGGGTCAAATATCTTGCGCACGTGCGCCATCTTCGCGCCGATCTTCTCCAATTTTCCGAGCGTCATGTCGATCATCGTTTGGTTCTCTTCGACGAGCCTGCGGCCACTCTCCGTGATGCGATAGAGCTTCTTGGTGCCCTCGCTCTCCACGTCAGCAAGGCCGGTTTCTTCCAGGTAGGTCAGTGCCGGATAGATCACGCCCGGGCTTGGAACATAGAAGCCACCCGAACGCTCTTCCAAGAGCTTGATAAGCTCGTAGCCATGGCGGGGCTGTTCCACCAACAGGGCCAGGATCACCAGTTGCAGGTCGCCTGACGCAAATTTCCGCCCCATGCGAAAACCGCCACCACCCATCATTCCACCTCTAAAACCTCTCATAGGTCACTCCTTAGATGTATCGTTCACTATGTCGTAAAATGTATATCGTAAGATAATTGCGTTCAAGGGCGAATGCATGATTTCGTCCGATTGATCGATCGATCAGAAATTCTTGATTGTCGGCGCCATGCTGCAGCGCGATAAGCAATCCATGTTGGCACGCAATGACACCTTCCCCGAAAACCTGTTCCGAACCGGCCTCGCAGGCGCCATCGCCATGGCTGCCGCCATGGGCTTCGGCCGTTTTTCCTATACGCCGATCCTGCCGAGCATGATCAGCGGCGTGCCGCTCTCGGCCGCAGATGCCGGCTTCATCGCTTCGGCGAATTTCGTCGGTTACCTCGTCGGTGCCGTGCTGGCCGCCTATGGCTGGGCGACAGGACGCGAGCGCAAGGTCGCGCTCCTTGCTCTTGCGGCGACAGCAGTCCTTCTGGCGGCCATGGCCATGACGACTTCGGTTTCGGCCTTTGCCGTCATCCGGTTCCTCGCCGGCGTTGCGAGCGCCTTTGCTCTCGTTTTCAGTTCGCAGATTGTGCTCAGCCACGGGGCGATCGCCGGCAACGATCACGTGCAGGCGGCGCATTTCGGGGGGCCAGGCGCCGGTATCGCGCTTTCATCGGTTATGGTGCTGCTGGTGGGACTGCTCTTTGATGGAAGCGCAGATGCCTGGCGGGCATCCTGGATCGGTGGCGCAATCTATTCGGCGGTCAGTCTGCTGGCGGTCTGGTGGTTGCTGCCGGCAGGCCCGGCTGCCGCGGCACAGACCGGCAAGGAACCGCGGATCGCCTGGAGCCTGCCGATGCTGCTCGTCACGGCATCTTATGGCCTGTTCGGGTTCGGCTATGTGATCACGGGCACGTTTCTGGTCACGATCGCGCGCATGGATGCTGCCGGACCGACTGTCGAGTTTCTCTGCTGGTTCATCGCCGGTCTAACCGCTTCGGTGGCGCTCTTCGCCTGGAAGCCATTCGTCCGCCCGCTGGGATTGGGGAAGGTGTATGTGGCCGCACTGCTGATCGAGGCAGCCGGCGTGCTGGCGACCGTACTCCTGCCGCACTCGGTGGCTCCGCTTATCGGCGGCGCGCTGTTTGGAGCAACCTTCCTCGCGATTACCGCCTATGGACTGCAGATCGGCCGCAAACTTTCGCCGGCCAGCCCGCGCCGGATACTCGCGACGATGACGGCCGCCTTCGGGGTCGGGCAGATCATCGGCCCCATCGTCGCGGGGTGGATGGCCGAGCAAACGGGCAGCTTCACGACGCCGACCTATGCCGCGGCCGCAGCGCTGCTCGTGTGTGCGGCGCTGGTGATACCGGTCGCCAGGAAGTTGTCGTAGCGCGTTACAAGTGCGTAACAATGGGGCGAGCCCATTGCCGCTCTTTGCGAACTGCCGTAGTTTTCGCCGCAATTGGTCTGTTAGAGACTCCGAAGACTCCAGTTCAGGAAAGCAACCTCTCCCGTGTTCGTATCCTACTTCCCCAAGCCTAGGCTCTTCTTCATCTCAGCTGTTGCTTGGGCGCTTCTTGCCGTTCTCTTTTGGTATTTCGTGGGTTCCGGCCTCGGCGCAGCAATTGGTCTGCCGCCGCTGGCACCAGGTCTGGAGTCGCCGATTGGTGTGTCTGTCTTCTGGTCGGCCCCGTTCCTATGGTTCTACATCTACTATGTGTTGGCGGTCGCGCTCTTTGCCGGCTTCTGGTTCGCCTATAGCCCGCACCGCTGGCAGATGTGGTCGGTGCTCGGCTCCGCGCTGATCATCTTCAACACCTATTTCTCGGTGCAGGTGAGCGTTGCCATCAACGCCTGGTACGGACCGTTCTACGACCTGATCCAGCAGGCGCTCGCGAAGACGGCGCCAGTCACCGCGGCGCAGCTCTACCTCGGCATGCTGGGCTTTGCCGGCATCGCTTTCGTGGCAATCACCGTCGGCGTGCTGAACCTGTTCTTCGTCAGCCACTGGATATTCCGCTGGCGCACGGCGATGAACGAATACTACATGGCGCACTGGCCGAAGCTTCGACACATCGAGGGTGCCTCGCAGCGTGTTCAGGAAGACACGATGCGCTTCTCCTCCACGGTTGAAAGCCTCGGCGTCAGCCTCGTCAGCTCGGTCATGACGCTGATCGCGTTCCTGCCGGTGCTGTTCAAGATCGGTGCCAACATCACCGAGCTGCCGCTGATTGGCGAAGTGCCGCATGCGCTCGTCTGGGCGGCGATCTTCTGGTCGATCTTCGGAACCGTGTTCCTGGGGCTCGTCGGCATCAAGCTGCCGGGGCTCGAGTTCCGCAACCAGCGCGTCGAAGCGTCCTATCGCAAGGAGCTCGTCTACGGTGAGGACCATGCGGAGCGCGCGACGCCGCCGACGGTGGCCGAACTCTTCGCCAACGTGCGCCGCAACTACTTCCGCCTCTATTTTCACTACATGTATTTCAACGTCGCCCGCATCTTCTATCTGCAGGCCGACAACCTGTTCAGCCTGATCGTGCTTGTGCCGTCGATCGTCGCCGGTAAGCTGACGCTCGGCCTGATGACGCAGATCAACAATGTTTTCGATCAGGTGCGCGGCTCGTTCCAGTATCTCGTCAATTCCTGGACGACGATCGTTGAGCTGCTGTCGATCTACAAGCGCCTGCGCACTTTCGAATCCGCGATCGAGGGTGAGCCGCTGCCTGATATCGACCAGCGCTACCTGGAGCGTGAGGCCGGCATCATTCACGCCGACGGCTGACGTCGTCGGCTGCAGAAAGCCGGAACTCGGTCATAAATGCTGCCACGCCTTGGCGAGGGCGCAGACGGCCTTTGCGCCAAGGTGGCCGTTGATTGACCCGGCTCGGTCTGTTGAACCTGACCTTTCGCTGGCCGGATGTTCACCCCGTCGACCCGAACGATGATCTCCTGTGCGCGACAGGACTCTCTTACGCGAACCGGATTGCAGTTCTCGCGCGGGCCTTTGCAGCTACTTCCCCACGATCGCGAGGTGGTTGAGAAGTCTCCAGCGAATTGAGCAGCTCGTGAGCGCATCTCGCAATCGAAATGACCGCGTGCTCGAACGCGGCCTCATTGCGTTTCGATGGCTTGGTGGTGCCGCTCAACTTGCGCACGAATTGAAGCGCGGCATCATGGATCTCCTCGTCTGTCGCTGGCGGATCGAAATTGAACAGCGGTTTGATATTTCGGCACATGGCTTGCTCCCGGTCGTTTTCTCTCTGCCAATGAGAGGAGGGTAACCTAGTATAAGAACTAGTCGCATAAGCCTTCATGGCAAACGGACCAGATGGCCGTGGTGGAAAGCTATGGACCGCAAGGCAGGCGTCCTCACTTCGTTGCTGTCGTTTCTGGCTTTAGGCTAGAGGCGCACGGCGGTTGCTTCTCGCTGGTGGTCGAAATCTTAGATCGCCACCGCCTTTGCCGTAAGGCGATCCTTATCCGGGGAAATTGCCGTTTTCGTCCGCGTAAGACTAGCCACTCCAGGAGCACCTCGACCTCAGGCGACGGACCATCCACCGTCCACCAGCAGGTTCGCGCCTGTGATTAGGCTCGCGGCCGGCGATGCAAGGAAAACGACGGCACCCACCACATCATCGGTTTCGCCGATCCGGCCGAGTGGAATGTGACCAAGCGTTGCTTTGTGGTTGTCGGCATCGGATAGAAACGGTGCTGTACCATCCGTGTGGATGAACGTCGGCGATACGGTATTTACGGTGACATCATAGCGTGCCCATTCAGCCGCAAGACAGCGCGTGAGGTGATTAATTGCCGCCTTGCTCATGCAATAGATTGCCTCGCCGCGCAGTGCCACGGTACCGGCCTGTGAGCTGATGTTGATGATTCGGCCGCTATTGCGCTCGATCATGTGACGGCCAACGGCCTGCGTCATCAGGAAAGTGCCCTTGATGTTGACATCGAGTATCTCGTCAAGGTCCTTCTCCTCAACGAGCTCCGCGAGATTGCCCGGCGCCACGCCGACGTTGTTGACGAGGACGTCGATCCGACCGAACGTCGTAAGCGCCGCGTCGACGGCTTGTGCGATGTGGGCCTTATTGGGAATGTTGAGTTCAACAGGGAGAACCTTTCGTCCCGCACCCTCGAGTTCGGCAACCAGGCCCGCCGACGCCGCGACATCGCGGACCCCCAAAACAATATCGGAACCTGCTGCGGCACAGGCTAGTGCGCAAGCTCGACCGATGCCACGGCTCGCTCCCGTCACCAAAGTCACCTTGCCCTGAAGGCTAAAGTCCGGCGCATTCTTCTGCATCATGATGCCTCCCTCGATGAAGCTCATTTATGGCAGCGTCGGCGTGTGGATGCCAGATGTTCCGCGCATGCAGGGGAGTGTCTCCTTGACCAACCGGTGATCCCCGAGCGTTTCTGGAGTCAGATTGATCGGGCAGCCCGAGCGTTGCGTGTTCACGCCGCAGCGCTTTTCACACCCGGCAAGAAGCGGGAAGAGGCCGAATGCTCGCTTAAAGACCCGAGGCTTGTGCCTGCTCCCGCAGCTTGCCACGTGCCTCGATCATGGGAATAGCCTCGGAATAGCTGACGCAGGCGACATCCGCGCGATGACAGACATCGCTGACGAGCCTGTCGAGCGCGCGCCAGTAGGCGCCGCCGTTCATCTCGACGAAGTGGAAGCCGAGCTGCAGCGGAACACGGTTGCCCGCATACTGCTTGTCGAAGGCCTCCTTGAAGGCCGCATAGGAGCGGTCTTCGAATGCCTTTGAATCGGCCTTGTCCTCGGTGCCGTTGGAGTGGCGAACAAAGAGGTTGTAGTCCATGCCGATGATCGGCTTCTCGCGCGGGCCTTCGGGGATCAGCGGCAGGCCGAAGCGGACGATGCCGGCTTCCTCGACGGGCATGGCCGGTCCCTTCGTCACCAGGCTTGCGTCATAGGCGAAGCCGGCCTTCTTCTCTGCCGCGATCATGTCGGCACCCGGCGTTGCCGAGAGATAGGGGGCACGGAAGCCGCGGATGCCGTGGTCGACCAGATCCTGCCAGCCTTTCGGCTCCTCCAGGTCGACGCTCTTCCAGGCGTTTTTCAGCGTGGCGTGGAAGGTCGCGAACTCCTTCGACCAGTCGGCTTCGCTCCACTGGCGGCCATCGAAGTGGCCGCAGGCATGGCTCGAAATGTCGTGGCCCTCAAGATGGGCGTGCCAGATATTGCCGAGCCGCTCGCGGATCTCATCGTCGCTCTGGGCAAAGCCCACATTCGACTTGCCCTGTTTCTGGTGCGGCGCCTGATAGGCCTTCTTCGCTGCCAGGTTCATCAGGAAAGTGCAGGAGAGGAAGTAGGTGAAATGCGCGCCGTTTTTCGCCGCCATCTCACGGCTCTTTTGCCAGAGCGCGTTGTCGTGTGCGCCGTCGAACGAGATGATCACCAGCTGCTTCGGCTGGTCGCTGGCGCCCGCTGCGCCAGGAATGAACAAAGAAAGGGCGAGGGAGGCTTTGAAAAACGAACGAAACATAGACACCGCGACAATTTGTTTGCGGCTTTCCTGTTACAGAAATGCGGCGAAGCTGCGGTGACGCTGGCGTTTTTGCGTGTCTCCGGCTAAGTCTCGGAAAACGCACAGGAGATCACCATGGCATTGCTCATCGTCGGGATCGTCATTTTCCTTGGGCTTCATCTGATACGTGTGATTGCGCCCGGTCTTCGCCAGTCCATGATCGACCGTCTCGGCGAGAGCGGCTGGAAAGGCGTCTACTCTGTCGTCAGCATCCTGTCCCTGATCCTGCTGATCTACGGCTTCGGTCAGGCCCGCCAGGTGACTGGCATGCTCTACAATCCGCCGGTCTGGATGGCGCACATCGCTCTGACGCTGATGTTGCTCGCCATGATCTGTCTGGCCGCCTCGCTGCTGCCGGCGGGGCATATCGCGGTCAAGACGAAGCATCCGATGGTTTTGTCGGTGAAGATCTGGGCACTTTCGCATCTGCTGGCAAACGGCGAGACGTCCTCGGTGCTGCTGTTCGGCGCCTTCCTTGCATGGGGCGTCATCCTCCGCATTGCGCTGAAGCGCCGTGAGCGCGCCGGTGAGCTTACCCGTCGGCCCTTCGTCTCCGGCAAATATGACCTCTATGCCGCGATCATCGGCGTCGTTGCCTGGGCACTCATCACGTTCAAGCTGCACGAGTTGTTGATTGGCGTGGCCCCGATCGTAATGTGACGAATCTTTCCGATCCCCCTTACAACTGCTGAAAAATGGGGTAGAAGGCCCCACAATGTGCGTGCAACCCGCATGCCGAAGCATATCCGTGGCCGGAGACGAGAATGGCATTCAACGACGACAGCTTCATTCGTGAAGTCAATGAGGAACTGCGTTCCGACCAGGTGAAGGGCGCATGGCGCCGGTTCGGCCGCTACCTGATTGCGCTCGCTGTCCTCATCGTTCTCGGTACCATCGGCTACAAGGCGTACGAGTATTGGGACGACAACAAGTCCTCCGGTACGGGCGACCAGTTCATCGCTGCCATGAAACTCGCCGACGAGAACAAGACCGACGAGGCACTCGCTGCCCTCGCGAAGCTGGAGAAGGAAGGTCACGGAGCCTATCCGATCCTTGCGCGTATGCGCTCGGCGACCGTGCTGGCGCAGAAGGGCGACGCAGCGGGCGCCGTTGCCGCTTTCGACGCGATCGGCAAGGACACAGCAGCGCCGCAGGCGGTTCGCGACGCCGCCAAGATGCGCGCCGGCTGGCTGCTGATCGAAGGCGGCACCTACGAGCAGGTTTCCGCCCAGGTCGAGGAAATGGCAGTGCCCAGCAACGCCTTCCGCCACTCGGCCCGCGAAGCGCTCGGTCTTGCCGCCTACAAGGCCGGCAATATGGCGCAGGCGCGCCAGTGGTTCAAGGCGATCGCCGACGACGCGCAGAGCCCCCGCAATGTTGCCAATCGTGCCCAGATGATGCTTGATAACATCACCGCATCCGGCAAGGCGCCCGCCGCACAGGGCTGAATGTAAGGAATTTCAATGAGCTTCACGGTCGCCATCGTCGGTCGCCCGAATGTCGGCAAGTCGACGCTTTTCAACCGTCTGGTTGGAAAGAAGCTGGCGCTCGTCGATGACACACCGGGTGTCACCCGCGACCGCCGCCCCGGCGACGCGCGGCTGATCGACCTGCGCTTTACCATCGTCGATACCGCTGGCCTTGAGGAGGCCCACGAAGAGAGCCTGCAGGGCCGCATGCGCGCGCAGACCGAGGCCGCGATCGACGAAGCCGATCTCTCTCTGTTCGTCGTCGATGCCAAGACCGGTCTGACGCCGGTCGATACGGCGCTTGCCGAAATGCTGCGCCGTCGCGGCAAACCGGTGATACTTGTCGCCAACAAGTCCGAGGCGCGCGGCTCCGACGCTGGTTTCTATGATGCCTACTCGCTGGGCCTCGGGGAGCCCACGCCGATTTCGGCCGAACACGGACAGGGTATGCTCGACCTGCGTGACGCGATCGTTGCAGCCCTTGGCGAGGAGCGTGCGTTTCCGCCGAAGGAAGATGTCGCCGTCACTGACGTCGATATCCCGCAGTCGACCGGTGCCGACGGCGAAGAAGAGGAAGAGCCGGCTTACGACGACAGCAAGCCGCTGCGTGTGGCGATCGTCGGCCGCCCGAATGCCGGCAAGTCGACGCTGATCAACCGCTTCCTCGGTGAAGACCGGCTGCTGACCGGACCGGAAGCCGGCATCACGCGCGATTCCATCTCCGTCGAGTGGGACTGGCGCGGTCGCACCATCAAGATGTTCGACACGGCAGGCATGCGCCGCAAGGCGAAGGTGATCGAGAAGCTGGAAAAGCTCTCCGTTGCCGATACGCTGCGCGCCATCCGATTTGCCGAACTCGTCGTCATCGTCTTTGATGCGACGATCCCGTTCGAGAAGCAGGACCTGCACATTGTCGATCTCGTGCTGCGCGAGGGCCGCGCTGCCGTTCTCGCCTTCAACAAGTGGGACATGATCGAGGATCCACAGGCCGTCCTGGCTGACCTGCGTGAAAAGACCGACCGGCTGCTGCCGCAAGCGCGCGGCATCCGCGCCGTGCCGATTTCCGGCCAGACGGGCCGCGGTCTCGACAAGCTGATGCAGTCGATCATTGACACGGACAAGGTCTGGAACAAGCGCATTTCGACGGCACGTCTCAATCGCTGGCTGGAACAGCAGCAGGTCCAGCACCCGCCGCCGGCCGTTTCCGGCCGCCGCATCAAGCTCAAGTATATGACGCAGGTGAAGGCGCGCCCGCCGGCCTTCATGATCTCCTGTACGCGTTCGGACGCGCTTCCGGAATCCTATACGCGTTATCTGATCAATGGCCTGCGCGCTGATTTCGACATGCCGAGCGTGCCGATCCGCATTCACTACCGCTCGCCTGACAATCCGTACGAATCAAAGAAGAAACGGACCTGATAGAGCGAGTTCAGGTTGCGCTGCGCTCCAACGCATCGCGTAGCGCAACAACCTCCGCCCTTAGCCGCTTCAGTTCAGCGAATTCCTGGCCCGACGCGCTGACGATGCAGCCGGGGATGGAAGCTGCGCGCTTTCTAAGTTCCCGGCCTTCCTCGGTCAGCCGGATAATGACGACACGTTCGTCGTCCATGCCGCGTTCACGCTTGACGTAGCCGGTCGCTTCCAGACGCTTGAGGAGGGGGGTGAGGGTGCTCGATTCGAGGAGCAGCTTCGCGCCGATGGCACCCACCGTCTGGCTATCTTCCTTCCAGAGCGTGACCATGACCAGGTATTGCGGATAGGTCAGGTTCAGTGCGTCCAGCATCGGCTTGTAGACGCGGTTCATCGCGTGGTTCGCGGTGTAGAGGGCGAAACAGATGAAATCGTCGAGATTCAGATCGTCGCTCATATCGTGATCTCCAAAATCGCACAATAATATATCGCGCGATAAATAGTAGCAAGCATGCTTTTTGCATGGCTGCCATGCTCAGATTTATATCGCGCAATAAATAATCGTGCGATAAGCATAATGCGTGTTCACAACGAACCGCAACCAAAAGGACAAGACGATGTCGACCATCAAGACCGCAGTCTGCGCAGCAACCATCCTGGCAGCCACCGCCTTCGGCGCCGCTGCCGATCCGGTGCTGGAACCGACGACCCAAAAGTTCATCGACGCGCTGGCCGGCGCCAAGCCGATCTATACGCTGTCTCCGTCCGACGCCCGCGGCGTTCTTGCCGGGGCGCAGAAGGGCGACGTCAAGAAGCTCGCCGCCAAGGAAGAGAACCTGACGATCAAGGCCGGTCCGACCGGCAGCATCAAGTTGCGCATCGTTCGTCCGGAAGGCGCGAAGGGCGAGCTTCCTGTCGTCATGTATTTCCACGGCGGCGGTTGGGTTCTCGGCGATGCCGACACGCATGACCGGCTCGTCCGCGAGATTGCCAATGGCGCCAAGGCCGCCGTCGTCTTCGTCGACTACGAGCGCTCACCGCAAGCGCGTTATCCGATCGCGATCGAACAGGCCTATGCCGCCACGAAATATGTTGCCGAGCATGAGAAGGAATTCAATGTCGATGCGAGCCGCCTGGCCGTGGCCGGCGATAGTGTGGGCGGCAACATGACGGCGGCAGTCACCTTGCTTGCCAAGGAGCGCGGCGGCCCGGCAATCGATCAGCAGGTTCTCTTCTATCCGGTGACCGACGCCAACTTCGAGACCGGCTCCTACAATCAGTTCGCCAATGGCCCGTGGCTGACGAAGGAAGCGATGAAGTGGTTCTGGAACGCCTATCTGCCTGATGAAGCCAAGCGCAAGGAGCCGACGGCTTCACCGCTGCAGGCGTCGCTCGATCAATTGAACGGTCTGCCGCCGGCACTGATCATCACCGATGAGAACGACGTGCTGCGCGATGAAGGCGAGGCCTATGGCCGGAAACTGAGCCAGGCCGGCGTGAAGGTGACCTCGATCCGCTACAACGGCACGATCCACGACTTCGTGCTTCTGAACGCCATTGCCGAGACGCCGGCGGTGCGCAGCGCGATTTCCGTCGCCAACCAGACGCTGCGCGACGCGCTCAGGAAATGACGGGATCAGGTTCCTGACGAGATAGGCCCGGCGGCCTCGCCGGGCTTTTTCGCTCTTGGCAGCGACTTGGCGGCAAACTGCCAAGCCTTTTTCCATTTTGGCGTGATGACGCCGTTGGCGGCGCGAATGTTGTTGATGAACTGCGTGGTCGCCGCTTCCCAGGAATATTGCAGGGCAAGTTCACGGGCCTTTTCGCGCGAAGCAGACAGAGCCGCCAAGCAGGCTGTCCTCAGGTCATTGTCGAGTGCGCCGACCTCGTTGTCTTCGCCGATGATGTCGAGCGGCCCAGTCACGGGGTAGGCAGCGACGGGAACGCCGGAGGCGAGCGCCTCCAGAATCGTATTGCCGAACGTATCCGTCAGCGATGGGAAGACGAAGACGTCCGCCTGGGCATAGGTCTTTGCCAGTTCCTCGCCGACTTTCAGACCGGTGAAAAGTACATCCGGGTAGCGCTTCTCGAGTTCGGCGCGGGCCGGTCCGTCACCCACGACGACTTTCGATCCGGGCAGGTCGAGATCCAGAAAGGCCGGGAGGTTCTTCTCCAATGCTACTCGGCCAACCGTCATGAAGACCGGGCGGGGCAGTCCGAACGGTGCATCTTCCAGCGGTGTCGGGTGGAACTGGCCGGCGTCGATGCCGCGGCTCCATGGCATCAGGTTGCAGATACCCTTCTCGGAGAGCTCACGCGCAAGACTTGGCGTTGCGACCATGCAGCCCGCACCCGAATTGTGGAACCAGCGGACGAAAGCGTAGAGCCAGCTTTTCGGTAAAGGCAGGCGCGCCGAGACATATTCCGGAAAGCGGGTGTGATAGCTGGTCGAAAACGGCATGCGGTTCCTCAGGCACCAGCGCCGCGCCGTGAGACCCAAAGGGCCTTCCGTCGCGATGTGAACGTAGGACGGCATGTGCTTTTCTATCTCGCGCGCGACGCGGCGATAATTGGCGATCGAAAGGCGAATTTCACGATAGGTGGGGCAGGGGATGCTGTGAAAGCCCTGCGGCGTCACCATCGCCACCTCGATGCCCATCTTCGCGAGTTCGCGATTGGTATTCTCGATCGAGCGAACGACGCCGTTGACCTGAGGATGCCAGGCATCACTGACAATAACCAGCCGTTCCGCCACGCCCTGCCGAGACATAGCCAGGCTTTCGTCGCTTCCAACATCCGACATATGTTGCAGCACGCCCCAATTCCATACACGCCGCGCCGCGGGGGGCGCCGGCTCAATTCCGGGTAGGCCCGGAGACTCGATTCCCGCGCTACCTATTCTGGAGGCCGTCGATGATGGAAATATTACAGTCGCGTTACGCCGACAGATGAGTGGTCGTTAGCGGGGCTCGGTGCTGCCTAGGCCTTCTTCAGGCCGAGCTTTTCCCGTGCGACGAGGGCACCGTGTTCGCTGACGACGCGTGCAGCGACCTTTGCGGCAAATGCGGCTGCGGCCGGCGCGTTCCTGGTCTCGAGATAGCGTGCGAGAAATGCGCCATTGAAACTGTCACCGGCGCTTGTCGTGTCGACGACCTGCTCGACCTTTTCAGCCGGGACGAAGTTCTCCACGCCATCGAAACTCAGCGTAGCGCCTTCCGCGCCATTCTTGACGACGACATCGGCCGCCCCAAGTGTGCGATACCGCTGGATCGTTGCCGCTATCGAGACGTCGCCGAAGTGAGTTGCCTCGTCATCAAAACTCGGCAGCACCAGGGAAGAGGCGCGCGCGCCTTCGCTGATTGTCGCATGCATCACGTCATAGCCCGACCAGAGCCGTGGGCGAATGTTGGGGTCGAAGGCAACAATCTTGCCGGCCGCCTTGGCACGGCGAACCTCGGCCAGCAACGTGTCGGCGTCATTGCGCGACAGGATCGCAAGCGTGATGCCGGAGAAATAGATGACGTCGCAGGCCTCGATCACCTCGCGCAAAAGTTCCGCATCAGCTGCCAATTGGCGAGCCGCGGAGTTGTCGCGCCAGTAACTAAAGGAGCGTTCGCCATCCTTCAGGCTGATCATGTAGAGACCGGGCGCCTTGCCCTTGATGCGCCTGATAAACTCGGTGCCGATGCCGGCTTCCTTGAAGAAGGCGATCATCTCATCGGACATAGGTTCGTCACCGAGCGCGGTAAAATACTCCACCGACCAATCGGCCGGCAGGCAGGCGCGAGCATACCAGGCGGTGTTCAGCGTATCGCCGGCGAAGCCCTTGCGCAGCAAGCCGGCGCCGGCCTGCGAAAGCTCCACCATGCATTCACCGATCGATAGAAAACGCCCGCTCACAGAAAGCCTCCCCGAATTTTCTCCTTTCGCTGATACGCGCAGAGCACTTCGCTGACAAGCTACGAACTGGCGGCTTTGGGTCTGATAATCGGTTGGATTGGCGGGGCCATTGGCGACGCTTCCGGCTGAAGGTTGTTTTTTGTCCCACCCGCTTTAGTGTGCAACGTCATTGCATGAATGCAGGAGATGAACAGTGGCGGTTGCGGACAAGACGGCGGACTGGTGGCGGGGTGCAGTCATTTATCAGGTCTATCCACGTTCCTTTCAGGATACGAACGGAGATGGCTTGGGCGATCTCAAGGGCATTACTCGGCGATTGCCCTATATCGCCAGCCTCGGTGTCGATGCCATCTGGCTGTCGCCGTTCTTCAAATCGCCCATGGCCGATATGGGCTACGATGTTTCGGACTATTGCGATGTCGATCCGATTTTCGGCACGCTTGCCGATTTCGACGAGATGATGACCGCGGCTCACGGGCTCGGCATCAAGGTCGTCATCGACCAGGTGATCTCGCATACGTCGGACGTTCATCCCTGGTTCATCGAGAGCCGCTCGAGCCGGACCAATTCGAAGGCGGACTGGTATGTCTGGGCCGACCCGAAACCGGACGGCACTGCGCCCAACAACTGGCTCTCGATCTTCGGCGGACCCGGCTGGGAATGGGACGGCGTGCGCCGGCAGTACTACCAGCACAACTTCCTGACCTCGCAGCCGGATCTCAACTTCCACAGCCCGCAGGTTCAGGATGCCGTGCTTGCCACGGTGAAGTTCTGGCTCGACCGCGGCGTCGACGGCTTCCGCCTCGATACCGTCAACTATTACTTCTGCGACAAGCTGCTTCGCGACAACCCTGCGCACGCGCCTGACGAGAGTGACGCCGGCCTCGATGCGCCGGATACGAACCCCTATGGCATGCAGAATCACCTCCATGACAAGACGCAGCCGGAGAATATCGGCTTCCTCCAGCGGTTCCGGGCTCTGCTCGATCGCTACGAGGCACGCACGACGGTCGGCGAGGTCGGTGACGGCGCCCGCTCGTTGAAGACCGTGGCCGCCTATACGACCGGCGGCGACAAGCTGCACATGTGCTACACCTTCGATCTGCTCGGGCCGGATTTCACCGCCACGCATATCCGCAGTTGCGTCGACGCCTTCCAGAAGTCTGTCGCAGATGGATGGGTCTGCTGGGCCTTCTCCAACCACGACGTCAACCGCCATGTCAGCCGCTTTGCCAAGACGGAAGCGGAGCGACCTGTTATCGCCAAGCTCGCCATGTCGGTGCTGGCGGCACTGCGGGGCTCGATCTGCCTCTATCAGGGTGAAGAGCTTGGCCTTCCGGAGGCACAGCTTGCCTTCGAGGACCTGCGCGACCCCTACGGCATTCGCTTCTGGCCGGCCTTCAAGGGGCGTGACGGGTGCCGCACGCCGATGCCCTGGGAGGCGGCCAAGGCGCATGCCGGCTTTACGACGGCCGAGAAATCCTGGCTGCCGGTGCCTTACGAGCAGGCAGCACTTTCGATCGATACGCAGGAGAGTGATCCGCATTCCGTCCTGCATCACTACCGGCAGACGCTCAAATTCCGCAAAGGCCACCCGGCGCTGCTCGACGGCACCATGGAGTTCATTGGAACCAATCAAGATCTTCTGGCCTTCACGCGTTCGAAGGGAAGCGAAAAGCTGCTCTTCGTCTTCAACCTGACGCGCAAGCCCGCACAGTTCGTTCCGCCAGCGGGAATGGTGATCGGAGAGCGGCTGGCGATACCTGGCTTCGAGACGGTGACCGGAACCGGGCCGATCAAGCTGGCGGCGCTGGATGCGTTCTGCGCGCGGGTGGCGGGCTAGGCGCTCACACGATCAACGCGAACTTGTCGACATCCACCATTCCGCGGTCGGAGATCTTCAGGTGCGGGATGACCGGCAGCGGCAGGAAGGCGACCTGCAGGAAGGGTTCTTCCAATGTCGTGCCAAGCGCGTAGGCGGCTTGGCGAAGGTGGTGGAGCGTGTCGCGCACCGTCTCGTAGGGCTCAAGGCTCATCAGCCCTGCAACGGGCAGGGCGATCTCGCCTGTGACCCTGCCACCCTCGACGACCACGAAGCCGCCGTTGATTTCGCCGAGGCGATTGGCGGCGAGCGCCATGTCGTCCTCGCTGACGCCGACGACGCAGATGTTGTGGCTGTCATGGCCGACGGTCGAGGCGATCGCACCCTTCTTCAGGCCGAAGCCCTGAACGAAGCCGTTGGCATGGTTGCCGTTCTTGCCGTGCCGCTCGATAACGGCGACCTTGATGATGTCGTTGCCGAGGTCGACGTCGGTCTGGTTGCCCTTCACGGGAAGCCGGTAGCGGCGATATTCGGTGATGATCTTGCCGGGGGTGACGCCGATGACGGGCGTTTCTCCATCGGCGACCGGCACGCCGAAATGAGCGGCGTTGACGGGCCTGGCCTTCACACTGTCGAGGCCGACGGGCTCCACCGGTTTGCGGGTGGCAAAGAGTTCGGCGGTTACCTCGCGTCCGGCCACAAAAACGATATCGGCGCGGCAGTTTTCCAGGCTGTCGATCACCACGAGGTCCGCGCGCCAGCCGGGGGCGACGAGGCCGCGATCTCTCAGTCCGAAGGCCCGCGCAGCCGAAATCGATGCGGCGCGGTAGATAGCCAGCGGCTCGACGCCGTTCTTGATCGCGGTGCGGATCATGTAGTCAAGGTGGCCGTGCTCGGCGATGTCGAGCGGATTGCGGTCGTCGGTGCAGAGCGCAAGGTGCGGCGACAGGCGTTCGGTGATAATGGGCATCAGGGCCGCGAGATCTTTCGACACTGAACCCTCGCGCACGAGGATGTGCATCCCCTTGCGGATCTTTTCCAGCGCTTCTGCAGCACTCGTGCATTCGTGCTCGGTGCGGATGCCGGCGGCGAGATAGCCGTTCAGGTCGTTGCCCGAGAGCAGGGGCGCGTGGCCATCGATATGCTCGCCCTGGAAGGCGTCGAGTTTGGCCATGCAGACGGGATCCTTGTGGATCACGCCGGGGAAATTCATGAACTCTGCAAGGCCAATGACTTTCGGATGACGGCGGAAGGGCAACAACCGCTCGATCGGCAGATCGGCGCCCGACGTTTCCAGGTGCGTGGCGGGCACGCAGGAAGAAAGCTGGACGCGGATGTCCATGATCGTCTCGAGGGACGAATCCAGGAAATACTGAATGCCTTCGGTGCCAAGGACATTGGCGATCTCATGCGGATCGCAGATGGCAGTTGTGACGCCATAGGGCAGGACGCAGCGGTCGAACTCGTGCGGTGTCACCAGCGAGGATTCGATGTGGAGATGCGTGTCGATGAAGCCAGGCACGACGATCTTGCCTGAGATATCGATCTCGGTTTCGCCATCGTAGTTGCCGCATGTGCCGACGATACGCTCTTGGGCGATAGCGATATCCGATGCCACAAGTTCGCCAGTAACGAGATCGAAGAAGCGCCCGCCTTTCAGCACGATATCGGCAGGCAGTTGGCCCGTTCCCTGGTCGATGAGGCGTTCGAGCTTGGCGGTCATGGGCATCCTCGTGCTGGCGTTTGTCCAGTTATAACCCATGTGTCGGACAAAGCGAGATCGGCTTGCCGGCTGGTCCACAAACGAAAACCGGGCGCCCCAAAGGGACGCCCGGCGATCCATCCGCGAGATCGAAAGGCTTATTCGGCCGGAACGATCTTGCCACCTTCCCACTTGTAGAGCGCGAAGCTCTGCGACGTCAGGTCACCGGTTTCGCCGTAGGTCAGCTTGCCGATGGTGGTCGAGATCGGCTCGCCGCCCTTCAGCGCCTTGGCGACTGCTTCGGAATCTTCGGCGCTGCCGGCCTTCTCGATGCCTGCCTTCAGGACTTCGACTGCGGCGTAGGCGTTGAGCGTGAAGGCTTCGGCCGGGATGCCCTTGGCCTTCAGCGCATCGGCTGCCGCCTTGGAATCCGGGCTCTTGGTCGCGTCGACCGCGTTGGTGAAGATCGTGCCGCCGGCGGCATCGGTGCCGATGTTCCAGAACTCGCTGTTGGAGAGGCCATCGCCGCCGATGATGACGGCATTGACGGAGAGATCATGCAGCTGGCGGGCCAGCAGACCGCCTTCCGGGTGATAGCCGCCGAAATAGACGACGTCGACCTTCTCGGCCTTGAGGCGGGTTGTCAGCGCGCTGAAGTCCTTGTCGCCAGGGGTCAGCGAGTCGTCGAGCACCTCCTTGATGCCGCCGGCGTTGAGCGTTGCCTTGAAGGAATCGGCCAGACCCTTGCCGTAGGCGCCCTTGTCGTTGATGATCGCGACGCGCTTGTCCTTGAAGTTTTTCAGGACGTAGTTGGCAGCGACTTCGGCCTGCTGGTCGTCACGGCCGCAGGTGCGCAGAACGTTGGTGAGGCCGCGCTTGGTCAGGTCCGGGGCGGTTGCGGTCGGAGTTACCATCAGCACGCCGTTTTCGGCGAGAACGTCGGATGCCGGGATCGCGACGCCTGAGGTGACCGGGCCGACGACGAAGCGGATGCCGTCGCCGACGATCTGGTTGGCAGCGGAAACGCCCTGCTTGGGTTCGCCGGCGTCGTCGGCGTACTTGAGGATGACTTTCTCGCCGAGGATGCCACCCTTCTTGTTGATCTCGTCAACAGCGGCCTGCGCGCCATTCTTCACCTGATCGCCATAGGCGGCGACCGGACCGGTCAGCGGCGCGATGAGGCCGATGGTGATGTCTGCATGGGCGAGCGGCGCAAAGGCGAGCGAGGCGACAAGGGCCGCCGACAAAGTCTTCAGACTCATTTTCTTTCTCCTTGGGTGGGTTTCAAAACCCGCGATTTGAGTACCGCGGCGGCGAGCCCAGATCGTACAACAGCCCTTGCGGGATGCGCCAAGAGACGATGAGCAGCCGCCCGGCCGAGACACCCGCCTTCCATGTTTGGCTTCGGAGGGTGCACAGCAAGTTTCTTAGGAATTTCACAGCGATTAGGCAAGAAGATAGCAAATCGATCGCCACTTTTGACGAATTCTGTCATGAGCTACGCCGGAATCACGGTTTTCACGAGAAAATCCGCGATTCCGCCTGTTCCGCCGCACCATCTATTTTGCGGGAAGTGCTTTGGCCAGAAAGGCAAGAGAAATGTCGCTGACCTGCCTGTGGATCGATTGTCGCTTGGCGCCCGTCGCGGCAGAGCTTGGATAGGCAGAGAATGCGGCGAGCACAGAAAGAAAAGCGCAAGCAGTCTCGTGAACATGAAATGATCTCCAATCGAAAGGAACGTGTCCTTTCTGGCGGAGAAATGCGGTGGCCAAGACCTGTAACGCGATTGAGGTCTTGGCGTTATACAGATTTGTCATTCGGTGGATGACGAGCAAAGCGGTGGTCGGTCATCGCGTATTTTGTGCTCATCGCGTTTGATGCCTCTCCCCCTCTGGCAGGGGAGAGGATTAAAAGGCGGGCACTCTACCGTTGCCGATATCAGATGTTGCTTTGCAGAATTTCGCGCAGTTTTCCGAAGAGTTCGTCGATGTGGTGCTTCTCGATGATCAGCGGCGGCGAGAGCGCGATGATGTCACCGGTGGTGCGGATCAGCAGGCCTTTCTCGTAGGCCCTCAGGAAGGCGGTGAAGGCACGCTTGGTCGGCTCGCCAGCGATCGGATCGAGCTCGATGGCGCCGATAAGGCCGGTGTTCCTGATGTCGATGACGTTCGGGCAATCCTTCAGGGAGTGCAGCGCGTCGGCCCAGTAGTCGGAGAGTTCCGCAGCGCGGGTCAGGAGGCCTTCTTCCTTGTACGTGTCGAGCGTGCCGAGCGCGGCGGCGCAGGCGATCGGGTTGCCCGAATAGGTGTAGCCGTGGAAGAACTCGATCATGTGTTCCGGGCCGCTCATGAACGCGTCATGGATCTCCGCAGTCACGAAGACCGCGCCCATCGGGATGACGCCGTTGGTCAGGCCCTTCGCGGTGGTGATCATATCGGGCTTGACGTCGTAATATTGCGCGGCGAACGGGGCGCCGAGGCGGCCGAAGCCGGTGATGACTTCGTCGAAGATCAACAGGATGCCATGCTTGGTGCAGAGCTCGCGGAGCTTCTGCAGATAACCCTTCGGCGGGATCAGCACGCCGGTTGAACCGGCGATCGGCTCGACGATGACGGCCGCGATCGTCGAGGCGTCGTGTAGCGTGACGATGCGTTCGAGCTCGGTCGCCAGATCGCCGCCATGCTCGGGCTGGCCGCGGGTAAAGGCGTTCTTGCCGGGCTGATGGGTGTGCGGCATGTGATCGACGCCCGTCAGCAGGGTGCCGAACATCTTGCGGTTGGAGACAATGCCGCCGACGGAGATTCCGCCGAAGTTGACGCCGTGATAGCCGCGCTCGCGGCCGATCAGACGGAAGCGCGAGCCGTTGCCCTTCACGCGATGATAGGCGAGAGCGACCTTCAGCGCGGTCTCGACCGATTCAGACCCGGAATTGGTGTAGAGAACGTGATCCATGCCTTCGGGCGCGATATCGACGAGGCGGTTCGCCAGTTCGAAGGCCTTGGGATGGCCGAGCTGGAAGGCCGGCGCATAGTCGAGCTCGCCCGCCTGTTCGCGGATCGCCTCGGTGATCTTCGGCCGGCAGTGCCCTGCATTCACACACCAGAGGCCGGCGGTGCCGTCGAGCACCTGGCGGCCGTCATGGGTCTGATAATACATGTCCTTGGCGCTGACGAAGAGACGCGGCTCCTTCTTGAACTGACGGTTCGCAGTGAAGGGCATCCAAAAGGCCCGCAGGTCATTTGGCGTGGTATTGAGGCGGTTGGACATGCTGTTCTCCATGGCCGTTTCGGAGGCCGTTCCCGGTATTGGCTGATGCCGTTTTTTACTGCCCGGTCAAATTATCAGCGCTTCTCCGGGCGTCAAGCCGCGGACGTTGCCGTCTGGGCACCGCAGCGGCGAACAACATGCAAAAAATAGACCGGCATTGCTGCCGGTCTAAGAGTATGCAGACGTGCTGAAATAAGGTTGCCACACTATTCCGGATGCATCCCTCGGCAGTGCGGCTTATAGGCTGACGTTATGTCAGCGCATCCTTACGCCGCAGACTTGGTGCGGCTTTGAACAGCATAGATGTCAGTGAGGGCTTCGAGGATTTTGAGAACCTGCTCGGAATTGCTCGAATAGTAGATCGTCTGGGCGTCGCGGCGCGTTTTTACCAGTTTCTGGGCGCGCAGCTTGGACAGGTGCTGCGAGAGAGCCGACTGGCTCAAACCGACCTCCTGCGCCAACGCACCGACCGGAATTTCACCCCTCACGAGGTTGCAGAGAATGAGAAGTCTCTTCGGGTTTGCCATAGCCGACAACAGGGCAGCGGCAACGTTTGCATTGGCGGTTAAATCGATTGTATCCATATCCTGTTCCCGATGTGAAACTAATTTCAAAAACGCACGTTCCCGCTCAATGCCGGACGGCGAAAACTATCAATACAGCGTCAAGATTGTATATAGCTAAATTTCAGGTATTGCGTATTTTATGTTAGGTATATGTGAATAAACGTCCTCAACACCCTGCGCAACGGCATCAAACTCGTAACGCAGGAGCAAATCACCCGAAATGAGATCGAAACCGGCGCAATCCACTCCACAAATGCGCCAATCGCCGTTGCCGGCCTCCCGGCCCGCCGCAGCCGCAGCCGCGAGATCCGGGCGCATGGCTAGCAATTCTTGCACTATCGCGTCGGCTTGCGCTGCCACGGCTTCGCTGCCGGGGGATCGAATCGTCAGATCTTCGCCCTCCAGCAGATAGGCGCGACCGAAACCGCCATTGAGGCTTGCGGACTGCGGCACAAGCCGGAAGAAACGGAAGTCCGGGAAATCGATGTAGAGCTTTGCCTTGGCATGGCGGTTGAGGAAGCGGCTGCGAATCCGGACGTGGATGTCGCTGTCGCGCTCGACCGGTTCGGCAAGGCATTGGGTCGTTAGGCGCGGATAGGCAAGCGGATCGCCCTTGCCGGGCTCGCCCGTCAGAAGCGAGGCGCGGCGGTCGGCGTCGAGCGCGCGCGTATGCGTCGACAGGCCCGAGACGAGAATGACGGGAACACCATCAATATCGGTGCCGAGCAGGACGCGACTCGCAAAGGGAAAGCCGGTCCCGGGATCGAGAACGGCAATTGCGGCATAGCGGGCGGAGCGGAGAAGCGTGCGAGCGAGTTTGCGGGCTTCTCCGTCCGTTTCCCTGAGAACGGAAGCTTGATCTTTCATGTCCACTTTGTGACGGAAGCGGACGGCGGGATCAAGCCTGTTCTTTGCGCCGGTGCTGGGTCAGGCCTTCGACGATATCCTGCGCCGAGATAGTCCCGACGATCGCGCCGTTTTCCACGACACCGATACTGCCCGGCTGGCGCGACAGCGCATCGAGAATGTCGATCAGCGGCGTCTCGGCGCGCGCCGTGCCGCTGACGCTCGCGCCAGCGGCCGCATGTCCGAGACCGCGCTGCATCACGTCCTGCGCCGTCAGCATGCTGATCGGGTTCATGTGCTGGACGAAATCGGCGACGTACTGGTCGGCCGGGTTCTTGACGATTTCCTGCGGCGTGCCGCACTGGATGATGCGCCCACCCTCCATGATGGCGATGCGGTTGCCGATGCGGAACGCCTCGTCGAGGTCGTGGCTGACGAAGAGGATCGTCTTCTTCAGCCGCCGCTGGAACTCGAGAAGCTCATCTTGCAGACGCGTGCGGATCAGCGGATCGAGCGCCGAGAACGGCTCGTCCATCAGCAGGATCGGTGCACCAGTCGCAAAGGCACGCGCTAGGCCGACACGCTGCTGCATGCCGCCAGAGAGTTCGTTGACCTTGCGGTCGGCCCATTTCGTCAGGTTGACGAGCTCAAGTTGTTCGCCCACGCGCTTCTTGCGCTCGGCTTCCGGCATACCCGCGAGCTCGAGGCCGAAGCCGACATTCTCCGCCACCGTGCGCCACGGCAGCAGCGCGAACTGCTGGAAGACCATCGAGACGGTGTGCATGCGCAGGTCGCGCAAGCCCTTGGCAGTGGTCTTGTAGGGATTACAGAGGCCGTTTTGCGTTGCGACAGACACCTCGCCACGTACGACAGGCGCCAGCCCGTTCACGGCACGCAGCAAGGTCGATTTGCCGGAGCCCGAAAGGCCCATGAGGACGAGGATCTCGCCTTCCTGTACGGAGAGCGAGGCATCCGCCACGCCGAGAACGAGACCGGTCGCGGCGCCGATCTCGTCGCGATTCTTGCCCTGATCGGCCAAGGCGAGGGCGTTTTCCGGCTTGTCGCCGAAGACGATGCTGACGTTGTCGAAGCGGACCGCGGTCATACGCCTTCTCCTTCACCTGTCGCACGGAACATGCGGTCGAGAATAATCGCGAGGATGACGATACAGAGACCCGCCTGGAAGCCCATCGAGACATTGACCGTATTGAGCGCGCGCACCACCGGTTTTCC
Organism: Rhizobium sp. CF122; assembly: GCF_000282035.1. Taxonomy (GTDB): domain Bacteria; phylum Pseudomonadota; class Alphaproteobacteria; order Rhizobiales; family Rhizobiaceae; genus Rhizobium. The sequence continues at coordinate 62,764 of NZ_AKKA01000023.1, forward strand.
GAGACCATCGGCGCCGACAAGCGCCGCGATAACCACCATCGAGAGGGAAAGCATGATGGTCTGCGTGAGGCCGGCCATGATCTGAGGCATGGCGAAGGGGAGCTCGACCTTACGCAGCACCTGCATCGGCGTCGCGCCGAAAGACTCCGCTGCTTCCACGAGGGACGGCGGCGTCGAGATGATGCCGAGACGCGTCAGGCGGATCGGGGCGGGGATCGCGAAGATTACGGTCGCGATCAGACCCGGAACCATGCCGAGACCGAAGAGGATGAGCGCGGGGATGAGATAGACGAAGGTCGGGATCGTCTGCATCAGATCGAGAACCGGCCGCATGATGGAAAACACCCAGGCGCGCCGCGCACCGGCGATACCGAGTGGAATGCCGACCGCCATGCTGACAAATGTCGATGCCAGGACGAGCGCCAGCGTTTCCGTCGTTTCCTTCCAATAGCCCTGGTTCATGATCAGCAACAAGCCGAGCAGGGTGAAAACCGCGACGCCGATCGAGCGGCGTAGCCAATAAGCGATCCCAACGATCGCAGCCAGTACGATCAAAGGATGCGGAGCCTGCAGAATGAAAAGCAACGCATTGATAACGTGCGACAAAACGAAAGCAAGCTGGTTGAAAAACCACTCACCGCTCGACGTCAGCCAGTCGACGGTCGATTTGGCGAAAGGGCCAATAGGAATTTTGTAGTCGGTGATCCAGTTCAAGGAGCGCGCCTATCCGAAAGAGCAAAGATCGAGATGAAACAAAAAGGGGCGGCGAGGGCCGCCCCCTTCATCAGTTTCAAAGGCCGAGGCCCGACTTCACGGCGGTAAGGGCGTCCTTGCCGTCCTTGGTCGTAACGCCTGCGAGCCACGGATCGACTGCGTTCGGATTTGCCTTCAGCCACTCGGTCGCGGCGACCTGCGGATCCTCACCATCGTTGAGGATCTTGCCCATGATCTGGTTTTCCATTTCCAGATTGAACTTCAGGTTCGAGACGAACTTGCCGACGTTGGGGCATTCGGTGGTGTAGCCGGCGCGGGTGTTGGTGTAGACCGTCGCGCCGCCGAAATTTGGACCGAAGGTGCTGTCACCGCCCGTCAGGTAAGTCATCTTGAAGTTCTCGTTCATGGGGTGGGGTGCCCAACCCAGGAATACGACCGGCTTGCCTTCCTTCTCGGCGCGGGCGACCTGTGCCAGCATGCCTTGTTCGGAGGACTCGACGAGCTCAAGGCCGCCCATTCCCATCTCGTTCTTTTCGATCAGGGTCATCACGAGGCGGTTGCCGTCGTTGCCGGGCTCGATCCCGAAGATCTTGCCGTCGAGTTCATCCTTGTGCTTGCCGATATCGCTGAAATCCTTGATGCCGAGTTCAGCGCCCTTGGCATTGGTCGCGAGCGTGTATTTGGCGCCCTCGAGGTTGACGCCGAGGGAAACGACCGTCTTCTCATCGAGGTAGGGCTGGACATCCTTCGCCTGAGCCGGCATCCAGTTGCCGAGGAACACGTCAATGTCCTTGTTCTTCAGCGACTGATAGGTGACCGGAACCGAAAGAACCTTGATATCAGGCTCGTAGCCGAGGTTCTTCAGAATGACTGCGGCCGTGGCGGTGGTTGCGGTGATATCAGTCCAGCCAACGTCGGAAAGACGGACGGCGGAGCAGCTATCGGGGTCTGCGGCAAATGCTGCTGTTGCGACAGAGAGAGCGGCAACTGCGGTGGCGGTGGTCAGTTTGAATGCGCTTGTCGTTTTCATTTTTAGACTCCCAGTCTTGCGTTCCCAAGCCAATCACCAATAACCGAGTTTGACAAGCGATCTGAGCGCGTTTGCGCCGCATTGCAGTACCCGATTGCGACGTGGGGCATTTTTCGCGGAGTGCCGGGTTTTCAAGGCTTTTGGCGGTTTTTGGCCGCGATTTTCCTGTGATTATCAAAATGAGGGACTTTTCTTCGCAGTTTCGAGCTTCCAAGAAGCGAAAGACGGAGAAAACGATGGCAAAACTCTATTTCAACTACTCGACCATGAACGCCGGCAAGTCGACGATGCTGCTGCAAGCCTCCTATAATTACGAGGAGCGCGGCATGCGTGTCGTTTTGCTGATCGCGGCCTTCGATGAGCGCGCCGGAAAAGGGATTATCGGCTCTAGGATCGGGCTGCAGGCGAGCGCCGTGGCCTTCGAACCGGAAGCAGACTTGCAGGCCTTGATTGGCGAACTCAGCAAGGAGGGGGAGCCAATCGCTTGCGTCTTCGTCGACGAAGCTCACTTCATGACGCGCGAGCATGTCTGGCAGCTTGCCCGGATCGTCGACCGGATGAACATTCCGGTCATGGTCTATGGTCTCAGGACCGACTTCCAGGGGAAGCTGTTTCCTGCGTCTGAGGAGCTTCTCGCGATCGCAGACGAGATGCGTGAAGTGCGGACCATCTGCCATTGCGGACGCAAGGCGACGATGGTGGTGCGCCTCGACGCAGAAGGAAAGGTGCTGCGCGAAGGCGCGCAGATCGATGTCGGGGGCAACGAAAAGTACGTATCGCTTTGCCGGCGGCATTGGGATGATGCCATGAACGGGCAATGGCTCGCCGAGGCGGTGTGAGTGTTCCTCAAATCGATTCCGGTTTGTCGGCTTATGCGCTAGGTTCGCGGTAACCGATTCATGGAGGCGTTCCGGTGCGCAAGCCTTTCTCCTTCGACACGCAGCTGGAAGCCGCGCGAGCGCTCGTGGAACAGCTGCGTCTTGAAGCCAGGGTCTGCGTCGATTTCGTCAGCGAGTTTGCGCGCCAAGGGGCCGCCGTCGATGATGAGCGCTTCCTTGTCGAGAACGGGCGCTTCCAGGCGTTTGTCACAAACGGCGCGAGCCTGACCAATCTGCTGGCGGAACTCGTATCCGTCCTCGACACGCTGACGGTCAAGGTTTCAGCGGATCTCGACAGTTTCCGCGGCCTGACGACAGGCGAGAAATTCATCGGTCGCTTTTCGCGTCAGCGGATGTGGCGTCGCCATAGCGCGCGGGTGCGCGCCGCCCCGGTTGTGGAGCGGCTGCGCGACCTGCTGGTGAAGTCGAACGAAACCGCTGCTGTCATTGTGAGCTACCGCACGATTGTGATCGACTTTCACAAGTTGGGGGAGCATGGGTTGATCGGCATCGTCGAGCAGCGCCGTCGGCTTGTCGACAAGATCGATATCGCGCGCCTGCGCATTCGGGAATTGAATGCCAAGGCGCTGACGAAGCAGGGCAGGATCGGTCTTTATGGAAGCAAGGCCGAATGGGAACGTATGGAACAGGAGCGGCGCGCCCTGAAGAGCGAAGCCGACCGCGTTGCCGAGGAAGAACGCGGAATGCGCGAGGATAGCCAGCGCCGCGAACGCTTCATCAATCTCTTCCAGGTTTTCGTCGATGCGCTGAATAGCCAGGTGGGCCGGTGCAACGCCCTCACGCGCAAGATGGTGATCGACACCGAAGAGCGGCTTTTGATCTATCAGGCACAGGTGGACACGGACATTCCCGGGTCGAAGGTCCAGATTTCGGCGGAACTCTTTCCCGCCATTGCCGGTCCGATTGAACTGTTTGAGCGCAATATGCTGGTGCCGCAGGAACTGGAGCATCGCAAGCGGACCGCCGACGCCGTCTTCGCGAGTAAGTTCGAGACCTTCCAGCGGGAGCCGGAGGAGGGCTCCGGAGGGCCGATCATCGATACGACGAAAATCTCCAAGCGCCTTCGCTTCCGCCTCCTGCGCCCCTAGCTCCTGAAGAAACAATAATATCAGCACGATATTGTCCTTCCCGGAGCGAGCGCATATGTCAGTGCGCAGACACTGTCTGCCCATCACGGCAAGGAGAAGAGGATGCTCGACCGGATCGCCGGTTTTTTCAGGCTGATCGGCCGGACCATCGCACGCTGGGCGCGGATCTTCTTCGCCTGGGCTTTCTGGCCATTTATCGCCGCCCGTGGCTGGTACGTTCAGCGGACCTGGATGGTCCGGTTGCCGATCCTTGGTTTTATCGGGCTGCTTACCGTTCTTTATTGCTATTTCATCTGGCAGACGCAGGTCTGGTCCGGCTTCAACCCGTCCTTCGTGAATGAGTACAGGCTTTCCGAACGCAAGGTGCCGGCTGGGCAGGAACTGCCGGCAACAGACGACGCGGCGGCGACGAAGACCTGCCAGCGCTCGGCCATCGTCGATGTCGCGGCCGATCTGACGGACTTCAACGTCAATCAGAATGCGTGGATCTCCTCCATGCTCCTCTATCGTCTCGGCTTCTTCGGCATCGACTGGGATCACACGCCGTTCCTCGACAACAAGGCGTCGTTCCAGCGTGGCGTGAACCAGGCGGTTCGTCGCACCTCGGTCGAACTCGTCGATACGCTTGGCCGCGTACGGGGCACGTCGGGGATCAACAACGATCTGCAAAAGGCACGCGGCAATCTGCAGTTCGATGAGTACAGCTGGTATTTCGGACTCGATCCGTTCGGGCCGAAGACGCCGACACCAAGCTATTATCGTTCCGCTCTCGAAAGCCTGCGCAAATTCAATGCCGACTTGGCCGCTTGCAATGCGATCTTCGATGGACGCGCGGATAACCTGATCCAGTTCATCGACCGCATCGCCAACGATCTCGGCAGCACCTCGGATGTGCTTGCGGACCGCTCGCAGAACCATCATCGCGGCTGGTTCGATACGCGCGCCGACGACCGCTTCTGGTTCGCCTATGGGCAGCTCTATGCCTACTACGCGATCCTTGCCGCCGCGCAGTCCGACTTTTCCCAGGTCGTCGCGGAACGCAATCTGGGCGCCATATTCGGCGCAACGATGAGGCAGTTCCAAGCCGCCTTGCAGATCCAGCCCGCAATCATTTCCAATGGTCGGGAAGACGGTTGGATCATGCCGAGCCATCTGGCGACGATGGGCTTCTACATTCTCCGCGTCCGGTCGAATCTCGTCGAGATTCGCTCCGTGCTCGATCGCTGAGCGTCTTGCTCAGTTGATCAGCTTCATCCGGATCGCCTTGGCGACAAGTTGCGTTCGATTTACACAGTCGAGCTTCTTGATGGCGCTCGTCATGTAGGCATTCACGGTGTGATCCGACAACGAAAGGATCTGGCCGATCTCGATCGACGTTTTTCCCTGTGCCGTCCAGCGGACGACCTCCCGTTCGCGGGCAGAAAGGGGCGTGTGCTCCGTAACCTTCGATTGCTTCGTGCGGTTATAGGCGTCGAGCAGATGGAGGGTCACCATCGTGAGTTCGTTGAGCTCGGTTTGTCCGAGCACCGGGCGATCACCGGCCAGCCAGAACAGGATTCGCTCACCGTCGCGTGTATATGCGGGGACAGCAACGCCCGTCGGTATGCCGAAGTCATGCAGAAGTTTACTCAACTCATGCGGGAAAATGTCGGCAGAGGAGTTGTCGGAAAGGCTCCACGAGCGCGGCAGGGCCGAGTCGCCCATTCCGGTCGACAGCATGGGAAAACGCATGATGCGGGCGCGGTCGAATTGGCTGTAGTATGTGGACGGAAGCGACGTTTCAATGAGGAGGGCTTTGAGAAGAACGCTTTCAGGAGCGGGAGCAAGCATCAACGTGACATGCCGGAAGCCATAGGCGCGCGCTACTCTGACGAGAATTTGCGCGAATTCGGCCTTGGTATTGACAGTTGAAATCTCTGTGGCCAGAGACAGCTGCCTTTCCGAGGTAGTCATGTAAGACATTAATGCGTCCCTGCTTACCTTCATTTCAGCGCCATAGAATATGCAAACTGATATATTTGCTAGTGCGAAACGGCGGGGTCTGCAGCGATTAATTTCAAATGTATTACTTTAACCACAGGATCGTCCTATGGTTGCGCCATCCCCTATTCAAAACGCAACCCAAGGAGACGGAAGTGGCTTTCCGCGCAAGCGCTCCAGGAAAATATGCAGGGTTCGTCGGGGGGGCGCCAGCGCCTGCGAATCACGTCACGATCAGATCTTGTCCGTCGCCTTCGCCTTTTTCGCTAGCTGCTCGAGGAAGCCGAGCATGACCGCAGAGAGGACGGATGCCAGGACGCGCTCGGCAATGAGTTCGAGTGATTTCATGTCTTGTCGTGCCACGTCTAGAATCAATGTCTGACTGATAGCGGCTTGGATAAGCGCTGGGCAACCAGCGCACTATTCACAGTCGCGGCATATTTCGCTATCCCGTTGAAACAAAGGTGGCGCCGATCGAGCGCACAGGCCAGTGGGGAAACGGGATGGCAGCCTACAAATCCGACATCGAGATTGCGCGCGCGGCGGAGAAAAAACCGATCTTCGAGATCGGTGCAAAGCTCGGCATTCCGGCCGAGCAACTGGCGCCATACGGGCATGACAAGGCCAAGCTCAGCGCGCAATTCATTGCGGCACAGGCCGAGAAGCCTGATGGCAGGTTGATCCTCGTCACGGCAATCAATCCGACACCCGCAGGCGAGGGCAAGACGACGACGACCGTCGGCCTCGGCGATGGGTTGAACCGGATCGGCAAGAAGGCGATCGTCTGCATCCGTGAGGCTTCGCTCGGACCATGCTTCGGGGTCAAGGGCGGCGCTGCCGGTGGCGGCTATGCGCAAGTCATTCCGATGGAAGACATCAACCTGCATTTCACCGGCGATTTCCATGCGATCACCTCGGCCCACAATCTGCTCGCGGCGATGATCGACAATCACATCTATTGGGGCAACGAGCAGGATATCGATCTCAGGCGCGTCACGTGGCGGCGCGTGATGGACATGAACGACAGGGCGCTGCGCGAGATGGTCTCCTCGCTTGGTGGGGTCGCCAACGGCTTTCCCAGGCAGAACGGCTTCGACATCACGGTGGCCTCCGAGGTGATGGCCATTCTTTGCCTCGCCACGGACCTCAAGGATCTGGAGGAGCGCCTCGGCAACATCATCGTCGGCTACCGGCGCGACAAGACGGCCGTCTATGCCCGCGACCTGAAGGCCGATGGGGCCATGGCCGTTCTCCTGAAGGATGCCTTGCAGCCGAACCTTGTCCAGACGCTGGAAAACAATCCGGCCTTCGTGCATGGCGGCCCGTTCGCCAATATCGCGCATGGCTGCAACTCGGTGATCGCCACGAAGACGGCGCTGAAGCTCGGCGACTATGTCGTGACGGAAGCGGGTTTCGGCGCCGATCTCGGGGCCGAAAAATTCTTCGACATCAAATGCCGAAAGGCGGGACTGAAACCGGATGCCGCCGTTATTGTCGCGACGGTGCGCGCACTCAAGATGAATGGCGGCGTGACGAAGAACGATCTCGGAACGGAGAATGTCGCCGCGCTGAAGAAGGGCTGCTCCAACCTCGGCCGCCATGTCGCCAACGTTCGCAAGTTCGGCGTTCCCGTCGTCGTCGCCATCAATCATTTTGTCTCGGATACGGATGCGGAAATCGCAGCCGTGAAAGAGTATGTCTCGCGCCTCGGGGCGGAGGCGATCCTCTGCCGGCACTGGGCCAAGGGGTCTGCCGGCATCGAGGAACTCGCCTACAAGGTGGTCGAGCTTGCGGAATCGGGACAGTCGAGATTCGAGCCGCTCTATCCCGACGATGTCTCCCTGTTCGAGAAGATCGAGATCGTGGCCTCGAAGATTTACCACGCAGGCGAGGTGACCGCTGACAAGGCGGTGAGGGACCAGTTGCTTGCCTGGGAGGAGCAGGGCTACGGGCACCTGCCGGTCTGCATGGCGAAGACGCAATACTCCTTTTCGACCGATCCGAACCTGCGCGGCGCGCCGGAAGGACATATCGTGCCGGTCCGCGAAGTCCGCCTCTCGGCAGGCGCTGGCTTCGTGGTGGCCATCACCGGCGAGATCATGACCATGCCTGGTTTGCCAAGATCGCCCTCGGCGGAGCGGATTTACCTCAATGATCAGGGCTATATCGAGGGCTTGTTCTGATCGGGCGTTGAGAAACCGATTGAAAGGGCTCGGATCTTGATTCAGCGTTGGTGTCTAGGCCTCTGGCTTTTTGGCATTTGCCAGGCAGGAGCTTGCTGTCGCTGCCGCTCAAGTGCTAAATCCAAGGCGTCGAAAAAGGCAGGGTCGGATATGGTAAGCACGGCCCCTTCCGCAAGGAAGCTCTGATCCGCACCACTATTCCAGTGCATGTGAGAACCCGCGACGAGAAACGGCGCATCCCGCGCCGCTCTCGGCGGATTCAATGCGCGTTATACGTCGTTCCGCCGGGCAACCCGAACGAATGAACAATGCGAATGAACCATATTGATATTCACGTGCCCGATGTCGCTGCCACTGCCGCATTTCTCGTCCGGCATTTCGGCCTGTATCTGCGGGAGATGCGAGGTGCGAGCGGCCTTGCGATCCTTGACGACGATGCCGGCCTTGAAATCGTGGTCAGCCACCCGATCGAAAAGTTCGGTAGCGGCGATCAGCAGGCGCTGGACCTCGTCACCTATCACCTCGGCTTCATCCAGACCGAGCGAAGCAACGTTGACCGGCTATATAGCGCGTTGAAGGAAAGCGACGCCGAAATCGTCGGTGAGCCGCGCGAGATGCGCGGTGGATATCTCTTTTATTGCATGGCGCCGGGGCGCGTGCTGATCGAGGTCGGATGGCGTGCGGGATGACCCGCCGCTAGTGACAGTAGCGATATCCTCCGTTCCGCTCCAACACGTCGAGGTGGAAGTGCGTTTCGTGGGCTGCGTCACTTTCGGGGTCCAGCACCGTCATGAAGTAGAGGCAGCCGGCGGCGCTGATCGTCCGCTGGAAGGCTCCGATCAGCGTTGAATCCTCCCTGCGCGGCTGAACGGCGATGTCCTTGCCTTTTTCGAAACTGAAGCTTGCAATGTCGATCGCATTGCCGCGCGCGTGCTCGGAAACCTTGCCGGTTTCCGCGCCGTTGCGCAGGCGGCAGATATAGGACGATGCCTGATTGACGGCGACGATGCGGCCCTGATCCATCGCGGCGGCGCTTGCCGCCGGGATGACGCTTTCCTTCATCCAGCGGGCCAGGGCGAGGGCGACAGGACAGCGAAACACCGCCTCAGGCTGCAATTTGATTCCCGGCAAAGCCTCGGAAACCTTGATCGGTTTGTCGATTCCGCAGCCGTTGCCGTCATCGATACGCGGGATGTCCTTGAAGACAACGCCGAGGACCTGAAGCTCCCGCTCACATTGCGAATGCTCGGCGTCGCTCTCTGCGGCAATCGTCAGATGCTGCTCTTCCAGCGTCTGCTGCGACGGAAGTTTCGGTCCCTGCTTTTCCGGTACGCCAGAAGAGTTTGGAGGACCCTGCTTGATCGGCGGCGCTTCGGTTTTGCCTCTCTCGGGTTTCGGTTCAGGTATCGGGGGAAGTTGCGGGGCGGGCGCAGCCGTATTGGATTCACCTGGACGGGCCGCCGGGAAAGGGCCCGTGTCCGGCAGGCGTGCGCTGGTCAAAAGCCCAATGCAGCTCAGTGCCGCTAAAATTACGATGATATTCTTCACGCATCCACCCGTTGTATGTTGAACCGGGGAGGAGAACGTGCGGATGCGGTTTTCGTTGCAATTTCGCAACGTTGATCTCTATGGTGAAAATATGATTTATTAAATCAAGATAACCGTCTCTCGATATATTGACAATTAAACTCATGTTTTTTATGCGGCAAAAAGAAGGCGAAAAACTTCGCCAGAAAGCCTAGCCAGCCCATCGAAAACGCAGCCGCGTCACGACCAGCCAGCCCGGTGGATATTTTTCTCAAGGGGTTGATTTCATGATCGTCCGGCACTCGCGCTCGGTTCTACTCGCCTGCACGGCACTTGCTTTTGTTTTGCCTTCCGCCATTGCTTTTGCGCAAAGCGCGCCTTCGACTGCCCAGACGGCCGAAGAGCAGCAGGCCAAGAGCGAGGGCGATACCTTCCTCTCGCCAATCATCGTGAAGGGTAGCCGGCAGGCGGCCAACGATCCCTACACCAAGCCGGGTCCTTCAAGCACGGTCACGGCGGACCAGATCAACCTCCAGGCGGGGCAGGGTACGGATGATCTGCTGCGCAGCGTTCCGGGAACGTCGACGGCCAACAATCCCCAGAACCCCGGCGTAGCCGTAAACATTCGCGGCTTCGAGGGCTCCGGCCGCGTCAACATGTCGATCGACGGCGTTCGCCAGAATTTCCGCTTCACCGGTCATGAGGCGCAAGGATTTACCTACGTGGATCCGGCTTTCCTGGCAGGCATCGACGTGACCCGCGGCGCAGTCACCGGTATCGGGGGCGGTGCGCTGGCCGGGACAGTCAATTTCCGTACCTACGAGATCGATGATCTGATCCAGGGCGACAAGAACTACGGTGGCATCGTCTCTGCGACGGTCGGAACCAACGAACTTGGTTGGTCCGAGTCGGCCATCGGCGCCTATCGGTTCAACGATGTCTTTGCCGTCCTCGGCGGTATCAGCAAGAGCGATCCGGGCAACTACGAGAACGGCGACGGCGTTACCGTGCCTTTCACCGAGCAGGATCTGCTTTCCGGCATGCTGAAGGCTGAGATCACGCCGAACGCGGAAAACACGATCAAACTCGGCGGCATCACCTACGACAACGACTTCTTCGCCAATTCCTATTTCCAGAACGTGAAGAACAAGACGTTTGCCGCGAGCTACGCCTATACGCCCGGCGACAACGAGCTGATCGATTTCAAGACGAACTTTTACTACAACCGCCTTGAGATGAAATATGACACGAACGCCACGGGCGGCGGTGCGGCCGCCGGTCGCCGGATTACCGATACCGGGATTGGCTTCGACGTCTCCAACACTTCCAGGTTTAACCTCGGCGACGTTGCTGTCGTCACCAACTATGGTGTCGAGTACTTCCACGACGATTACGATGTGGTCAACAGCCGGACGCAGCCCTCGGGTGGCGTCAACGGCGACGGCAAGAGCGGCATCCTTGGTGTCTTCGACACGACGACATTCACCTACGGCATGGCGGACCTGACGCTTGGCCTGCGCTATGATCATTTCGATATTGACGGTTCGGGGTCGGTTGTCGCAGGTAACCCGCTCGGTATGCCGGCCGGCGCATATACCGTCGACAAGTCCGATGGACGCCTGAACCCCAGCGTCACCTTTGCGCTCAATCCGACTGAATGGTTCCAGCCCTACGTGACCTATGCCGAGACGCAGCGTGCGCCGACCATCAACGAAACTTTTGCTGGCGGATCGCATCCAGGCGCTACCGGCCAGAACTTCTTCCCCAATCCCTTCCTCGAGCCGGAAACCTCCAAGGGCTGGGAAATCGGCACCAACGTCAAGTTCGATGGCATACTCGATGCGGGCGACAGCTTCCGCCTCAAGGCCAACTATTTCAACGACCGTATCGACAACTATATCACGGGTGCGTTTGCAGGGGGCGGCAGGCAGACCTTCTTCATCAACAATCCCGGTACGTCGAAAGTCGACGGCATCGAAATCCAGGCCGCGTATGACGCGGGCTTCGTCTTCGGGGAGCTTGCCTATACCCATACCAATACGGACCTGCCTGCGCAGATCAATGGCTTCGGTGTGCAGAGCTACCTGCCTGAAAACATCTTCAGCGCCACTCTCGGCGGCCGCTTCCTTGAAGATCAGAGATTGACCGTCGGTACGCGCCTGTTCGCTGCCGGACAGGCCGACATCGGGCAAATCAACGCAACGAATGCCGGACGCCCGCGGTTCATGAGCGGCTATGGCGTCGTCGATCTCTTTGCGAATTACCAGTGGGAAAACGGCCTGGAGCTGACGGCGAGCGTGACAAACGTCTTCGACAAGGCCTACACGCCGGCTTCCAGCACGATCCAGACCACGACGATCGACACCGGTCGCGGTCGTACCTTCATGGTTACAGCGAAAGCCAGGTTCTGAACCGACGGCATACTGATGCGTAGGGCGGCCATTGCGCCGCCCTTCTTCATTCGCCGGATTCGGCTCTTGCACTTGGTCCGATCTCACGCTAACAATTTCGCCCATGAACACGTCCTTGAACATTGCAGTTTGGTGGTGGGCTCGCTGAGGCGGCCTCGACCAATCGTGTCCAAAGACGACGAGTGAGCCGCCCGGAAAACGCCAGGCGGCTTTTTTGCTTTTTAAGGCTGCCTGTCATCCGGGCCCGACAACGGAGTGGAACAATGGTAACGATCCTTCGGGATGACGGAGCGGAAATCTACGAGACGAAGGGCGGCATAACCGTTACCCGGCAGCGCCGGGCGATCCCCTATGCCGATGCAGTCTCGTCCTATGTCGACAAGCTCGACGAGCGCCGTGGCGCCGTCTTCTCGTCGAACTACGAATATCCGGGCCGCTATACCCGCTGGGACACCGCCGTCGTCGACCCGCCGCTCGGCATTTCTTGCCATGGCCGCGAGGTCTGGATCGAGGCCTACAATGAGCGCGGCGAGGTGATCCTCTCCTTTATCACGGAGCGCCTCAAGACGATCTCAGATCTCGTGCTCGGTGCTTCGACGGCGCGGCGCCTCGACCTGACCGTGAAGACGCCCGAGCGCGCCTTCACCGAAGAAGAACGTTCGAAGATCCCGACCGTCTTCACCGTGTTGCGCGCCATCACCGATCTCTTCTATTCGCAGGCGGATGCCAACCTCGGCTTCTATGGCGCCTTCGGCTACGACCTTGCTTTCCAGTTCGATGCGATCAATCTGAAGCTGACGCGTCCGAGCGACCAGCGCGACATGGTGCTCTACCTGCCGGACGAAATCCTCGTCGTCGACAACTACTCGGCCAAGGCCTGGATCGACCGCTACGACTTCGAAAAGGGCGGGCTTTCGACCGAGGGCGAGGCCGGCGACATTCCGGCTGAACCGTTCCAGCGCACCGACGCCATTCCGCCGAAGAGTGACCATCGCCCCGGCGAGTATGCCAACCTCGTCGTCAAGGCCAAGGAAAGCTTCCGCAAGGGCGATCTCTTCGAAGTGGTGCCCGGCCAAAAGTTCATGGAGCGCTGCGACAGCAAGCCTTCCGACATTTCCAAGCGGCTGAAGGCGATCAATCCGTCGCCCTACTCTTTCTTCATCAATCTCGGCAACCAGGAATATCTGGTCGGCGCCTCGCCTGAAATGTTCGTGCGTGTGTCCGGCCGCCGCATCGAGACCTGCCCGATATCAGGCACGATCAAGCGCGGCGACGATCCGATCGCCGACAGCGAACAGATCCTGAAGCTGTTGAACTCCAAGAAAGACGAGTCGGAGCTTACCATGTGCTCGGACGTCGACCGCAACGACAAGAGCCGTGTCTGCGAGCCGGGTTCGGTGAAGGTCATCGGCCGCCGTCAGATCGAGATGTATTCGCGTCTGATCCACACCGTCGACCACATCGAGGGCCGGCTGCGCGACGACATGGATGCCTTTGACGGCTTTCTGTCTCACGCCTGGGCCGTGACGGTCACCGGCGCACCGAAGCTGTGGGCGATGCGCTTCATCGAAAGCCATGAGAAGAGCCCGCGCGCCTGGTACGGCGGCGCTATCGGCATGGTCGGCTTCAACGGCGACATGAACACCGGCCTGACGCTGCGCACCGTGCGCATCAAGGACGGGATTGCCGAAGTCAGGGCAGGGGCGACCTTGCTCAACGATTCCGATCCGCACGAAGAAGAAGCCGAAACCGAACTGAAGGCCTCCGCCATGCTTTCCGCCATTCGCGATGCCAAGGCCGGCAACTCCGGCAAGGTCAGCCGCGACGTCGCTGCCGTCGGCAAGGGCGTCAAGATCCTGCTCGTTGATCACGAAGACAGCTTTGTGCACACGTTGGCGAATTATTTCCGCCAGACGGGGGCGACGGTCTCAACCGTGCGCACGCCGGTGCCGGAGGAAATCTTCGATAGGCTGGATCCGGATCTGGTCGTCTTGTCGCCAGGTCCAGGCAATCCGAAGGATTTCGACTGCAAGGCGACGATCAAGAAGGCGCGGGCGCGCAACCTGCCGATCTTCGGCGTCTGCCTCGGATTGCAGGCGCTGGCAGAAGCCTATGGCGGCGAACTGCGGCATCTGGCGCTGCCGATGCATGGCAAACCGTCGCGCATCCGCGTGCTGGAGCCGGGCATCGTGTTCTCGGGCCTCGGCAAGGAGGTGACGGTCGGGCGCTATCACTCGATCTTTGCCGATCCGTCGACGCTGCCGCGTGATTTCATCATCACGGCGGAAAGCGAAGACGGCACGATCATGGGCATCGAGCACGAGAAGGAACCGATTGCGGCCGTGCAGTTCCACCCGGAATCGATCATGACGCTTGGCGGCGATGCCGGCATGCGGATGATCGAGAACGTCGTCGCGCATCTGTCCCGCAAGGCAAAGACCAAGGCGGCCTGAGACGAGGCGTCAGGCGAGGTCGTCTCGGCCTCTTTGGAGATAATCGAAGGCATGGCCACTGTTGTGGGCCATGCCTTCGTGCTCAGAGCTTCCCTGTGGCTCCACAATGATCAGGCCGTATTTGCTGACGAAGCCGCCTCCGGCAATCTGCCGTGAACTGCGATCTTGCGTGGCCGCCGCAATGGTAGCTCGGTCGCCGCCCTCTTGGTCTCGCATCGGTTTGGCAGGGTGCAGTTCGGACACCAGCGACAAGAGCCGGCAGAGTCTGATTGACATCCTGCAACAAATCAGAACATTTCCGGAACGATGAATGAGGAATAACGTCGTGGCCAATGCTGAGAAGTTTATCGTGCTCCCGTACCGTAAGAACCGGGGCAATCTGGTGCCGGGCGAGATGCGCCAGGCATCGAACGCTGTCAGCGCGGAGAAGATTGCGACCTCCATGGCCTCGCGTTTCGTCGGGGTTGCGGCCTATGCCGTGATGGTCGACGAGGAGACCGGCGATATGTCGTCGCCGCGGCTGCTTGCCCGGCACGGCGAGATTGCCGACCTCAATTCCTGATAACAGTCTCGATGGAAACCTCGCTCTATCTGCCGGTCAAAGGCTTTCTGGAAGCGGCGGGCTATGTCGTTAAAGGCGAGATCGGCGGATGCGATCTCGTCGGCCTGAGCGAGGGAGAGCCGTCCGTCGTCGTGGTGTGTGAGCTGAAACTCAGCTTCAACCTCGAGCTTGTGCTGCAGGCAGTCGATCGAGCGGCAATGAGCGATGAAGTGTGGATCGCCGCCCGCGTTTCCGCCAAAGGGCGAGGGCGCGAGGCCGACAAGCGCTATCGCGATCTGTGCCGTCGGCTGGGGATCGGCATGCTCGGCGTCTCCGATGCCGGCGAGGTCAGCGTTATCGTCAGCTCCGTCTCGCCGATGCCCCGCACCAATCCGAAGCGCCGGTCGCTGCTCGTCAAGGAACATCAGCGCCGGCGCGGCGATCCGGTCGTCGGCGGCGGCTCGCGTGCACCGATCATGACGGCCTATCGCCAGCGTGCCCTGATCTGCGCCGCGGCACTCCAGCAGGGGCTCGTGCGGCCACGCGACATGAAGGCGCTGGCGCCGGATGCTGGCAAGATCCTGCTCGGCAATGTCTACGGCTGGTTCGAGCGTCGGGAGAAGGGCATCTATGCGTTGACGCCAAGCGGCGAAGCTGCGCTCCTTCGCTGGCCGCAAGCCATCAGTGTGGTAGCTTAAAGCCGCTGCGCATCGGCGCCTCGATCATTGCGAGCCCTGCAGACTGACGCTTTACCAGCCACGGCCAGCCCAAATTGGGATCGCCGCTTGGCCGCGGCGACACGCGTTCCGTCGTCGCGCATCTGCGCAAGACAACGAACAAGCGACCTAAAGGGCTGAACAATCGGAGCCGCCGATGCCCCGCATACGGCGGCTTACTCTTGCCTAAAGGAGATAAACTAGATCGGACTCCAGTAACGCAACCTTTATCGGTAGCGGCGTGGCCAAGCGTCCGTGATCGCCCTAGCTTAGCCGTCGTGAAGAATGCTGCGCAGCTCGCTGGGGCCGCAATGGGTCCAGCCAACCCCCGAGGCTCGACGATGGTTACGTTCACGCTCAATGGACAGACGAAGACTTTCGACGGCGATCCGGATACGCCACTACTCTGGGTTATCCGCGATTTCGAGAGGCTCACAGGCACGAAATACGGCTGCGGGGTTGCCCAGTGCGGTGCCTGTACGGTGCATATGGACGGCTTCACGCGCCGCTCCTGCATCACGCCGATCTCGACGGCGGAAGGCTCCGAGATTTTCACGATCGAAGGGGTCGAGGGCAAGGAAGCGGAGGCTGTGAAAGCGGCATGGATCGCGATCGACGTGCCGCAATGCGGATACTGTCAATCGGGCCAGATCATGTCGGCCGTCTCGCTCTTGCAGAACACCCCGAAGCCGACCGACGAAGATATCGACGGTGCGATGACCGGAAATATCTGTCGATGCGCCACCTACCATCGCATACGGGCGGCAATCCACAGCGCCGCCGCTTCGATGGAGGGTTGAGACATGACCATCCAGGAGATTTCAACCACGCGCCGTGCTTTCCTCGCCGGAAGCGCCGGTCTCGTCATCGGATTTGCGCTGGCGCCGAGGATTGCCGCCTTTGCCGCCGAGAAAGGCGAACAGGCTGGCGGTTCGGACGCGCTCGTGACACTCAACACTTTCGTGAAGGTCGGGACCGACGACACGGTGACGATCCTGTCGAAGCATATCGAGTTCGGGCAGGGGCCGTTCACCGGTCTCGCGACGCTGATCGCGGAGGAACTCGATGCCGATTGGGGGCAGATGCGTGCCGTGCATTCGCCCGCCGATGACAAGATCTACGCCAACCTTGCTTACGGTCTGCAGGGTACCGGTGGCTCTACCTCGATCGCCAATTCCTACGAGCAATTCCGCAAGGCAGGAGCGACGGTACGCGCCATGCTCGTTGCGGCTGCGGCCGATGAGTGGAAGGTTCCGGCAAGCGAGATCACCGTCGAAAAAGGCCGTGTCAAGCATCCCGGTTCCGGCAAGGAGAGCGGCTTCGGCGCCCTGGCAACGAGGGCCGCCGCCATCAAGCCGCCGGCCGACATCGAGCTGAAGGATCCTGCAAAGTTCACTCTGATTGGGCAGGAACTGCCAAAGCTCGACACCGTCTCCAAGACCAACGGCCAGGCAATCTTTACGCTGGACATCGTGCCGGACAATCTGCTGGTCGCGGTGGTCGCCCACCCGAACCATTTCGGAGCAACGGTCAAATCGTTCGACGATCGCGAAACGCGCAAGGTGAAGGGTGTTGTCGACGTCAAGCAATTGCCGCAGGGTGTCGCCGTCTATGCCGACAACACATTTGCTGCGTTGAAGGGCCGTTCGGTCCTGAAGGTCGATTGGGATCTTTCCAATGCGGAGACGCGCTCCAGTGACAAGCTTGCAGCCGACTATGCGAAGGCGCTGACGGAGGAGGGCGTCACTGCCGCCGAGAAGGGCGATGTCGAGAAGGCCTTCGGCGACAAAGGGCTGAAGACCCTCGAAGCGCAGATCATCTTCCCGTTCCTTGCTCATGCGCCCATGGAGCCGCTTGACGCCGTTTTCATCAAGGCGGCGGATGGCAGTCTCGACGTCTACAATGGGGCCCAGTTCCCTGGCGCGGACAAGAATACTGCGGCAAAGATCGTCGGGCTCGATCCGTCAAAGGTCCGGCTGAACACACAGATCACCGGTGGCAGCTTCGGACGCAAGGCGCAGTTCGGCTCGCCCTATATGCAGGAGGCGGCCGCCGCCTTTGCGGCGACCGACCAGTCGCGCCCGGTCAAGCACATGTGGACGCGCGAGGACGATATCCGCGGCGGCTATTACCGGCCGATGTATCTTCACAAGATGCGCGGCGCCATGAATGCGGATGGCCGCATCGTCGCCTGGGACCAGGCGATCGTCGGCCAGTCGATCCTGGGCAAGGCGGATCTCGACAGCACATCGGTCGAGGGGGCTTCGGACCTGCCTTACGACGTGCCGAACCTCAGGGTGATCTCGCATAATGTGAAGCTTGCCGTGCCGCCGCTCTGGTGGCGATCTGTCGGACATACGCATACCGGCTTTGCGGTCGAGACCTTCCTTGACGAGCTGTTCCAGATGGCCGGCAAGGATCCGGTGGAAGGGCGGCTCGAGCAGCTGAAGGAAGATTCGCGTTACGCGGGCGTGTTGAAGAAGGCGGCGGAGCTTGCTGATTGGGGCGGGAAGATACCGGAAGGCAGACAGCGCGGCGTGGCCGTGGTCAAGAGCTTCAACACCTATGTCGGCCAGGTGGCGGAGGTGTCGGCCGGGGCCGACGGAACACCGCGCGTGCACAAAGTCTGGTGCGCGGTCGATTGCGGCGTGGCGATCAATCCGAACGTCATCAAGGCGCAGATGGAGGGCGGCATCGGCTACGGTCTTGGTGCGGTTCTGTTCGATGCCGTGACGCTCGGCGAGGGCGGCGCGATCATGCAGTCGAACTTCCATGATTACCGGTCGATCCGGATCAACGAGATGCCGGATGTCGAGGTGGCTGTCATCAAATCCGGCGAGCCGCCCACCGGTGTCGGGGAGCCCGGCGTGCCGCCGGTCGGGCCGGCGACCGCCAATGCCTGGCGGCGGCTGACCGGCACACCGGTTCGCAGCCTGCCAATCGTTGCCGTGACGACAAGCTGAGGGAGGCGGACATGAAAAGCAGACTGGCACTCGCCTGCGCGGCAGGCGGCCTCTCCCTTCTTGCGGCCTTGCCCGCCTCGTTCATGGCGCTGGCGCAGACGGCGCCTTTGTCCGACAAGTCGACACTCAAGCCCGTGGCATCCTTCTCGTCGATCGCCGATCAGAAAGCGCGCTCGGTCGCGCTCTTCAAAGAGGCGGGCAAAGTGATCGAGCATCCTCGATGTCTGAACTGCCATCCGGCGGGCGACAAGCCGCTTCAGACGATAGCCATGCATCCGCATCAGCCGCCAGTCACCCGCGGCGACGGCGGCATGGGCGTGCCTGGCATGATGTGCAACACCTGTCACGGCGCGGAGAATGCAACCATCGTCGGTCAGTCGCCGACGTTGAAGAGCGTTCCCGGCAATCCGGCGTGGCATCTGGCGCCGATCGAAATGGCATGGGTGGGCAAGTCGCTCGGCGAAATCTGTCAGCAGCTCAAGGACCCGACGCGCAACGGCGGCAGGGATCTGAGCAAGATTGTCGAGCACATGTCCCATGACAACCTCGTCGGCTGGGGCTGGAACCCGGGCGAGGGCCGCGAGCCAGCACCTGGCACCCAGGCGGAGTTCGGTGAACTGATCAAGGCCTGGGTCGATACAGGAGCCGCCTGCCCGGCAGGCTGATGAAAATAGCGCCAAGCGCTGGTCAGTCCTGGCGCTTGGCCACACCGAGGTTCATCTTCGAAGTCAAATTTGCAGAGCGAAATTACATCGGTATTTCTCGCCGCGCGATTTGACAAAATATGCATTGTCACCATATGAGCTTCATGGGCCGCCTGCGCGATTTTCGCGCGGGCGGTTTTGCGTTTGAATGGTCTGGTTTGTGCAATTCATTCGCATCCGCATCGATGTCTGCGCAGGGGATGAAAATGGACGAAAAGGGCAATCTCACGGTTCGGCGGCTGGCGCTCTGGGGTATCCCGATGTCGCTCGGGGTCATGGGCCTGAAGATGGTCGCATGGCAGGTGACAGGCTCGGTGGCATTGCTGTCGGACGGGCTGGAATCGACAGTGAACGTCGTTGCCGCCTTCATCGCCTTCTTCGTCATCCGCTATGCACAGAAGCCGGCCGATCACGATCATCCGTTCGGACATCACAAGGCGGAATATCTTTCGGCCGTGACCGAAGGCGTGCTGATCGTCGTGGCGGCGCTGTTGATCGTGAATGAAGCGATTGGGCATCTCTCCGATCCGCGGATGTTGGATGCGCCAGCGCTTGGTCTTGCGATCAACTTTGTCGCCGGCGTGATCAATGCCGTCTGGGCGCAGATCCTGATCAGGAGCGGGCGCAAGTATCGCTCGGCGGCGCTGACGGCGGATGGCCAGCACATCATGTCCGATGTCGTCACCTCGGTCGGCGTCCTGGTCGGTCTGCTGCTGGCGCTGGCCACCGGCTACGCCATCTTCGATCCCGTGCTCGCCATCCTGGTTGCCGTCAACATTCTCTATCAGGGCTGGAAAGTGATCTCGCATTCGATCGGCGGCCTGATGGATCAGGCGGTCACGCTCGAGGAGGAGGAGGCGATCAAGCAGGCGATTGCCACCCATGCGGCGGGCTCGATCGGCGTGCATGACCTGAAGACGCGCCGTGCTGGCACCGTCACTTTCGTCGATTTTCATCTTGTCGTGCCGGCCGCCATGTCTGTAAGGCAGGCGCACGATATCTGCGATCGCCTTGAAGATGCCATCCGTGCAGCGCATCGGGGCTCCAGCATCGCCATACACGTCGAGCCAGAGGGCGAGAAGGCCCACGGCATTCGCGTCAAAGTCATCAAGGAGGCTTGAATGCCCAAAACAGATGTATCCAACCTGTCCATGCTGGGCAGCCAGACGGAATCTCCGAAATCACCGGAGGAAGCGGTGCTAGAGCGCGTGCCGTCGAGCCATGCCGGCACCGACTACGTCGTCCGCTTCACGGCACCAGAATTCACGTCGCTCTGCCCGATGACGGGTCAGCCAGACTTCGCCCACATCGTGATCGATTACATCCCCAACGAATGGCTGGTGGAATCGAAATCGCTGAAGCTGTTCCTGCATGCCTTCCGCAATCACGGCGCCTTCCATGAGGATTGCTCGATTTATATTGCCAAGCGGCTGGTCGAACTGCTCGACCCGAAGTGGCTCAGGATCGGTGCCTACTGGTATCCGCGCGGCGGCATTCCGATCGACGTTTTCTGGCAGACCGGCAAGCCGCCCGAGGGCGTTTGGCTGCCCGATCAAGGCGTCGCCACCTATCGCGGTCGCGGCTGAACCCTGGCGATTTGGTTGAGAGGCCTGGAATTCAAACGTTGTCGCGGTCGAGTGCAAACTTGGCGACATCCATTTGAATCTGGCGCTTCTCGCTGCGAAGGCCGGCTCTCAGAAGATTGCGCGCCTTCACGAGTTCGAGACGCAAGCGCATCAAATGCTTGCCCAGCTTGCTCTTTGGCCTGAACGTATCGTCCTCGGATGCCCGAAGGAAAGGCGCCTTGTTTGCGCTGTCTTCGAGAAAGCGCAATTGGACCACGGGGGCCGGTTCGATCTGAAAGGCCGTAATCCACGATCTATGCCAGAAGTATGCATCGACCAATGCATAGTTCTTCGTGTCTTGAAGCATTTTCGCGGCTGCGCGTGGCCCTATGACATAACCCGCCAAGCCGAGCCGGTTTTGAAAGACGCGCGTCGCCCGGTGGCCGCTGTGATCATCGGTCCAAAGCGGTGACTTCGCCATGATATGGGGCAGGGGTACGAATTCCAGATCGTAGACGCAGTTCCAGTCGTCGTCACGGTCGCGGATAGTCCTTATCACTTCGGCAATATCGCTCGAAAGGACGGCATCGTCCTCCAGGATGATTGTCTTTTCATTTCGCTCTACGACGGCATTCCATGCCATTCGATGCGAGGTGAAGCAGGCTATGTCCTGGCGAAGCGTCGGACTTGGCCAGTTGTTGGCCGCTTCCTGGCAGGCCTCGAGAGATAGGTCGCTTGCCTCGAACGCGTCGAGAAAACGATATTCCAATCCGAGTCTCGCCATCTGCCGAGACTGATAATGCCTTCTCTCGTTCTCGGACTTGCGACTGATGATAAGGATATTCAACAGATCTTGCCTAGTAGATGGCCATAGCGTCCAAATCTTATTGAGAACTCTGTCTCTATCGTCAAGGTTGATCGTCGATGCCTCACGATGTCCACGCGTGGACGCGGCAACGATCAGGCGGTCTCCGGGAAGGCCGCCAGACCGCGTCAGACATTGAAGCTGTCGTCATTGCCGAAGTCGGATTGATCGTCATCGGCGGAATCGTCATCATTGGTGTCGTAGTCGGCTTGCTGAACACTGGCAGTGTCGTTGTCGTCGTTATCGCTTTTCGTGTTGTCGGCTGCCTGCTGCTTGTCACCATCGTTACTGAAATAGTTGTTGATGACCGTCTCTTCTGTCGGCGCGTTGCCGAAGGGATTGTTACCGGCAAGCGGTGAACCCAAGCCAAGCGACGACATGTGGCTCCCGAAGATACCGCTTAGCGAATTGGCAAGCAGCATGCCGCCTGCGACGCCTGCCGCCGTGCCGAGCGCGCCTTGCAGGAAGCTGCCACCTGCGGAAGGCGCCGCCGCCTGCGGGCTCCATGGCCCGGTCGGCTGCTGCGGCATGGCGCGGGGGGTGTCGAAACCGCGATCCTGCTGGATCTGCTGGCGCGGCGCGCTTCCCCATGGACCGGAGGAGGGCGGCGGCGCCGCCGGCTGCTGGGGCGGTGTCTGGCTGGTGCCGAAGATCGAACTGAGGAAACCGCCGCCTTGTTCGGCCTTGTGATATTCGCTCTGGTCGGCCTCGAGCACACGAATGCGCTCCTCCAGCTGCTTGATATGATTGGCGGCCGCTTCCAGCCCCTTTTCCTGCACGATAACGGCCTGCGCAAGATAATAGGTGGCATAGGGCTGCTCGCTCGTTGCCTGGTCGATCAGCGCTTCGGCGTCATGGTCACGCGGCGTTGCCGATGCGGTGCGGACACGCTCGAAAAGGGCGGTCAACAATTGGCGTTCTTCAGGTGACATGGCCGGTCTCCTTTGTTGCTGGCGATCTCGCGCCTAGGGATGACGTAGGAACGGATTTCGACTTTTCAAAGCCGTGCCAAGTTACATTTCGGTAAGCCGCGCCGTCTGCCTAACCATATCTTCATCCGTTCCGTGGCTTGTCTTTTTCCCGCATTGTTTTACGCATGGAGTCGCACTATGTGCGAGGAACCCGAATTCGACGCAAGAGAGGTTCGAATGTACGAAGAAGAAGAACAGGACGACAAGACGAAGGAACTGCCGCTCGGCAAGGAAACGGAGGCGAACCTTTTCAAGTCGCGTTCGATCTTCATCTACGGGCCGATCACGCAGGAACTCGCGCAGAAGGTCTGCACGCAGCTCGTGGCGCTTGCCGCGGCCAATGACGACGATATCCGCATCTACGTCAACTCACCCGGCGGCCATGTCGAATCCGGCGATTCGATCCATGATATGATCAAGTTCATCAAGCCGAAGGTCTGGATGATCGGAACGGGCTGGGTCGCGTCGGCCGGCGCGCTGATCTATGTCGCAGCGCCGAAGGAGCGGCGCATTTGCCTGCCGAACACGCGCTTCCTGCTGCACCAACCGTCCGGCGGCACGCGCGGCATGGCTTCCGACATTGAAATCCAGGCTCGCGAGATCATCAAGATGAACGAGCGTCTGAACAAGATCATGGCTGAAGCAACCGGTCAATCCTACGAGAAGATCGCTGCCGATACCGACCGCGACTATTGGCTGTCTGCGGAAGAAGCCAAGGCCTACGGCCTCGTTTCGCGCATTATCATGTCGCAGTCCGAGATCTGATTTCGTGCTATGAAAAGC
This sequence comes from Rhizobium sp. CF122, assembly GCF_000282035.1. Classification (GTDB taxonomy): domain Bacteria; phylum Pseudomonadota; class Alphaproteobacteria; order Rhizobiales; family Rhizobiaceae; genus Rhizobium. The sequence continues at coordinate 86,157 of NZ_AKKA01000023.1, forward strand.
GCCCTTGCTTGCCGGCTGGCAGGCCAGGGCGCTTTTTCATTTTCGTACCGAGCCGCGGAGTTCCAACATGCCCGATCTGCATTACGAGCATCCGCGTCTGGCAGCCCTCTATGATCTTGCTTGCGGCTGGTCCGAGGACCGGGATTTCTACCTCTCGCTGGCAGACGGCGGGCCGAAGTCAATCCTCGATCTTGGCTGCGGCACCGGGCTGATCTGCGATGCCTACGCAGCACGCGGTCATGACGTGACCGGCGCCGATCCCTCGGCACCGATGCTCGATATCGCGAAGCGCAAGCCGCATGGCGACAGGATCGAATGGGTCGAGTGTTACTCCCAGGATTTTCGATCCGAAAAGCGCTTCGATTTGATCATCATGACCGGTCATGCCTTTCAGGTATTGCTCGACGAGAGCTCCATTCTCGCCACCTTTGCTGCCATGCGCGAGCATCTGGCGGATGGCGGCTGCATCGTCTTTGAGACCCGCAATCCTGAAATAGACTGGAAAGCCCGCTGGGACGGCGGTGCGTTCGAGGTCGTTCACGGCGGGCTTGTCGTTCGCAAGACGCGCGACGTGGTCTCTTACGGGGAGGGGCGGATCCATTTCGAAACTCGCTATCAATTCCCCGAAGAGACGCTTGTCTCAAAAAGCGAGCTGCTGTTTTTGCCGTGCAGCGATATCGAACGGCACCTCGAGGCTTCCGGGCTGCGCGCCGAAGCCGTCTATGGCGATTGGGACCGTCAGCCTTTCGACCTGCGGACCTCCGAGGAGATGATCTTCGTCGTCCGGCGCGCTTCGTGAGTCAGGCAGCAAGGCACACTCTCAAGCAACGGCGGGCCGCCAGGCGATCACGGCTTCGGTGCGTGCACGGACATCCGGCGACGCCAGGCAGGTTGCGACCACCTCATAGCCGGGTGCACCAGGGTAGGGATGCACGGCCATCGGTGGACTATGGTTGGCCGGGCAAAAGATGATTGCCTCATTCGGTGTCACGATGCAGAGATCCAAGATCACCTTCGAACGCGTCAGCATGAAAAGAGCGCGTGCGGTTGAGGAGCGGTTGCGTAGGTAAGACATCAGGGCCTCCTGCGTGGCCTGATCCAATCCTTGCTCGATCATGTCGATGATCAGCACTCCCTGATGCTCCGTCTCCAATTCGGCAAGAAGTGCATACAGGGCGGGTGAGCCGGTGGCGCCCTCATCGACAAGCCAGTCGAGGGCTTGCAGGAAGCGCGCCCTCGATGCCGGATCCGTATCCAATCGCTGATCTATGTCCGCGCTCGTCAGGCCAGCGCGATCAAGGCCAAGGAAGCGGGAATTCGGCAACGCCTTGGCAATGGCATGGGCGAGCCGCGTCTTGCCGCTTCCAAGCGGACCGATGATGTAGTTCAGAGCCTTGACGTCTCGCAGTTCAAAACGTTCACCGCCCCATGGCCACGGCAGGTCGAAAGCCGCAAGAACCGGAGACCTAGGCATGATCGAGGTCAGGTCGGCAGCGGACGGGGCGTGCCCCGCCGCGATGGAGCTGCGGAACATCGCGACGCGACCGATCGTTTCGGTGAGCCGTTGCACACCGTTTTCGAGCGATGCCTGATGCGAGGCGAGTGCTTGTTCGAGGCCGCCGCGATCACCCTTCAGGACCTGCGCAATCTGTGTGAGGCTGAGGCCGAGTGCGCGAAATGCGACAATCTCGCCAGCGCGTGCCATCTCATCGGGCCCGTATGCGCGCCAGCCGGAAGATGTGCGCAGGGGGTCGACGAGGCCGCGTTGCTCATAGATCCGCAAGGCCTTGATGGAGATACCTAGCCGCGCTGCCGCCTCGGACGGGCTCAAAAAGTGTGCGGAATGACTCACGACTCACCTCTTTGGTTGTTTGTCGCCCTGCTTATCGGGGCAGCCCCGGGGGACAGGTCAACAGTATTTCGAACATTGGCGGCGTTTCTTTGCAGGTCGGTTCGATGGTGCAGGAGAACGGAACTTGGCCGTCGCGGACTTGTGTTCTTTCCGCGTGTAATGCTCCATGCGGCAGTTGCATTCAGTTCGAGTCCCGCCATGCTCAAAGACTTCTCCGTTCAAAGCCTGTTTATGGGCCTCCTCACTACGTTCGTGGGGTTTGCCAGCTCCTTTGCGGTCGTGCTGCACGGCCTGCAGAGTGTCGGCGCGACGGATGCGCAGGCGGCATCGGGCCTCATGGCGCTATCAATCGCGCTGGGGCTCTGCGCGATCGTGCTGAGCTCCGTGACGCGGCTGCCCATCAGCATTGCATGGTCCACGCCCGGCGGGGCGCTGCTTGCAAGTACCGGCGTGGTCGAGGGCGGGTTCAATGCGGCGGTCGGCGCGTTTCTTATCTGCGCAGTGCTGATCGTGATCGCCGGCCTGTTCAAGCCGCTCGGCCGGGCGGTTGCGGCCATTCCCGCGCCACTCGCCAATGCGATGCTCGCTGGTGTGCTGATCGGGTTGTGCTTTGCGCCGGTCAGGGCGATCGGCTTCAATCCGTCGCTCGGCTTGCCGATCGTATTGGCGTGGATCGCCGTTGGCGCCTTCAAGCGACTCTGGGCGGTGCCGGCGGCTCTAGCGGCCTTCGTGCTTGTGGTTGCCTTCGGCGTTGACATTCCCGAGGGGGCGTTGGGCTCGATCCAACAGGTGCTGCGGCCGCCGGTCGAGTTCGTCATGCCCGTCTTCAACCTGCCGGCTTTCGTCTCCATCGCCCTGCCGCTTTTCATCGTGACCATGGCGTCGCAGAACATTCCCGGCATCGCCGTCCTGAAGGTGAACGGCTACGAGCCGAAACCCGGCCCGCTCTTCTCGGTGACGGGCCTCTTTTCGATCCTATCAGCGCCGTTCGGGGGGCATGCGGTGAATCTGGCTGCCATCACAGCTGCAATGTGCGCCGGCCAGGACGCGCATCCCGATCCCGCGCGACGGTATTGGGCCGTCCTCGTCTCAGGCATCTCCTATGTCATTCTCGGACTACTGGCAGGCGCGGTGACGACTTTCGTGGCCCTGGCGCCGCCAATCCTGATCCAGGCGGTGGCTGGACTGGCACTGGTCGGCGCTTTCTCCGGCTCGGCCATGGCAGCGTTCCAGGCACCGGAATCGCGAGAGGCGGCGGCCATAACGTTTCTGGTGACGGCATCCGGCGTTTCCTTTGCGGGAATCTCCGGCGCATTCTGGGGATTGCTCGCCGGAGGGTCGATGCTGGCCCTGTCACGTTTTGTGCAAGCGGCGAAAAAATAGACGGAGGGATTGCCAGTTTTTTGTACCCCGGCTATAAGCGCGGCCATGAAGAACACGGGCATCATGATTTCTGAGCAGATTGCACGCGGGCGTATCGCCCTGCGCGACAATACGCGCGCCCTGACCTCGCTTCTTCTCCTCGGCCTTACGCGCGGTTGCCGGGTCCGTTGAGGAGCGCCCGGCGGCCGAAAGCCCGCCCAGGCCATCGCTCCTCGTGACCAATCCCGAAAACTGATCAACCGGATGCTTTCGCACCGGATTCGTCATCGCCAAGCCAGACCCGATACGCTATGACGCGGCTGGCCAGATGACGGGAAGAGGAAGAGAAGACATGGACACGAACACCCGCTCCCAAACCAAAGGCATGCCCGAGGCGGCGATCAAGTATCGCGCCTATCCGCAGGTGAACATCCCTGACCGTACATGGCCGTCCAAGACGCTGACCAAGGCGCCGATCTGGTGCTCGGTCGATCTGCGCGACGGCAACCAGGCGCTGGTCGACCCGATGGGCCACGACCGCAAGGCCCGGATGTTCCAGTTGCTGCTCGACATGGGTTTTAAGGAAATCGAGATCGGTTTCCCATCGGCATCGCAGACGGATTTCGACTTCGCGCGCTGGTGCGTGGAGCAGAGCAACGTACCTGATGACGTGTCGCTGCAGGTGCTGGTGCAGTGCCGTCCGGAGTTAATTACCCGTACGTTCGAGGCGCTGGAAGGGGCGAACCGCCCGATCGTTCACTTCTACAACTCCACTAGCGAATTGCAGCGTCGTGTCGTGTTCGCCAAGGATGTCCAGGGCATCAAGCAGATCGCAGTCGATGCGGCGAAGATGATCTCCGACATGGCTGCCAAGGCTGGCGGTGGCTACCGCTTCGAATATTCGCCGGAGAGCTTCACCGGGACCGAACTTGAGGTGGCTTTGGATATCTGCAACGCCGTCATAGAGGTGATGAAGCCGACGCCTGACAATAAGCTGATCATCAACCTGCCGTCCACGGTCGAGATGGCGACGCCGAACGTCTATGCCGACCAGATCGAGTGGATGTGCCGCAATCTCGACAATCGCGAAAACCTGATCATTTCGCTGCATCCACATAACGACCGCGGCACCGGTATCGCTGCTGCCGAGTTGGCCTTGCTGGCGGGTGCAGATCGCGTCGAAGGCACGCTGTTCGGCAATGGTGAGCGCACCGGCAACGTCGACGTCGTCACCATGGCGCTGAACATGTTCACTCAAGGAGTCGATCCGGAGATCGACTGCTCCAATATCGTGCGCATGAAGGAAGTGTTCGAATATTCGAACCAGATGCCGATCGGCGAGCGCCACCCTTATGTCGGCGAACTGGTCTACACGGCTTTCTCCGGCTCGCACCAGGATGCGATCAACAAGGGCATGAAGGCGATCAAGGTTGCCAACCACCCGGTTTGGGAAGTGCCTTACCTGCCGATCGATCCGCAGGATGTCGGCCGTACCTACGAGGCGATCATCCGCATCAACTCGCAGTCCGGCAAGGGCGGCATCGCCTACATCCTGCAGCAGGATTACGGGCTGAACCTGCCGCGCAACCTGCAGGTCGAGTTCCGCGAAGACATCCAGCGGATCACCGACGAAGAGGGCAAGGAATTGCCGTCGAAGCGCATCTACGACCGTTTCATCGAGCGCTACGTGACGCAGCCGGTAGGCCGCATCAAGTTCGTCGATCACCACACCTATGCCGATCCGGAGCACAAGGGGCAGCGCATCGTCGCCGCCGAGATCACCGACAACGGCGAGACGAAGCGCATCGAAGGCAAGGGCAATGGCCCGGTCGACGGCTTCGTCAACGCGCTCTCGCACTATCTCGGCATCGACATGTCGGTCGAGGACTATTCGGAGCACTCGCTGCAGCATGGCTCGAACGCTGCGGCCATCTCCTACGTCGAGACCTCCTATCCGGGCGGCAAGCTCTTTGGCGCCGGCATCAGCACGAACATCGTCGGTGCATCCCTGGAGGCGATCGTCTCTGCCGCAAACCGCGTGCTCGAGGTCAAGGCTGGAAAGGCCTGACGCGCTCTGGTGCAGCGGACTATTCCGCTGCACTCCTTCCTGGACAGTGCCGAGAATTTTTAGGCGTCGTCATTCGGGCGGCCGCATCGTTGCGGCCTACCCGAACATCAGATCGATGCCGCAACCTGCATGGCGAGCTGGCCGAGCGACGCTTCCGACGATGGGCCGATGAGCACATAGGACGTGCCGGCATTGTGCCAGGCAACCACCCCGATCTCGTCCTTGATCGTTTCTTTGAAATCGTCGGTCTCCGAGGGCAAGCTGTCCTTGCGGAAGCAGATGGAAGCCAGATCGCCATCGGAGCTCGTGTAGACCAGCTGGCCGACCGGCCGGCCGTCGCCGATGAAGACGCGTGCACCCTGGAAGGTCCAGCCCTGATCCGACAGGTCAGGCACGCGGAATGCAACGCCAACCGTTGAGGTCAGCCAGGTGGAAATTTCCTCCGCCTGCGTCGACGGCACCTCGAAAATATGACGCGGCTGGCGAGCGATCAGGCGTTGGTTGGCGATGACGTCTGTCAGCCATTGGCTGGAATCGGCGGCGGCTTCGATCGTTGCCGGGGGTGCCGATTGCATCGTGCTGGTGCTGCCGGCGGCGAAAAAACCGATGCCGCAGCCGGCGATGAAGAGGATGATTGCTGCCGCAAGAGCCTGTGGCCCGGTCGGCGCAAGCTTAAACGAGGGCCGCGAAACGCGCGAGGCAACCGGAGCCTTCGGTGGCTGTGCGCTCTTGATCGACCGAACAAGGGCGAGGGGAACCGGTTCCTTGAGAACATCGTCGAGGCGGTGCTTTCCGAAGTCGGCGCCGTGTCGCAGCTTGTCATAGAGCCGCTTGGCACCCTCGTCGTTGGCCAGGCGCTGCTCCAGCTCCTGCTTCTGTTCGGGCGTCGTCTCGCCATCCAGCAGGGCGGTTAGCTGAGCATCGAGCGGCAGTTTTTTGAAATCGAGCAATTCAGTACCTGTGAGAATAATTGTCCGCGATGCTGGCGAAATGCAGCCTCGCCGCGGCAAGCTGCGATACGACGATGTTGATCGTGACACCCATAATATCAGCCGTCTGTTGATAGCTATGCCCCTCGACGATGACCAGCAGAAACGCGCTAGAGGTGCCTTCGGGCATCTCGGAAACCACGCGGTGGATGACATCAGGATCGACGAGGGGGGCACGGTCGCGGCTCGCCTCGCGGATATCGGTGATATTGGTTTTCGAAACGGCATGCGGCTTGCGTCGGCGATGGTCGTCACTCCATTGCTGGCGGGCGAGGGTGTAGACCCAGCTCTCCAGACGGCCTTCGCCATTCCATTGGTTGCTCTTGGCGATGGCACGCTCACACGCCGCTTGCGCGAGTTCGTCCGCACTTGCTGCATCACCTGCAAGGGTCATCGCGAAACGCCGCAGCCGGGGCAGAAGGCCCACTAGGTCGCGTCTGATATCGATGGTCGTCACGGGTTGACGCATGGTCTTTCCAAGTAATGCATGGGCGTTCAGGCAGAACGCCCAGCAGGAGATCGATTTATATCGCTTCTGTGTCCTTTATGAAACAAGTACCTGATGCTTCGCAAGCATCCGGCGGCGTATCCCACGGGTTCTCAAAGCTTTTCTTCGCTGGCACCGGTGCTGCAACCTCAATACGTGCGGTAGCCGTTTAACGTTTGCAGTAGCGAGCGGTAGGCCCAGGTCTGCTCGCCGCCCCGATCCCGGATCTCGACGAGCTGGACGCGCGCTCCCTGTACATCACCCTGTTCCACCAAAGCTTGGCCCATGTATGACCGTGCCAGAACATAATTCTCGTCGGCCTGCAGTGCCTTGCGATAATACGACATCCCCAGTTCCATTCTGCCCGCCTTGCGGTTGGCGTAGCCGAGGTAGTTCAGGATGCGCGGATCGTTCTGGTTGTTGGCAAGCTGAAGCACGGTCAGGGCGTTGTCATATTGACCGGCATAGGCAAATTCACGGGCTGCCTTGTAGAGGTCGTCATCGTTGAACGAATTCTTCTTCGGAACCACGCATTCCTTGCGCTTTACGTCCCAGACCTTGCCGGCAGTGCATTTTGTCGTCGTTTCGGTCTTTGGCGGCGGCTTGGTTTCGTCGCTCTCATCACCGATCGCAAGGGCGGATGAAGAGACAGCGATGGCAAGCGAGCCGGCCAAAGCCAGACCGCGAAGACTGATGAACGCCATGGGCATGCAATGACTCCGTGAATTGATGCTGCAGAGACAACAAGTTTACGTGGCAATCGCCAATTGCCAAGGCCTCGGATGCTTTCCGAATTCAAGATACCGTCATCTTCAGTTTCTGAATCAACTTGGCGAGACGATGATTTCGAAGGTGGCGCTAACCCTTGAAAATATCGACACTTTCACTGCATACGCCGTCGCCCATGGAGTTGATGCTGAAGCGTTCCCCGGTCAGTTCCCAGGCACGCGGAGAGCCGTCGATCGAGAACAGATTGTAGGCGGCGCGGGGCTTTAGTCCTCCTGGTCCCTGCGATGCCGAGGCGATGCCGACCACCGGGACGGGGCCAGTCTGGCCGCGCAGCCAGTGGAGCGTGTTCAAATGGGTATGGCCGTGGAGCACCAGTTCGGCGCCGCCGGTGGAGATCACGGCGCCGAAGCGGCGAATGCCGATCATCCGCTTGTGGAAGGACGTTGCGCCACGAATAGGTGGATGGTGGATCATCACGACCCGAAACAAGCCGGCTTCGCCAGCCGCGCGCAGCATGTTGACGGTGTCTCGCGCCTGGCGCTCACCAAAGAAGCCGCTGGCCGCGAAAGGGGGCGTTGCGACGGCTGTCGAGCAACCGACGATGGCGACCTTGCCGCGAACGCGGAGATAGGGAAAGACGTGGCGATCTTGCTGCCATTCGGGCGGCGCGAGGTCGCCGCGCACGTTGTCGTACCATGCACGCACCGATTTTTCGTAGGCGCCGGGAACGTAAGCATCATGGTTTCCGGGCACGACGGAATTGTCCTCGGGGTCACCGAGTTCTTTCAGCCAGGCGGCGGCGGCGCGAATCTCCAAGCCGCTTGCGAGGTTCACCAGGTCGCCGGTGACCGCCAGATGATCGGCCTGCTTCGCGCGTATGTCGTCCAGCAGCAGATCCAGCGTGCTGCCGAAAAGGTGCTTGCGCCGGTTGCGATGCCAGTTCACAAAGCCGGTAATGCGTTTGGAGAAGAGCTCGCGGACGGAAAGGCGAGGGAGCGGGCCGAGATGGATATCGGAGATGTGCGCGAGCTTGAACATGCGAGCAGACATAGCCCAGTAAGTCTGCAATTCAAACACATCTGCTTGAACGGATTAATGGAATTGGAAAAAGCGTGACCGGAACCATCCGCCCCTGGCAATCACGAGTCCTGATGCGCATCGTGCATGTCTATTTCGCGATCGCGCGCGGAATGACGATGGGTGTGCGAGCCGCCTGCTTCGATTCGGCGGGGCGCATCTTCCTCGTGCGGCACAGCTACGTGCCCGGCTGGCATATGCCGGGCGGAGGGCTTGAGCGCAATGAGACTGCCGAGGAGGCCCTGATCAAGGAACTTCGCGAGGAAGGGAATCTGCGTATTCTCGGCCGGCCTCAGCTCTTCCACATCTATTTCAACACGGCGGCCAGCCGACGCGACCATGTTCTCTTCTATAAGACCCAGGTGGAGCAGACGGCACCCCGGCCACCGGACCGGGAAATCGTCGAGTGCGGCTTCTTTGAGGTCGATGATCTGCCAGTGGGCACAACTGAAGCGACGCGCCGTCGCCTGGCTGAACTCGCGGGCGAGCAGGAGCCCGCCCACGTCTGGTAGAACACAGGCTAGGCCGCTGCCAATCGGGCACGGCCATGCGGGTGGTCGAGATCGAGCGCCGGGCCGACGGGCACAATCCCCGTCGGATTGATCGTCTTGTGGCTGCGGTAATAGTGGTCCTTGATATGGCGGAAGTTCACCGTCTCCTTGACGCCCGGCGTCTGGTAGAGATCGCGCAGATAGGCCGAGAGATTGGGGTAGTCGTCTATGCGGCGGATATTGCACTTGAAGTGACCGACATAGACGGCATCGAAACGGACTAAGGTCGTGAACAGTCGCCAATCGGCCTCGGTCAGCCGATCGCTGAAGAGATAACGACCCTTGCCGAGGCGCTCGTCCAGCATATCAAGCGTCTCGAAGAGCCTGACGACATTTTCGCCATAGGCCTCCTGTGTCGTCGCGAAGCCGGCCTTGTAGACGCCGTTGTTGACGGTGTCGTAGACGACGGTATTTAGCTCATCGATGTCAGCCCGCAAATCCTGCGGGTAGAAATCAACGGCCGAGCCGGTCAGATGATCAAAGGCGCTGTTGAACATCCTGATGATCTCGGAAGACTCGTTGTTCACGATCGTATTGGTCTTCCTGTCCCACAAGACCGGGACAGTCACGCGGCCGGAATAGTGCGGATCGGCCTTCACGTAGACCTCCGACAGCGTCTTGGCACCGAAGAGATGATCGCCGGTCGCACCGTCGCCGACCTTGAACTCCCAGCCGTTTGACAGCATGAGCGGATCGACGACCGAAACGCCGATAAGATCCTCGAGCTTCTTGAGCTTGCGGAAGATCAGCGTGCGATGCGCCCAGGGGCACGCCAGCGAAACATAGAGATGGTAGCGGTCAGCCTCGGCCTTGAAGCCACCCGTACCGGACGGCCCGGCTGCGCCATCGGCCGTAATCCAGTTGCGAAACTGGGAAGCGGCGCGCTTGAAGTGCCCCTTGGTTTCTTTTGTATCGTACCAGACGTCATGCCAGACGCCGTCAACCAGCATGCCCATGTTGTCATCCTTCAGATTGTGTTGGGTCAGAACATATCGCAGCTTTTGCTTGTTTACAGGCGGTAAAGATTGAACACTGCGTCACGCCCGTGCGGTCTCTCGCCAAATTCCATTGGACGACCGAATTTTTTCCTGCTATCGGCCATTTCACATTTTGGAACCCGATTTGATGTTTGCACCGAGAAACCTGCGACGACGCTGATGCTCCCGAACGCCGAAGGGCGTGCTCGAGATCCATCAATTCTGTCTATCCGGTTTCCGTCTCATCATGCATAAGCACGATCTGGTCTACCTCACTGAGGACGCGTCGCACGACGCTGCAATCGAACACATCAACGAAGAAGCATTCGGCCCCGGCCGGCATACGCGCGCGGCAGCCCGCATTCGCGAGCAGGGACCGCACGATCTTTCACTTTCCTTCATTTGCGCCGATGACGGCGAGACAATCGCATCGGTACGAATGACGCCCGTCCAGGCCGGCTCGGTGAATGGGCACCTGCTTGGACCACTTGCGGTGCGGCCGTCTCACAAGGGCCGCGGCATCGGCCGGGAACTCGTCCGGATTGCCATCGACGCCGCGCGCCGCACGGGTTCGGAGGCGGTCATTCTCATCGGCGATCCACCCTACTATTGCCCGCTCGGTTTCGAGAAGGTTGCTCATAACGCGCTGACGTTTCCGGGGCCGGTCGATCCGGCGCGCGTTCTTGTTGTACCGCTCGCGGGGGACGCGCATGCGCGGCTGAAGGGAACTATCGGCTGGCGGAAATAGGGTGCATGCGGTATTGAGCCTTATGTCCGAGACGCGCTTTGCGTGATCTTTCAGTGGCTTGAAGGGCTTGATCATGAACGGCATTTCCATGGATGAGGCGCTGGATCGCGCCGGGACGGGTGCCTTCCAGCGCCGTCTGATCGGCATCTTCGGGCTTGTTTGGGCGGCGGATGCAATGCAGGTGCTCGCCGTCGGCTTCACGGCGGCATCGATCGCCGCCACCTTCGGACTGACGGTTCCGCAAGCCTTGCAGACCGGCACGCTTTTCTTTCTCGGCATGCTGATCGGTGCCGTTGCCTTCGGTCACCTGGCGGACAAGGTGGGGCGTCGGCAGGTGCTGATCGTGACGGTTGCCTGTGACGCACTCTTCGGCACGCTTTCAATTTTCGCTCAAGACTTTACCAGCCTGCTGGTGTTGCGCTTGCTGACCGGCATGGCGGTCGGCGGGACGTTGCCGGTCGACTATGCGATGATGGCCGAGTTCCTGCCCGCTAGAAGCCGTGGTCGGTGGCTGGTGGCACTGGAAGGTTTCTGGGCGATCGGAACGTTGATCGTCGCGCTGGCCGCTTGGGCCGCGAGCCTTACCGGGGTGGCAGATCCTTGGCGCTATATTTTCGCGGTTACGGCGCTGCCGGCAGTGTTGGGACTGACGCTGCGCTTCTTCGTTCCTGAATCACCACTCTACCTGTTGCGGACCGGACGGGCAGGCGAGGCCAAGGCCATTGTCAACAAGATGCTGGCGCTGCACCAAAAAGCGCCCCTGCCGTCCGACGACGAGATCGTCGCGACGCCGCAGGTGGCGGAAGGGATATTCTCCGAAGAGCTTCGTCGCCGAAGCGCATTGATCCTGGCGATCTGGTTCCTGGTTTCCGTTTCCTACTACGGCGTCTTCACCTGGATGCCGGCGAAGCTGGCCGGCGACGGGTTCGGTTTCGTCCGCGGATACGGCTTCCTGGTGTTCGTCGCACTCGCGCAGGTGCCAGGCTATGCGCTTGCTGCCTATGGCGTCGAGGCTTGGGGGCGCAGGCCGACGCTGATCGGTTTCTGCCTGCTCTCCGCGCTTGGGTGCCTGCTCTTCGTGGTTTCTCCTGATGACATGCTGGTCGGCGCGTCACTGCTGATCATGAGCTTCGCGCTGCTCGGGACGTGGGGGGCGCTGTACGCCTATACTCCGGAGCTCTACCCCACTGCATCGCGGGCGACTGGTATGGGATCGGCAGGTGCGATGGCGCGCCTCGGCGGGCTGCTTGCTCCGTCCCTAATGGCATTCGTCGTCTCAGGTGGATTGGGTTTGGCCATCGGCCTTTTTGCGGGCCTGCTGGTCGTGGCGGCCTTTGCCGCGAGGGCGATCGATACCGAAACGCGGCAGGCAGCGCTCAGCTGATTCCTGCGTTAGCGGGCACCCATCCATCGCTATCCCCGCTTCAAATTCAGTTGATCACAGGACTGTCATGCGCCGTCCCTAGACTTTGGAAGCGCTCTAAGGCGGATGACGTCAATATTATGGGGGTAGTTCGGTGACCGAACATATTTCGCAGAAGGAAATCTTTCCGACCAGCCAGCTCGAGGATGCGGATGGCGAGGGCCATAACCGCAGCGACAATCCCACGATGGGGGAAATCATTGGGCGGCGCTTCTCACGTCGCGGCTTCCTGCAAGGGTCGCTCGCCGTCTCCGCCATTGCCGCGACCGTCAGCCCAATTGCGCTGTTGAGCGCAGAAGAGGCTCGCGCGGCAAGCGGTTCCGCCTTCTCCTTCACGGAAGTCGAGGCCGGCGTCGACGCCAATCACCATGTCGCCGAAGGATACAACGCCGATATCCTCCTGCGCTGGGGCGATGCGCTGTTTTCCGATTCGCCGGCCTTTGACCCCAAGAAACAGTCGGCGGAGGCGCAGAGCCGGCAGTTCGGCTACAACAACGACTATGTCGGCTATATTCCGATCGAAGGTTCGTCGGAGCACGGCATCCTCGTCGTCAATCACGAATACACAAATCCGCACCTGATGTTCCCCGGCCTGGTAACGATCGCCGAAGGTAAGATCAAGCAGGCGCCACTTGCCAAGGAGCAGGTGGATATCGAGATGGCGGCTCACGGCGGCACGATCGTCGAGATCCAAAAAGTGGACGGCAAGTGGCAGGTCGTGCCTGATGGCAAGTACAATCGCCGCGTAACTTCGACGACCGAGATGGAGCTGACCGGTCCTGTGGCCGGCCATGAGCGCGTCAAGACGTCTGCCGATGCCACCGGCACCCAGGTCATCGGCACGTTCAACAACTGCGCTGGCGGCGTAACGCCCTGGGGCACCTACATTATGGCCGAGGAAAATTTCCATGGCTATTTCTCCGGCAAACTGCCTGCCGATCACAAGGAAACAGCGAACTACAAGCGCTACGGCGTGCCGGAAGGCGCCTATGAGTGGGCAAACTTCTATGACCGCTTCAATGTGGCAAAGGAGCCGAATGAACCTAATCGCTTCGGCTGGATCGTAGAGGTCGATGTCCTCGACCCGACGTCGACCCCGAAGAAGCGCAGTGCGCTTGGACGCACGAAGCACGAAGGCGCAGCCTCGATCGTCGACAAGGATGGCCGCGTCGTCTTCTACCTCGGCGACGACGAACGCTTCGACTATATCTACAAGTTCGTGACGGCGGGCACCTATAACGCCAACGATCGCACTGCCAACATGAACCTGCTCGACGAGGGGACGCTTTATGTCGCCAAGTTCGCCGAGGACGGCACACTGCAGTGGCTGCCTGTCGTCCACGGCCAGGGCTCGCTGACCGCTGAAAACGGCTTTGCCAGCCAAGCCGACGTGCTGATCGAGACCCGCCGCGCGGCGGACCTGCTCGGCGCGACGAAGATGGACCGGCCGGAAGACATCGAACCCAATGCCGTCAACGGCAAGGTCTATGTGATGCTCACCAACAACACGAAACGCAAGGCCGACCAGGTGGACGCCGCCAATCCGCGTGCCGAGAACGCCTTTGGCCATATCATCGAGATCAGCGAGGATGGCCGTTCCTTCGGGGCAGCCTCGGGCAAGTGGGAAGTGCTGTTGAAGTGTGGCGATCCTGCTGTCGCCGATGTCGGGGCGTCCTTCTCGACCGAAACGACGAAGAATGGCTGGTTCGGCATGCCGGACAACTGTTCCATCGATGCCGCCGGCCGCCTCTGGGTCGCGACCGACGGCAACAACAACAAGGCGACAGGCCGCACCGACGGCCTCTGGGCCGTCGACACCGAGGGCGAGGCGCGCGCAACGTCCAAGCTCTTCTACCGTGTTCCTGTGGGTGCCGAGCTCTGTGGTCCGCTCTTCCTGCCCGACGACCAGACAGCATTCGTGGCCGTGCAGCATCCAGGCGACGGCGGCGACGACTGGTCTGGTCACGGCCGTCCGTCCTACTATGAGGATCTCTCAACCCGCTGGCCGGATTTCAAGGACGACATGCCGGTTCGTCCGGCTGTCGTCGCAATCACCAAGATCGGCGGTGGAAAGATCGCCGTCTGAAGGGTGAATGACCTCCGCTTCGCCGTCTTCGGACGGCGAAGCATCTATCTACAGGCGCTTGCGCAGGAATGTGCGTGTGCGGCCTTTGGGGAATTCCGGCACCTCGCCGAATATTTCGTAACCCTGCCGCTGATAGGCTCGAAGTGCCTGGGGATTAAAGGTATCGATCCAGGCGCCGTGGCAACCACGGGCCGCAGCCTCTTTCTCGGCCAAGGCAAGAATCTTGCCGGCGATGCCCTTGCCGCGTTCCTTATCGGGCACATACAGCAACTGAGTGAAGAGCCAGCCCCAGGCAGTGTAGCCCGAGAGGCCGCCGGTGACGTTTCCATCGGTATCGCGAATGAGAACGGCGAGCGGCCGGCGTTCGGAAGGGCCGACGTCATGGAGATTGAAGGCCGAGAGCGCGTCGCCGATCGTCGCAAGGTCATCGGCAGAGGGCGAGCCAGTCACCTCAAACCCGGCCATGCGGCTAACGTCCTTCACGCCACCACATGGCGCCAAAGGCGAGTAGCAGGATGCCGACACCGGCGAAACCGGCAAACAGCGGCAGGGTGTTGATGCCCTTCAGCACCGTTTCGTTGGTGAGGTGGATTTGCATGCGATCGTCGTCTGCAACGCGGATCTGGCCGCGAACCGGCAGGATCGGCGGAATGCTGATCGCGCCGCTAGTATCGGACACGCGGGTAACAAGGCCCTTGGTCTTGTCGGCAACAGGCTTCAGCGCTTCGGTCGTCGATATCATTGCCTTGAATTCAGGAGCATCGACCGCGCCGACATGCGCGAGTGTCGTCATGTCGCCATTTCGGATTTCGAAAAGGCCGATCTCGTCCATCTTCTTCTCGGCCTTGAAGAGGCCGGGCTCGGCTTGTGTCAGGGGAAGAGTTTCGGTCCTTCCCGAGGGATAGCGTACCGTTGCGTTGCCTGGGGCGGCGCCAATGGTTTGGCGCGTAATCTCCAGCGTGCGGCCGGATGCGCGCGCTGTCAGGGCCTCCTCCTCCAGGGCAGGCTCCTTCATCAGCCAATGGGCGACGCGGCGGTAGAGCGACACATGCGGACCGCCGCCCTCGAAGCCACGAGCCCACAGCCAGCCTTGATCGGACAGAAGCATGGCGACGCGGCCCTGTCCGG
Organism: Rhizobium sp. CF122; assembly: GCF_000282035.1. Taxonomy (GTDB): domain Bacteria; phylum Pseudomonadota; class Alphaproteobacteria; order Rhizobiales; family Rhizobiaceae; genus Rhizobium. The sequence continues at coordinate 101,634 of NZ_AKKA01000023.1, forward strand.
CGCGATTGAGAACAAGCAGCGGATGGTTGTCGGCGCCAACCATTACCGTCTGGCCCTGCGGCGGCTCGACGTCGACGCTGCGGAACCAGCGGCCCCAATGCGGCGGCTCGTCGGCGGAACCATCGAGGCCACGGGTAACCGGGTGCTTGCGACCTTCTTCCGAAAGCCTGGGATAGAAAGCTTTCTCGATCATCTGGCCCGTCGGAGCGGCCGGCAGCACGGACGACAGAGGCGTCAGCGCAATCGAATCCTGGCCGGCATGTTCGGGGCCGGCCGCGATCAGCAGGGCGCCGCCATTTTCCACATACTGGGCGATGTAGTCGTAGTAGAGGATCGGCAGCACGCCACGATGCTGGTAGCGGTCGAAGATGATGAGGTCGAAGTCCTTGATCTTGTCGACGAATAGCTCGCGGGTCGGGAAGGCGATCAGCGACAGCTCATTGATCGGCGTGCCGTCCTGCTTTTCGGGCGGGCGCAGAATGGTAAAATGGACGAGATCTACCGACGCATCCGACTTGAGGAGGTTGCGCCACGCGCGTTCGCCAGCATGCGGTTCGCCGGAGACGAGCAGAACACGCAGGTTCTCGCGGATGCCGTCAATCAAGTGGACTGCGCGGTTGTTCGCGTCCGTGACTTCGCCCGGAAGGTTCGCGACCGAAAATTCGAGAACGTTGCTGCCGCCGCGCTCGACCTTGAACGAAAACGGTGTGTCGCGGCCCGGCGTGGCCTGGAGCGTCGCGATCTCGTTGCCGTTGAGCTTCACCGTGACGTTGGCCGTGCCGCCGGGGCTCGGCCCATCGTCGAAGACGCGCAGCATCAACTGCTGCTCCTCGTTGACGATACCGAAACGCGGCGCCTTGACGACTTCGATGCGGCGGTCGAATTCGTTGGCTTTGCCCGTGATCAGGCCGTGGATCGGGGCGTCGAAGCCGAGTGCCTGATTGACGCCGGGAACGTCGTGGACTTCGCCGTCCGTCAGCATGATCGCACCGCCGATGCGGGCCGGCGGCACGTCCGCGACAGCGGCGGAAAGCGCAGTGAACAGTCGCGTCGAGGGAGCGTCGGAACCTTCCGGTTCCGTCGCATCCACGTAGCGCGGTTCGATATTGGGGAAGCGAGCGAGGCGATCCTTCAGCTGCGCCAGGGCATCGTCGGTCATCTTGATGCGTTCAGGCGTCTGCTGGCTCTGGCTGCGGTCCACGATGACGGGCACGACGGTCGACAGCTGTTCGCGATCTTCCTGCAGCAAGAGTGGGTTGGCAAGGGCGGCCAGCAAAGCAAGGGCTGCGATCGAGCGGATCCAGGCGCCCCGCACGCGGCGCCAGATGGCGAAGGCTGCGGTCAGGAGCACAATGAGCGCCAGCCCCGCCAGGAGCGGCAAAGGGATGAAGGGCGAAAAATCAATCGTCATGTCACTGCCCCAACCGTTCCAGGAGAGCGGGGACGTGGACCTGATCGGTCTTGTAGTTGCCGGTGAGCATATACATCATGATGTTGACGCCGCTGCGGTAGGCATATTCGCGCTGCATTTCATCAGGCGGGACCGTCGGCAACATGGGCACGCCGTTGTCATCGACCGCCCAGGCGCCGGCAAAGTCGTTGCCGGTGATGAGGATTGGGGAAACGCCGTCGGCCGTCGCCGCCGACTTGGCGTTCTCAGCACGATTTTCCTGGCGGGCTTCAATCCAGAGCGGGCTGCCGGTGTAGCGACCGGGGAAGCTCGACAGGAGGTAGAAGGACTTCGTCAGCACGTGGTCGGATGGCACCGGTTCTAGCGGCGGAATGTCGAGATTCGCGAGGATCTGCTGCAGCCGCTCGCCGTTGGCGCTGACCGAGCTGCCATTGTTGTCGAGTGCGCTGAACTGGTCGCGGGTGTCGAACAGCACCGTTCCACCGGCGCGCATATAGGCATCGATCTTGTTGATCGCTGCCGTTGAAGGCATGGGCGCCGTTGCCGAGATCGGCCAATAGATGATCGGGTAGAAAGCGAGTTCATCCTTCGTGAGATCCAGGCCAACGGGCGGCGAGGGCTCCAGCGTGGTGCGGAAGGTCAGGAATTCCGTCAGGCCCTCGAGACCCCGCTCGGAAATCCGGTCGACTTCCTGTTCACCAGTGACGACATAGGCGAGATGCGTATTGTCGAGCCGCTGGAAGATCTGGTCATCACCGGGTTTGGCGTCATCCGCATGCGATTGACCTGGCTGCAGCAGCAAGAAAGCCGCGCTGAACGCAACGGCGACAATCGCGGCCGTGCGCGCCGCAGGGCGCAGCCGCGAGAATGCGCCGCTCATGAACATCACGACTAGGCTGTCGGCAAGCAGGAGCAGGAAGGCGATCAGGAACAGCGTAGGCTTTGCCGACCAGGTCTCGCCGCCGATCAACCCTTCACGCACCACGGTGGTACCCGAAACATCAAGCGGCTTCAGTTCGGCATTTTTCGGCAGTACGTTCAGCGCGGTAAATCCTTCTTCGGATCCGTAGAGGCCAGGCGGGTTATCGAAGCTGGCAACCGGCGTGACCTTGGCGTTGGGTATCAGCGGGCGTGCCGTACCGGTTTCGGTCGTCAATGCGCCCTTGGCGGTCAATAATCGGAATGGCGGTAGCGCTTCAGCGGTCGAAGCGCCGTCGGTTTGCGCGGTCACGCCGCCAGAGCGTGACAACTGCACGAGGCGACGCAGCATCTCGACGAAATTGCCTGATATCGGAAGGTCGGACCACGTGGCCTCCGCACTAACATGGAAGAGCACAATTCGGCCAGCATTGATCGGCTTCGTCGTCACCAGCGGCGTTCCATCGGCGAGGCTCGCCCAGGTGCGCTCGGCAAGATCCGGCGTTGGCTCTGCGAGAACCTGACGTTTGACAGTAATATCCGTCGGCTTCGGCATTCCGGCGAACGGGCCGAAAGCGGGAAACTCTGCAAGCGGCTGTGGTTCGGCCCAGGATAGCGCACCACCGAGGGCGCGCTCACCCTGGCGCAACGTGACCGGCACCAGCGGGTCGTCGGCGGGCGCAGCAGCAAGGCGTGGCCCTGCAAAACGGACCAACGTTCCACCGTTGCCGATCCAGCGCTGCAGCGGCTCGTAGGTTTGTTGGGGAAGGCGGCCGATATCAGCCATGATGATGACGGACGGATTCTGCGACAGGAGATCCGGGATCGAGGTCGCGAGATCGGGCGTGTTCGGCTCGATCAAGTCGGCATAAGGCTGTAGGGCGCGCTGGATGTAATAGAGCGGCGAAAGCAGTGGCTGGAACGTATCGCCGACTTCGCCGGACAGCAGGACGACACGGCGACGCTTGAAGCCGTCGTCAAGCAGATGCACGGCGCCAGCCGTAGCGTGGCTATCGATGCTGACGCGCGCAAAATCGTTGCGCATTTCAAACGGTGCGGCGATTGATCCGGTCGCGACGCTCTGCCCTGGTTGGAAGTCGATCGAGCCGGCCGCGATCGCGCGTCCCTGAGTGTCCTGCGCGGTGATAGGGCGCGAAGCGGCGCTGGTGCTGTCGAGGCGTGTGGCGGTAACCGTCATCGCATCCGCGGCATTGCTGGCCGACGTGATCGCGATCGTCTCGGCCGCGTCGCCGGAGATCAAGCGCAGTTGGGCAGGCGAGAGATCCAAGAGCTGGCGGACGGTTGCGTCGCTGTCGGTTGCGGCGGCGCCATCGGTCAGGAAGGCGAGAGTGCCAGGATGGACGCCGTTCAACGCGGTGCGGAGAGCCTCGAAAGCGCGCTGCCGGTCGGGCACCAGCGGCTTCGGTTCTGCGGCGCTTAGCTTGTCGCGGGCAACGGACGCCGTTCCCGGAACCGCATCGTTGGTCGGATCGGCGGTGAAGGCGATGGCAACGGGGGTACCGGCGGCTTCCGCGTCATCGATCAGTGCGTCGGCCGTCTTCACGCGGCGATCCCAATCCGGCGACGTTGCCCAGCCGTTGTCAACAAAGAGCACGAGCGGGCCGCCGGAAGCAATTGAATTCGTGCGCGGATTGAAGACTGGGTCGGCGATAGCCAGGATGACGGCGGTGGCAAGCAGCATGCGCAGCAGCGTCAGCCACCAGGGGCTCTGGGCCGGGGTTTCCTCCCGCTTCAGGACCGTTGCGAGAATCTTCAGTGGCGGGAAGACTTCCGTCTTCGGGCGCGGCGGCGTCAATCGCAGCAGCCACCAGATGATCGGCAGGGCCACGAGGGCGCCGAGGATCGCGGGGTAGGCGAAAACGAAGGGAAGAGCGTTCACGTGCGTTCTCCCTGCGTCATCCTTGCGGGCATTCCCGAGAGGTACATGTGAACGGCGACCAGCGCTTCAGAGGCGAGATGGTCGGTGCGGTGGCTGACAAAGGTCCAGCCCATGTGGCGCAGCGCCTGGCCGAGATCATCCCTGCGCTCAAGATAGGTGCGGGTGTAGGCTTCGCGAACATGCTCGGCCCGGCCGGATGTCAGCTTCGAACCCGTCTCGGGATCGGTGAATTCGGTGCGGCCATCATAGGGGAAGAGCTCTTCGGCCGGGTCGGCGATCTCGATCACGTGGCCGCGCAGACCGCGCCGCGCCAAGGGAGCGATGCGCGCCATGACCGCACGCGCATCGTCGAGAAAATCGCCGATCAGCACGAGTTCGCTCCAGCCGCGGATCATGGCTGTGTCGGGCAGTCCCCCGCTCAGCGGCGCATGCATCAATGCGGTTGCAAGCCGTTCCGCAGCGTTCCGCGCGGCGATCGGTTCCATCACGCCGGGGCATCCGATGCGCTCGCCGGATCGCGCAAGGATTTCGGCAAGCGCCAGCATGATGACGAGTGCCCGGCCTTCCTTGGAAGCGTTTCCGAAGGTCGATTTGTACATCATTGAAGCAGACATGTCGGCCCAGAGCCAGATCGTATGGGCTGCCTCCCACTCGCGGTCGCGGATGTAGGTGTGGTCGTCGCGGGCGGATCGACGCCAATCGATGCGCGATAGGCTTTCGCCCTCGGTGTAGGGGCGGAATTGCCAGAAGTTCTCGCCAATGCCGCGCTTGCGGCGGCCATGCCAGCCGGCGATGACGGTATTGGCGATCCGCTTGGCCTCGACCAGACAATCCGGGACAAGGCTCGCCCGCTGCCTAGCGCGAGCGAGCGCATCATTGCCCGGGGTCGGATTGACGATCTGTCCGATGGGTGTCACGCAGACGCTTCCTTATCCCTTGGCCTGCTTGACCAGCCCGTCAATGACATCGCGAACCGACATGCCTTCTGCACGCGCCGCAAATGTCAGCGCCATGCGGTGCTGCAGCACAGGTTCAGCCAACGCGTGGACATCGTCGATGGACGGAGCGAGGCGGCCTTCGTAGAGTGCACGGGCGCGGGCGCAGAGCATCATGGCCTGGCCGGCGCGAGGGCCGGGGCCCCAGGCGACGTTCTTGTCGGTGGATGCATTGCCCTGGCCGGGGCGGGCGGAGCGGACAAGCGCCAGGATCGCATCGACGACCTTGTCGCTCACTGGCATCTGGCGGATGAGCGTCTGGATTTCGACCAGCCGCTCGGCGTTCAAGACTGCTTGTGGCTTCGTCTCGCTGAGGCCCGTCGTCTCGAGCAGGATCTGTCGCTCGGCCGCAAGCTCCGGATAGTGGACGTCGACCTGCAGCAGGAAGCGATCGAGCTGTGCCTCGGGAAGAGGGTAGGTGCCCTCCTGCTCCAGCGGGTTCTGGGTGGCCAGGACGTGGAACGGAACCGGCAGATCGTAGCGATGGCCGGCGACGGTGATGTGGTATTCCTGCATGGACTGCAGCAGTGCCGACTGCGTGCGCGGCGATGCGCGGTTGATTTCGTCGGCCATCAGAAGCTGGGCGAACACCGGGCCCTTGACGAAACGGAAGGAGCGGCGGCCGCTCTCGTCCTGGTCCATCACTTCCGAGCCCAGTATGTCCGAGGGCATCAGGTCCGGGGTGAACTGAATGCGGTTGGAGGCGAGCCCAAGCACTTCGCCGAGCGTCGACACGAGCTTGGTCTTGGCGAGGCCAGGCACGCCGACGAGCAGGGCATGGCCACCGGAGAGAACCGCCAGAAGCGTATTCTCCACGACGCTTTCCTGGCCGAAGATCACCTTAGAGACTTCGCCCCGGACGACGGCGATATCTGCTAGTGCCTTCTCGGCCGCGGCGATGATCGCCTTTTCATCAAGGGGGGCTTCGGTCTTCATCATACCCATAAGGCATCTCCAGCGGCTGATAACATTCGTCGCGAATCGGCAGACTTACACGCAAGCCTCATACCAGATAGAGTTATGGAGATGTTGCGGGCTGACAAGTTCGTTCCAAATGACTATCTCGTGACCTTCTGGAGTTAAAGACAAACCGGGACAGAAGAATGGCAGCCGAAGAGATCAAGGCGACAACGGATGCGGCCGGTCTTGCCGCGCTGATTTCGCGCGCCGCCGGCGACGCAGGGGCCAAACCCCGAGGCCTTCCGCCCGTCGACAAATGGAATCCGCCCTTCTGCGGCGATATCGACATGGAAATCCGGGCTGATGGCACATGGTTCTATATGGGAACACCGATCGGCCGAGCGCCTCTCGTCAGACTGTTTTCAACGGTCCTGCGCAAGGATGAGGATGGGAAGACATATCTCGTAACGCCTGTGGAGAGGGTCGGTGTCCGTGTTGTAGACGCGCCGTTCTTGGCCGTTGAAATGAATGCCGGCGAAAGGGATGGCGAGCGATTGCTGACGTTCCGGACCAATGTCGGCGATGTGGTCGAGGCCGGGGCGGCACATCCCCTTCGCTTTGTAATTCACGGCGAAAGCAGCGAGTTGAAGCCCTATCTTCACGTTCGCGGGCGGTTGGAAGCGCTGGTCTCCCGGCCCATCATGTACGAACTCGTCGAGCTCGGCGAACGCCTTCAGGTCGATGGCGAGACGATGTTCTGTCTCCGCTCCGGCGGTGTGACCTTTCCTGTCATGCCGGCGGCCGAACTGGATGCACTTTCCCGATGACCAATGCTTTGACCGACCACCGTTCGCTCTATTCAGCGGCCGAATTCCGTCACCGCGCGCTTCACCAGAGCGGCGGCCCGGTAGACCGCTCCTGGCGTGATCACGGCGACCATATTCTGAACCCCGATATCGTTACGCAGGTGGAGACCTTCAAACTTCGTGATGCTGCGGTTCTGGTGCCTGTCGTCGACGACGGTGACGATGCGCATGTGATCTTCACGCAGCGCACCGCGACGCTGCGAAAACATTCCGGACAGATCGCGTTTCCCGGCGGCAAGATCGACGCCATCGACGGCTCGGCCGAGAGGGCGGCAATCCGGGAAACCGAAGAGGAAATCGGTATCGACGGGTCGTTTGTCGAGACCGTGGCGCGGCTTCCGAACTATCTTGCATCGACTGGCTTCCGTATTACGCCGGTGCTTGCCGTCGTCCGGCGCGGCTTCGAATTGAAGCTCAATCCAACCGAGGTGGACGACGTCTTCGAAGTGCCGCTGTCCTTTCTCATGAATCCGGCAAATCACAGCCGCGACAGGCGTGTACTCGACGGTCTCGAACGACATTTCTACCGGATGCCCTATGAAAGCCGGATGATCTGGGGCATTACCGCGGGCATCGTCCGCACCCTTTACGAAAGGCTTTATGCATGACCAACCTTGGCCACGAAACATGGTTCAAGGATCCGGCGCTGACGCGCGTATTCACGCTGCTCAACGCCGACGGAGGAGAGGGGCGTGTCGTCGGCGGAGCGGTCCGCAACAGCCTCATGGGGCACCCGGTCAGCGATATCGATCTTGCCACGACGCTCACGCCGGAACAGGTCATCGAGCGGGCGGCTGCCTCTGGCATCAAGGCCGTTCCGACCGGCGTGGCGCACGGCACGGTGACCCTCGTCATCGACGGCAAGCCCTTCGAAGTCACGACGCTGAGGGCCGATGTCGAGACCGACGGACGCCGGGCCAAGGTGGCATTCAGCTCGGATTGGCAGACCGATGCGGAACGCCGCGACCTGACGATCAACGCGCTTTATGTCGACTCCAAGGGCGATGTGATCGACCTGGTCGGTGGTCTTGCCGATATCGAGAAGCGCAACATCCGCTTCATCGGTGATGCGGCGACGCGCGTCGCTGAGGATTATCTGCGTATCCTGCGGTTTTTCCGGTTCTTCGCTTATTATGGTTCCGGCCGTCCGGATGCCGATGGGCTCCGGGCGTGTGTATCGGCTCGCGCCAAGCTAAAGACGCTTTCGGCCGAAAGGCTATGGTCGGAACTCCGCAAATTGCTCAGCGCGGAGGATCCTGGACGGGCGCTCTTGTGGATGCGGCAGGTCGGTGTGCTCAGTGAAATCCTACCGGAGACAGAGAAGTGGGGCATTGACGCCGTCCCGGCGTTGATCAGCACGGAGAAGGCGCTCGGCTGGAAGCCGGATCCGCTTCTGCGTCTCGCCGCCATCATTCCACCCGATGCCGATCGGCTGGAGAAGATGGCCGCACGCCTCAAGCTTGCCAATGCCGAATTCGCCTGGTTCAAAGCATGGGCCAAGGCGCCCGTTATCAATGATGAATTGTCTTCGGCTGCCTTTGCACGATTGCTCTATCGGCACGGTGGGGATGGGATACAGACGCGCTTGAAACTTGCGCTTGCAACGGCGCGGGGCAAGGCGGAAGGCGACATGCAGGAGATGGCGCGCTCAGCAAGGCTTGGCAAGCTGCTCGAACTGGCTGAAAACTGGAAGAAACCACAGTTCCCGATCAATGGCACAGACGTCATGGGCGCTGGCGTATCCGCCGGAAAGCAGGTCGGCGAAACGCTGTCGGCACTCGAGAATTTCTGGATCGAGGAAAATTTCTCTCCGGACCGGGCGGCGCTGCTCGCCCGGCTGAACGACCTGACAAAATAACTTCAAGCCGCCGTGGCCTCGTTGCGGATGCGGGCCTTGATGTTGTCGATCATGCTTTCGCGGATCACGGTCTCGCCGTGGACGCTACGCATGTGCTCAACGACACGGCGCACGATTTCAGCGTCGTCGTTCGCCCTGGTGTGCCATTCACATCCGGGGACAAGCGTTCCACATTCGAAGAGTCTCATTTTTTCCTCCTTCTTTCGGATTTCAATGACATTGCGCGGTCCTGCAATGCCTGAATGTTCGAAGCGGCAAGAAGGTTCCGGCCGGCGCGAAGGACCGGCCGGTTGGTCATTTTCTCGTTATTCGGGCATGGCCCAGGATCTGAAGCAATCGACGGCCGCTTTGTTGTCGTGAGCCTTGGCCGGGTGGTCGAGTTCCTCAGGTGTCTTGCCGCCGGCCAATTGAAGCTTCACTTGTTCGATGAAGCAGGAAAGTGGGAGGTCGGATCCGCTTTCTGCCCGGAGCCTTTCCGCAACGCGGCTCAAGAAATCGGGTCTATCCATGGGCGGGGGGCGCTCTTGGGCACCCGCCGATGCCGCAGAGCTACTTTGTATCGTCATGACAATCCTCCTCCGATTGTTACGCGTACATGCCTAGACTAAGTGATCCGGCCTCCGAATTTAACCCCTCCCGGCATCTTTATTTGTCAGGTCAAGGCCAACGGACAAGAGGAGGCAGGGACGAGAGAATGGATTCGACGTTGCCTCCTGTCTTGAGGCCGAAGATCGTGCCTCTGTCATAGAGAAGATTGAACTCAACGTAGCGTCCACGGCGAATCAATTGTTCGTCACGATCCGCCTCTGTCCACTGTTTATTGAAGTTGGCGCGAACTATCCGTGGATAAACCATGGCAAACGCCCGTCCAACATCGCGGGTGAAGGCGAAATCGGCGTCCCAGCCGCCGGCCTCCTCGCTGGAATGCAGCCAGTCATAGAAGATGCCGCCGATGCCGCGAGCCTCGTTCCTGTGCTTGAGGAAGAAATACTCGTCGCACCATTTCTTGTAGGCAGCGTAGTCGGCGACACCGGAGTGGCTTCGACAGGCAATCTCCATGGCCTTGTGGAACAACTGGCTGTCCTCATCTTCCTGCGTGCGACGGCGATCGAGCACCGGCGTCAAGTCGGCGCCGCCACCGAACCAGCGGCTCGAGGTGACCACCATCCGCGTGTTCATGTGTACGGCAGGCACGTTGGGATTGACCGGATGGGCGATCAACGAAATGCCCGAGGCCCAGAAGCGAGGATCCTCCTTGGCGCCGGGCATCTGGGCGCGCAGATCAGGCGCGAACTCTCCGTACACGGTGGAGGTGTGCACCCCAACCTTCTCGAAGACGCGGCCGTGCATGATCGACATGCGGCCACCCCCACCTGCACCATTTTCGCGCGACCAGTCCTTCGCCACGAAGCGGCCCGGCTCCCTATCGCAGAGCGGGCCCGAGAGTTCGTCTTCCAGCGCTTCGAAGGAGGCGCAGATCGTGTCGCGAAGACTTTCGAACCATGCCCGGGCAGTCGACTTCTTCTCTTCGATATCGTCAGGCAGGCCGATCGGAAGTTCGGGTCTTTCCATTCTATCTCTCTCCGAGCGGGTCGCCAGTCGACTCGCGCTTTCGTCTTTGCTGCTCTGATAGCAGGTAGGGCAGGGTCCTGCCAGCAGAGGGCGATGACTGAGGCTTCCTCAGATTCGACTCGCAAAAAGCAATTTTCGATATTACCTTTTTCCTACAGAGGTAGGCTCATGACGAAAATTCCTGGACCTCCGTCGTTCGACGGTCTCAAACGACGGATTGCCACCCACCGGGCAGAAGGCACGCCCCGGAAGAACGATCGTTTCGTCCGACAAACCTATTGCCTCAATCTCCTCGATGCCCGCGCCAAGGCGCGCGAATGGTTCGACGAATATCCTAAGGCAGCCTATTGGACGGAAGTCGAGAGCTGGCGCCAGCTGGAAGGCGACCAGATCGAATTCACGATGCGGCGGCTGCCGTCTGCCGATTGAACGGCTTTACTCGGCGGCGCCTTTCAGCCTGCTTTCGATAAGCAGCCCGCTTTCGTCAAGGATCGGGTGTGCGACCGAAACAATGTGGGCGTTGATGCGCTTCAGGTCGCGCAGCATGTCCAGATGCAATGAGCTTGTCTGCAGGCTGTCGGCGCGGCCATCGCGCAGGCGCTCCAGATGCCGTTCCGAGGACTGCTTCTCCATCCGGCGAACCTCGACCTTCACCTCCATCAGCTGCTTGGCGAGATTGAAGTCGCGGGTGACGAGGATCGTCTGGGCAACGCGCAGGTTGTCGATCGTCAGGTGGAAAAGCTTCTGCAGTTCCTCGTAGCCTTCCTGGGAGAACTTCAGTCCCAGCGAAACCTTCTTGGTCACCTGCGGCATCAGACCCTTCTCTATAATGTCGCCCATATGTTCGAGGTTGATCGCGTAGTCGATGATAACGATGGAACGGCGACCGTCCTCTTCGCTCAGGCCACCATGCCCAAGCTTGGAAAGATAGATCTTCACCTCCTGCTGCAGGCTGTCGACCCGCTTTTCCAGCGACGGGATTTCCTTGAGTTTCGCCAGGTCATTGCTCTCGAAAGCGCTTGAGGCGCGCAGCAGCATCCGTTCGATCAGATCGCCGACGCCGAGCACCTCTCGTGTCGCGCTTGCGAGGGCGACAACAGGCGTCGAAAGTTCCTGCGCGTCGAGGTATCTCGGTCCGCTGTCCGGCTGCGTGTCGTCCGGCACCAATCTCAGCATCAGCCGCGAAAGGGGGCGCGAGAAGGGCCAGGCGAGGGCTGCAAGGATCAGGTTGAAGCCGAGATGGGCATCGACCGGCAGTTTTGCCGGCGTCAGCGGCAACGTTCCCAGCAACTCGGCGCCGTAGCCGGCGAGCGGCAATGCAATCAGGCAGCCGATTGCCCGCACAATCAAATTGCCGAGTGTGACACGCCTGGCGGCTGCCGGCCCGGCGAGCGAAGCTATCACAGGCGGAATGGCGCCGCCGAGATTGGCGCCGAGCACCAGCACGATGACCAGTCCGGCCGACAGGATGCCCGTTGAGGCGAGCGAGAGAATGAGGACGACGGCGGCTAGGCTCGACGACGAGATGAAGGCGATGCCGGCGGAAAAGGCCAGTGCGACCGGCCAGGCATTGTCCAGCAGGGCGATGAAGGCGCCAAGGGCCGGCGACTGCCGCATCGGTTCGGTGGCGCTGCTCAGCAGATGCAGCGACAGCAGCATCAGGCCGATGCCGATTAACGCCGTGCCGCCGCCCTGGCGTGACGACGAGCCGCTGCGATGGAGGATCATTCCGGCAAGGATCACCAGAGGAGACAGCCACGCGATGCCGGTGGCGACGATCCAGGCGGTCACCGCGGTTCCGACATTGGCGCCGAGCAGGACGATTTGCGCCATGCGCGGCTTCACCAGTTCGCGCTCGACGAAGGAGGCGACCATCAGAGCCGTCGCGGTGGAGCTCTGCAGCGCGATCGTGGCGACGAAGCCGGACAGGAAAGAGCGCAAGCCACTGCGGGTGCCGGTCGCAAGGCCAGTGCGCAATCGGGCTCCAAACGCTCGGGAAACGCCGTCCTTCACCTGTGCCAAGCCAAACAGTAGCAGGGCTACCGCGCCGAACAGGTTGATCATGACGATCGTCGATTCCATTCTGCCGTTTCTTTTGTCTCTTACGCGAACAGGCGCCTTCCTGTTCGAATCTCTCTTTGCCAAGTAATTGAAAACATGGCTTTCTGGACATTTTTTTAATTGTCCGGCTAAAAACTATACGCCGCTCAGGAAAATTCACAACGCCGTTCGCGACATATTCCGAGGCTATATCGGCATTTGCGTCACCGGGGCCGGAAATCAACCCCAGACGGTCTGCCGCATGGCCTCTCCGATAATCATCGCGGCCGAGACGGCAACATTGATAGAGCGTTGGCCTTCAACCATCGGAACAAGGATCCGGGCGTCGGCTGCCGCGTGCACATGATCTGGAACGCCGGCGCTCTCGCGGCCGAAAAGCAATATGTCGTCGGCACGGAATGCGAAGTCTGTATAGCGGCCGGACGACTTGGTGGATGCCAGCACCAGGCGTCGGCCGGTGCTCCTTCGCCAATCGTCGAAGCGATCCCAATTGACATGGCGGGTGAGGGCGGCAGCAGCGATGTAGTCCATGCCGGCCCGCTTGAGATTGCGATCCGATATGTCAAAGCCTGCGGGCTCGATGATGTCGATGGCAAAACCGAGGCAGGCGGCAAGACGCAGGATGGTACCGGTATTACCCGGAATGTCAGGCTGATAAAGGGCTAGTCTGAGGTCTGCCATAGTGGAATGTCGTCTTTTCCGCTTTTTCGTCGAAAGACACCTATTGCAACTGTGATTTTGACGCAACAGGACGCATTTTGGCCGATAATTGTTCAATTTCCGGCCGGCCGGGGCTGGAAATTCAGCTTAATTCGCGTTAAGGATGCACATCTTTTAATCGCCAGAAGGGAGCGCCAAGATGGAAATATTGCCGCGTATGCGCTCTCGACGCGTGAACCCACGAGTGGCGATCTGGCACGCCTAGTGCCATTTCTTTCCTGAATTCCCATTTCTAATCCATTGCGCGGCTGTCGTGGCCTCGCCCCGTGAACGTCCGGTTCCCATATGAGCTCAAGCGCCGTTTTGCGCGAGCCGGGAGGCCGGAGCGATCAAGTTTCGGAGCATTTTCATGTTTGGCTGGTTCGAACAGCGACTCAATCCCTTCCCCAGCGAGGAGCCGATTGCTCCTCCGAAGGGCCTTTTTGCATTTTGCTGGCACTATACGAAGCCGGCAGCGCCGTGGCTTGCCATCATGGCGGTCCTGACGGCGCTGATTGCCGTCGGTGAGGTGGCGCTCTTCCAGTTCCTCGGTGACATCGTGGACTGGCTGACCAAGGCGGACAAGGCGACATTCCTTCAGACGGAGTGGCCGAGGCTGGCATGGATGGGAGCGTTGATCCTCATCGGCCTGCCGCTGGCGGCGGGGCTGGATTCGCTCATCATGCATCAGGTGCTTCTCGGCAATTACCCGATGATCGCGCGCTGGCAGATGCACCGGTTCCTGCTGCGTCACAGCATGACCTTCTTCGCCAACGAGTTCGCCGGACGCGTTGCGACGAAAGTGATGCAGACGTCGCTTGCGGTTCGTGAAACGACGATGAAGATCCTCGATGTCTTCGTCTATGTCGTCACTTATTTCCTGTCGATGATCATCGTCATCGCGGCTGCCGACGTGCGGCTGATGGTGCCGATCCTCGTCTGGCTGGCCGTCTATATCGGCATCGTTTCCTACTTCGTACCGCGGCTTCGCAAGATTGCGGCGCAACAGGCGGATGCACGCTCGATGATGACCGGGCGGGTGGTCGACAGCTACACGAATATCGCGACGGTCAAGCTGTTCTCGCATGCCGGCCGCGAGGAGACCTATGCACGTAGCGGTATGGAGGAATTCCTCGGAACCGTTCACGCGCAGATGCGCCGCGTCACGTTGTTTCACGTCGCTGTCTATATGAACAACTGCGTCGCGCTCTTCGTGGTGTCGGGCCTGTCCATCTGGTTCTGGCTGAACGGACAGATCTCCGTCGGCGCCATCGCCATCGCGATCGGTCTTGCCATGCGCGTCAACGGCATGTCGCAATGGATCATGTGGGAGGTCTCGGCGCTGTTCGAGAACATCGGCACGGTCTATGACGGCATGGAGATGATGACCAAGACGCACGACATCGTCGACAAGCCGGGCGCGCCGCAGCTGTCTGCGAAGAAGGGTGCAATCCACTACGAGCGCATCCGCTTCCATTATGGCAAGGGCAAAGGCGTCATCGACAATCTCTCTCTTGACATCAAGGCGGGCGAGAAAGTCGGTCTGGTCGGCCGCTCCGGCGCCGGCAAGACTACGTTGATGAACCTGCTGCTGCGCTTCTACGATCTGGAGGCTGGCCGCATCACCATCGATGGACAGGACATCTCGGCCGTGTCGCAGGAGAGCCTGCGTGAACTGATCGGCGTCGTGACGCAGGATACGTCCCTGCTGCACCGTTCGATCCGCGACAACATCGCCTATGGCCGCCCCGAGGCGACCGATGCTCAGGTGATCGAAGCGGCCAGGCGGGCCAACGCCTGGGAGTTCATCGAAGGGCTTGTCGACATGCAGGGTCGCAAGGGGCTCGACGCGCAGGTCGGCGAGCGTGGCGTGAAGCTCTCCGGCGGCCAGCGTCAGCGCGTCGCGATCGCCCGCGTCTTCTTGAAGGATGCGCCGATCCTGGTGCTCGACGAGGCGACATCGGCGCTCGATTCCGAGGTCGAAGCGGCGATCCAGGAAAACCTGTTTGCGCTGATGGAAGGCAAGACGGTGATTGCAATCGCGCACCGCCTGTCGACCCTGACCGAGATGGACCGCTTGATCGTGCTCGATAAGGGCAGGATCGTCGAAGCCGGTGCCCATGCCGAGCTTGTCGACCAAGGCGGCATCTATGCCGACCTCTGGAACCGGCAATCGGGCGGCTTCCTGGCCGACCATTCCGAAGAAGCGGAAGAGGCGGCCGAATAAGCCAGAAGCCCTCTCTGTGGATGCGGAGAGGGCTTCTCATTTGCGTTCATGGATGTCGGCTCAGAGGCTGTCTGCCCAGTCTTTCACGCGGTTCCCTTCGACAAGCATGCTGTTGGTCGAAGCAAGCGTACGCAAGGCGAACAGGCGCCGCTCTTCCTCACGATCAATCCACGCAGATATCGCCTCTGCGACAGCCTGATCGTAGGAAATATCCAACTGTTCAACGATTGCATCAAGTCGTTCCGCAAGGGGCAGCGGAATACTCGACATGAGTGCCTTTCTTGCTTGCATCGCGGCCATCTCCCGTAAGAATCCATTGTACCCCGAGATTGTGACGAGGTCAGTCTCATTCAACGGCGATGCCGTTGTTGTTACCGATTGTTACGAAAATATAAGGTTGCGCCCTGGGGCCGTTGCTTTCCCGCTCCGGCTATTAAGCCTATATCGCAAATATGCTGATAAAACGACTCTTTCGTGCTTTCGAAAACTGGATTAATCCCTTTGCGCCGCGGGAAAACATTCAACCACCGCGCTCCACGCTTGGATTCATCTGGTTCTATATTGGTCAAGCGAAGGCGCCGTTCGTGGCGATGCTGGTGCTCGGGGGCATGTCGGCGGCGATCGAGGCGGCCTTGTTCTGGTTCGTCGGGCGGCTCGTGGATATTCTCGCGACGATCACGCCGGCGGCAGGCTGGAGCGGTCTCCTGGCCGCCCACGGCGCCGAGTTGTTCAGCATGCTCGTTCTTATCGGCATTGTCCGCTTTGTCGTCGCGCTGTTGATCGCACTTGTCGATCAGCAGGTGATCACACCCGGTTTCTACAACCTGGCGCGCTGGCAATCCTACCTGCATGTTTCGCGGCAATCGCTCTCCTTCTTCCAAAGCGATTTTTCGGGTCGCGTCGTCACCAAGGTCTGGTCGGCCGGCCAGGCCACCGGCGACTTGGTGACGTCACTGATGGAGAGTGTCTGGTTCGTCGGCATCTATGCGGCGACGACGCTGGTGCTCGTCGCAGGGCTCGATTTCTCGCTTGCCGTCGTCGTGCTCTGCTGGCTGTGCGCCTTTGGCGTTCTGGCGCGTTATTTCGTGCCACGCATCCGGTTTCATTCCCGCGAAACAGCCGAAGCCGCCTCGATGATCAACGGGCGCATGGTGGACGCCTACAGCAATATCCAGACCCTCAAGCTATTTGCGCGCGATGAGGAAAGCGACCGCTATATGCGGCAAGGCTTCGACTTCTATCAGGAGACGGTGCTGCGGTTCACGCGCTTCATCACCGGCGTGCGCGCCTCGATGGCGCTGCTCTCGGGCATCATGATCGTCAGCATGGCGGCTCTCAGCGTTCACCTGTGGTTGGCCGGCCTCGTCAGTTCCGGTGCGGTGGCCTTCTCGCTGGCGCTCGTGCTGCGCCTGAACTTTCTCCTGGGCCGGTTGATGACCCAGTTCAACGGCATCATGCGCAACCTTGGCACGATCCAGAATGCCGCGGAGTTGATCTCGCAGCCGCTTGGACTGGTCGATCGCCCCGGTGCCAGTGATCTTGTCATCCGACAGCCTGGCATCCGCTTCGAGAACATCTCTTTTCACTACGGCAGGCCAAATGGCGTCATCGACAACTTTTCGCTCACGATCGAGCCAGGCGAGAAGGTCGGCATCGTCGGGCGCTCCGGTGCGGGCAAGTCGACGCTGGTGAACCTGCTGCTACGGCTCTACGACCTCGAAGGGGGGCAGATATTGGTCGACGGCCAGAATATTGCGGCGGTCAGGCAGGAGTCACTGCGCATGCAGATCGGGGTCGTCAGCCAGGATACGTCGCTGCTGCATCGCTCGGTCCGGGACAATATCCTGTTCGGCCGCCCGGATGCGGGGGAGGCGCGGCTGGTTGAGGCGGCACGGCGCGCAGAAGCGCTTGGCTTCATCGAGCGCCTGCAGGACCAAAATGGCCGCAAGGGCTTCGATGCACATGTCGGGGAACGTGGCGTGAAACTCTCCGGCGGTCAGCGCCAGCGCATTGCGATCGCACGCATCATGCTGAAGGATGCGCCGATCCTGGTTCTCGACGAAGCCACCTCGGCGCTCGATTCCGAGGTGGAAGAGGCAATCCAATCCAATCTGATCGGCCTCATGGAAGGCAAGACCGTGCTCGCCATTGCGCATCGGCTCTCGACCATTGCTGCCCTCGATAGATTGATCGTCGTCGACGAGGGGGGGATCATAGAAGAGGGGACGCACGAGACCCTGCTGAAGCGTGGCGGTCTCTATGCCGAACTCTGGGCGCGGCAATCAGGCGGGTTCCTCGCCACCGATTTCGACGCGTCGCAGTCTGCGTCAAGAGCTGAGGGCAAACTCGGCCATGAGGCCAAAGTGGTTTGATCCCATATTGTCCTCGATCCGTTCGACCGATTGCAGCCGCAGTGGCGCACGGGCGAGCACGTGATCGATACTGATACCGAAGTCACGCGCCTTGATCGGCCAGGTCGCCGGCTCCGGAAAGACCGTATGAAAGCCGCTCGTGCGCATAAAGCGCTGGATACGTGGGTCGAGGATCGCGGAATTGAAGTCTCCGGTGAGGACAAGCGGCGCATCGATAGCGACTGTCGCAGACGCGAGATCAACGAGTTCGTCCGCCTGGAAGTCATCGAAGTAAGGCTTGGCGAGATGGGCTACGAGAAAGCTGATCTTCGTTCCGTCGAAGTCGATGGCTGAATACGTCAGCCGATTTTGCCACAGCTTGCCAAGGCTGCTGACTTTCTTCTCGATGAACGGTCGCTTCGAGAGGACGAGCGTGTCGCACTGGTTGATCTCTTCGCCGCAGCCTATGTGATAGGGATATGTGCTGGACAGGCGTGCGATGTAAGGGCGAAGCGGAGCTGCCTCCAGGATGTTCACGACATCGGCATTCGAGGCGATGACGAAATCCGCAATTCGCCCAGCATTGGAGAAGTTCTCGTGTTCGATGTTGAAGGACATCACCCTGAAAAGCGGCGGCGTATTGGCGCGCGCTGGAGTGGCGGCGAATTCCCTCAGCATGATAAAGCCATGCCCCAAGAGCATCACTGCGATGGTCAGAAGCAGATAGGCATACCAGTGCCGCTTGAGGAGCAGAAGGACCAGGCACCCTGCGATTGCGGCCAGGGCGAAATGAATCTGAAAGCTGTAGACGAAGGCGAGAAGCCAGACGTGTGTGATGTAGCGCAAAGACATCAGCGCCAGTAACAGCGAGAGGAGGACACTTCCTATGCAGTATAAAGTGTCTTTCATCGGCGGGCGCGGGAATAGGGAGAGGTTTGTGGCGCTCGCCTAGCACGAGGTTCGAATTGGTGCAATGCACAACTGTGGCAAGCATGTGATTGTCTTCGAAAATCATCTGAAAATTCCCGCGACATTGTGCCCACATGGCCTTGCCAAGGCTGGACATAATTTGCGATCAAGCTTAGAACGCGCCGGATTGGTGGGGAATCTATGGTCGAATTGTGTCGCGACAGATTCGCTGCCGCGAGGGGAAGGCGGAGTTCCGCAAAAATTGCGTAGAGGATGGTTGAAGCCGTGAGCGAACACGAAACGACAAGCGAGATCACGGGCGAGCCTACTCGCCGTGATTTCCTTTATCTCACCACTGGTATGGCGGGCGCTGTCGGCGCCGTTTCGGTCGCTTGGCCGTTTATCGATCAGATGCGTCCGGATGCCTCGACGTTGGCTCTGGCATCCATCGAAGTCGACGTTTCCAGCCTCGAGCCTGGAATGTCGCTGACCGCCAAGTGGCGCGGCAAGCCGATCTTCATCCGCAACCGTACGCCCGAGGAAGTGAAGGCTGCCGATGAAGTTCCGCTCTCTGATCTGAAGGATCCGATTGCGCGCAACGCCAACCTGCCTTCGGACGCACAGGCGACCGGCGTTGACCGTTCCGCCGGCAAGGACAAGGAAAACTGGATCGTCATGATCGGCTCGTGCACGCATCTCGGCTGCATTCCGCTCGGCCAGGCCGGCGAATATAATGGTTGGTTCTGTCCCTGCCATGGCTCGGTCTACGATACGGCCGGCCGCATCCGCAAAGGCCCGGCGCCCACGAACCTGGCGATTCCGACCTATTCGTTTGTTTCCGATAAAGTAGTCAAGATCGGTTGAGGGGGACTGATTTATGAGTGGCCATTCCAGCTACGAGCCATCAACCGGCCTCGAGAAGTGGATCGATTCGCGCCTGCCTTTGCCGCGGATGGTCTACGATAGTTTCGTCGCATACCCGGTTCCGCGGAACCTGAACTATGCCTACACCTTCGGCGCCATGCTTGCGGTCATGCTCGTCGTGCAGATCCTCACCGGCGTCGTGCTCGCCATGCACTATGCCGCGGAAACGACGGTTGCCTTCAACTCCGTCGAAAAGATCATGCGTGACGTCAACCACGGCTGGCTGCTGCGCTACATGCACGCCAACGGCGCGTCCTTCTTCTTCGTTGCGGTCTATCTGCACATTGCCCGCGGTCTCTACTACGGCTCCTACAAGGCGCCGCGCGAGATCCTGTGGATCCTCGGCGTCCTCATCTACCTCCTGATGATGGCAACCGGCTTCATGGGCTACGTTCTGCCCTGGGGTCAGATGTCCTTCTGGGGCGCGACCGTTATCACCGGTTTCTTCTCGGCATTCCCGCTGGTCGGCGAGTGGATCCAGCAGTTCCTTCTCGGTGGTTTCGCCGTCGAGAACCCGACGCTGAACCGCTTCTTCTCGCTGCACTACCTGCTGCCCTTCGTCATTGCGGGCGTTGTCGTCCTGCATATCTGGGCGCTGCACGTGGTCGGCCAGACGAACCCGACCGGCGTCGAGGTCAAGACCAAGACGGACACCGTTCGCTTCACGCCATATGCAACCCTCAAGGATGCGCTCGGCGTTTCGATCTTCCTTTTGGTCTACGCCTACTTCGTCTTCTACATGCCGAATTTCCTCGGCCACCCGGACAACTACATCCCGGCTGATCCGTTGAAGACGCCCGCCCACATCGTTCCGGAATGGTACTTCCTGCCTTTCTACGCGATGCTGCGCTCGATCACCTTCAACATCGGACCGATCGACTCGAAGCTCGCAGGCGTTCTGATCATGTTCGGCGCGATCATCGTGCTGTTCTTCGTGCCCTGGCTCGATACCTCGAAGGTTCGCTCCGCTGCCTACCGCCCATGGTACAAGGTGTTCTTCTGGCTGTTCGTTGCCAATTCCATCGTTCTCGGTTGGCTCGGCTCGCGTCCTGCCGAGGGTACCTATGTGATCATGTCGCAGCTCGGCACTCTCTTCTACTTCGCCTTCTTCCTGGTGATCATGCCGGTTCTCGGCCTCGTCGAGACGCCGCGCCGCTTGCCAAATTCGATTACGGAAGCGGTTCTGGAAAAGCGCAACAAGGCGGCGGCTGCTGAGCCGGTCAGAGCCTGAGCGTGCGACGGGAAGGGAAGAGAAACATGAAAAAGCTTGTTACAAGCATTCTGTCGCTTGCTGTCGTCGCGGGTCTGAGCGGTGCGGCATTCGCCCAGGAAGCCGCCTCGGGCGGAGCCGAGCCGGCGCAACA
Source organism: Rhizobium sp. CF122 (assembly GCF_000282035.1). Lineage (GTDB taxonomy): Bacteria > Pseudomonadota > Alphaproteobacteria > Rhizobiales > Rhizobiaceae > Rhizobium. Next base: position 122,589 of record NZ_AKKA01000023.1, read on the forward strand.
CGCCGAAAGCGAAACGCCGCACTATCCGCTGCTTCATCCGAAGCACGAACACTGGAGCTTCGCCGGGCCGGCCGGTCACTATGACAAGGGTCAGCTGCAGCGCGGTCTGAAGGTCTACGCCGAAGTGTGCGCGGCCTGTCATTCGATGAGCCTCGTGCCGTTCCGCACGCTTGGGGCTCTTGGCTACTCCGAGGCTCAGGTGAAGGCTTTTGCCGCCAACTACGAGGTTCAGGACGGTCCGAACGCCAGCGGTGACATGTTCACCCGCAAGGCTATTCCAGCGGACTACTTCCCGTCGCCGTTCCCGAACCACGAGGCGGCGGCAGCGGCCAACAATGGCGCGGCTCCTCCGGATTTCTCGCTGATCGCCAAGGCGCGCGGCATTGAACGTGGTTTCCCGCAGTTCCTGATCGACATGATCCCGTTCGTCGGTGGTTATCAGGAAGGCGGTCCTGACTACATCTATTCGCTGCTGACCGGCTACGACGAGCAGCCGCCGGCAGGCGTCCAGGTTGCCCAAGGCACGCATTATAACCCGTACTTCGCCGGCGCTGCCGCTCTCGCAATGCCGAAGCCGCTTTCCGACGGCCAGGTGACCTATGACGACGGCGCGCCGGCGACGGTCGATCAGTATGCCAAGGACGTCTCGGCTTTCCTGATGTGGGCTGCCGAGCCGCATCTCGAAGACCGCAAGCGCACCGGCTTCATGGTCATGGTCTTCCTGCTGATCTTCTCGGGACTGATCTACCTGACGAAGCGTTCGGTCTACGCGAACAAGGAACACTGAGAGCTTCGCTCCAGACTCTAGGGAAAGGCGGTCTTCGGGCCGCCTTTTTTGTTGGTTCCGACAGTGGCAATTGATAGGGTGCAGCCGAACTGAAGCCTTGCAGAATATGGATACTCCATGAGTGAAACGATTTCGGAGCTTGCAGCGAGCATCCGCTCCATCCCGGACTACCCAAAGCCCGGCATTATCTTCCGTGACATCACGACGCTTCTCGGCAACCCGCGCGCGTTCCGCCGTGCCGTCGACGAACTGGTGCAGCCCTATGCCGGCCTGAAGATCGACAAGATTGCCGGAACCGAAGCGCGGGGCTTCATTCTGGGCGGTGCGGTCGCGCATCAGCTTTCGGCCGGGTTCGTACCGATCCGCAAGAAGGGCAAGCTGCCTCGCGATACCGTGCGCGTCGCCTATAGCCTGGAGTATGGTGTCGACGAGATGGAGATGCATCGCGATGCCGTCCAGCCCGGCGAGAAGGTTATTCTCGTCGACGATCTGATCGCAACCGGCGGGACGGCAGTGGCCGCCACGCAGCTCCTGCGGCAGATGGGGGCGGAGGTCGTTTCCGCCTGCTTCGTCATCGACCTGCCGGACCTCGGCGGTCGCAAGAAGCTGGAAGAGCTTGGCGTCGACGTCCGGACCCTGGTGGAGTTCGCGGGCCACTAGGCCCGCGACTACTCGAATTCTATGACGGTGCTTTCGAACCGGATGACCGGCGTGCCGTCAGCGATCGTTCCCTCGCAGAGGATCGTGTTCAGCCGACGTCCCGGACGCGACGCCAGGGGGCGACTTGAAAGAAGCGTGACGAAGTAGGTCACTTCCTCGCCGGCGAAGACCGGCCGCAGCCACTGAAGCGCTTGGAATCCCGGGGAGGGGCCGAGTTTCGGCGGCCTGATGCCTTCGCTCGCCAGTCGCGCGCACTCTGCACTCCAATAGGCGACGAAGGTCTTCATCCAAGCCGCGCAAGTGTGCCATCCCGAAGCGCAGAGACCGCCAAAGAGCGTAGCCTTTGCAGCTTCCGCGTCCAAGTGGAACAGTTGAGGGTCGAAGCGCTCGGCAAAGTGAACGATCCGTTCGGTCGTGAACACGTAGCTGCCGATTTCGGTCTTCTCGCCGCTGGCGTAGTGTTCCGTCATGATCATGCGGTCTTCTCCAGCGCTTCACGCAGGACGAACATGATCGAATTCTCGGCCAAGCAGACGAGTTCGCCTTTCTGATTCTCAACCTCGTGGCGGAACTTCACCATGCCGATGCCGGGCCTTGAGCGCAGCGCACGGGTCTCCATGACCGTCGAATGACCGGAAAGCGTGTCTCCGGCAAGGACCGGCTTTCGCCATTCCATGAAATCGACGCCGGGCGCACCTTGCGAAAACGAGTTGATGAGGAAGCTCTCCGCCATCATGCGCATGAACAGCGCCGACGTATGCCAGCCGGATGCCGCCAGGCCACCGAGGATGCTGGCGCGACCGGCCGCCTCATCGAGATGCATCGGCTGCGGGTCGAACTCGCGGGCGAACTCGATGATCTCCGCTGCCGTTACCGGCCTCGGGCCGAGTGCAAAACGTCGCCCCGGCTGGAAATCTTCAAAGGCAAGTTTCTGATCGGACAAATTCTTCTTCCCCTCGTAGGAGTTTCCAAACGACTACAATACCATTCGACGCGACTCAACGATTCCCGGATTCCCGCGAGATTTTGAACATGCCAGAATTGAAGTTGATCCTCGATGAGGCCACCCGAAAGGGTATCATTCCTCTCCATGCTGCTGAGCGGCTTTTGCCGTTTCTGATCGAACGCGGCGTGAAGGCGGATGGCCAGCCGGTGGAGCCTCGCGCGCAGCCAACTCCTTTTTCAGACACAGAGACGCCGAGCTTCGTGCGCGGCTTTCATGATGTGCTCATAACGATCGGCATCATCGTGGCGCTGGCAGGGCTGTGGGGCATCGCTTCGGTCTTCGCGGTGTTGCCGGCAATCGTCGTTCTTGCGGAGATCCTTGTTCGACGCCAGAGGCTGGCATTGCCTGCCGTCGTCCTGACGCTCACACTTGCGGTCTGGACTGCAATCGTGGCTGCGCGCTGGCTGGAAGGCTCTGCCGTCATGGCGATTGGCGGCAACGTGGCACTGCAGTACACGCTCGCCTTTCCGGTTGTGCTCGGAGCCTTCTATCTGCTCTATCGCATACCGCTTGCCCTTGCCCTGACGATCATGGGGGCGGCGGTGGTTGTTCTGCAGCTGGTTTTGCGCGCGCTCGGCTGGCTCACCGGCGATCCCCTCTTCGAGGTCAATCATCCCGTCTTGTTGTCGATCACCGCGATCGTATGCGCGCTCGGCCTTTTCGCACTCGCCATGAAATTCGATCTGCGCGACCCGCTTCGTCGTACAGTCAATTCCGATATTGCCTTCTGGCTTCATCTCGGCGCAGCACCGGCGTTGCTCTACAGCATCATTTCGCTTGCCGGTCTCAGCGGCGGCACACTCGCTGCGCTGCAGACAGTATCGTTTCGTACGCCGGTGGTGGTTGCGACCGTCGTCGCGCTTATGCTGATCGGCCTGATCATCGACCGGCGCGCATTCGTGACGTCAGGATTGCTGTCGCTGGGCTTTGCGCTCTACGGCATCTTCCGCCAGGGGGACGCGCGTGTCGATACCTACATCTACATCACGCTTCTGACCGTCGGCGCGATCGTGCTCGTCATCGGCACCGGATGGATGCCACTTCGGCGCTTCGTCATGCGACAGCTGCCGGTTGCCATGCAGGAGAAACTGCCGCCGGCATAGGCGGCAGTCGCTCCGGTTCCGTCTCAGGTGTTGAAGCGGAAGTGAATGACGTCGCCGTCCTGGACGACATATTCCTTGCCTTCGTCGCGACCTTTGCCTGCTTCCTTGGCGCCGACTTCACCCTTGAAGTTGATGTAGTCGTCATAGGCGATGGTGAAGGCGCGGATGAAGCCGCGTTCGAAGTCGGTGTGGATCACGCCGGCGGCGGCAGGCGCCTTGGTGCCGCGCACGATCGTCCAGGCACGGGTTTCCTTGGGGCCGACGGTGAAATAGGTGATCAGGTCGAGCAGGTGGTAACCGGCGCGGATCAGTCGGTCGAGACCGGCTTCCTCGAGGCCGAGCGCCGAAAGGAACTCGGCTGCTTCCTCGTCGGGAAGTTGGGCCACTTCGGATTCGATCGCGGCCGAGATGACGACGCATTCGGCGCCCTGCTTCTCAGCCATGGCGGCCACGGCCTTGGTGTGCTCGTTGCCGGTCGAAGCGTCGGCTTCCGCGACGTTGCAAACGTAGAGCACCGGATGCGAGGTCAGGAGGTTGAGGCCCTTGAGGATCTCGATCTCCTCAAGCGCCAGCGTCTTGAGAAGCAGGCGTGCAGGCTTGCCCTCGTTCAGCAGCTTGATCACGGCTTCCATGACAGGGAGCTGCGTCAGCGAATCCTTGTCCTTGCTGGCGGCGCGCTTGCGGGTCTGCTCGACGCGGCGCTCAAGGCTCTCGAGGTCGGCGAGCATCAGCTCGGTCTCGATCGTGTCGGCATCGCCGACCGGGTTGATGCGGCCCTCGACGTGGGTGATATCGTCGTCTTCGAAGCAGCGCAGCACATGCACGACGGCATCGACTTCGCGGATATTGGCGAGGAACTTGTTGCCGAGGCCTTCACCCTTCGACGCTCCGCGCACCAGGCCGGCAATATCGACGAAGGAGATGCGGGTCGGGATGATTTCCTTGGAGCCGGCGACCGTTGCGAGCTTCTGCATGCGCGGATCGGGGACGGCGACTTCGCCGGTGTTCGGTTCGATCGTGCAGAAGGGATAGTTCGCCGCCTGCGCCTGCGCCGTCTTGGTGAGCGCGTTGAAGAGTGTCGATTTGCCGACATTCGGCAGACCGACGATACCGCATTTAAAGCCCATGGCCTGAAACCTGCTGTTCTTGAATTCGTTGGTGCTGGCTATGGGATAAAACGCGCCTTGCGGTCAAGCTCTTCGCGCAAGTCTCTTGCATTCTCAGGGGTTGAACGCCGCCTTTGCGGTGCAATATAGATATTGCGAACTGTTCTCGCCTTTCCATGTCATCAACGGGTGGGTTTCCGATGAGTGACAACGATGTTGCCCTTAAACCGAAGACAAAGTCGAAACCGAAGCTGGATCGGCCGAAGCTCTATAAGGTCATTCTCTTCAATGACGACTACACGCCGCGTGAATTCGTGGTGATGATCCTCAAGGCTGTTTTCCATATGAGCGAGGAGACTGGCTACCGCGTCATGATGACCGCGCATAAGCTCGGATCGAGCGTCGTTGTGGTCTGCGCGAAGGATATCGCCGAGACCAAGGTCAAGGAGGCGATGGACTATGCCAAGGACGCCGGCTTTCCTCTGATGTTGACGGCGGAGCCGGAGGAATAGTCGTCAGCGCCGGATCTGGTAGCCGGTCTTGTCCTGCGTGAAGCCGCAATTCTCGTAGAAACGTAGCGTTGCCGGATCCTTCGAGCCGGTCAGGAGCATCACCTTGTAGCAGCCGGCCTTAAAGGCGGCTTCGATGGCGCACTGGATCAACGCTCGTCCGTAGCCGCGTTGCCTGAAGCGAGCAGCAGTGACAACGTTCTCGATCAGAGCATAAGACGCGCCATTCCGGGTCAGATTAGGGACGATAACCAGCGTCACCGACGCCGCGGCAGCCTGACCCGCAACGCCGACGAAAATCGTCATGCCGGGCTGTGCGAGGATCGCTTGAAACCGTTCTTCGGCATGTGCGCGGTCCATGACTGGATCAGTTGGGTTGAGCTCATGGTAGAGGGCAAGCAGGCGCGGCAGATCACCAATCTCGCAGCGCGGATGACGAGTTCGCCGGCAGACATGCTCAATCGCCCTTGTTGCCGAACATCTTCTTCAGCATTTCGGCCATTGGCCCAGTTGCAGGCAGCTTTGGCTGATTGTGATTGCGGGCCTGGTGGATATGGGACTTGGCCGCTGGCTTCTTCTCCAGCTTCGGCTTTTCCTCTTCGGCCTTTGCGCCAATCGCCAGCGCCAGCTTGTTCATCAGCTGAGAGTCTTCCTTGCGGACAAGCATGTCAGCGTTGTCGGCAAGGGCGTCAAGCAGTGGCTCAAGCCACGCCTGATCGGCCTTGGCGAAGTCGCCGAGGACGTGATGCTGCACGAGCTCTTTGACGCCGGGGTGTCCGATGCCAAGCCGCAACCGGCGATAGTCCTTGCCGCAATGCGCGTCCAGCGACTTGATGCCGTTATGGCCTCCATGACCACCGCCCGTCTTGAGGCGCGCCTTGCCGGACGGCAGGTCGAGTTCGTCATAGATCGCGACGAGGTCGGCGGGCTGCAGTTTATAAAAGCGCATGGCTTCGCCGACGGCTTCACCTGAAACGTTCATGTAGGTCTGCGGCTTGATAAGCAGCACCTTCTCGCCCGCGATGTCGCCCTCGGCGATCTCAGCCTTAAACTTCTTCGACCAAGGCGGAAAATTATGGCGGCGATAAATCGCGTCGACGGCCATGAAGCCGATATTGTGGCGGTTTCCGACGTACTTGGCGCCGGGATTGCCGAGGCCCGCGATGATCAGCATGGCTCGTTCGTTCCTTGCAATGTGCCTTATGCGTTCACCACCGCGAAACGGCGTCAAAGTCAAGGCGGAGAGGCCATAACCGCAGAAAAATCAGTTTTCGGAGCTAAGGCCATACCTGGTGAAGATGGTTTTCTGCGTGCCATCGGCAATCAGCTTGTCCAAGGCTTCCTGCATCTTGGCCAGCAGGTCGTTAGGGAAGTTCTTTTCGCAGGCTACCCCCATCGGCTGGGTGGAGAGCACCGTGACCTTCTCCAAAGGCTGCTCCGTCTTGAGTTTGGTGAAGTAGATCTCGGAGATCGGCATCATGTCGATGCGACCATTGAGCAGCTTGCGCAGTGTGGCGTTGAAGTCGGTGGCGACGTCGAGCTTGGTGAAACCGTTCTCCTTCAGCGTCACCTCTGTATAATCTTCGCGCTGTGTTCCAATGGTATATTGCCTCGCTTCCTCAAGGTTCTTCGCTGTCACGCCTGACCCGGACCTGGTGATGAGGATGTTGCGATCGACCAGCAAGGGCTCGACCCACTTGAACATAGGGTCGCGCTTCGCGCTGTGAGCGGTCGTAAAGACGCAGCTCATAGGCGTGGTCTGGGCGAGATTATAGGCCCTGGCCCAAGGCATCATCGCGATCTTGTAGTCGATACCGGCGTCTTTCATCACCTTTTCGACTTGCTCGACCGAGGCGCCCTTGATTGTCTTTCCATCACGATAGCTGAAGGGAGGGTATTCCTCGGTGGCGAGTATAACGCCGGCTGCAGTGGCTTGGGTGGAGGCGGAGATGCTCAAAAGAGTGACAAGCAGCAGCTTTTTCATCGTGTTGCCTTTCTGTGTTCAAGAGGCCCGCGCAATAAGCTGCTCAGTCGCAGACAGACGCTCGATCAGAGCCGCGGCTTGCTGCGGGCGATGGAACAGGTATCCCTGGCCGAAGTCGAGGCCCATTTCGTGCAAGGTCTGGCATTCGTCCTCGGTCTCGATGCCCTCGGCAATAACGATGCAGCCCATCTTGTGAGAGAGCGTGGTGATGCTTTCCACCAGCGTGCGGCTTTTCTCGCGAACGTCGTCGTTGGCGTCGTTGATCGACTGCGTGAAGGACTGGTCGATCTTGATGATGTCGACCGGGAAGCGGTTGAGATAGCTCAGCGACGAATAGCCCGTGCCGAAGTCGTCGAGGGCAATCCGGCAGCCGAAGCGGCGCATCTCGGCGACAACAGCGCGGATTTGCGGATTGTTGTGCATCAGCACCGCCTCTGTGATTTCCACGACGATGCGCTGAGGGCGGATGCCATGGCGGCCGAGCAATGCGGCAAGCCGCGCGGGCAAAGCGGCTTCGAATTGCAGTGGCGAGAAGTTGATGGCGAGATAGCTGTCCTGCATGCCGGGGAGGCGGGAGATGACCGCAAGATGGGCGATCGCCTTTTCCATGATGACGTTGCCGACGCGCACGATCTTTGCGGTTTCCTCCGCGACATTGATGATTTCCGCCGGTGCCATCAGACCCTTTTGCGGATGGTTGAGGCGCATGAGGGCCTCGAAGCCGGCAACGCCGCGGCCGTTCAGGTTGACGATCGGCTGCAGGTAGGCGTCGAACCAATCATCGGTGAGACCGGCTTCGATGCAGCTTTCGATTTCGGCGCGTGCCCTTGTGTGGTCCACCATGCTGGCGTCGAAGAGCTGCGCGCCGTTCTTGCCATCACGCTTCTTGGCATACATGGCCATGTCGGATTTCTGCAGCAGCTCGGCGGCGTTGGCGGCATGGCGTGGGTAAATGGCGATGCCAACGCTGGCACTCAGATGCAGGTCCGGGCCGAACGGCTCGATGAAGATGGAGGCGATCTGCTCAGCCATCGCGCTTGCCCTGCGGGCCGCATCCTTTGCCGGCAGAAGTATCGCGAATTCGTCACCACCGAGGCGGGCCGCCTGATCCGATGGCGCCAGATGCGTCTTCAACCGGTCAACAAACTCGCGGAGCGCCTTGTCGCCCTCGGCGTGGCCGAGATTGTCGTTGATCCACTTGAAGCGATCGAGATCGACGAACAGGCAGGCAAGTTCCTGGCCGACCGCATCCGCTTCACGGATCTTGGTGTCGAGCACCGACTCGAATCCCTGACGGTTCAGCAGGCCGGTCAGATGATCCCGGATCGCTTGCTGGTGGTTGCGCGCCTCGGATGCTTTCAGCTCGGTGACATCGGTCATCACCGATAGCGAAAGTCGGTCATACCCCGTCGTGGCTGCCGTCGATTCCAGGATGAGAACATCCATGAGGCGGCGGTCGGCGCATATGAACTTTACCGTCACGTCGACTGCGGCGCCGCCGTCGAGGTCGTTCTTGCGCTTCAGGAAGGCTTCGCGCGTATCTGATGTCACAAGGTCTGCGAACCTGCAGCCGATCACGCGCGGCCGGTCGTAGCCGGTCGCGACGAGCCAGTAGTCGCTAACAGCCGTTATGCGATCATCCTCATCGAGCGAGAACAGCATGGCCGGCGTCAGGTCGTAGATGTCGACAGCGCGGCGATGCGCGAGCTTCAGTTCGCGTTCCTCGCTTTCGAGCTTCGATTGCATTTCGTTGAAGCCGCGTGCCAGGCGGCCCATCTCGTCGTTTGACTGCCAGTTGACGTGATGCCGCGAGCCGAGCTGGCGGGTCGCCTCGACGGCTGCCGTAAGGCGCATCAGCGGCCGGATAATGAAGATGCGATTGCCGATCAGTGCCGCGCTGAAGACCGCAAGCACCGCGAAGATGAAGATCGACATGAAGACGACCTCTTCGTGCTTGAGGCCGGAGAACAAGCCAAGCGCCGGATAGAAGACGGAGATGCTGCCTAAATTCTTCGGGCCGTCGATGGTGTTGTATATGATCGCGCGCGATACCTGGACGAGATTGCCGTTGAACGATTTCGGTATTGTCGACTGCGTCACGTCGAGCTGACCGGATTGATCCCGGACCTGAACCTTGACGATGGCGCCCTGCGAAACGATCGTCGCGCTGATCTGGGTTACGCTGTCATCATCGAGGTCCCAGAGCGGCTTTGCGAGCGCCTGAGAATTGGCGACAAGAAGAACCGAGATATGGTCGCGTATTTCCTTGTCTGCGCGCTCGGAAGAAAGAAAAAGGAAAAGGACGAACAGTGGAGCAACGAACAGGAGCAAAGCTCCGCAAATGATTGCTAAAAAACGATTTTCAACGGAATTGTTCATTGTTCCGTTTGCCCCCAGCCGCACTTTGCGCTCACGGTTTTCTACGCCCGTCGGTCTTTAAAAACCTACCGGCATGCTTCCATGAAATGTATTAAATGTTGCTGAAACAGGCTCCTCGCGTGCAAATGAAAAGGCCCGCTTTCGCGAGAAAGCGGGCCCTATGCTTTACAAATTATGGAAGCGATCAGGCTTCGGCTTCGCCTTCTTCTTCGACCGTTTCGTCAACGCCGCCAGCCGGGGCGATGATCGTTGCGATCGTGAAGTCGCGGTCGGCGATAACCGGCGCTACACCCTTCGGCAGGGTGAGGTCGGAGATGTGGATGCTGTCGCCGATCTTCTTGCCGCTCAGGTCAACGTTGAAGAATTCCGGGATCGCATCGGCCGGGCACTGCACTTCGATTTCGTGACGAACGATGTTCAAAACGCCGCCAGCCTTGAGCCCCTGGGACTTTTCTTCGTTGACGAAGTGAACCGGGATTTCAACGGTAACCTGGGTGTTGCCGGAAACGCGCAGGAAGTCCACGTGCATCGTGAAGTCGCGGACCGGATCGAGCTGATAGTCCTTCGGCAGAACCTTGTACTTCTTGCCGTCGACTTCGATGGTCGCGATGGTGGTCATGAAGCCACCTGCGTGAATGCGCTTCGTCACCTCATTGGTGCTGAGAGCGATAGAAATGGGGGCCTGCTTGTCACCATAGATGACAGCGGGAATCAAACCGTTGCGGCGAAGTTCACGGGCGGACCCCTTACCAACCCGTTCGCGCGCCTCGGCCTTGAGCTCGTAGCTTTCGTGGCTCATGACTTTTCCTTCCGAGGTTATTTGGAGAGCCCCGCGGAGGCCTATGCTTGCCGCGGAACTGGAGGCGGGTTACCCCATCCTCATCCGCGTTGCCTCCAAGGGTGTCTGCGCGGACGCGTGCGCTATAGTATAGATGCGACGGAAAGGCAAGCTGGTGCCTTGCCAGCGGCAGCAGCAACGATTTCGGACAAGCTGCTGGCGAGTGGTGTCGTTCGGGCGATTCCAGAAGTTGAAGCGGATCGCGAAAGCTTAACCATATAGCCGGATTTCGCGCGAGATTAAGGAATACAGAATGTCACGGCGGCTATGAAGGCCAAAACGTAACCTGGTCCCTTCGATGCCTCGTCTCCTTACCTGCATTGTTGCCGAACACAGCTGGCCGCATCTGATCTTCGCAACCGTTATCTGCCTGCTTGGGTCCTTGCTGACGGTGCGGCTTTTTTCGCGGGTTCGGCGCACGCAAGGACTGCAGAGATTCAATTGGCTTTTCCTGTCGGGCTTCGTAGGCGGTGCGACGATTTGGACGACCCATTTCATTGCCATGCTTGGCTTTCGCGCGCCGGCGCTCAGCGGCTATGAGCCCGATTTGACGCTGCTGTCGCTTTTCATCGGCATCGCCTCCACGATGATCGGCTTTGCCGTGGCCTCGATGCGAAGCCGGGACGCGCTTGTCGAGGCCGGCGGCGCCATCGTTGGACTTGGCGTGGCAGCCATGCACTATGTCGGCATCGCTGGCTACAGGGTGGCCGGGGATATCCAGTGGAGCAGCGTCTATGTCATCTGCTCGCTGATTGCAGCGGCCGGATTCGGCGCCTTCGTGACGAGCCGGGTTGCTCGCCCGACGACACGTTTCAGCCCGCTGGGCGCCGCCCTGCCGCTGATCCTTGCAATCGTTTCGACGCATTTCCTCGGCATGGCAGGCATGACGATCGTCCCCGACGCGACCGCGTCCGTTCCCCGCGAGATTCTCTCCGTCGGCGTGATGACCAGCCTAGTTGGCGCAGTCATGATCATCATCCTGCTTCTCGGCGCCTCCACCTACATCATCGACATGCAGTCGACGGAAGCGGCTGTGGCCCGCTACCGCCATCTGTCGCTTCACGATCCGCTGACGAACCTCGCAAACCGCTCCGCGCTGAACGAACATCTGGCGACCTCGACCAAAAACACCCATGAAATCGGCTGGAATGTCGCGGTCCTCTGCTTCGACCTTGATCGGTTCAAGGAAATCAACGACGTCCACGGTCATGCGGCTGGCGACGCCGTGCTCCGGGCGATCGGCGAGCGGCTGGCGAAGGTCATGCAGAAGGGACAGTTTGCAGCCCGCGTCGGCGGTGATGAATTCGTGGTCGTGATGCGCGATCACGCTGGCCGTTCGGAGGCCAGGAGCATAGCACAACGCCTGCTCGACGAGATCGAGCGACCTGTGGAGTGGAACGGCCAATCGCTCAGCGTCGGATCCAGCATCGGCATTTCCAGTTTCCCGGACAGGGCGCGCACCGTCGATGACCTGCTTTCGCAGGCCGATGTCGCCATGTACCGCGCCAAGACGACGGTGGGAAGCAGCATCTGCTTCTACGACCCCTCGATGGACGAGGCAGCGCGGGAACGAAGTGCGCTGGCGATCGAGATGCGCGAAGGACTGAAGAAGGGTGAATTCGAACTGTTTTATCAACAACAGAACGATACCGTGACGCGCGAGGTGCTGGGTTTCGAAGCGCTGCTGCGCTGGAAGCATCCGACGCGCGGCTATATCTCGCCGGTGGAATTCATCCCGATCGCCGAGAAGACGGGGTTCATCATGGAACTCGGCGAATGGGTGCTGCGCAGTGCTTGCGTCGAAGCGGCCAGCTGGAAGAACCCGTTGAATATAGCGGTCAACGTGGCGGCCCAGCAGCTCGCCGATAGCCGTCTGCCGCAGATCGTGCATCAGATCCTGATGGAAACGGGGCTGGTGGCAGCGCGGCTCGAGCTCGAGATTACGGAATCCGGCATCATTGCCGACCACGGGCATGCGCTGAATGCGATCCGGCGGCTCAAGGCGCTTGGCGTCAAGGTGGCAATGGACGACTACGGCACCGGTTACTCCTCGCTGTCGACGTTGCAGAGTTTCCCGTTCGACAAGATCAAGATCGATCGTGCCTTCGTCGATGGCGTCGTCACCAACAAACAGTCAGCTGCGATTGTCCGCTCGACGCTTATTCTAGCGCAAAGCCTTGATATTCCGGTTCTCGCCGAGGGCGTGGAACGAGAGGAGCATGTCGATTTCCTTCGCCGCGAAGGTTGCCTGCAGGTGCAGGGCTTCCTTTTCGGAAAGCCGATGCCGCGTCCCGACATCGAGGCCTTCGTCAATGCCGACAATACAGTCGCAGCAGATGGTCCGGCGCTCGCCGCTAAGACCGACGCCGCGGCCTGACCGCGGCGTTGCAACACAGCTTGACATCCGCCGCCCGGAAACCTCACATGCTGGCAAAACGCAAGCGGCGGAGGAATTCAGGTATGCGGCTCAATCTCATTGCGGCAACGAGCACGATCGCGATCGCTCTGGCATCCGGAGCCTACGCCGCCGACATCAACCAGGCAGGGGCGAAACAAGTCGAAGAAAGCCTGACGAAGCTGCTGCCGAGGAGCGTGGCGAAAGACGGCTTCGTGACCGTGAATCCGGCAGGGACACGCTACGAGATCATCTATGATTTTGCGAAGCTCCTGAAGAAGATCGATCCGAGCAGATTTTCGATCACCGGCTTGGCGCCCTGGTCGATGTTCGCGACACCGCAGGATGCCGGCCTGTGGAGCGTCGAAGGGAACAATTCCCTCAATGTTTCCGGCAACTTCAAGGCGCCGGGACAGCCGAGAACGGATTTTACCTACGCCATCGATACCTTCGCGTTCAGCGGCATTTTCGACCCGGCGATCAGCTATTTCCGCTCGGGTGACTTCTCCACGAAGGCGGTCAACTTTTCGTCGAAGGCCGAAGCCGAGGAGGTCCGTGCCAGCTTTGACGGCATGAAGTACAAGGTGACGTCGTCGGAGGGCGCCGCAGCTGGTACGACGAACTTTGCCACCAGCGGCTCCGCCACCGGATTCATGGAGAAGATCAGCAGCCGTGAGGTGCCTCCGGTCGAAATTCGCGCCGACGCATTTGATTTTGCCGCGGCGGTGAACGGCCTGCCTGCGAACAAGGTTCGCGACATCATCATGTTCGCGATCGACCACGCTGATGAAAAGAAGCTTGCCACTGCGGACAGCGACAAGTTGAAGGCGATGCTTCGCGATGCGTTCCCGTTGCTCACGAGCTTCAACGAAACGATTGGCTTTAATAATCTAACGGTCTCGAGCGCTGCAGGGAACGGTGGTGCGAAGAACGTCGGTTACGAGGTCACGCTCGACGGTCCAGCCGATGCCACTCGTTTCGGCGTCGGTGTGACTGCGGAGCAGATCAGCTTTGCGAGCCCCATCGTTCCTGCAGCCTATTCTGCTTTCGTGCCACAGGAATTGCAGCTGCAGTTCGCCATTGCCGACATGGATTTCGCGGCCTTCGGCGACGAGTTTCTCAAAGTTGATTTCACCGGCGGCGCCGTATCGCAGGACAGCGGCAAGAAGGCGGCCGAGCGGCTCTTCAAGGGCGGCGAGCTGGTGATGGATTTCCCGAAGATCAGCGCGGTCTCAAGTGTTTACGATGCCGAGATTTCCGGAAAAATTCGGGGACGGATCGACTCGTCCAAAGACTATTCCATGGACGCGACGGTTCTGGCCCGTGACCTCGACAAGACGATCGCCGCCGTTCAGGAGCTTGCAAAGACCAATGCCGATCTCAATCAGGTTTCGTTTGGCTTGATGATGGCCAAGGGTTTTGCAAAGACGGATCCCGATGGACGCCAGCGCTGGGATATCAGTGTTGCGCGAAACGGATCCGTCACGATCAACGGCCAGGTCGTCAAGGGCGCGGACTGAGCTCTAGGCACGGATGGCTCTTGCGGGTCACCCCAGGCAGGTTCATGCTGTCTTCTAGCGTCGGCTCCAGGTGAGGGGCGGTACGCGTCCGAGAGGCAGGCCGATGAATTGTGCCGCCTGTGGTTTTGCGATCGAAAGCAGTTTTGCGTTCTGCCCCAAGTGCGGCGCAAGACAACCTGTAGTATGCGTCGCCTGCGGTGAGGCCTGCCAGCCCGGTTTCGCCTTTTGCCCGAAGTGCGGAACGGCCGTTGGTCGGCCTGAGAGCCCCACTGCTCCAGCAGAGGTGCCGCGGCCCCTCACGCCCCTGTCGTCACTCGACGATGTCGCCGACCGACGGCCGCTGACCGTTTTGTTTGCTGATCTTTGTGGCTTCACTGCTCTTAGCGAGAGAACCGACCCCGAACTGATGCGCTCCCTGCAAAACGAGCTGTTCGAAGAATTGACGCACGCGGTGGAAGCTTACGGTGGCTTTGTCGACAAGTTCGTCGGCGACGCGCTGCTTGCTCTGTTCGGTGCGCCGACGGCGCACGAGGATGATCCCGATCGTGCGCTTTGCGCAGCGCTCGACATGATTGCAGGCGCTGACCGTCTTGGCGCCAAATGGCTGAATCTGGCTGGTGGTGACCCGCTGCAGCTGCATGTCGGCATCAACACCGGACCGGTGGTCAGCGGCGGCTTTGGGGCGGTGGCAGCGCGTTCCTATTCGGTGACCGGCGACACGGTGAACACCGCTCAACGACTGCAAACCATGGCAGGCCCGGGCGAGATTCTGGTCGGGCCGGTGACCTGGCGCCTGACGCGGCATGCGTTTGCCTTCGAAAATCTCGGCTCTCTGGCGCTTCGCGGGAAGGCGGGCAATGTGCAGGTGCATCGTCTCATCGGGCGGATGGAGACGCCCCATGCAGCGCGCGGACTAGAGAGCCTGGGACTACACGCCGAACTTATCGGGCGTGACGCGGAACTGTCGCGGATGTCCGATTGTTTGGATTCTGCCTGTGGCGGAAATGCGCAGCTTGTCCAGCTCATCGGCGAGGCCGGTATCGGCAAGTCAAGGCTGGTCAAGGAGTTCCTCGCGACCGTGGCTGAGGGAGAGCGATTTCGTCACGTTGTTGTGCGCCGCGCCGTCTGTTCGCCACTCGGCGAGCAGTCCTACGGCACGCTCGCATCCGTACTGCGCAGCGCTTACGGGATAGCCGAGCGGGAAACGGCAGCCCGGACTGCGGAACTGCTGGCATCAGGATTGATCGACCTCGGCTTTAGCGAGAGCGAGGTCGCCGGTCTGACACCTCTCTTATCTTACGTGCTTGGCCTGGGAGATCCCGATGGAGCGCTGCGCCATGTCGAGCCGGAGCAGCTACGGCGGCAGATCTTTTACGCAACGCGCACGCTCTTCGAGCGGCGCCTGGCGCTCAGTCCGCTGTTGCTTGTCGTCGAGGATCTTCACTGGGCGGATGCTGCTTCCATCGAGGCGCTTCGCTTCGTGCTGGACAGGCTGGAGCGAACGCGCCTGATGATGCTGACGACAGGGCGGTCGGTTGCTGAAGGCGAGGGCCTGGAGTCGAGCCGGATCAACCGTACGCTCATGCGGCTCGCGCCGCTCTCGGTTGGGGACGGCGAGGCACTGCTGGCCCAGCTATTCGGCATAGACAGTTCGGTGCCTGCAAAAACGCGCTCACGCATTCTCGCGAGAGCGGGCGGCAATCCGCTGTTCATCGAGGAGATCGTCCGGGCCTTGATCGAGACGGGCGTGCTGCACTCCGAGGACGGATGTTGGAGTGTCGCCAGCGCTGAAATGGGAACCGAGATACCGATGAGCCTGCAGGCGATGCTGCTTGCGCGCGTCGACCGTCTGCCGCCCGAAATCAAGCGCTTGGCGCAGGAAGCCGCTGTCATCGGTCCGCGCTTCGATCTCGCGCTACTTCGCGCCGTCGCATCGGATACAGCGCGCGTTGAGCATGGGTTGGACTATCTCTGCCAGGCTGAGATCGTGGAGGAGACGCCCGGCGCCGCTGCGACCAAGGCAACGTCCTATCGCTTTCCACAACAGCTATTGCACGATGCCATCTATAGCAATCTCTTGCTACAGCGTCGCAAGCAGCTGCACGCGCGCATCGGCGCTGCGATCAAGCGGATACATCATGGGACACCAGATCGGCTTGAGGACATTGCACAGCTCGGCCGTCACTACTGCCGGGCGGGCGAGACGAGCGAGGGTGTGCAATATCTCATGGCGGCGGGCGATCTGGCCCGCAAGATTTACGCCAATGACGATGCGATGCGTCTCTACCGCGAAGCGCTCGGGGCGATTTCGGAAGATCCGCAGGCCAGTTCGCAATTGCTTGCCCTTTCTGAGCGGTTCGCCGATCTATGCGGCCCGGCGGGAGAGCGGGACATAGCACGTGAACACTATGGGCGCGTACTGGCGACCTTAAGGAAGGCTGGTGATCGGCCTGGTGCGGCACGGATCCTTCGAAAGCTTGGCCGTCTCAATCTCGCCGCCGGCAGAAGCGATCTTGCCGATGCCGACTATGCCCAGGCAGCTTCGCTGCTCGGCGAGAGCAATGCGCCGATTGAGCTTGCCCATCTTCTTCAGGAGCGGGGGCATCTTGCCTTCCGAATGGGCGATCAAAGCGCGGCAGCACGCTGGGCCGATGATGCGCTATCCTGCCTCGACACAGCGGCGATCGATGGGGCAGGTTCGGCTGCCTCGGAATCCGCGCAGGTGCGCGCGGAGGCGCTCAATACCAAGGGTGTGGCATTGGCGCGGCTGGGGCGGCACCGCGAGGCCGTGCGCGAGGTCGAGCGAAGCCTGGAGGTCGCCGAGGCGGCCGGCTTGTTCAGCGCTGCGTGCCGCGCCTATTCCAATCTGGGAGTGCTCTACACGATCGTCGATCCGGCGCGCGCCATCGATGTGTGCCGCCAAGGCCTGGAGGTCGCCACGCGGATTTCCGATCTCGGCTTTCAGGCTCGTCTCTTTGCCAATCTCGCTGTCGCTTGCTGCACCTTCACGGACAACTGCGCCAAGGAGGGAGTTCCGGCGGCGGAGAGGGCGATCGAGATCGACCGGGCGCTGGACCAACGCGATCATCTGGCGGTGCCGCTCATCGTGCTCGGACAGATCCATCAATGTCACGGCAAACCGGATCTCGCCTGGAACTATTATGAGGAAGCGCTTCAGCTCGCGCGCGAAATCGGCGAACCGCAGCTCCTCTTTCCATGCTATGATGGGCTTGCGACGTTGAACCTTGAAAAGGACGACATGGCCGAGGCCGAGCGATACTTTTCACTCGCCCAGGATGTTTGCGTCAGGCATGGGCTGGATCCCGACGCACTGGTCGTACTGCCCTTCCTGGATTGATTCAATGCCGGCAGGTAAAGTGCTGAGTTTTCGCTATTTTGTTCTTCTGCTCGGCCTTCGGCCGATGCGCAAGCGAGGGAGGGTGTCATGCCCGAAAGTCAAAGCGAAAGACCGCTGCAGCCCGGAGACCGCGCGCCAAACGTCGTTCTCGATGCGATCACGCGTCAGGGCAAAATTTCGATCGATGACTTCCGCGGGCAGAAGCCCGTGCTGATCGGTCTGTTTCGCGGGCTCCACTGTCCGTTCTGCCGGCGGCAAATCGCCTCGATGGCGAGCCTTGCCGGCGATCTCCAGCAAAAGGGCGTCGAGAGCCTGACGATCGTCAACACCCCCATCGATCGGGCGCGCCTCTATTTCCGTTATCACCCCTTGCCCAATCTGGTGGCGGCGTCCGATCCTGATCGAATATCGCATCGCGCCTTCGGGCTTCCGAATCTCGAATTCACACAATCGGAGACAGTATGGCCTTACAAGGTCAGCCTCGACACGCTCACCTCGATGCGCGTCAACATGCCCGATCTGCCTGAGCCGATGGCTCCGATGGCGGCTGTCGAATACCTCGACAATGCCGATGGCTACGAATTCACCGACGATGACAAGCGCATGATCGCAACGGGCGAGGGCCAATTGGTCGGCGAATTCCTGCTCGACCGTGATGGCGTCATCAGATGGTGTTTCACGGAGGTCGCCGACGAGGGGCGTCATATGTTCGGCGTACCGGCGCCCGAAGAAGTCATGTCGGCAGCATCGAACTTTGCCGCTTAACGCGCGCCGCGAGCTTTCAGGTCCGCTTGTCACGCCTTAGTCCATCTCGTGAGATGCGCTTCGGCTCCCGCGCACACAAAAGCCGCCCGTCAGGGTTGCTGCTTCACCGCCGGCACGTCCCCTGGCTTATGATGCGGAAACCGCTATTGCCTGCTTCGCAGGCGTTCGGGAAGGTCCGCATCTGCGGTCCACGCTGGCCGCAGACCGGCCGGTATTCGCGGGTGCAGATGCCACCGGGTCGCGGCGGTGCGGGAGGCTGCGGGCGGATTGTTATGCCGGGCTGTCGGCGGCACTGGCCGCGGCTGATGACCGTGAAGTTGGCGGCGCGGGCCTGGCACGCGTTGGAGAATGTCTGGACACGCGCCCCACGCTGGCCGCAGACCGGAGCATATTCCATGGTGCACATCTGCGGCCCGGCCGGGCGAAGAGGAGGCGGCGGACGCGGACGCGAATAACTGGGCCCGACGTCGACCGTGCAGGCGGAAAGAAGCGGGATGAGTGCAAGCAGAGCGAGCTGTCGCAGCGACAGGAATCCGGCGAGCGTCATTATTCTTCCCCTCACAGCTGGATTTCTTTCTAAATCCTAGCGCAAGTTGCATTATCGGGGAAGTTCAAACCTCAGCGGTCGTTCAGAATTTTGTAGCGGTTCAGTCGAATAGGCTGGAGACCGACTCTTCCTGGCTGGTTCGGTTGATGGCTTCGCCGATCAGGCTTGCCGTGCTCACGACGCGGATGTTGTGGGCCGACTGGACAGCGGTCGTCGGCTGGATGGAGTCAGTGATGACAAGTTCGCGCAGCTTCGAAGAGGTGATGCGGGTAACCGCGCCGCCGGAAAGAACGCCGTGGGTGATATAGGCGGTGACGCTTGCAGCACCCTGGGCAAGAAGCGCATCGGCGGCATTGCAGAGCGTGCCGCCGGAATCGACGATGTCGTCGATCAGCAGGCAGTCCTTGCCTTCAACTTCGCCGATGATGTTCATGACTTCGGATTCACCCGGGCGGTCGCGGCGCTTGTCCACGATCGCCAGCAGACAGTCGAGGCGTTTGGCGAGCGCGCGGGCACGAACGACGCCGCCGACGTCCGGCGAAACGACCATGACGTTGCTGATGTCGTGTTTCGCCTTGATATCGCGGGTCAGGACCGGGATAGCGTAGAGGTTGTCCGTCGGAATATCGAAGAAGCCCTGAATCTGGCCCGCATGCAAATCGAGAGTCAGCACACGATCGGCGCCGGCTTCCGTAATGAGGTTCGCCACGAGCTTGGCCGAGATCGGCGTACGCCCCGAGGCGCGGCGATCCTGACGGGCATAGCCGAAATAGGGAAGGACGGCGGTGATACGGCGCGCGGACGAGCGGCGCATCGCATCGATCATGATAAGCAGTTCCATGAGATGATCGTTCGTCGGGAAAGACGTCGACTGAACGACGAACACGTCCTCGCCGCGGACGTTTTCCTGGATTTCGACGAAGATCTCCTGGTCGGCAAATCTTCTGACGCTGGCTTTGCCCAAGGGCACATTGAGATAGTTGCAGATCGCTTCGGCGAGATGCCGGTTCGAATTGCCTGCGAAAACCTTCATCTTGGTCCGCCTATTACCTGCTGATAGCCGCGCTTTTTAGTCAGCTTGCTCCTGAATGCAAGGGCTAACGCGTCATCTCGGCTCATATTTCTAAAAAGCTTGTGGCTTAACCGCCACGAGCGTCGCGCCACGTTGAGAATTCGGTGATGGTTTTCGAGGCGATTTGCTGCATGACCGAGGCGGGAACGCCGGCCCAGGGATCCTGCGCTTGCGAGGGCACGCTTTCCTGTCCCTGGATACGGTGCAGGCGTGCGCCCCCGCCATCGAGAATGTCCCAGACGTAGACCACGGTCACCTTGCCGCTGTCGGAAAAGGCGGAGAGATATCCTTTCAGAATGTAGGCGCTGGAGCTGTCGTTCGAGCTTTTGATCGAAAACCCGTGCGAGCGCGCCTCGGCTCCGAGTTGACGCGAAAGCGGCGTGACGGCTTGAACCGGTGCGCCGATGATCGGCAGGAAGCGGACGGTCGTGGCGCGTGTCGAAGGCGAGCTGGCATTCAGCATGGCAGTCTGGGTCTGCTGCCGTGGCGGCTCACGCGGGGGCGTTTCCACCATGTCTTCTTCTTCGGCCTGGGCGTTGGACACCGGCTCAGGCAGCGCCTCGGCTTTTATCGCAGCGGAGGCGGCGGACGAGCGCGTGTCGCTTTCGAGCGCCATAGCCTGGGCTTCCATCGTGGTCGGCGGTGCGCCGGAACCCTGCCGATAGCCCGTCTGGCTGTAGGCAGGGTGATATCCGTTCGATCGCTGTTCGGAGGCAAAAGCCTGCTGGCGTGGCGGCGATCCTGCCATGCGTTCCACGTCGCCCTGTGTTACCGGCGATGAACGCATGCTTGCGGAGGAGTCGCCGATGTCGACCAGGGGGACTAGGGCGTCGGTCGTGTTGCAGGCGGATAGGACAAAGCAGGCAAGGAGCATTGGCGCAGTCGCAACTCGCTTCATCCTTCGTTACATCCTTCCCAGTGCCGCGCCCCGTGCACTTTATGAAGGCCGGCGCTGGCATGTGTCAATTCCGGATTCTTGCCCGCAATGGTTTGCGTCCTGATCTGCCTCTAGTGGATAGAACGGGATTTCAGCCGAAAGCCGCTCACACTTTTGGGATCCGGCTCTAGACGCTGATGAAGTCCAGAGAGTGACGGGAAAGCGCGCGCGGCGCATCGTCAGTCGTCAGGTAGGTCTGTCCGAGGGTCATTGCCGTTCCCGTGTCGGAGTCCATGATGATCATGTGCACGAAGAGCGACATGTTCGGCTCGATCGGCTGCTGATTGCCGACATGGAACATCTGATGCTCCATCCAGGACGGCGAGAAACGGGCGCCCAGCGAGTAGCCGCAGGCATTGAGACGGTGGCGGGAAAGGCCGCGCTCATCCATGATTTTCGCATGCATATCGAACACGTCCCCGAAGGTGTGGCCCGCCTTCAACACCGTTTCGATCGCCTGGATCGTCTCGAAGCAGGCATTGTAGAGTTCACGGTGGCGATAGGTCGGTTCACCGATGACGATGGTCCGCATCATTGCCGCATGGTAGTGCGCGTAGGTGCCGGCCCATTCGAGTGTCAACTGATCGTTCGGATCGAGTTTGCGGCGACCGGCCTTGTAGCGGCAGAGCAGGGCGTCCTCGGCGGAGCCAATGATGAATTCGTTCGCGGGGTAGTCGCCGCCACCGGCAAAGACGGCGCCCTGCATCGCGGCCAGAATGTCCGCTTCGTCCGCACCGGGCTTGGTCAGCGCGAGTGCCGCATCGAGTGCATCGTCGGCCAAAACAGCAGCACGTTCGACATATGCGACTTCGGCCGGGCTCTTAATCAGCCTCAGGCGGCTGACGAGATAAGAAGCGTCGACAATCTGTCCGAACGACGTCAACTGCGCATCGAGCATCCGGGCAACGCGGCCGGTCATGCCATGCGTATCGTATTCGACGCCGATCCTGGCACCGAGCAGGTCCATCTCGACCAGCAGGTTCTTGAGATCGACGGTCGGGTCGGCATTCACGCGGTCGACCCAGATCTGGACATTTTCCAGGATAGAAGTGTGCTTGGCCTGGCGCAGGTCGGCGGAGCGCGTGATCAGGGCCATCGTCCCGTCGGCCTTGACGACAAGGGTCTGGAAGAAGCAGTAGCCGAAGGTGTCGTAGCCGGTCAGCCAGTACATGCTTTCCTGCGCGAAGAGCAGCAGGGCATCCAGCTTTTCTTCCCGCATCTTATCGGTCAGACGCGCAAGACGGACGGCGAATTCGGGTCTGTCGAAGTGCAAGGCCATGCCGCTCAAGTCTCCCTGATTGCGATTGCAGAAATCTGCCGGCCGTAATCCGGCTCGTTATTATGTGTGGTCCGGCGATAAGAGAAGAAACGCTCGGCGTCGGGATAAGTGCAAAGCCCCAGGCTTTCCGCCCGGACACCCGCGGCGCGAAGCCGGTCGACTGTCAGCGCCTGCAGGTCGAACATCGCGTGCCCGGGCTTTTCAGAAACCACGAAATAACGCTCGTAGGATGGA
Organism: Rhizobium sp. CF122; assembly: GCF_000282035.1. Lineage (GTDB taxonomy): Bacteria > Pseudomonadota > Alphaproteobacteria > Rhizobiales > Rhizobiaceae > Rhizobium. Next base: position 145,068 of record NZ_AKKA01000023.1, read on the forward strand.
TCCTGTGTGACAAAGCGCTCCACGAATTCCGGGCCGACCTCGTAGCTCGCCTGGCTGATCGATGGACCGAGACAGGTAACGATTGCCTCCCGCTTCGCGCCAAGTCGGACCATGGCGTCGATCGTGTTTTCCAGCACACCGGTAAGGGCGCCTTTCCAACCGGCATGCGCGGCGCCGATCACACCAATGTCCGGGTCGGCGAACAGGATTGGTCCGCAATCGGCTGCCAGCACACCAAGCGCTATTCCGGGGGTTGCCGTTACCATCGCATCCGCTGCAGGACGGGAGCCATCATAGTCTTTGTCGACGATCACCACATCAGGGGAGTGGACCTGGTGCACGGTAGCAAGACGCTCGACGGGCAACTCAAACCAGCTTGCCACGCGGCGGCGATTTTCCTGAACCTTCTCGCGCTCGTCGTTCGAGCCGAGGCCGACGTTCAGGCCGCGATAGATGCCGTTTGAAACGCCGCCTTGCCGGGTGAAATAGCCATGGAGAATCGCGTCACCGGTTGCCTCTTTCAGCAGCGCGCTTTGGATCGGTGCCGGAGATGCTGCTTGTGTCATTAAAACTTCCAAGATTGCTTGAATTGCTTACGCGCCATTTCGCATGGCGAAGCCTTGTCGATTGCCGCGGATGTTGGCCCAGCAGTGCTCGGGCTGTCAATCCACTGAACGGAAGGGCATCAAATCCAGGGCCGGGTGCGAGACCGCCAAGACCTTGAAGAGTTCGCCCATGCGCCCTTCACCTTCGCCGGCCAGCCGATCGACTGCCGTTTGGATAATTTGCCGCGTATGTGCTTCGCGATCCCGGCCAAGAGCGGCGGCGCGGTCGAGAATGCCGAGGCCGACAAGAAAATCGCCTTGGTGAAGCATGCCGTTGACGTAGACGCCGGCTGAAGTCGTGGCCTGTGCCAGCGCCTGGAAATCGACGTGGCTCGTCAGGTCCGCTTCGCCCGGATGCGCCAGCGGCGGGTCATACTCATGCATGCGCACCGCCTGTAGCGTATCGCCGTAGCCGCTCACGAGATGCCCGTAGTCGATGGCGACAGCCGTGCCGCCACATTCCTTCAGCCGATCGCAGATCGCGAGCATCACTGACTGGCGTGCCGGCGAGACTTCAAACACCGTTCCCGGGAGCACGTCCTCTTCCGGCCAGGGGAGAAGGCTTGGATCGATCCCTGCCACGCCGGCACCGAACGTCAGTTCGCCCGCTGCGTCGACGCCGACCATACGTTCACGAAAGCCCGCCGGCGTCTTCACGAACTGACGGATCGGAATGGCATCGAACAACTCATTCGCCGCGACGAGCGAAAATCCCGGCGGCACTTCATCGAAACCCTGATGCCAGCTGACCTTGTCGCCATAGGAAGCCAGCGTCTCCTGCTGGATGTCGCGCAAGCGTCCGCTGGTTTCGACGAGGTGCACCGTCATGTCCTCAAAGAGGGGCGGCGCGATACGGGAAATGACACGCAGCATATCCGACATCATGGTGCCGCGGCCGGGGCCGATCTCGACGAGGCGGACGCCTGCGGGTGTTCCGTGCCGCTGCCAGGCGTGTACGACGAAGACGCCGATCATCTCGCCAAAGAGCTGGCTGACCTCGGGCGCCGTCACGAAGTCTCCCGAGCGCCCGAACGGCTCGCGCGTCCTGTAGTAGCCGTGTTCCGGATCGGCGAGGCACAGCGAGAAAAAGTCCGTGACGCTGATCGGGCCGTTCGCCTGAATGATAGCCTTGATCTTCTCACCGAGCGCGGTGCTCATGGATCCCCCTCCTGTCCAGCCGCGGTCAGTGCTGCAGAGCAGCCTGACGGCGGGCTCGAAGCATGGCCCAGATTCCCAGCAGAACCATCGGCGTGGAAAGCACCATGCCCATGGTGAGCCAATCGGTACCCAGCAGGTAGCCCAGCTGGGCATCCGGTTCGCGGAAGAATTCAACGAAGATGCGAGAGAGCGCATAGCCGCAGGCAAAGACGCCGGTGACGAAACCGGGAACCTTCAGAGCGCGGAAGCTGTAGATCAGAAGGGCGAGAACCAGGAGCAGCACGACGCCCTCCAGGCCTGCCTCATAAAGCTGGCTGGGGTGGCGAACAAAGTCGCCGCCGGGGCAATAGCCGTTGGTCTTCTCGATGTATTGGTTGCAGAAAACCATGCCCCAAGGCGCGTCCGTCAAGCGGCCCCACAGTTCGCCATTGATGAAGTTCGCGATGCGGCCGCAAAACAGGCCGATCGGGACGACTGCCGAGACGACATCGAACAGGCTCCAGATCGATATGCCGTTGCGACGTGCGAAGATGATCATCGCGATAACGGTGCCCGTCAGTCCGCCATGGAACGACATCCCGCCGTTCCATATCTGGATGGCCCGGATTGGGCTCTCGATCACCGACGGAAGATCATAAAAGAGGATGTAGCCGATGCGGCCGCCGAGAACGATGCCGAGCGCGACCCAGATGATGAAATCGTCGAGTTGCACCTTGGTGATCGGTGAAACATCGCCCGGCCACAGCTTGTTGTTACCGGCGATCTGACGCGCATAGTACCAGCCGAGCATGATGCCGGCGACATAAGCAAGTCCGTACCAGTGAATTGAGAGTGGACCGAGCGAAAAGGCGATCGGGTCGATCTCGGGGAAGGGCATGATCGCCATGAGATTGGCTACTGTCGGCAAGGTTTTCCCATTCGCTGGCGTGAGCCCTATGGAGTGACCGGTCGGACGTCAACGCGCTTCAGTTCAAGGCGTCCTTTGCGACTTTCTGAAGGCGCGCCAAGCTCGATGTGGGCGGAAGATGGCGCTGGGATCAAGAGCGGTCAAGTCGATTGTTGGCGATCGGAAGCCTACGAGCAGGCTTATCCAGAGCAAAGCGCTTGCATCCTTGGTGGCGAAGCCCTACCTCATTCTTGAGGGGCTAAAGAGGCCCTAAGTGGTATGTTGCAAAGGGAGAAAACCGCCATGACGACAGGAGCAAACCGCATCATGGACGAGTTCGCCAAGCTGATGACGGATGCCGCCGGCGCGGCCCAGGGTGTGCGTAAGGAAATCGAGACAGCCTTCAATGCGCAGGCGGAGCGCTGGCTCAATACGCTCGATATCGTCAAGCGCGAGGAATTCGAGGTCGTACGCGAAATGGCGATCAAGGCACGCGATGAAAACGACGCGCTACTTGCCCGCATCGCGGCGCTTGAAGAAAAGCTTGCCGCCAAAGGCAAGTAATTCCCGTTGTGACACAGGCCGTGGTGTGACCTTTATGAGACACGCCGCGGCTGCGACCTAAAAACCAGGTGCCGTTATCCACCTGTGGACACTGCCAAAAAGATCAATGGGCAGAGTCAGTTAAACCCTCCTTCTGAATCTAAAACCGAAAAGCTTTCCACAGTGCCGTTCCCTAAAACGGCTGTGAGGGGCTGGCGTGTCGCCTAGCCCGTTATACACTGATTTTAAATGATGATTCGAAGCGGTTGGTAAGCTCCAGGCAGGTTTGACTGCGTTAAGTCTGGTAGCGGTTCAACGGTCATCAGGGTTGGTGGTTCCGGCTGTTGCGTGTGTTCTCCTTGTGTCTCGTTGACGAAGTTGGTTCGCATTCACTCCGGTCAAGAAGGTGCTGCATGAGCCTCATGGAATTGGAAGTCGAGCGTCAGTCGAACCCGGTCGATATGATCGAGTACGTCGCCGCCAATAACGACTGGTCTTTCGAGCGGTCGGGCGATGACGAGATTGCGATGACGGTTGAAGGGAAGTGGACCGACTACCACGTTTCCTTTTCCTGGATGGAAGAGTTCGAGGCGCTGCACCTGGGCTGCGCCTTCGACGTCAAGGTTCCCGAACAGCGTGTCAACGAAGTCACCAAGCTCCTGGCCGCGATCAACGGTCAGGTGCTGATGGGACACTTCGATCTTTGGCGCCAGGAAGACGTCATCATCTTTCGCCAATCGCTGCTGCTCGCCGGTGGTGCCGAGCCGACCAATCGGCAGGTCGAGGTTCTGCTTGCTAGTGCGCTCGACACCTGCGAGGCGTATTATCAGGCCTTCCAATTCGTGATCTGGTCCGGCATGGATGCGAACCGCGCGATGGAAGCGGTTCTCTTCGAAACGGTCGGCGAGGCGTAAATGTCATCCGCATCTTCAGGTCCTGTCGTTCTCATCGGTGCCGGCAACATGGGGGGCGCAATGCTCTCCGGCTGGCTGAAGAGCGGCGTGGCCGGTTCCTCCATCGTGGTTGTCGATCCCGGTCCGTCTGACCAGATAATGAAGACCATCAACGATGCCGGCGTGACCCACGTTACCTCCGCTCCAGCCGGATTGACGGCAGGTGTCCTGTTCCTCGCGGTCAAGCCGCAGGTGATGGAAGCCGTGCTGCCGCCGGTGAAGGGCACGATCGGGCCTGAGACGGTGGTCGTTTCCGTCGCAGCCGGCAAGACGCTCTCGTTCCTTGAGGGGCATCTCGGCGAGGCTGCGATGGTGCGCGCCATGCCGAATACGCCGGCCATGGTCGGTCGCGGCGTCACGGGCGCCTTCGCCAATACGCGCGTCACGGCTGCGCAGCGCGAGCAAGTCCATTCGCTCTTGCGAGTATCCGGTCCCGTCGAGTGGGTTCCAACCGAAGCCGATATTGATGCTGTCACGGCGCTGTCGGGAAGCGGACCGGCCTATGTGTTCTATCTCGTCGAGTGTATGGCAGAGGCAGGCCGTAAACTTGGCTTGCAGGCGGACCTTGCCATGCGCCTTGCACGGGAAACTGTCGCGGGGGCTGGTGAGCTTTTGCACCAGTCCCCCGACGACGCCTCACGCCTGCGCCAGAACGTGACCTCGCCGGGTGGCACGACGGCTGCTGCGTTGTCCGTTCTCATGGCTGAGGATGCGATGCAGCCGCTTTTCGACAAGGCCCTTGCCGCAGCACGCAAGCGCGCCGAAGAGCTTGCCGGCTGAGGACATCCGAACATGGCTGACGAAATCACCTATGCCGACTTCGAGCGTGTCGACATCCGCGTCGGTACGATTGTCGAAGTGAGCCCGTTCCCGGAAGCACGGAAGCCGGCCTTCAAGCTGTTGATCGACTTCGGGGCGGAAATCGGCCTCAAGAAATCATCGGCCCAGATCACCGTTCACTATACGCCCGAGAGCCTGATCGGTCGGCAGGTTCTCGGTGTGGTCAACTTTCCGCCGCGACAGATCGGCCCGGTCCGCTCAGAAGTCCTGACGCTCGGCTTCGAGGACGAAGCCGGCGCCATCGTTCTTGCGGCAACCGATAAGCCAGTGCCGAACGGCAAGAAGCTGATGTGATCAGTGGATCTCGCGCGACAGTGGGTCGGTCAGCGAGAAAGCATGGAATACGGCTTCAAAACCGGCGCGTTGGGGCGAGCAGAATGCCGGGCCGACGGCAACCTCCACAAATGCCGGATCAAACCAAGCAAGCCGCGCCATGCGCCAGTCCTCCATGCGGTCTGTTCTGTATTGAATGAACAGAGCATCGCCAGTTCGCGTTACGCGCACGCCCATGCGGTCGAATGCGTGGTCGAGCCGAAAGGCTGACCAGTCGGAGTTGCGGTTGGTGACGACGACGCTGAAGTGCATTGCTCCATCGGTATATTCGATCCCGCATTTCATCCAATGCGTCGCGTCGGCCCGAACCATCATGCCGGCCTGGTCGTAGAGTTCCTCATAGCGTGCGGAGAAGGATACGTCGGCCGTGAAGTCGCCCTGCCGCGGCTGATGCAGGAAATGCGCGTCGTCGCGGTGAAAGCCGTAGTAGGTTCCTTGCCAGAAGTCCGTCTTCGGTCCGGACCAGACATGCAGGTCGCCGTTGCGCTCTTCGGAGCGAGGCGGCGGGTTCAGCCATGTCATTGGCGCCGTATCGATCGTCATCTGTTTTTCACGCGGGTAGGCGCACGGTCGCCCGCAGACCGCCCAGAGGGCTGTCGCCGAGCGTGACGTTGCCGCCGTGGCTTCGGGCGATGTCGCGGGCAATGGCAAGGCCGAGGCCGGTGCCCGAGGCATCGAGATTGCGCGCTTCATCGAGCCGGAAGAATGGCTTGAAGACATCCTCGCGGTTCTTCTCGGGAATACCCGGACCATCGTCGTCAAAGGTGATCGTCAGCCACTTGGCGCTGTGTTTGGCGTTGACGTCGAGGGTGCTGGCGTAGCGGCGAGCATTCGAGGCGAGGTTCGTCACAAGGCGCGTGAAGGCGTTTGGACGCACCGCAATACCGTCCTCGCCCTCTATGGAGTATTTGAGTGTCTTGCCCTCGTGAAGTTCGAAATCGGTCTCAAGCTTTGCAAAGAGGTCGCTGAGCTTCACTTCGCCGACGTCTTCTTCGACTTCGCTTCGTGCAAAAGCCATGTAGGCCTCGAGCATCGATTGCATGTCGTTGATGTCGTCGTTCAGGCCGTGCAGGTCGGGATTGTCGCCGGCCAGCGCCAATTGCAGCTTGAAGCGGGTCAGGATCGTGCGCAGATCGTGGCTCACTCCGGTCAGCATCGCGGTGCGCTGCTCCATCTGCCGCTCGATGCGCTCGCGCATCAGAATGAAGGCAAGGCCCGCGCGGCGAACCTCGTCTGCACCGCGCGGGTGGAAGTTGTCAGCCTTCTGACCCTTGCCGAAGCTTTCTGCTGCGTTTGCGAGCGCGAGGATCGGTCGGATCTGTCCCCGCAGGAAGAGGATCGATATGCCGATCAGCACCAGCGAAGCGCCGACCATCCAGACGATGAAGATGTGGGTGTTGGAGGCGTAGGTCGAGCTGCGTCTTGCCAGCACGCGAAGGATCTTGTCTTCGAGCTTGATGCGGATCTCGACGAGATTGGAATCGCCCAATGTGTCGATCCAGAACGGGCGTTTGACCTGGTCGCTGATCTCGTCGCTCAGGATGCCATCAAGGATTGAGAAAAAGGGCTTGGTTCGTGGCGGCGGAAGATCGCCGTCCGGTTCGATCGAGATCTGCAGGCCCAGCTGGTCGCGTGCTATGTGAGTGACCTCGCTGTAATCCGTATCCTGCGGGTAGGTCTCGATGATCTGGATGACCGCTGCAATGTCGCGTGTGACCGCAGCAGAGAGGCGCTGCGTCACCATCTGCCAGTGGCGTTCCATGAACAAGGCCGCGACAACGGACTGGAGCAGCAACATCGGGATGATGATGATGAGAAGCGAGCGGACGTAGAGGCCGGTCGGCAGATAGAGCCGTAATCTGCGGATCATCCACCGCCATCCGCGGGTGGGCGAACGGTCTTCGCGCCGAAGAGAGTCGAATGTCACCATTTGGTCGCTGGTCCCGGGGTTGCGACTGTCAATCGATGCTCAATCGGTATCCTATACCACGAACCGTCTGCAGCCAGACCGGATTTGCGGGATCGTCCTCGATCTTGCGTCGCAGGCGATTGATCTGCACATCGATGGTGCGCTCGCCGACATCGACATCGTTGCCGATAAGCTCATGCCGCGGAATCGTGTCGCCGGCGCGCTTGGCAAACAGCAGCATGATTTCCTGCTCGCGATCCGTCAACCGGACCACTTCGGAGGCCTTCTTCAGCTCCTTGCGTGTCAGCGAGAAGGTATATGGTCCGAACATCACCTGTTCGATCTTCGGCGCATCGTTCGAGACATTGCGGCGCAGGATGTTGTTGACGCGCAGCACCAGTTCGCGCGGATCAAAGGGCTTGGCCAGATAATCGTCGGCGCCCGCCTCCAGTCCGGCGATGCGGCTGCCCGATTCCGCCAGTGCCGTTAGCATGATAATCGGCACGTTCTTGATCGTGCGCAGGCCCCTGGTCACGTCGATCCCGGAATCGCCCGGCATCATGACGTCCATGATGATGAGGTCGAAATCCAGTCCGGCGAGCTTGCGTTGCGCCTCAGCACCGTCTGCGGCCACCGTCACCCTGAACCCGTTCTCGGTCAAATAGCGGTTGAGCAGAGCGCGGATACGCGTGTCGTCATCCACAACAAGCAAGTGCGCAGCGTCGTCCGAAATCACTGTCTTTGTCGCCATTCAGTCTGCTTTCGCGTTTTGTCTGTTACGCATACCCCTCAGGAAGGCCTTTATGCCCTCCCGTACCTCCGGAGAAGCCCCGTCGAATGCTCTCTCAATACGGCGCGATTGCGGCTCCGCCAGAGCAAGGGCCAGCTCGCGCCCCATCTTGGTAGGATAGAGCTTGCGCTGCCGCCTGTCTTCAGGCCCCGCAATCTGACGAATATACCCCGAATCGATGAGTTGTTTGAGCACTCTTGCGAGACTCTGCTTGGTAATCTTCAATGTATCCAGCAGATCGGCAACCGTCATGCCGGGGTTGCGGTTAACGAAATGAACGACGCGGTGGTGCGCACGGCCGAAACCGATCTCCGCAAGAATGGCGTCAGGATCGGAAACGAAGTCACGATAGGAAAAGAACAGAAGCTCGATGATCTCGAAATCGATGGTTTCCGTGTCTTCCATCGGCATTTTCAGCGGTTCGGGCTTGCCCGCCTTCGGGCTCGTCTGGCGTGCCAATTTGGCATTTCCTTTCTTGTTGCGCACCTCGGGGCAAGCTTTCGTAAAAATATGTCAGCATTGTTGACGTATCTCTGCGCCGTTGCTAGCTTCCCTAAGCGTTGCGAAGCGGGAAGAGGACGCCATTTCCACTGGAAATTTGGCCCGACTTCGCAAACTTCACTACAATGCGTAATTTTCCCCTGCGTGAGTGGATAAAACGTATTGGGGACAACAATCAACAGCAATGGCGTGCGGGCGCCGGAGGAGTGCGAAATGGCTTCAGTTCCCTTTGATCAAATGGATGGCGAAATCTGGTTCAACGGGGCGTTCGTGCCGTGGAAAGACGCAAAGATCCACGTGCTGACCCATGGGCTCCACTACGCAAGCGCGGTGTTCGAAGGTGAGCGCGCCTATGGTGGCCGGGTCTTCAAGCTGACGGAACATAACCAGCGCCTGCACAAGTCGGCCGAGATTCTCGGCTTCAAGGTACCATACTCGGTTTCTGAGCTGGATGCGGCGACGATCGAGCTCCTGAAGCGCCAGGGCTTTTCCGATGCCTATGTCCGCCCAATTGCCTGGCGCGGCAGCGAGATGATGGGTGTGTCCGCGCAAGCAAGCCGGATCAATGTCGCGATCGCCATTTGGCAGTGGGGGAGCTACTTCAATCCGGCCGAGAAGCTGAAGGGCATCCGGCTCGACATTGCCGAGTATCGCCGGCCCGATCCGAAGACAGCGCCTTGCGCATCGAAGGCCGCCGGTCTCTACATGATCTGCACGATTTCAAAGCATGCGGCCGAAGCCAGGGGATATGCCGATGCCATGATGCTCGATTATCGTGGCCAGGTGGCGGAAGCGACCGGGGCAAACATCTTCTTCGTCAAGGATGGTGTCATCCACACACCAACGCCGGATTGCTTCCTGAACGGCATTACGCGACAGACGGTGATCGAACTCGCGAAGCGTCGCGGAATCGAGGTGATCGAGCGCGCCATCATGCCGGAGGAGCTTCCGGGTTTCAGCGAGTGCTTCCTGACGGGCTCTGCGGCAGAGGTGACGCCGGTCTCGGAAATCGGTCCACATAAATTCACGCCGGCCACGATCAGCGAAACGCTGATGAACGACTACATGAAAGAGGTATATCCAGCCGCTGCAGCGGCCGAGTGATCTTTACCAGCAGGAGCGGCCGAGTTCCTCGCGAGCTCGGCCGTTTTTCGATGCGCTGTCTACCTCGCGCGAGCGACTACCGCGCCGACGATCGTCGACAGGATGCCGCCGCCGATCAAGCCGCCTATGCCGTCAGCAATGAGGCCGGTCATTGCGGCTTCTCCACCGACCATGCTGAGCAGCATGCCGCCGCCGATGCCGCCGATTGCGCCGGCGATCGTCCGGGCAACGGTATTGATTGCAACCTGCTTCAGTGCGCCGCTCGCAACATTGCCGCCGACGGCACCTGCTATCACTTGTGTGATGATAGGCAATAAGGCTTCCACGATTTCCCTCCTTTGCGTTTCCTCAAAACGCCGCTGCCGGCTGCGCGGTCCGAAAGGATAGCCAGCCATACAGGCGATCCGACGTCCGACTGGGAGCAGGGATATCGTCTGAATTTCAGTATTTTATCATGATTGAATGTAAAGTGGAATGGAGAGCAACCCATGCGTGAAAGTTTTCCACGCTGCCGTCAAAGAAAAGGCGCGCGAAGGCGCCTTTTCCATGTTGTGCATCATGGTCAGTTGTAGACATAAACGATGCGGCGAGTACCGGGGTCCACAAGAACCGGCTGATCGTTGATGCGGACATATCGATACTGATAGTCCGGAATCTCCCGGAACGTCACGTTATCCGGCACCGCTGCACCGACAACGACATCTCCGCGGAGGCGCACGGTCTGGGCCGGATTGGTTTGAACATAGGTCGTAACAGTTTCAGGCGGGCTGATCGCTTCGACGGAACCAACCGGGCCCAGCAATTCGTCACCTGGTGCCGGATCGGCAGGCGCGACACTCGCCGTTGTCTCATAGGTCACGACGGGAACGCCGAGATTGGCTTGGTGCTGTTCGACGATGACGCTGTTGCCAGCTTGTTCAACCTGCAGATACTGTGCATAGACCCAGCCACGGACGCCGTTGACGTCAACACGGCACCAACGGCTTCCCTGGATGCAGCCATCCAGCATTGCCTGCGAGCCACGTGTCACCATACCGATGGAAGGATACTGCGGGCCGGGGCCGGCACGAACGTTCAGATCGTTGATGGCCGTGGCAACCATGTCCGCCTGGGCAAGACCGGCGCTTCCCACGACGATCGCGCCAGCCAGGAACAGATTTCGCTTCAAGGTCATCTCGTTTCTCCTTGTTTTGTACAGGCAGGTAACGTTTTGGTTGATGGCGATGTTCCCGCGCGCCCAGTCTCGCCGGTAAACGATTGTATCAATGTGTTAAATTCGAACGGAACGGATGCCGAAACCTAGGCCCAGATAAACCTAGGCCCAGGTGTTGACGGCCTTTGCCTGACGCTGCGTTCGATAAATCCCGGGCTGTGCACGCCGCGGTTTCGGACTATAGGGACACAGGATATAGAGAAGCGAGGCACTCATGGGCATGCTCCAGGCCGGCATTATTCCGGTGACACCCTTTCAGCAGAACTGCACGATCCTCTTCGATCCTGAGACGAAGGAGGGCGTCGTGGTCGATCCGGGCGGGGATGTGCCGGCGATCCTTGATGCCATCAAGTCGAACGGTTTCAGTATCAAGGAAATCTGGCTGACGCACGGCCATCTTGACCACGCCGGCGGTGCGAAGGAGCTCAAGGAGGCTCTAGGTATTGATATCGTCGGCCCGCATGAGGATGATCTTCCCCTGCTGCAGCGGATCGAGACGCAGGCGCAGAAATATGGTCTGCCGCCGGGCATGCAGAACGTCGTTCCCGACCGCTGGCTGAAGGACGGTGACAAGGTTTCCTTCGGCACTCACGAGTTCGAAGTCTATCACACGCCGGGCCACGCGCCGGGCCATGTCATTTATTTCAATCGCGCGCAGAACTTTGCCCATCTGGGCGACGTGCTGTTCAACGGCTCGATCGGTCGGACGGATCTGCCGGGGGGGAACCACCAGCAACTGCTCGATTCGATCCGCGACAAGGTTTTGCCGCTGGGCGATGACGTCGGCTTCATTTGCGGGCACGGGCCGGGCAGCCGCATTGGTGATGAGCGACGCAGCAACCCGTTCCTGCAGGGGATCTGACCGACAAAATAAAAGCGCCGCTGAAAGCGGCGCTTCGTGTTCCATCATATAGTGCGACGATCAGCCAGCTGTGCAGAAGTGGCTGCGACCGTCGTAGCCGATGTAGGTGCCGCTACGCGGGTCGAAGGACTGGTAGCGATAGGAGCAATAGCGCTCCCACTGCGGGGTCCAGGGCTCGACGTCGGCACGATAATAGCGAGCCGGGGGCGCGCGATAGACCGGAGCGGCGTCGTATTCCGGCTCATAGGGGGGATCGATGTAGCGCGGCTCATCATAACGCGGGGCGCTGGCGATGGCAGAACCAACGATAAGACCTGTTGCCAAGCCTACGGCACCGCCGACGAGGGCATCGTCGTTGTGGTGGTGGCGACGCCAATCACCGGCGGACGCAACGCTGATCGACGATACGGTGAGGGCAGCAGCAGTTGCCGTCATGAGGAGCGTTTTCGCAAGCCTGTTCATTTGTCTTTCCCTGTTTCAACCGATTCCGGTTCTGCACCTTGATGATGGCAAGGTAAGGGCCGCGATGTGAATGCAGGCTGAATGACAAAACCCGGCATCGCTGCCGGGCTTCAACTCGAATTGACAGCGTTGGCTGGAGGCTCAGCCTGCAATCTGCAGGTTGACAGCCTTGGGGCCCTTGCCGCGCCGATCCGGCTCCGTGTCGAAGCTAACCTTCTGATTCTCCGTCAGTCCGGCCAAGCCAGAAGCCTGAACGGCAGAAATGTGCACAAAGATGTCGGCGCCGCCCTTGTCCGGCTTGATAAAGCCAAAACCTTTGTCGGTATTGAAGAATTTTACAGTGCCAGTCTCGGCCATGCGTCAGGTCCTTTTATCTCTGCCCGCCATCCACACGGGCAGCATCACTGATATTGCCTCCTTGCGGAGACGTTAGCAGGCAATCATTGAAATGTGAGAAAAAGGTCCCCTCTAGCTCAACCAGATTCGCCACGGAACTGACGCCCGCGTTGTTGCAACTGGTTGACCGGAATATTAGCGTCTCCGGCGCGCACATTCCTAAGGACTTCCCATGCTCGCAAAATGCCCGAACACGGTGAGAGTGCTGCGATTATTAAATTTTGGCAAGCAAAAGTTTTTTAACGCCTCTGTGCCGATACGCCTCTTTGAACGGCATTTTCGCGCGTCTAGAGCAAAAATTTGGTCGTCAGCCGCCGCAGATCAACGCTTTATATCGTTGGCAATATAGTTTGGGAGCAGATTTTGCCAAAAATGCAACAATAACGCGACTACGCAAGAGCTAAAGTTTTTTTCTTTTCTGGACATTCAACCCAAATTTGGGCTCGGTTTCAGTCTGTCCGAAGCACGGCGGCGTGCCATTTCGGGCACCACTTCAACCAGAAGCATAGCGGTAAACATCAACGCGCAGCCGGCGTAGCCGAGCGGTGGCATGGTTTCGCCCAGCATCAGGGCGCCGAGCGAGGCGCCGAAGAGCGCTTCAGAGGACAGGAAGATCGCTGCCTGCGACGGGGTCGTGTAGCGTTGGCCGATGATCTGCAGCGAAAAGGCGACACCCGAGGAGAAGAGGCCGACATACAGGATCTCGGGGGCCGCCGCCCATACCGCCTCCCAGCTGATCGGTTCCGCGACGATGGCAACGGCGAGCGCACAGGCCCCTGCCACGGCAAACTGGGCGGTCGAGAGTGCAAGCGGACGACCGGTTTCGGATACCGTAGTGCCTGCCAGAGTGATCTGCCCGGCCCAGAAGATCGCGCAAACGACCGTCAACAGATCGCCGGTCGTCAAGGCCGAGAGCTGTCCGCCCGACAACAAGTAGATGCCGGATACGGCCATGATCGCACCGGGCCAGATGACCCAGTGCGGAGAGCGGCGGAGGAAAACGACGGCGATCAAGGGGACGATCACGACATAGAGCCCGGTAATGAAACTCGAATTCGTCACCGTCGTCGTCTGCAGGCCGATCTGCTGCGTTGCGGCGCCGCCGAACAGCGCAAGACCCGTCAGCACATAGAGCTTGAGATGGCGCGGCGCGGTCTTGACCGCCGCCTTGCGTGCCTCGAGCAGCATGAAAGGCAGAACCGCCACTGCAGCAATCATGAAGCGCAGGCCAATGAACCAGAACGGACCGATCGCCTTCATTGCCGTTGACTGCGCGACAAAGCCGCCGCCCCAGATGGCAGCTGCAAGCAATAGAAGGAGGTTCGCCTGAATGCGCGTCATTTCGTCCTCTGGGCGGGAGCGGGAGAGTATGGCCGAGCGTTAACAGTTGCCTTTCGTTTGAGCAAGGGTGAAGAATGTCGCCACCGCGTTAGCGCCTGAAGGCAAACGGATGACAACGAAAGCGGTTTCATCGCCTGACGAAGAGGCTGCGCCGTCACCGCGCGGACATGATGCGCCGGCGGGGTATTCCGGCAGTTTACTGACGCGAAAGCTAGGCCTGAGGGAAGGGCAGGCGGCACTGTTGATCGGCGTGCCTGCGATCACCGAGATACAAGGTTTTGATCACTTCTCCTCTGTCGAGACCGCTTTGCCATCAATGATCGAGCGTCGCTTCGACTATGGCCACGTTTTTGAAACGCGCCGGCCAGTTCTTGAAGACATGGCACCGGCTCTGTCGGGCGTCCTTAAACCGGACGGGATGCTGTGGATTTCCTGGCCCAAGAAAGCGGCACGGGTGCCGACGACAATCACCGAAGACGTCCTAAGATCGATTTTCCTGCCGTTGGGACTGGTTGACGTCAAAGTTTGCGCCATAGACGAAACATGGTCCGGCCTGAAGTTCGTCATTCGAAAGGAACTGCGCGCCGGTCTTTAGGCTTCGCATCAACCATTGTTGGCCGGCGCTCGCGACACTCTGAGCAAGGCACCATCATCTTCATCCGTGAGGATCAGCAGGGCGCCGTCCGGTGCAATGACCACATCGCGCATGCGGCCATAGGAGCCGTCGAATATCCGCTCCTCGGCGACAAAGGCTCCGCCATCATCGCGCTGCATACGCGAAAGTAGCTGAAACTTCAGCGCGGCAACGAGAAAGTTGCCGTCCCATTCGGGGAACATCTTGCCGCGATAAATGGCCAGCGCTCCCGGCGCTATGGACGGGTCCCAATAATAAAGAGGTTGTTCAAGTCCTTCCTTGGCTGTGCCTTCGCCGATCTCGGCGCCGGAATAATCGCGGCCATAGGTGATGATCGGCCAGCCGTAGTTCTTGCCGGGTTCGATGTCGTTGATCTCATCACCGCCACGGGCACCGTGCTCAGCCGTATAGAGCTTGCCGTCGGCGGCATCGAAGGCGATGCCTTGCGGATTGCGATGGCCTTTCGACCATATTTGCCGAAGCGCCTTTTCGCCGTCCTTGAAAGGGTTGTCATCAGGAATGCTACCATCAGCGCTGATGTGAATGATGGAGCCGGCGTCGTCCCTCCAGTCCTGGGAGCGATCCCTGTCGCCGCGATCGCCGATGCTAATGAAAAGCGAGCCGTCCTTGGCGAAGGCGATGCGAGAGCCGTACTGGATGTTGCCGCTGGTAAAACGCTTCATCGCAAAGATGGATTTGACGTCCTCGAGGCTCGTTCCGTCTTTTGACAGCGTAGCGCTGAAGACCTCAGTGCCGGAGCCACCCTTGGCCCTTGTCGCAGCGGTGAGGAATATCCTGCGGCTCATTCCAAAATCAGGCGCGAGCGCAACGTCCATCAGGCCTCCTTGGCCGCGGGCATTGACATCAGGGACGCCGGCGATGGGGGCGGAGAGCTTGCCGTTGCGGATGATGCGCAGCCGTCCCGGTCGTTCGGTGACAAGATAGGAGCCGCCAGGAAGAACCTCTACGGCCCAAGGATGCTCGAGCCCGGTCGCAATTGTATCGACTTGCACCTCAACCGTTTTCGTCTTGACGATATCGGCAGAGAGGCCGGGGGAGGCGGCCAAGGCCGCTGTTGCGAGAAGAAATCCGAATTGAAGCCTTGCAAGTGTCGTCATGGTCCGTCCCGTCGTCTGTCCAGATCAACGTGGTGCGTCGGACACCTGCTTCAAGCTCATTCGCGCTGGGATAACGGCTTTGTGTTTGCCGCTGGCACGGTGCCGATTGGCTGCGGATCGACGAGTTCCGCTTCGACGATGTAGCGCAGTGGGCCGCGTTCCGTCGCGCCGAAAGGCCAGCAGGTCGCAAGCACGAGATGGCGGCCTTGCGCTGTCGGATCAATGCCGCTTTGATCCCATGGCACGACGCGGCCTTCGCCCGCCTTGAAGGTCAGGACCTTGCCATCGCGACGTGTGACCTCGATTTCGTCGCCTGCTTCGACGTCCTTCAGCCAACGGAAATGCGTGTCGCGATGGGCGGCGATGACGGAGGTGCCCTCATCGCCGGGTTGGGGCGTATTGGCGAGCCAGGCGGGGCCGAAGGCCAGAGCCTCGCCGGAGGCGCCGGACAGGACGATCGCATGCTTGCCGAGGCGAGGCGCGGTCACTTCCGCCTCGGTCGTGAAATCCGCCCAGGGCCAAGGCTTGGTGTCTTCGCCGCGAAGTTCGGCGGCAAAGGCCCTCTTCAGGAGAAGCTGCGACAATTCCGCCTTGGCCTTGATGTAGAGCCCGTCGGCCACCAGTGCCGTTCCGTACAGCGCGAGGGCGGCGATGCTCACAACAATGGCCTTCTCGACGACGGAGAGACGGGGCAGGAGCGAGCGGCTTTGCTGCGCCGTCGCAGTATCGTAAGCGGTCGCCGCCGCCGTCGCCATGGCGAGCTCGAGGTAGGTCGGAAGTGGGCCGAACTCCTCCGCTTCGTGGTTGCCAACTGCGGCTCGCGAGCTCACTGGCGTCATTGCCTGTCCCCTGCGAAGACGCCGCGTACGCGCCGGCGCCAAATGGCAAACCCGCTTGCCGCGATCAGTGCGGCAAAAAGCATGACGATGCCGCGGACGATCTGCTCGTCTGCACGCGTTGCGGTTTGCGGCAGCTTTACCGACGCGGGCTTCTGGGCAATCAGCCCGGCTGCCTTCGCCGTAGGTGCGGCAGCCATGCGCGATGCCGCCAGCTGCGCAAACTCCTGCCGGGGCGTCGCCATCGCATGATCGGGCGGGCTGGTCGGGGCCGGGGCTTCCTCACCGAAGACCTTCTCGAAATCCCAGCCATCAGGCAGGTTAAGCGGCAGCTTTGCCGAGCCGACGGGCTCGCCTGCAGGACGCGATGGTGTGACGTCGACCGCGACGAGGCTCGTTACACGCGAGACGAGGTGGTGGGCGAGCGCCACCGTCTCGATGTCCCTGTCGAGCGAAGCGCGGTCCTCCCGTTCGTAGGCGCGGGCTTCGAGGTCGTCGATCTTGCGCCGCGCCCAGAGCTTGGAAATGCCCTGGCCATCGGCGGCGTTGGCGATATCCACGTCGACGCGCCAGGGCTGGATGCCGGTCTTGCCGATGATCTGCAGCTTGCCGGCGGGTTTTTCTTCCGGCAGTTCCGCGGTCAGGACGACCGGCTCGCCGGTATAGAGGTCAGGCATCGGGTTCGGGGTGATGTCCTTGGCCTTTATACCTTCGAAGGTTGCCGTAATATCGGTCATTGCCGGGTTCTGAAGCTTCGCGAAAAGCTCTCCCATGCGGGTCGCGACCTGCTCGGCGGAGCCGATCTGGGTGAAGGTACCGCGGCCCATTTCGGCGGCTTTGGTCATGAAATAGGAGTTTGGCGCCGAGCCGATGCCGACTGTGAAGACGCGGGCCTCGCCACGGTTTTGGCTGATCTCGCCAAACAACTGCTGTTCATTGCCGATTGCGCCGTCTGTCAGGAACACGACCTGGCGAAGCGCGCCGTTGGCGACAGGCCCCTGGTTGCGCAGCGCATCCTGTAGCGCCGGCAGCATTTCGGTACCGCCGTCTGCGGTCAGTCCGCGGACATAGGCGATGGCCTTCTCGCGATTGTCGGGTGAGGCCGCGACGAGGCCGTTGAAATAATCGGTCATCGTATCGTCGAAGCGGATGACGTTGAAGCGGTCGTCGGGGTTGAGCTTCGAGATCGCAAGCGCCAGGCTTTCCTTCGCCTGCGCGATCGACGGGCCGGACATGGAACCGGAATTGTCGATGACGAAGACGACTTCGCGCTTGGCTGTCGGCGACGATGTATCGGGCGTTGCCGGCGGTGTGACGAAGGCGAGCAGGTAGGTCTTGCCGTTGATGACCTCGCGGAAAAGTCCGGCACTTGGCGTTTTGCCAGGCGCGGCCTTCCAGGTGAGTTCGAAGTCCTTGTCGGCCGGAACGCTCTCTCCCGTAATCGAGATCGTGCGGCTCTGGTCGCCGTCCTGCTTGATGTCGACGTCATGGAAGGAGGATTTCACGTCGCCGAGCGGAAAGCCGGCCTTGAGATTGACGGTGAGCGCGACGGGGTTGATCTTCGCGTTCTCGCGCGGATCGAGAACCGGCGCCTCGATTTTCTCGCGATTTTCCACCGGGTCGGTCGGGACCGCGAAGCCGGCACCATTGTTGAATTCCACGGTCTGGACGATCGGCGCCGGATTGTAGCGGGGGGCGACGACCATCGGGAAGCGCAGCGAGAACTCGCCGCCGGACTGGTGGACGGCCTGCTGGTATTCGATCTGCACGACAATCGTTTCGCCGGGGCCGATGTTGGCGACCTGGTTGGTGAAGATGTTGGATCGCTGCTGCTCGAGAAGAGCGGCCTTCTTGCCTTCTGCCTTTGCCTGTTCGTAGATTTCGCGCGCTTCCTGGCGCGGCTTGATCTGACCCTCGATGAAGCGCTCGCCGATCTGCATCTTCAGCACGTCGACAGCGGAGTTTTCCGGGAGCGGAAAGACATACGTACCCTCAACCCAGCCCTTGCTCGGGTTCTGGAATCGTTGGGTGACCTTGACGCGGGCGATGGGGCCGGAGACATCCATCTGGACGTCGGTCTTCAGGCGTGGTGCCTCGACGAAGAAGCCGGGCTCCTTAGCGGGAAAAAGGAGGGAGCCGCTGTTGACGTCGTTCGGTCGAACGAGACCGGCGAGTTGCTCGACCTTTTGCTGGCTTTCTTCGGCGTAAACCGTCGTGACGAGCCCGAATGTCATAACTACCGACGCGGCGAAAGCCACGAATGCAACCAGCAATGAGATGGATACGCGACTGGCGCGAAGGCGCCTTATGACAAACTCGTCTTCCACAAACATGGTATGCCCTCAATAACCAATGTCGGATGCACCAAGATGCGGCTTCGATCTCGGCGCGCTCGCGACCGAATTGCGGCATGCCGCGGCATTTGTTGCGGCCAATTCGTGGCAAAGCCTGAAAAAGGCGAAGTTTTTGATTTCAGGGCGTAAATCGGGCCCTCTTCAGAAATCGATTCAAGGGCTTCGCAAAATTGTTCATCGGGCCGAGTGGGTGATGTCGCGAATTGACAATCGTATGAGCCAACTGATCACGAAGAATCATTGGCACCATCACGCCTTTGCGCTTGAAATGCCTGCTCACATTGGACATAGAGCTTAGCGCAGAATTCCGGTCCCGGCTTTCTGCCCAAATCAACCGTATAGGACCGATATCATGGCCTTTCTTGCCGATGCTCTTTCCCGTGTGAAGCCTTCAGCCACCATCGCCGTTTCCCAAAAAGCGCGCGAGCTGAAAGCGAAAGGACGCGATGTGATTGGCCTCGGCGCCGGCGAGCCGGATTTCGATACGCCAGATAATATCAAGAAGGCGGCCATCGACGCGATCAACCGCGGCGAGACAAAGTACACTCCGGTTTCCGGTATCCCTGAACTGCGCAAGGCGATTGCCGCGAAGTTCAAGCGCGAGAACGGCCTGGAATACTCCTGGGAGCAGACGATCGTCGGCACCGGCGGCAAGCAGATCCTCTTCAATGCCTTCATGGCGACGCTGAACCCGGGCGATGAAGTCGTCATCCCGGCGCCGTACTGGGTGTCCTACCCGGAAATGGTGTCGCTGTGCGGCGGCACCCCTGTCATCGTTTCGGCGACGCAGGAAAACAACTTCAAGCTGCAGGCGGGCGATCTCGACAAGGCGATCACGCCGAAGACGAAGTGGTTCGTCTTCAACTCACCGTCCAACCCGTCGGGTGCTGCCTACACGCATGCCGAACTCAAGGCACTGACGGACGTGCTGCTGAAGCATCCGCATGTCTGGGTGCTGACCGACGACATGTACGAGCATCTGACCTATGGCGACTTCAAGTTCGTCACGCCTGTCGAAGTCGAGCCGAAGCTCTACGATCGCACGCTGACGATGAACGGCGTCTCCAAGGCCTACGCGATGACCGGCTGGCGTATCGGCTATGCGGCAGGTCCGATCCAGCTCATCAAGGCGATGGACATGATCCAGGGGCAGCAGACCTCGGGTGCGACGTCGATCGCGCAGTGGGCTGCCGTCGAAGCGCTGAACGGCACGCAGGATTTCATCCCTCAGAACAAGAAGATCTTCGAAGGCCGCCGCGACCTCGTCGTGTCGATGCTGAACCAGGCCAAGGGCATCACGTGCCCGTCGCCGGAAGGCGCGTTCTACGTCTATCCGTCCTGCGCCGGCCTCATCGGCAAGACCGCACCCTCTGGCAAGGTTATCGAGACGGACGAGGACTTCGTGTCCGAGTTGCTTGAAAGCGAAGGTGTAGCCGTCGTTCACGGCTCGGCTTTCGGCCTTGGCCCGAACTTCCGCATCTCCTATGCGACCTCGGAAGCGCTGCTTGAGGAAGCCTGCAAGCGCATCCAGCGCTTCTGCGGCGCCTGCAAGTAAGCAATTCAGGAACGAATGCGAAATCCCGCCGGAAACGGCGGGTTTTTTGTTGGTCGGACGTTGCCAACCGGCTGAGATGAAAAGTCTACCGAATTCCCGGCGAGAAGTGCCATGTTCCTACCCAGTACCGCAAGGCAAGGGCGGGTCCGCTGGGATCGCTTCAAATGTGCGACAAGTGTCCCTTGGTCATTCCTTGATCGGCGTTGCATGGGAAGATTGCCCGGCCCGAGCGTGCGCTTCTTGCTCAAGGCGCATCGCTCTCAGTCGAGCGGTCTTCTCATTTCTGGCGGTAGCAACGGCATCGATTTTCAATGCTTCCTGTGTGCGGGACAACATCTGTGTCTGCGTCAATCCGAACGCAGCTTCTGCGCGTTGGCGGCTTTTGCTCCATGGCTCATGCATACGATGGTCCTCGTTGTAGGGTTGGTTTTCGGTACGGGCTTTGGTGTAGGAAAAAGCAAACTGCGATCGATCTGCTACTTGAAATCCGACAGTTTCAGGACGATCGAATTCTCTCGTTTAGAGCCATAGACGCGTTTGGCGACATCTAGAATTTGGGTTCGAAGCCCGTCAAATCCCGCGAGATAGTCGCGTTCCGATGTCGCTGCCGGGCAAGGTCCCTTCGTCAGCACGTCAATATCCATCGAGAAACGAATCTCGAACATACCATCATGGCCGAGGAAGCGGATGCGCCTGGCGGTTTCGTCATAGCTTCTGGCGCGGTTGGGAAATGCGATTGCCATAATGCTCCTCTCGTTTCTCTACTGGAATGCGTTGTCGAATGGCCGCCGCTCGGTCTTTAAGCCGCATCGCTCGGTTGTACTGGCATCCTTGGCCAAGGCAGTTTCAATTTCCTGCGAAGACACGCTCAATCGCTGCCTGGTGCCGTTATCCGTTGCAATCGCCGGTATTTCGAGATGGGTATCGGTTCTCCTGAAGGCGGAGAATGATAGGCCTTCGATCTCTTCTTCGTCGACAATCAGCCGATAGGTCCCCGCTTCCAACGGGACTACCAGTGAACTCAGAACGAAGGGGTGAGCAAACGTTATTTCAGTTTCTCTGGTGCGCTCTGCCATGGTGACCTCGAATGAAAGGGCCCTCGGTAATGAATTGTGGGTTCAGAACGGCTGCTCCTACCAAAGGATACCCCGGAACGTGACGTAGGCGATGAATGCCAGACTGATTGCCGGGGTCGACTTGATAAGAAAATCGACATAGCGGAAGCGCAGAGCTTCCCGCATCACATTTTCCATGAACTGTATGCTGGAGGCGGAAGACATGCGGTCCTCCTTTGTTGGGGCTGGAACGCTTCTGATCGTCCGCACCCGGCAGCGCCCGTTTCAGATGCTGCCGATGCCTTAGAGATGGTGTGCACGTATACGAATTGCAAGGTGCGATCTCCTAGCCGTAGCGACGCAACGATCGGACAGGTTCCACAAAATCAAAGTCCCAATGCCGACAGCATCAGGAACGTCGCGAAGAGGATGAAATGCGTCATGCCTTCGATGGCATTGGTTTCACCGTCGTTGAGGTTGATGGCTGCCGCGATCAGGGTGATCGCCACCATGACAGTCTGGACCGGTGTCATGGCCATGATGAAGGGTTGACCGGTATAAAGCGCGATCGCCTCCATCACCGGAACCGTGAGGATGACAGTCGATAGTGAAGCACCCATGGCGATATTGACGGTCGCCTGCATGCGGTTGCGCAGCGCTGCACGCAGCGCTGTCAGGATTTCGGGCGCCGCGGAAATCGCTGCGACGACGATGGCGGTCAGGGCAACGGGAGCGCCGGTGTCCCGCAGGCCCTGCGTCATGAAGGTGGCCATGAACTCCGCAAGCAGGCCGATGATGACCACGCCGATCAAGATCGTGGCGATCGAGGCGGCCGCGGAATCCTCGGTCGAGTGCTCTTGCGGATCGGTCTTCTTCCGCTCGCTGCGAGGATAGGCATAGCTGAAGAAGTAGCTATGCTGACCGACCTGCATACGCAGGAAGAGGCCGTAGAGGGCGACCATAGCCAGGATGGTGAAGGCGGAGTAGTAGTGCCACTTATCCGCCGGCACGAATTCTGGAACGATCATCGAGATGCCCATGGCAGTGAGGATCATAACGCCATAGGTCTTTCCCGAGTTGTCATTGTATGGCTGCTCTCCGTGTTTCAAGCCACCGAGCAGGGCGGCGAGGCCAAGGATGCCGTTGATGTCGAGCATCAGGGCTGCATAGATCGTGTCGCGAACGAGCGTGGGGGAGCTTTCGCCACTCATCATGATCGCGAGGATGATCACTTCCACGGCAACGGCCGACAGCGTCAGGATCATCGTGCCATAGGGATCGCCAACCTTGATTGCCAGGATCTCCGCATGATGGGCGACGCGAACCGAGGCAACGACGATGGTGGCGACAAGCGCTGCGGCCGCGATGAGCGATATGCCGCGGCCCATCTCAAGAACCGCATGCTCTGACATGTACGCGAAAGCGGCGACGACCATCGCCAATACCAAGAACATTTCGTCTTTCAGTCGCGGCACAATTTTCACGGAAAGCTCCGATCTTGATTCATCCGGAAAGTCTAAAGCGATGATTTTGCATGGCAAGCGAGCACGCGCAGAGGTGCGTTTGCAGTCTTGAGAATTTAATGGAATACTAACGCATCGGTCAGCCGGAAGCATATCGCGGCGCCCACTCGTCTCTTGCAATGCGGCCCGCGCAGAACTGGATGCAATCCGGTCAGTGTTCGGGCGCGAACAAGAAGAGGAGTGAAATGCATGGTCAAGGTGGTCTACGAGGTCGTTCCTCACGACGGGGGCTGGGCCTACCGGTTGGGCAATGTCTATTCCGAAGCATTTCCCACACACTCCGAAGCGCTCGAAGCAGCCCGCATCGTTGCGGCCGAACAGCAGGTTGGCGGTGATTCCGCGGAGATCAGCTGGCAGGATGATAAGGGCAAATGGCATGAGGAGTATGCCGAAGGCGGGGACCGGCCGGAGACCGAGGTCGTCGACGGCACCTGGAAAAGCCATTCCAGCGAAGCCTCGCCCCGCGCATGAGCGCACGGTTCATCATTCATGCGATGATCAGCCCGGGCGTTTGCGCGCCGTTCCGCTCACGTAATTCATCAGGCCGTCTACCAGCGCGTCGAATGTGACGCGGTAGCGGCGCGCCGTTTTGATCCCCTCATGCATGACGACCCAGGTGTCGAGAGGTATCCGGAAAAGCTCCGGCAGGACCGGCAACAGATCCGGATCTCGTGCTGCAAGGCCCGTCTGGCAGATCCCAATCCCCAGGCCGGCGCGAATTGCCGAGATCTGCGAAAGCGGGTTATCACTTTTAAAAGCGAAGGCGAGCCCGTCCGGCAATGGAAAGCGCGCCATCATGGTCCGGATATAGGCCGTTTGCCGGTCGAAGCCGACAAGGCGGTGTCCTGCGAGGTCAGCGATCTCCTCCGGCATGCCATGTTGCTCGATGTAGCGACGATGGGCGTGAAAGCCGAGCGGTATTTCTCCGATGCGGCGGACGATGAGCTGATCCTGGGCCGGCTCGGCCATCCGGACGGCGATATCCGCCTCCCGGTTGAGAAGATCCTCGATGGCGTCAGACGCCGAGAGCTCGATGCTGAGTTCAGGATGGGCCGCCACCAGTGGTGCGAGGATAGGCGGCAAGACCTCGACGCCGATGACCTCGCTGGCGCTTATCCGGACAGTGCCAGCGACCCGCTCTCGATGTCCCGATGCAGTTCGCAGCAGGGCGGCGGATGTCGCCGCGAGCGTTTCCGCGTAGGGCTTCAATTCCAGGGCCGCATCGGTCGGCAATAGACCGTTCGGCGAGCGGACGAAGAGCTGCGAGCCGATTGCGTCCTCCAGCGCGTCGATGTGCCGCCCGACCGTCGGCTGCGTCAGGCCCAGTTCACGGGCCGCCGCCGAAAGCGATCCTTGCTCCAGGACGGCCAACAGCGTTCGGTAGAAATGCCAGTCCGGTTCCCTGTTCATGCATTTATGTATATCTGTGCAACGAATTTCGTCAATTTTGTTTGTGTTGGAACATAGGCATGATCGGCTTCAGTCGAAGTTGACGGAGACCATCATGACGGAACAAAACGGACGGGTTGCTCTGGTGCTTGGTGCAACAGGCGGGATCGGAGGCGAGGTCGCACGGAAGCTCGCCGCACGCGGCTGGCAGGTGAGGGCGCTCAATCGGGATGCCGCAAAGGCGCGCGCGAGGGCGTCGAATTTCGAGTGGATCCAAGGCGATGCGATGAACGCCATCGATCTGATGACGGCGGCCCAAGGTGCCAGCCTTATCATCCACGCCGTCAATCCGCCGGGCTACCGCGACTGGGAAAAGCTCGTTGTCCCGATGCTCGACAACACCATTGCAGCCGCACGTTCGGTCGGTGCGCGCATCCTTCTGCCGGGCACCGTCTATAATTTCGGACCGGATTCATTTCCGGTCCTTCGGGAAAACAGCCCGCAACATCCCGTGACGAAGAAGGGAGCGATCCGCGTCGAAATGGAAAGGCGACTGGAGGTTGCCTCGCGAACCGGCGCGCGGGTCATCATTGTCCGTGCTGGCGATTTTTTCGGACCGGGGGCTGCCAGTAGCTGGTTCTCACAAGGCATGGTCACGCCGGGAAAGCTGCTGACCACCGTCAAGAATCCGGCGCGGTGCGGCGTCGGGCACCAATGGGCCTATCTGCCTGATGTTGCAGAAACGATGGTCCGTCTCATCGAATGCGGTGACCGCCTGCCATCCTTTGCCGTCTATCACATGGACGGCTTTTGGGATGCCGATGGTTGTCAGATGGTGGCTGCTATCAAACGGGTGGCCGGCGCCACCATAAAGACGCAGGCCTTTCCCTGGTGGATCGTGCCGCTGGCCGCTCCCTTCGTCACTTTCATGCGTGAGCTGAAGGAGATGCGCTACCTCTGGCGGGAGCCGCTGCGGATGTCGAATGAACGATTGATCACCGAACTCGGCAGCGAGCCCCATACGCCGATCGACGAAGCTGTTCGCGCGTCGTTGGTCTCGCTCGGCTGCCTGCCGAGCGCTGGGCAGGAGGGCGAGGCACGCGTTTCGGTACAGGCCGTTCACTAGCACCTGTTTAGGGTTGCGTCTCCATCTGTGTTCGGCTCATCAATGAGAAGAACGCACCCGCGAAGGTGCGTAAGGCCAAGGAGGCGTAGCGCCCATGTCTCTTCTGATCGATCTCTGGCGTCCGACACCAAGATCCGAGCAGCGGCGCAATGGGCGAACGGCGCGCCTAGTCCCGCTGTAATTCAGCTAGCGCGATGCGCGCTACAGCGAGTGGACTTTCGGCCAGTGCCGTCGATCCATCGCTGAGAAACCAGGCGGCTGACAGGCCCGAATAGGCAGCAATCCATTGGAGCAGTCGTTTCGGCTCAAGGCCAGCCTCGGAGGCGACAAGTCGAAGCTGCCTCTGCAGACGACCGGGGGTGCTTATGGTCTGAAGGTCTTCGTTAGCGAAGATATTGGCGTAATCAAAGCCGCGTTCGCCGATCAAGCCTTTTGGATCAATCGCCAACCAGCCGTACTGTTCGAAATGGAGGATGTTGCTGTGGTGAATGTCGCCGTGCAGGACGACGGGATCGCGCGGATCGGAAAGCAGTGTTCTGGCAATCAGGTTGCACTGACCCAGTATGTCGCCATGAACTTCTGCCGCCGAGGTAAGGTCGCGAAACCAGCGGGTAAGCGGAATGAGCTCCGGCCGGGGCTTTTCGCGTGGGGTGTGAAGCTTTGCGACTGTGCTGCAAATAATGCGGGTTGCCGCATCGTCCGCGCCGTCTATCGCCATTGCCAGAAGCGAGCGGTGGCCCATCGCGCGCTCGAGCAGAACGGCCTCGCTGTCGTGCGCGTAGACCCTTGCCGCGCCGATGCCGCCCCACCATTGCATCAGGGCGCCACCGGCCCGCTCAGCCTCGTCCTTTGATATTTTCAGCATCGCAGGTCTGCCGTCCGACAGAACGGGCAGGAGATGGCTGGAATGGGTGATGATCGGTTCGCCGTCGATAGTCAGTCGCCAGCGCTTGATGTGCGATTCGAACATGGTGACATGCTAGCCAGGCGCTGAAAAAAGAAAATCCCGCCAGATGGCGGGATCTCCGTTGGTAAGTGTAGGCTCAGGCGGCTTTTTCTTGCGTTGGATAGTCTACGTATCCGGTAGCACCGCCACCATAAAGCGTTGCCTGGTCAAGGCCGGCAAGCGGCGTGTTGTCCTTGAGGCGCTGAACGAGGTCCGGATTGGAGATGAACGGTTTGCCGAACGCAACGAGGTCGGCGCGGCCGCTTTCCACGGCGTCGATCGCCATGTCGCGGTCATAGCCGTTATTGACCATCCAGTTCGCCATGCCGCCAGCCTTCTCGTAAGCGTTGCGGAGCGCCTTGTAGTCGAAGGGCTTGTCGCCTTGCTGATAGTTGCGATCACCGCCGGTCGCACCCTCGACGACGTGGATGTAGGTGAGGTCATACTTTGCCAGACCTTTGACCACATACGTGAAGATCGATTGTGCATCCGGGTCGGAGGAATCGTTTGCCGGCGTCACGGGTGAAATGCGGATGCCGGTGCGGCGGGCGCCGATCTCGGCCGTGATCGCATCAACGACTTCGAAGAGGAAGCGTGCGCGGTTCTCGACCGAGCCACCGTACTGATCCGTCCGGTCGTTGATACCGGAGCGCAGGAACTGGTCAATCAGATAACCATTTGCAGCGTGGATCTCGACGCCGTCGAAGCCGGCTTCAATCGCCGCGCGCGCGGCTTTCCGATAGTCTTCAACGATGCCTGGGATTTCCGAAGTTTCGAGGGCGCGCGGTTCGGACGTCGGCACGAAGCTTCCTGTGCCGTCCGGGTTGACGAGATAGGTCTTGGATTTTGCGGCCGTATTCGTCGAGGAGACTGGCTTGCCGCCGTCCGGCTGCAGCGTCGTGTGCGAGATACGGCCGACATGCCACATCTGAACGACAATCCTGCTGCCCGCCGCATGCACGGCATCGGTCACACGCTTCCAGCCCTCGATCGCTTCCTTGGAATAGAGGCCGGGAACATCTGCGTAACCCTGGCCCTGATGCGTAATGGCCGTTGCCTCAGTGACGATCAGCCCAGCCCCTGACCGCTGGCGGTAGTATTCGACGTTGAGGTCGTTCGGAACGGCGCCCGGCGAGCGGTTACGCGTAAGCGGCGCCATCACGATGTGGTTCTTGATGGCAATATCGCCAACCGTTGTCGGTTCGAAAAGCTTGCTCATGGGAGTCCTTTCTTAGGTGCTGGAAAATCACTCGGCCGTGGCGGACGCGCCTACCGTTCGACGGAGGGATAGGGGAGGGTGGTTGTAACGCGCCCGATCAACGGAGGGGGCGCGCGAGTGGTGCGAGTTGCGCTAGAGCCCGTGTTGGAAAGCGGTCCGGTCGTTCTGCGTTCAACGTACCGAGCATGAGCGCGCTCAGGCAGTGCATCGCAAAGGCGAGCGGGCACCTACAGATCCTTCGAGAGTTGCTTCAAGAAAGCCGCGATGGTCTCCTCGTTGCGTTTGTAGAAGATCCACTGGCCGATGCGTCTTGTCGTCACGAGGCCGGCGCGGCTCAAGGTCCCTAGATGTGCCGAGACGGTCGACTGCGAAAGGCCGCAGCGCTCGAACTGGCTTGCGCATATGCCCATCTCAAGCGGGTGCTCCTGCGAGGAAAAATGCTCCTCGGGGTTCTTCAACCAGCTCAGGATCTCCATCCGTGTCGGGTGGGCTATCGCCTTCAGGATTTCGTCTTTTTCCATCGCCGCTCATCGAATTATAAATCGTCATTAGGCGATATATGGATTTGTCATTCTCGATATGCAAGTCACGACGGCGTGAATTGTTGCATTTCCCGGCCTGGCTAAATTTTGGGCAAAAAAAGAGGGCCACCGAAAGATCGGGGCCCTTTAAAGGTGTGAAGGTCAATAAACCTCCAGAGGGGAACAGCTAACGCGGTGGCACTGGGAGAGAAGCCACGAAATGCATCAGCTGAGTGGGATATGATGCTTTGAGAGGCAGATTTCAATGCATGTTTGCGCATGCCTGCTATGCGTTGCACAATTTTCTGCTGCAGTGCGAAAAAATCGGGCAAAAAAAGAGGGCCACCGAAAGATCGGGGCCCTTGTAGGTGTGAAGGTCAAAACCTCCAGAGGGGAACAGCTAATGCGGTGGAACTGGGAGGAAAAGCCACCGTGTGCATCAGCTGTAAGCGATATGGTGTTTTAATAAGCAGACGGCAACCCCAATTTATGCATGCCAGACATGCATGCATTGCACGGCTTGTATTTCTGGGCCGAACAACTAGAAGTTCCAGTTGCGCGCCTTGCTGACAATGAAGTCGCGGAATGCCTTCAGCTTCGCCGCATTCTTCATCTCGTCGGGATAGCAAAAGTAGGTGTCGAACGACGGCACGTCTGCGTTGATCGGCAGCTGGATGAGGCCAGGGTCGCGTCCGACGATGTAGTCGGGCATGCAGGCGATGCCCATTCCGAGCAGGCAGGCGCGCTTGATCGAGGTCTGGCTGTTGATCTGCAGGTGCGGGATGCGCTTGTTGTCGGACGAGCGTCCGGCGACTTCCAGCCAGTTGACGTCAAGCAGGTAGCTCGGTGCGGGTTCGCCGAATGTGATGATGCGATGGTTGTCGAGGTCTTCGACCGTCTGTGGCTCGCCATGGCGGTTGATGTAGGAGGGGGCCGCATAGACGTGCATGTGAACGGTGAACAGCTTGCGCTGGATCAGATCGGATTGAACCGGTTGCCGCAGGCGGATGGCGCAATCCGCGTAGCGCATGTTGACGTCCACTTCCTCGTTGTCGAGGATCAGTTGGATCTGGACGTCCGGATAGAGCTGCATGAACTCCTGGATCTTGTCCGTCAGCCACCCCTGGCCGAGACCGACCGTGGTGGTGACGCGCAGTTTACCGGTCGGCGTTTCCGTCGTTTCGGTCAGCTGCATCTTCACCGTTTCCAGCTTCAGCAGCACGTCGTGAGCGGTCCGATAGAGCAGTTCACCCTGTTCCGTCAGGATCAGGCCGCGCGCATGGCGGTGGAAAAGCTTGGTGCCGACATCCTGCTCGAGCGCGCTGACCTGACGGCTGATCGCGGACTGGGACAGGTGCAGTTTATCCGCCGCATGCGTGAATGAACCCGCTTCGGCAGCTGCGTGAAAGATACGCAGCTTGTCCCAATCCAATGGCATTCCCCCACCCCTCATAGCCGATCCTACTCCGCGGCAACGGCGACGGGCATATGGCCCGTCAGATATCGTTCGGCTTCGAGAGCTGCCATGCATCCCAGACCGGCGGCGGTAATCGCCTGGCGGAACGTATCGTCGGTCACGTCACCGGCGGCATAAACCCCCTCCAGGCTGGTTGCCGTCGAATCCGGCGCGGTCCAGAGATAGCCGTTGTCCTTCAGCTTCAGCTTACCCTTGAAAAGCTCGGTCGCCGGCGCGTGGCCGATCGCAACAAAGACGCCGTCAACAGCGACCTCGGCAATCGCACCGGTGCGGGTGTCACGCAGGCGGGCGCCTGTAACGGACGGCGGCATCGGCGGCTTGGCCGGCGTGCCGGTGATCTCGGCAACCTCGGTGTTCCAGAGCACTTTGATATTCTCCTTCGAGAACAGGCGTTCCTGCAGGATTTTTTCCGAACGGAAGCTGTCGCGACGATGCACGACCGTCACCGACTTCGCGATGTTGGAGAGATAGAGGGCTTCCTCGACGGCGCTGTTGCCACCGCCAACGACGATCACATCCT
Source organism: Rhizobium sp. CF122 (assembly GCF_000282035.1). Taxonomy (GTDB): domain Bacteria; phylum Pseudomonadota; class Alphaproteobacteria; order Rhizobiales; family Rhizobiaceae; genus Rhizobium. The sequence goes on from NZ_AKKA01000023.1 coordinate 175,237, forward strand.
TGTTTCGGTAGAAGAAGCCGTCGCAGGTCGCACAGGCCGAGACGCCGAAGCCCTGGAAATGCTGCTCGCTTTCGATGCCCAGCCACTTCGCCTTGGCGCCGGTTGCGATGATCAGCGTATCGGCCGTCCAGACCTGGCCGCTATCCGTGCGCGCCACGAAAGGGCGCTGGTTCATTTCGACTTCGGTGACGATGTCGTTGACGATTTCTGCGCCGACATGCTTTGCCTGCTGCAGCATCTGGTCCATCAGCCATGGCCCCTGGATGGGATCGGCAAAGCCTGGATAATTCTCCACGTCAGTCGTGATCATCAGCTGTCCGCCTTGCTCCATCCCGGCGATCAGCACAGGCTTCAGCATTGCACGGGCTGCATAGACGGCAGCCGTGTAGCCGGCGGGGCCGGAGCCGATAATGAGCACCTTGGTATGGCGGGCGGACATGGGCATTTCCTTTTCGACTGTCGGGAGCGGCGGCTAAAAAGCGAATAGGGCCGTTTCCATTCGCCATTTATGAACGTCCAGTGCTTTTATTCAAGGGCAGCCTTGCGTTACCAACAAGGCTTTGTCGACACACTGTGTAACAATCCATCGCTTAGGTGAAACTTTCTTGCGTATTGCGCCGCTTTATATAGAAGCTGGCAGCCACGAATTAAAGGAAGGACAGGATCGTGCTTCGCGCCGAACTCGATGCCATCGATATAAAGATATTGCGTGAGCTGCAGGCGGACGGCCGCATGACCAATGTCGAGCTTGCCGACCGCGTCGGCATTTCGGCGCCACCTTGCCTGCGCCGCGTGCGAAAGCTCGAAGAGACTGGCGTCATCGAAGGCTACCATGCGATGCTGAATAGCCCGAAGCTCGGCTTCGATCTTGTCGCCTTCTGCATGGTCGGCCTCAAGCATCAGTCGGAAGCCAATCTCAAGGCGTTCGCCGCCGCGACGGCGCAGTGGCCGCTGGTTCGTCAGGCCTGGATGGTTTCCGGAGACAGCGACTTCCTCCTGCATTGTGTTGCAGAGAACCTCACAGGGTTCCAGGACTTCGTCATCGAGGTGCTGACGGCGAACGAGCACGTGGATACGGTGCGCACGATGCTGACAATCCGGCAGGTCAAACGCGTGGGTCTGGTCGAAGTCTGAGCGGCCAACGAGCAAGCGATGCTCTATGAATGGAACGGCTTATGCCTTAAGGAAGGCGCTTTGCTAGCCGTTCGTCGCGGATGAAGATACGAAGATCATTCCATGACCAAATTGCCCATTTCCGCGTTCATCATTTGCCTGAACGAAGAAACGTATCTCGGCAATTGCATCGAGAGTTTGGATAGGTGCGCGGAGATTGTTGTGGTCGATTCCGGTTCGACGGATGGCACGGTCGCTCTGTTGCAGTCTTACATCGACCGGGGATGGCCGATCCGGCTGTTTCACGAGAAGTGGCGTGGTTATGCCGGGCAGAAGCAATTCGCGCTCGATCGGTGCACTCAGCCATGGCGCTTGAATGTCGATGCTGATGAGCGGCTCGATGCGTCCCTGCGAAAGCTTCTGCCGGAGCTGATTGCCGCTTCAGAGGATATTGTCGGATGGCGCGTGGCGCGTCGTCCCTACCTCATCGGTTACGGATACACGCCTGAATATGTTCACGAGAGAAAGAATCTACGGCTCATCCGCAAGGGCAGAGGTGCCTATGATCTCGCGCAAGCCGTTCATGAAGGTATCGTGCCGACCGGGCGTGTGGAGGATGCGAAGACAGGCAGCCTCCTTCACTACAGGCCACTGGTCATCGATGAACAAATCCTGAAAGAAAACAAATACTCGACCCTGAAGGCTGACCAGCACTTCGGCCTGGGCGAGAAGACGACGTTCGTCAGGCTTCTTTTCAGTCCGCCAATTTATTTCCTACGGCTGTATTTCCACAACGGTTTATGGCGCTGTGGGCCGTCGGGCTTTATCGAGGCTATGACCGGCGCTGTGTACGCCTTTCTCACCCAGGCGAAGCTGTATCAACGTCAGGTTGCAGAGGGGCACCCAAGCTTTGATGACGCAGGAAGACATTAAGGTCCAATCGCGATGAAGGTGATGCATATTCATTTTGGCAAGGAGGGCGGAGCGGAGCGCTTCTTTGTCAACCTCGTCAATGCGCTCCACGACCGCGGGATCGAGCAGCGCGCGCTCATTCGGCCCGATCGCAGTTGGCGCAAGGACATAGAAAAATGCGGCGAGGTTTACGAGGGTACATTCCGGCGCATTTCGCTCTCGCGTTTTGTCTTGTCGGCGCGCATGCGCGCCATCCTGAATGAATTTCAGCCTGATGTGATCATGTCGTGGCAATTGCGCGCGAGCCGCTTCATGCCGCGCTACAAGAACGCTCGGCGCATTTCGCGGCTCGGAGACTATCCAGAACACCTCGGCTACTATCGCAATTCCGAAACGCTCATCTGCATCACGCCTGATATTGCCAGGCGAGTCCGCGAACTTGGTTGGACGCGTGGCGTCGAGGTGATTGCCAACTTTACGCGTTCCGCTCCCAGTGAGCCGATCGCCAGGCAAGCGCTGCAGACGCCCGCGGACGCTTTCGTTGTGATCGGCATGGGGCGCTTCGTAAAGCGGAAGGGCTTCGACGTTCTTATAAAGGCGATTGCAAGAACGCAGGGCGCGTTCCTGTGGTTGTTGGGCGACGGACCGGAGCGGGAGAACCTTGAAAAACTCACCGACGATCTCGGCCTGCGAGACCGCGTGCGGTTTGCTGGGTGGCAGACCAACGCCTATGCCTATCTTGCCTCCGCGGATGTCTTTACGGTCACCTCGCTTCACGAACCGCTTGGCAATGTGTGTCTCGAGGGCTGGGGGGCAGGGAAACCGACCATCGGCTCTCGCGCCGAGGGGCCGAGCTGGGTGATGACCGATGGCAAGGATGCGTTGATGGTCGATTGCGGCGACGTCGAGGGGCTTGCCGGTGCGATCGCGCGTATTCGCGACGAGCCGGCCTTGCGCACCTCGTTGATCGAAGGCGGCCAAGACACGCTCATGAACCGGTTCTCCGAGGATGCGATCACGCAAGCCTACATCCGCTTGTTTGAAACCGGGAAAAGCGAACCGTGAGGGTGATGCATTTTCATTTTGGCAAGGATGGGGGAGCCGAGCGGTTCTTCGTGCATCTTGTCAATGCTTTGGCCCGGCGTAATGTCGAGCAGAGCGCAATCATCCGACCCAACCGGATATGGCGCAAGGACATGCCGGCCTCGGTCCGGATATCCGAAAGCAACTTCCGCAATCTCTCCCTTGATCGAATCCTGCTGCCGCTGAGAGTTGCAATCAATGCCCGGTTGGCAAGACCGGATGCGATCATGGCCTGGGCACCTCGCGCGAGCGAGCTGATGCCCAACTACAAAGGATGCATCAAGATCTCCAGGCTCGGGGACTATCCGACCAATCTGAGGTACTTCGAAAATTCCGACATTCTCGTGTGCAATACGCCCGGCATCGCCGAACATGTGCGCGAGCTGGGTTGGACGCGGGGCATAGAAGTGATCTCGAACTTCACGAGCACCGGACGGGTTGCCCCGATCGAGCGTGCAGCGTTCGACACACCAGCGGATGCGCCTGTTGTGATGTCGATGGGCCGTTTTGTGCCGCGCAAGGAGTTTGCGCTGCTGACAGCGGCGGTTGCGAAGATTCCCGGCGTCTATTTGTGGCTCGCCGGCGAAGGCGAGGAGATGGAGAACGTCAAGAAGGTCGCGGCGGATCTTGGTGTGACGGACAGGGTGCGGTTTCTCGGTTGGCAGAAGGATACGCGGCCATTCGTGGCGGCTGCCGATATTTTTGTCATGCCATCAAACCACGAGCCGCTTGGCAATGTCATTCTGGAGGCATGGGCGCAGAGCAAGCCGGTCGTTTCCAGCCGCTCCGAAGGCCCCTCGTGGTTCATGCGGGATGGCGACAACGGGCTGCTGGTTGAAATCGGCGATACCGACGGTTTTGCGCAAGCCATCGAGCGGCTGATCAACAACCCGGCCCTTGCTGAAAAGGTTACCGCGGGCGGTCGCGAGACGCTGATGAAGCAGTTCTCCGAAGACGCGATTGCCAATGCCTATCTTGAGCTCTTCAAGCGCAAACCTGATGCTGTCGCCTACACCGACCGGTAGACGGCGCTGAGCTTGCGCGCTTCCCCTTCAATACTGAAGGCATTCATCACATGGGTGCGCGCGCGAACCGATGCGAGCTGTCGGCGGCTTTCGTCGTCCATGAAGAGACCGCAAGATTGAACCATTGCATCGAGATCGTCGCGCGGGACAATGGCGCCGGTTTCCTTGTCGCCGGTCACTAGCAATTCCGCAAACGCACCGACGTCAGTGGCGACCACGGGGACAGCGCTTGCCATTGCTTCGAGCGGCGTCAGGCCAAAACCTTCCCAACGCTGCGGAGCGATGAAGAGATCGAGCGTACGATACCAGTCGTTGATATTGGTGTGCTCACCGACAAAGAGAATGCGATCGGTCAAGCTGGCGGCAGCGACGCGCGCCTTCAGTTCCTTCTCGAACTCGACGTGCTGGGCGGTTGCGCGCCCGGCAATAATGGCGATCCAGTCCGGTCGAGTTGGCAGCAGGCGGATCATGCTATCGACGAAAAGGTCCGTGCCCTTTTGGTGGCGAACCCGGCCAAAGCAGCCGGCGATCTTCATCGTCGCGTTGAGACCAAGCATCTGTTTGGCTATTGCCTTGTCATCTGCCGGAGAGAAGCGAGCCGTGTCTATTCCGTGCAGAACAACGGTGTTCGGCACTTCGAGATAGTCGGCCGTTTTGCCGCTTGTTGCGATCACGGCGTCCATTTTCGAAATCAGCCATTTCGTCCAGCCCGTGTGGCGGCGCTGAGAAGCCGAGGTGAAGACGATCTTCAACGGCATGCGCAAGACATCGCGCATCAAAATGGCCGGAAACATCTCGATGTTGCGGCGAGCGTGCCATATGCGGAAAGGCAGGCCGCGGGGCGTACGCCAAAGCTTCGGCAGATCACGAAAGCGAATGTGCGGCAAAGATGCCGGAAGACCCGGTCCGAGAGCCGCAATCTTCTCGCCGAGTGCACGCTGGACCGGGATCAACTGAATGATGGTCGAGGTGACGCCGGAGAGCCGTTTCTTGAAGTTCGGCGCAATAATCTCGACGTCACGGATATTGACGATAGCCGGTTGGCCGCGACCTTCCACGGGTTAATCAGCCCCAAGAAATGGCAAGAACTTCGTAAGCCTTGGAGCCGCCGGGTGCATTGACCTCGATAGAGTCGCCGACTTCCTTGCCGATCAGCGCACGCGCGATCGGAGAGGAAATCGAAATGCGGCCGGCCTTAACATCGGCTTCCTGGTCGCCGACGATCTGGTAAGTCTTTTCTTCTTCCGTGTCCTCGTCGACGAGCTTCACCTTGGCGCCAAACTTAATCTTGTCGCCAGACATCTTGGACAGATCGATGACTTCGGCACGTGCGGTCAGGTCTTCAAGCTCGCTGATGCGGCCTTCGTTGTGGCTCTGCGCTTCCTTTGCTGCATGGTATTCAGCGTTCTCGGAAAGGTCGCCGTGGGCGCGCGCTTCTGCGATCGCTTCGATGATTCGCGGGCGCTCTTCCTGCTGACGCCAGCGCAGCTCTTCCTGCAGCTTGACGAAACCACCCTGTGTCATCGGTACCTTATCAACCATTTTTCTGTCCTTCACTCCCTGCGTCAACTTAGCTGCAGACACAAAAGAAAACAGGTCCCGAAGGGGAACTTCGGAACCGTGCAACAATCCTAGTTACTCGGCTTATAGCAGATCGCTACCGGCGATTTCCATAAAATTCGTATTCACTGGCAGCAGCCGGTCCGCCCGCACATCCTGATAAGGAGGCAAGAGGCGGATCAAGCATGGCGGATCGCAGACGGGGATTCCAGCCGCTAGGGAACGAAATGAGGGTTTGCGGGCAGGTTCGGTGGATCGTAGGAGCTTGCATCCTTCCGCTCTTTGACCGAGATATGGATCAGCGCATCGTCCGGAATGAAACGCCGGTCGCTCAAAGGAAAATAGATCGCACTCCGGCTGCCGTGTTTGCGCCAGGAGTTTTCCGGTACGCGCCGCGGGATATACTCAAGGATTTTCCACCCGACGCTCATGGAATCATGGAGGGGAACGGTGGCGTCCAGCGGCACATATTTCTTCCCGCTTTTTCCAAGCACGATGTCGTTGACGGTGCGGCTGCGATAGAGGAGCCCGGCGGGCTTCGTTTCCTTGATCATCCAGGCGAGGGGTATTTTGACCGCTCCGCTCTGTGCTTCCGGATAGCCGCCGCCGATATCGCCATGCACGCCGGCAAACCACACTTCCTCGAAGTTCTGCTTTGCCGGCACCTTTGGGCGGAATGGGCGCCCCCAATATTCTTGATCCGGCATCCAGAGATCCGGCTGGAACATCGTTCGCCGTTCATCGATCGCGACGGCGTGGCGCACCCACTCGACGCTCGGATTTTTGCGGGTGAAAGGGTGGGTCTTGAATTGCGGATGCCATTTGCCGGCCTCGATCACCGACGCGACTGTGTCGAAGAGGCCCAGCAGCTTGATCGGCGGGCGGTCGTTTCTGAGGGTGCGCTCATAGAGACGCATGGCAGCGAAGGCCGACGGGGCATCCTCGCCGCCATCTTCTGCCGCGCCGCCAAGCTGCTCCTCCTGCGCGGGAATCCCTTTATAAGTCCTGTAGGCATAGTCGAGCAAATTGAGATGATACCGGCTCGTCAGGCCGAAGGCATGGATGAAGCCCGCCAGGACGCGCGCCGAATAGGCACCGCGGCTGAAGCCGAAGATGTAGATGCGGTCGCGATCCGGATGTCGCCCATCGGCGTCAGGCGGGCCGCGATCGTAGTTCTCCACCAGGAAGCGGTAGGCTTCCTTGACGTTCTGATCGAGACCCCAACCGGTCGCGAGCCCGAAAATCTCGTAGGATTTGCGAAGCAGTCTCGACCAGGCATTGGTCGCGCCGAACGTGCCGATGCCCGGATCGTAATAGACGATCTGCTCGTCCGAGCGTTTCAAGGTGCCAAATAGTCTGAGGACGTTGGTCCGGTCGGCCGAAATCTCGTTCGACGTGCCGTCAAACAGAATGACAACGTTCTTTGCCATGAACCGCTCCGGATGCGCCGCCGCAAAGGTAGCATCCGGGCGGTTTTACCGCAACTTTCGGTCGTTTTAGCTTAAAAGTAGCTCTGCAGCGGACGAACTTCCAGGTTGCCGGCCCGCAGTGCCTTGATCGCCTGCGCGGCGGCCTCGGCTCCGGCCATCGTCGTGTAGTAGGGCACCTTCTGCATGAGGGTTGCTCGGCGCAGCGACTTCGAGTCGGAGATTGCCTTGTTGCCGTCGGTCGTGTTGATCACGAGCTGGACCTGGCGGTTGCGGATTGCGTCTTCGATGTGTGGGCGCCCTTCCAGGACCTTGTTGATTTTCGTCGAGTCGATGCCGTTTTCAGCCAGAAACCGCTGCGTGCCGCCGGTTGCGAGAACCTTGAAGCCTTCGCCGACGAGAACGCGGATGGCCGGCAGGACGCGCGGCTTGTCCTCGTCGCGGACGGAAACGAAGACAGTGCCTTCACGCGGCAGTTCGACACCGGCACCGAGCTGCGACTTGGCGAAGGCCAGTGCGAAATCGGTGTCGAGACCGATGACTTCGCCGGTCGAGCGCATTTCCGGGCCGAGCAGGGTGTCGACACCCGGGAAGCGGGCGAACGGGAAGACGGCTTCCTTGACGGCGATGTGCTTCAGCGTGCGTGGATCCGGCTTTTCGCCGTAAGCGGCAAAGGTCGCGTCGAGCTTCTCGCCAGCCATGACACGGGCGGCGATCTTGGCGATCGGCGCGCCGATGGTCTTGGCGACGAAGGGCACGGTGCGCGAGGCGCGCGGGTTCACTTCAAGCACGTAGACGGTGCCGTCCTTGATGGCGAACTGCACGTTCATCAGGCCACCGACGTTCAGAGCCTTTGCCATCGCCTTGGCCTGGCGCTCCAGCTCGTCGATCAGTTCCTTCGAGAGAGAACGCGGCGGCAGCGAGCAGGCGCTATCGCCGGAGTGAATGCCGGCCTCCTCGATATGCTCCATGATGCCAGCGACGTAGACGTCGTCGCCATCGCAGAGGCAGTCTACGTCGACTTCGATGGCGTTGGTTAGGTAGCTGTCAAAGAGCAGTGGGTTCTTGCCAAGCAGCGTGTTGATCTGGCCGGTCTTGTCGTTCGGGTAGCGCTGCTTGATATCCTCAGGCACCAGCTCCGGAACGGTGTCGAGTAGGTAGCTCTGCAGCTGGCTCTCGGCGTGGATGATCTGCATGGCGCGGCCGCCGAGAACATAGGATGGACGCACGACCAGCGGGAAGCCGATCTCGGCGGCGACGAGGCGAGCCTGCTCGACCGAATAGGCAATGCCGTTGTTCGGCTGGTTGAGGTCGAGCTTCATCAGGAGTTTCTGGAAGCGGTCGCGGTCTTCGGCAAGGTCGATCATATCAGGCGCGGTGCCGAGGATCGGGATGCCGTTCTTCTCGAGTGCTTCGGCAAGCTTCAACGGTGTCTGGCCGCCGAACTGAACGATGACGCCGACGACTTCGCCCTTTTCCTGCTCCGCGCGCAGGATTTCGATGACGTCTTCGGCCGTCAGCGGCTCGAAATAGAGGCGATCGGAGGTGTCGTAGTCGGTCGAGACCGTTTCCGGGTTGCAGTTGATCATGATCGCTTCGTAGCCGGCATCCTTCAGCGCGAAGGCGGCATGGCAGCAGCAATAGTCGAATTCGATGCCCTGGCCGATGCGGTTCGGACCGCCGCCGAGGATGACGACCTTCTTGCGGTCGGAAACCTGGGCTTCGGAGCGTGCTGCGCCGACGAAGGGGGTCTCGTAAGTCGAGTACATATACGCGGTCGGCGAAGCGAACTCGGCAGCGCAGGTGTCGATGCGCTTGAAGACCGGACGGACGTTCAGGCGGTTGCGCAGCTCGGCGACTTCCTTCGGGCGCTTGCCGGTCAGCGTTGCGAGGCGGGCGTCGGAGAAGCCCATCGCCTTCAGCGTGCGCAGGTTAGCAGCGTCGGTCGGCAGGCCATGCTCGCGGATACGCGCTTCCATGTCGACGATCGCCTTGAACTGGGCGATGAACCAGGGGTCGATCTTCGAGCCTTCGTGCACTTCTTGCGGGCTCATGCCTGTGCGCAGCGCCTGGGCAACCATGCGCAGGCGATCCGGCGTTGGCGTACCGATGGCGGCGCGAATGGCGTTCTGGCTGGATTCACCTTCCTCGACATCCGGAATTTCGATCTCGTCGAGGCCGGTCAGGCCGGTTTCGAGACCGCGGAGCGCCTTCTGCAGCGATTCGGCGAAGGTGCGGCCGATCGCCATGACTTCGCCGACGGACTTCATCGCTGTCGTGAGCACAGGCGAGGCGCCCGGGAATTTCTCGAAAGCAAAGCGTGGGATCTTGGTAACGACGTAGTCGATCGACGGCTCGAACGAGGCCGGCGTCGCGCCGCCTGTGATGTCGTTTTCCAGTTCGTCCAGCGTGTAGCCGATCGCGAGCTTGGCGGCGACCTTGGCGATCGGGAAGCCGGTCGCCTTGGAGGCCAGCGCCGACGAGCGCGAGACGCGCGGGTTCATTTCGATGACGACGAGGCGGCCGTCCTTCGGGTTGACGGCGAACTGCACGTTCGAACCGCCGGTCTCGACGCCGATCTCGCGCAGTACCGCGATCGAGGCGTTGCGCATGATCTGGTATTCCTTGTCCGTCAGCGTCAGTGCGGGGGCGACAGTGATGGAGTCGCCGGTGTGAACGCCCATCGGATCGATGTTCTCGATCGAGCAGATGATGATGCAGTTGTCCGCCTTGTCGCGGACGACCTCCATTTCATACTCTTTCCAGCCGAGCACGGATTCTTCGATCAGCACTTCAGTGGTCGGCGAAGCATCGAGGCCGCCGGAGACGATCTCGAAGAATTCCGAGCGGTTGTAGGCAATGCCACCGCCGGTTCCGCCAAGCGTAAAGGAGGGGCGGATGATGGCTGGCAGGCCGACGTGATCGAGCGCCTGGGCGGCGATCGCCATCGCGTGACTCATGTAGCGCTGCTTACGGTCACTTTCGCCGAGGTTCCAGTGGTTCTCCAGTTCGTCCAGTGCCTTGTCGAGGTCAGTGCCGGAGAGGCTTGCCTTCAGCTTGTTACGCTCGGCCTCATGCGTCTTGCGATCGGTATCCTTGATATCGGTGGCGTTCGCCAGCATCGAGCGCGGCGTTTCCAGGCCGATGCGGGCCATGGCCTCGCGGAAGAGCGCGCGGTCTTCGGCCATATCGATTGCAGCGGGCTTCGCGCCGATCATCTCGACATTGTAGCGGTCAAGGACGCCCATGCGCTTCAGCGACAGCGCTGTGTTGAGTGCCGTTTGGCCGCCCATGGTCGGCAGCAGCGCGTCCGGGCGCTCCTTGGCGATGATCTTGGCGACAACTTCAGGAGTGATCGGCTCGACGTAGGTGGCATCGGCGAGGCCCGGGTCGGTCATGATCGTTGCCGGATTGGAGTTGACGAGGATGACGCGGTAGCCTTCCTCCTTCAGCGCCTTGCAGGCCTGGGTGCCGGAGTAGTCGAATTCGCAAGCCTGGCCAATGACGATCGGTCCCGCGCCGATGATGAGGATCGATTTGATATCTTGGCGCTTGGGCATCGTCTTTTTCCGTTTCCTAGCTGCGCAGAAAGCCGGCCAGGGTGGGAGGCACCGGCCGGGTCGCGCATGTGATGGTCTTTTCAGGCTAGAAGCGGCTTATAGGCAAATGTATTTGCAAACGGAACCCCATAAATTGCGGAATCGACAGGAATTGGCGGAGCTTGTGAAGGTCTAGTCAATGTCCGGTACGACAAGCGTCCTGATCTCGCCCCGGCGGGCGGGACTGGAGATTGCTTCTACGGCGTCATTGAAGCCGATCCGGCGGGAGATCAGCGGCTCGACCTTGATGGTCCCCGATGCGATGAACTCGGCCGCGCGCTGGTGAGTGAACGGGTTGAGGAAGGAGTTCACCAGCTTGATCTCGCGAAAGAGGAGGTCGAAGGGCTCGACCCCAATCTTCATGCCCCGGGGCATGACGCCGAGGATGACGACGGTGCCGCCGCGCCGCGCAAGGCGGGGCGCCTGCTCGATCGTTTCGGCAACGCCCGCGCATTCGATGACGACGTCGGCGCCGCCCGGCAACAAACCGTCTGCCGCGATCAAGCGTGCCACGATATCGCCGGTTAAGGGATCCGCACTCGCGGTCGCTCCGAGCTTTTCGGCAAGCGTCCGCTTCTCCTCGGTGCGGGTAACAAGCACAACCCTGGTCGCTCCTGCCAGTCGGGCCAACTGCACGATGAGCAAGCCGATCACACCGCCGCCGAGGACGACGACCGAGGCGCCTGTTCGGATTTCGGCAAGGTCTACGCCGTGGATGCAGCAGGCGAGGGGTTCGCAGAAGGCTCCGTGGAGGGGATCCAGTGCCGAGGGCAGTTCGAAGGCCTGCTGCTGCGGAATGCAGACATATTCGGCAAAACCGCCGTCGCGATGGATACCGATCGCCTGCAGGTTATGGCACAGATTGACGCGACCGCGCCGACATTCGGGGCAGCGGCCGCAGGCAATGTTCGGATCACCGGTCACGCGCATGCCTGCACGAAAGCCGCTCACACCGTCGCCCACCTTTTCGATGATGCCAGCAAACTCGTGGCCGAGCGTAACGGGTGGCTTGGACGGAAACTCTCCAAGGAACAGGTGGCGGTCGGTGCCGCAAATGCCGCAGGCCTCCGTGCGAACAAGCAATTCGCCAACACCCGGTTCGGGACGCTCTACCTCGCGCAGGGCCAGCTTTCCCGTCGCTTCGAGCCGTACCGCCTTCATCGTTCGTCTCTCCTCCTCAGACTTCTTCGTGCAAGGAGGCCTGAATAGAGAGGTCTCGTCAAGCGGGTGCCGCGTGTCGCGCTTGGTAAGCATTTATTTGCCCTGCATTTGCGAAAATATCGTCAGGCCGACCTTTTTAGCGGTGCCGGTTCGTGAAAATTAATAAAGAGCGTGCTTTCTATTTATCGTTGCAAACCAGGAGGGCGGTTTGCTTGCAGGGGCGTCTTGAATTGACAATGTCTCAGCGTGATAAAAGGCTTGCGAGCCAGAGAACGTGGACTTTGGAGGTGCTATCGCACCTTAAGGTCCGGATGACGGCGGACCTTTGGCTTTATCTCGCCGTAGCAGTCTATTTCGTGATTGGTGTCGTGTTGCTGATCGCCGATGGCCACGCCGAGATGATGTCTTTCGGGCTGTATTTCGACCAATGGACCTATCTGTTCCTGTTCTTGATGCCTTTGATGGCGATCATCTTCGACTATGCGTGGATTTTCTTTCGCTTCGACGATAGGCGATCGCTGGCTGTGCGAAGAGCATTTTCGCCTCAGCGTTTGGCCCATCTCTTCTCGGGCATGGCGTTGCTGATGGCGCTGATGATTTTTCAAGGCACGTTCACATCGATCAAGAATCTATTGCCGATCATTCGGGGCGGCTTTCTCTACGATCAATGGCTCGCGAATCTCGATGCCCTGCTGTCGTTCGGCCGCGATCCCTGGAAGCTCCTGCTCTCGATCGCTGGCCACGACGCCATCATCAAGATCGTGGATTGGAATTACAGCGTATTGTGGTTCGTGGTCTGCTTCGGAACGCTCTTTTACGTGGCAACCTCGCCGCGAGCGGCGTCGATGCGTGTCCGCTATATCAGCATGTTCATGCTCGTCTGGGTGGTCTGCGGAAATATTCTTGCCGGCATCTTCATATCGGCCGGGCCTGTCTTTTATGGCGCGGTGACCGGTGATGAGTGGCGCTTTGCGGAGCTGGCCACTTTTCTGGCCTTGCCCGACGGTCCTACAGCCGCCAATCTGTTTCAAAGCTATCTTTGGTCGCTTCACGCGCACAGCACGTCCGGGTTCGGCTCGGGCATTTCGGCCTTTCCCAGCGTACATGTGGGGCTGATTGCCTTGAACGCATTCTTCGCGGCGGAGGTCTCACGCAGGCTGGGGATCATCGCCTTTTGTTACACCGCATTCGTAATGGCGAGCTCCGTCTATCTCGGCTGGCACTACGCAGTCGACGGCTATGCTTCGTTGCTTGTCGTTGGGGTCGGCCATTTTGCTCTTAGAAGTCTGCTTGATCGCAAGCCAGGATTGGTCGCAACCGCGCTTCACGGTGCGGTCGCAACCGCTTGACTGTTTGAATATCGAAGGCCGATTCCACTGTCGTCGGCGGCCAAAGCGCTCTCCCGGGTAGCTGGAATTTCCCAACCGCCGAGATATATACATAGCGACCGAAGGTTTAGCCCGGGGGAACCGTCATGGAATGGAAAGGCCGGCGTCAGTCCGACAACATCGAGGATCGTCGTGGCGATCCTTCCATGGGCGGATTGGGCAGAGGAGGAGGCTTCAGTTTTCCATCCGGCGGCGGCATGGGTCGACGTGGCGGTGGGCTGAGCATCGGCACCATCATCTTCCTCGTCGTCATCTATCTTGTCCTCAAGGCCATGGGCATCGACCTGCTGCAGATCATGGATGGCGGCATGACAACAGGCGGACCGGGCTACGAGCAGAGCGAATCGGGAAGCCAGACGCCCGCCAATGATGAAATGACGGCATTCGTTCGTACAGTGCTTGCCGAGACTGAAGACACCTGGAATGGGATCTTCCAGTCTCAGGGGCGTCAGTATGAGGAGCCTCGCCTCGTTCTCTTCTCCGGACAGACGCAGTCTAAATGCGGTTTTGCCTCGGCGGCGACCGGGCCGTTCTACTGCCCGAGCGACCACAAGGTCTACCTCGACACGGCCTTCTTCAACCAGCTAAGCCGCCAGTTCGGTGCCTCCGGCGATTTTGCCGAAGCCTATGTGGTGGCCCACGAGGTCGGCCATCATGTTCAGAATTTGCTGGGCATCCTGCCGAAATTCAATCAAGCGCGTCAGCGCATGAGTGAGGCGGACGCCAACAAGATGTCGGTTCGCGTCGAACTGCAAGCCGACTGCTTTGCCGGCATCTGGGGCAAATTCACCGAGCAGAAGGGTATTCTCGAGGCCGGCGATCTGGAGGAGGCGTTGAACGCAGCCCAGCAGATCGGCGACGACACGTTACAGAAGCGCAGCCAGGGCTATGTGGTGCCGGAAAGCTTCAACCACGGCACCTCGGAGCAGCGGGCCCGATGGTTCAAGCGCGGCTTCGACAGCGGGCAGTTGTCCGCGTGCGATACGTTCTCAGGGCCGATCTGAAACAGCCTCTTTTGAGCTGGCCGCCGCTCGGGGGGCATTCGTCGATTTCGTCAGACGCGAGCAGTGCAAAGGCCGCACAGGTCTGCCTTTGTTCCGGTTCTCGATCAACAGAAGTCGTGAGCCTATCAAAAGATTTGAGATGTTCACGGATTGTTTCGCTCATGTACGTGAGCTATGTAACATATCCGGCGACGAGATCGTCTTTTCAGAAAACAACCTGCTGTAGAGATGTCTGATGCTCGATCCGAAATTTGTTCGTCGCGGCCTCTTCCTCGTCTTCATGATCCTGTTTCTCGACGTGATCGGGATTGCGATCATCATGCCGGTGTTGCCGGCCTATCTCGAGCAATTGACCGGCGGGTCCGTGAGCGACGCAGCTCTCGATGGCGGCTGGCTGCTTGTTGTCTACGCAGTCATGCAGTTCCTGTTCGCGCCATTTCTCGGCAATCTCAGCGACCGCTTCGGACGGCGCCCCATCCTGCTTCTGTCGGTGCTAACGTTTGCGATCGACAACTTCATCTGTGCGGTGGCGACGAGCTTCTGGATGCTCTTCATCGGTCGCGCGCTGGCGGGCCTCAGCGGCGGCAGCTTTGCGACCTGTTCGGCCTACATCGCTGATATTAGCAATGATGACAATCGCGCTAAAAATTTCGGCTTGATCGGCATTGCGTTCGGCGTTGGTTTCACGATCGGGCCTGTCATCGGCGGCTTCCTCGGAGAGTTCGGCCCCCGGGTGCCGTTTCTCGGGGCTGCGGCTCTTTCGTTCGCAAATTTCGTTGCCGCCTACTTCATGCTTCCCGAGACCTTGGAGGCAAGGCATCGTCGGACGTTTGAATGGAAGCGTGCCAATCCGCTCGGTGCGCTGAAGCAGATGCGCAGCTATTCCGGTATCGGGCCGATCTGTGCGGTCATGTTCCTTTTCTGGCTGGCGCATGCCGTCTATCCGGCTGTCTGGTCCTTCGTGTCGACCTACCGATATGGCTGGAGTGAAGGCCAGATTGGGCTCTCGCTCGGCATTTACGGCATTGGCGCCGCCTTCGTCATGGGCGTCATCCTGCCGAAAATCGTGCCCGTGCTCGGCGAGTGGAAGACAGCCGTCCTCGGCTTGTCTTTTTCCGTCGTTGGACTGACGGGCTACGCCTTCGCCTGGGAGGGCTGGATGGTTTACACGGTGATCGTGCTGACTGTGATGGAGAACGTCGCTGATCCGCCGCTGCGAAGCATAGCAGCCGGCAAAGTGCCGCCGTCGGCGCAAGGTGAGCTGCAAGGGGCGCTTACAAGCCTCAGCAGCATCACCACGATTGTCGGACCACTGATCTTTACGCAGCTGTTCGGCTACTTCACGAGGCCAGAAGCGCCGGTGCCGTTTGCCGGAGCGCCGTATCTGCTGTCGGCGATCATCATCCTGATCGCGGCCATCGTGTTTTTGGCGAAGGTGCGTACGGTCAAGGCCGCAGACGTCGTCGGGCAGCCAGCCGAATGAGCCATCAGAATTCGTGATGCGATGATGAATTTTTCATCATTTGCATAGTTTTGAGTAGTTCTTTGCGGGGCTTTGATCTAAGCCGTCTTGATGTTTTGCTGCAACTTGCGGCCGTCACTGATTCAATCACAGGAAAAGTGTCATGGACACGCCGATCGACGCGCGCAAGCTTGCGCCGAAAACCGATAACCATTGGGCTGCGCATTTCCGCGCCACGCTGGCGCTCGGAATCCCGCTGATCGGCGCGCAGTTGGCTCAGCTCGGCATCCATACGACCGACGTGATGATCGTGGGGCGCCTCGGCGCTGAAAATCTTGCCGCGATGGTGCTTTCGGCGCAGTTCCTGTTCACGATCCTCGTCTTCGGCTCGGGTTTCGCCATCGCGGTCATACCGATGGTTGCGCAGGCCTACGGCAGGGGCGACGTCGTCAGCGTGCGCCGGTCGCTGCGCATGGGTCTTTGGGTCGTGCTCGCCTATTGGGTGATCATGCTGCCGGCGTTCTTCAACTCCGAGCGGATACTGCTCGCCGCCGGGCAGAAGCCCGAAGTGGCGGCACTGGCGCATGGCTACATCCTGATCGGTCAGTTCGGTGTGTTGCCGGGCCTGCTCTACAACGTCATGCGCTCGCTCGTCAGTGCGATCGGCAGAGCGGCGGTCGTTCTCAACGTGACGATCGCGATGCTGGTGCTGAATGCCTTCTTCGCCTATGCGCTGGTGCTTGGCCATTTCGGCTTTCCGGCAATGGGCCTCGAAGGAGCAGCGATCGTTTCGGTCGCCGTGCAGACTGCCGGCTTCCTGTTTATCGTTGCCTATGTGCAGAGCAGGCAGGACACGCGACGCTACGAGATTTTCGTGCGGTTCTGGCGTCCCGACTGGAAGGCATTCTGGGAGGTCGCGCGTCTCGGTCTGCCGATCAGCGTGACGCTCCTCGCCGAGGTAAGCCTCTTTACGGTCGCCTCCTTGCTGATGGGGCATATTGGAACGATCGAGCTTGCGGCCCATGGTATCGCGCTGCAATGGGCTTCGATCGCCTTCATGATCCCGCTCGGCTTGTCGCAGGCGGCAACCGTTCGGGTTGGTGTGGCGCACGGGCAGGGCGACTACACCGCCGTCGTTCGAGCCTCGATCGCAGTGGTCGTCATCGCCTGCCTGATCGCGAGTGCCGGTGGCATCCTGTTTGCTGCCGCTCCTGAGTTCCTGGGAAGCTGGTTCCTCGATACGAAGCTGCCGGAGGCGCCGCAGGTGCTTGCTTATGCCGGGCCGCTGATCGTCGTAGCAGGGCTCTTTCAGTTGGTCGATGGCCTCCAGGCAATCGCCAATGGCCTGCTGCGTGGGCTGAAGGATGCACGCGTGCCGATGATCCTAGCACTGATTGCCTATTGGCCGATCGGCTTCTTCCTTGCCTGGGCCTTTGCGTTCCCGCTTGGCTTCGGCGGTATCGGCATCTGGTTCGGCTTTTTGGTCGGGCTTGCGGCGGCAGCCGTGATGCTTTGCGGACGCTTCTACCTGCTTCTGCGCAGCGAGAAGGATATGGCCGGCGCCTAGCCGGCCAATTCGGATCAAGCCGCGATCGGCTTATAATTGGCGATGTCGGCACGAATGCCGAGCCGTTCGAATAGCGCTTGCGGATCGAAGTTTCGCGCACGGTGGGCGGCCTGCACGACGGCCCTTACCCGGTCGATCACCTCCGCACTTTCCCATTGTGCGATCGTCACGAAGTTGAACTCGCCTGGTCCTGAAACCTGCTCCAGCACCTGATGGCTGATGAAGCCTTCTTGCGCCTGCAAGACTTCGTGCGTTTTCAGCACGTTCATCAGGAACTCCTCGCGCGCTGCCTCCGGAACAGCAAACTTGTCGATCCGGTAAAACGCTCCGTTCATCCTTGTCTCCTTTGCCTGGATGTCACGAGGCGGGTGTAATTCCTCAAGTTAAGTTGAGGTCAATAGGCCAAAACAAAAAGACCCGCTCGATAGCGGGCATTCAAACTGCGCGAGATGGACGGTCGCTCGGCGAGCCTCCTCTCACCCTCAGGCGCGGCTGCCGCTGCTAGTAGTTATACATCGACATCGGATCATTGACGCAGGCGTAGTCCAGGAGACACTGCCGCCCGGTGCGGTCCCGCAAACTGGCAGTACTCAGCTTGTCTCCAGGCCCGCATTGGGCCGGCGGATAGCGGAAGTTGCGGCCCCCGAAGCCGAGGCGCACATAAACCTTCTTAGATTGGCGGATAATCTGCGCAAGCTGAGCGCAGCTGTAATCCTTTGCATCGACCTTCACGGGCCCGGCGGCAAGAGATACCGTCGGGAGCAAGCACGCAACTGCTAGGATTAAGCATCTCATGGCTGCCTCCCTGACCGAAGGTCAGTAAATCAGCACTCTCGACACTATTCAAACGGATATCGCGTGGCCGCAGCCATCGTTGAGCGCAACAGCTCAACAAAGAAAAAGCCCGCTCGGAAGCGGGCTTTCGAATTGCTGGAACGGCTGTGTCTCAGCGCTCGGCGAGGGCTTCCTCGCCCTTCTTCGCACGCACCAGATTGATGAAGCGGCGGAAGAGGTAGTGGCTGTCCTGCGGCCCCGGGGAGGCTTCCGGGTGATGCTGCACCGAGAAGATCGGCTTGCCGGCGACGCGTAGCCCGCAGTTGGTGCCGTCGAAGAGGGAAACGTGAGTCTCCTCAATACCATGTGGCAGAGACTTCGTGTCGACCGCGAAGCCGTGGTTCATCGAGACGATCTCGACCTTGCCTGTGGTGTGGTCCTTCACCGGATGGTTGGCGCCGTGATGGCCCTGATGCATCTTCTCGGTCTTGGCGCCGAGGGCGAGGCCCAGCATCTGATGGCCGAGGCAGATACCGAAGACCGGGATGTCGGTCTTGATCAGTTTCTGGATGACGGGAACGGCGTATTCGCCTGTCGCAGCCGGGTCACCCGGGCCGTTCGACAGGAAGATGCCGTCCGGCTGCATGGCCAGCACGTCCTCGGCGCTCGTCGTTGCCGGCATCACCGTGACCTTGCAGTCGAGGCCGGCAAAGAGGCGCAGGATGTTGCGCTTGACGCCATAGTCGAGGCAGACGACGTGATACTTGGCATTTTCGGAGGCGAGCTCGCCGTAGCCCTCGTTCCAGATCCAAGGGGTCTGCGCCCATTGCGAGGATTGGCCGGAAGAGGCGATCTTGGCGAGGTCGAGACCTTCGAGGCCGCTCCAGGCCTTGGCTTCCGCCTTCAGCGTCTCCACGTCGAACACACCGTTCGGGTCGTGGGCGATGACGGCGTTCGGCGAGCCGTTCTCGCGGATCCAGGCCGTCAGCGCGCGGGTGTCGACGCCGCAGAGGCCGATGATGCCGCGGGCCTTCAGCCAGGCATCGAGATGCTTGGCAGCGCGGTAGTTGGACGGCTCGGTGATGTCGGCCTTGAAGATGACGCCGACGGCGCCGTGGCGTGCCGCGGGCGTCAGGTCTTCGATGTCTTCGTCGTTGGTGCCGATGTTGCCGATATGCGGGAAAGTGAAGGTGACGATCTGGCCGAGGTAGGAGGGATCGGTGAGGATTTCCTCGTATCCGGTCAGCGCTGTGTTGAAGACCACTTCGGCCTGGACCTTGCCGGTCGCGCCGATGCCCTTGCCTTCAATGACGGTTCCGTCTGCGAGAACGAGCAGGGCGGTCGGCTTTTCGGTTGTCCAGGGTGCAGTTGCGGTCATCTTCATCCCGTTTCCGGCAGCCATACGTCCTTGGGCAACGTTGGCCGGCCATTTGGTTCGCAAGCATATGCGCGCGGCAAGGCACGCGCTCTCAGGCCTGATCACGAATTTTTGGTGCAGGTGGCGGTAAATAGCCACGCTATTGCGCGAGGTCAATCTTTGTACCGCACATTCTGCCGGTTTTCTCGCGCTTTCTGCCGCCTGTTTCCGCAATTTATTTGATCCCATGCATTCGCGTGGTTTATGAAGCGGCATTCAAACAGGAGTGATTACAATGTTGCGCGATCAACTCGCCGCCGCCCTCAAGGATGCCATGAAGTCCAAGAACGCCGAACGGCTTTCGACCGTTCGCCTGATCCAGGCAGCGATCAAGGACCGGGATATCGCCAATCGCGGCGCCGGAAAGGAAGAGGCTGGTGACGACGAGATTTTGCAGATCCTCGCCAAGATGGTGAAGCAGCGCGACGAATCGGCGAAGATCTATGAGGAGAATGCGCGTCCCGAGCTGGCCGCGAAGGAGCGTGCCGAGATTGGCGTGCTTCAGGACTTCCTGCCGAAGCAGCTTTCGGACGCCGAAGTGCGCAGCAACATCGCCGCGATCATCGCTGAGATCGGTGCGGCGGGCCCGAAGGATATGGGCAAGGTGATGGCCGTTCTGAAGGAGCGCTATGCCGGCCAGATGGACTTCTCCAAGGCATCCGGCGCCGTCAAGGAACAGCTGAACTGATCAGCGCAGGCTCGCCGTCTTCCTGGCGGCGGGCCCTAGGACCGCCTCTGCGGCGGCATCGACAACCGTGAATTTTGCCGCCTGATATCCCCAGTATTCCATGACAAAAGCGCGCGATATCCAAGTGTCGCCCTTATAGGGCGGCTGGGTCCAGCCCACGCTTCCCATTTCGGACGCCTGCGTCAGCAGGCGCTTCAGATGCGTGTTGGAGATCATGAACTGGTCACGGATTTCCTTGAGCGACAGCGGCCCGATGTAGGCCCGCTCCGAGCTGCGATCGAAGGTGTCGATGCGGCTCATGAGGTAGTCCATGATCAGGCCGCCGGAATTGGCCCAGTTGAACAGACTGTATGTTGCGCCGGGGTCGCGCACGGCGTCGCTATCGATGATCGCCTTGGAAATCAGCGGCTGTATCTTGGAGAAGGCTGCCGGGTCGGCGTTGATTCGGTCCAGCCGATTGCTGCCGTCCAGACTGTCGAGAATGAAAAGATGCGTGGCGAGCCACCTGAAAAAGTGCTCGTGGGCAGTTTCCGTCGGCTCCAACAGGCGCGTGCGCTTGTCGCTGGTACTCTCGACCGGGCGAAGGAACCGGTATGCAAGCATTTCCTGGATAAAGGCTGCGGCGGTGTTGCGGCTGGCAATCTTGTTGGCCACGACGAAGGCGATGAAACGGCCGGAATAGAGGCCGAGTTTCGGTTCGCCAGGGTAGCCGAAATGAAGGGCGAAGCCGGCATGGGCCATCAGCCAGCGCTGTTGCGCGGCAAAGATCGATGCGATGCGCGGGCTCTCGCGATAGATCGACAGCATTTCGCGGGCGCAATGCAGCACGGCCACGAAGAAGGCGTCGCTTTCTAAAAAATCTTCAACTTTATGTGGCATGCGACCATCCCGATAGGTCGCTTTCATTAGGCATCGGACGATAACTGTCAATGCCTTCCGCGGCCGATAGTGGAGGCGGAAATATCAAAAATTAAACCTTTGGGTGAAATTAAAGAAGGCAGGAGCTGGGGGTGCTCCTGCCTTCTTGCTCTTTGCTTCCGGTGGCAACGCAGGACCGAGATCCAAGCCAACAGGTACTTGCAAAGACACCCTTGCGAGGCGGCGCCGGGGGTAGGGATGGTGCCTCGCACGGGGATCGCTGTGTTGGCTCTGAAGTTATTGCGACGCGGCAAGTGATTCAAATTACAAAAAAATAATGATTGGCGACGGAGGCTGCCTTAGATGTGTCATTCGTGCTTGAGGTTGTGGCTTTGCGACGGGCAATCATCATTTCGAGCAATTGCGAAGCTGTTGTTCCGTCATCGATTTTTGACGATTGGCAAAAAATGAGTGGCCGGCACGCTAGTCTGGCATACACGCAAAACGCGGGTTGCGGTTTTCAGTGTCGCACCCCATGTCGCAGGGCTGGTAACGTATTTTTGAACGCGCATTCCTGGAGATTTTTCAAGCCGCGAAGGCCCTGTGAATAGCGCGTCCTTCGGCCAAATGCCGTGGCATGTGCCGATGAACCTGCTTATATGGACCCAGCTAAGAGGTTCACATGCGCTTTTCCAATTCCTTTCTCGACGAGATACGCGATCGCGTGCCGATTTCGGACGTGATCGGTCGTCGTGTGAGCTGGGATAAGCGCAAGACCAACGTCTCTCGCGGCGATTATTGGGCCTGTTGCCCGTTTCACGGCGAAAAGTCGCCGAGCTTTCACTGCGAGGACCGCAAGGGGCGCTACCACTGCTTCGGCTGTGGCGTAACCGGCGATCACTTCCGATTCCTGACGGATCTGGAGGGGTTGAGCTTCCCGGAGGCCGTGCAGCAGATCGCCGATATGGCAGGCGTTGCTATGCCGGTTGCCGATCCGGTCATGGAAAAGCGCGAGAAGGAGCGCACCTCGCTTCTCGACGTGATGGAGCTCGCGACCAAGTTCTTTCAGGATCAGCTACAAACGGCAAACGGCGCGCGGGCGCGCGCTTATCTGCGCGATCGCGGGCTGACGGGGCGGACGATCGAGACGTTCCGGCTTGGCTTCGCGCCAGACAGCCGCAATGCCCTGAAAGAGTTTCTGGCAGGCACGGGCGTTGCCAAGGAGCAGATCGAGGCTTGCGGTCTGGTGGTCCACGGTCCCGACGTGCCGGTCTCCTATGACCGTTTCCGTGACCGCATCATGTTTCCGATCCTGTCGTCCCGCGAGAAAGTGATTGCTTTCGGCGGGCGGGCCATGTCGGCGGACGCGCCGGCCAAATATCTCAATTCCAACGAGACGGAGCTCTTCCACAAGGGCAATGTGCTCTACAATTTCGCGCGCGCCCGCCGGGCGACGCAGGGCGCGAACGGCGAGGGCACGATCATCGCCGTCGAAGGCTATATGGACGTGATCGCGCTGCATCAGGCCGGCGTCGAGAATGCCGTCGCGCCGCTTGGCACCGCATTGACCGAGAATCAGCTCGACCTCCTCTGGAAGATGACGCCGCAGCCGGTGCTTTGCTTTGATGGCGACGGCGCCGGCATTCGCGCTGCCAATCGCGCAGCCGATCTGGCGCTCCCGCATATCAAGCCGGGGCGCACCGTTCGCTTTGCCCTGCTGCCAGACGGCAAGGATCCGGACGATCTGGTGCGCAACGAGGGGCGCGCGCCCTTCGACAAGGTGATGAGCCAGGCCAAGCCGCTGGCTGAGATGATCTGGGGCCGTGAAATCAATACTGGGCAGTTCGAGACGCCTGAAGCGAAGGCGGAGCTCGAAGCGCGGTTGAAGCAGCTCGTCGCCGTCATTGCCGATGAGAATGTCCGCCGTCACTACCAGCAGGACATGCGCGACCGGCTGAACGGCTTCTTTCAGCCGCAATTCCAGAATCGTAGCAATGAGCGGCGAAGCTTCGATCGCGGCGCCGGCCAATCCCGCGGCCGTGGCGGGGAGGGCGCGCGCGGCCCGCGCCTTTCCGGCGGCGGCATTTCCGATCGGCTGGCCCGCTCCGGTCTGGTTCGTGGCCATCAGGAAACACCTGCCTTGCGAGAGAGCGTGCTGGCGCTGACGGTCATCAACCATCCGGCCTTGATGCAGGACGAATATGACGAGATCGCCTCGATCGATTACGACAACCGCGAGCTTCAGCGGCTCTGGTCCGTCATGCTCGGGGCTGCAGCGGCCGTCGCCGGGCCGCATCTGACGCGTGAGTATCTGCTGGAGCGCATGGAAGAGCAGGGTTTCGGTCCGTTGCTGCAAGGGCTTGAGCAGCAGATTCGCAATGCTCGCCTCTGGATCGCTACATCAGAGGCGGCGATGGAGGATGCACGGGAGGGGTATCGGCAGGCGCTCGCCTTCCATAAGCGTGCCAAGGCTTTGCGCTTCCAGAAGATCGAGCTTGAGCGTGAGATCGCCGAGGCGACCGAAGCCGGCAACGGCGAGGTGATCGACCAGTTGATGCGCGCTTTGCAGGAGGTCCATTTCGAAGGGCTTCGCCTTGAGAACCAGGAAGCGATCATCGATGGTTTCGGCGTGCTTTCCGGCCGCGTCAAGGGAGCGGCGAGCCATTGATGGGTTCGGCAGATCGGGGACGCGACGTTCGGCTTCAGCTTCCTCACTGTGCCGACAACCGCCAACAGACAGTCGACGGCGGGCGGCACGTCATTCCGAATCCGAAATGATTTCCATAAACCGGCGGCCGTATCGTTCGAGCTTGGTCGCGCCAACACCTGAGATCGACAACATTTCGTGATCTGTCGTCGGTCGCTCGGTTGCAAACGCGATGAGTGTGGTATCCGGGAAAATCACATAAGGAGCGACGCCCATTTCCTTGGCGATGGACATCCGTTCCGCTCGCATCGCCTGGAAGAGCTGCTCATCGCGACCAGACAGGCCAGTACCCCTTGTAGCCTGCGGCGTCCTACCTTTCGCCCCCTTGCCAAATTTTTCCCGGTAATCCTTGCGCAGGACAACGTTGATTTCCTTCTTGAAGACCGCACGAGCTGACTGATCGAGCTTTATGGCTCCAAACTCGTCATGGGCGACCGAAATGAAGGAATGGGCGAGCAACTGTCTAAACACAGATTGCCAGGTGCTGGCCGGAAGGTCTTTTCCTGCGCCGAACACGGGCATCTCAGTATGGCCGAACTTCGAGGTGCGATCCGTTAAGTTGCCGGTCAGCACGTCGATCAGATGAGCCACGCCGAAGCGCTCGCCCGTTCGATAAACGGCCGCCAATGCTTTGATAGAGGCTGCGGTACCATCCCAGGTTTCGACCGGCCGGTTGCAGGTGTCGCAATTTCCGCACCGCGCGGACGCCGCTTCGCCGAAGTGGCCAAGGATCGCCTTTCGCCGGCATCCCGCCGTCTCGCAGATTCCGAGAAGGGCGTTCAGTTTCGCCCGTTCTATGCGCTTGATCTCGTCCGTCGCTTCGCCTTCGTCGATCATGCGGTGACGCTGGACGATGTCCGCCATGCCGTAGATCATGAAGGCTTCAGACGGGAGACCATCGCGACCTGCGCGTCCAGTTTCCTGGTAATAGGCTTCGACCGAAGAGGGGAGGTCAACATGCGCCACGTAGCGAACGTTCGGCTTGTTGATGCCCATCCCAAAGGCCACGGTCGCGACGAGGCAAAGGTCTTCTTCTAAACGAAACGCGTCCTGGTTCGCTGCCTTCTCGTTCGGATCCATCTTGGCATGGTATGCTTTGGCCTTGATGCCGTGATCGTTTAGCCATTCAGCGGTCTCTTCGACCTTCTTCCTCGATAGGCAATAGACGATCCCGCTCGATCCCTCGTGCCGCTTCAGGAAGCGCAGGAGCTGACTTCTGGCATTGTCCCGCTCCACGATCTCGTATGAAATGTTCGGGCGGTCGAAGCTATCCATGTAAACGGCGGCGTCATCCAGTTCCAACTGCCGGATGATGTCAGCCCGTGTATGAGCGTCCGCGGTCGCCGTCAGCGCAATTCTGGGGACATCGGGGTAAAGCTCCTTGAGCTTCCCAAGTCCAAGGTAATCTTTGCGAAAATTATGTCCCCAGGAACTGACGCAGTGGCATTCGTCGATAGCGATCAGGGAAATCGGCACGCTTCCGAACAGGTCGGCAAAGCCAGGCATCACAACGCGCTCCGGCGTTACATACAGGAGCTTGATCTTGCCAGCTCGCAGACTGGACCGGACACGGCGGGATTCTTCTTCGGATTGCTGCGACCAGAGGCACTCGGCTGCCACGCCCAGCGACTTCAGCTCCTCAACCTGATCCCTCATCAACGCGATGAGCGGCGAGATGATAATGGTCGTTCCCGGCAGGCAAACACCGGGTATCTGGAAGCACAGGGATTTGCCCTTGCCCGTCGGGAATAGCACGAGCGCATCGCCTCCAGACATGACATGGCGAATGACGTCTGCCTGCTTTCCACGGAAGCTGTCGTACCCCCAGACGCGTTTCAACACTTCCTCGGGGGAAGCGCGGTCGTCGAACAGTGCGCAAGACGCGGAGCGTTGGCTGGCAGCAGGCATCATTGAACGCCTTGCGAAAGGTTCCGGGGCTGATGGCGTTTTTGTACGAAGAAAACTCATGGCGTAGGGATACTACGATTCGCATAAAGCATGCCGCGAGAAGCTGAGGTTTCCCCGCTTCCTGACATCGATAAGGCTTTCAAAGGATGCTTCGAGATCCCGACGAGGGACGTTTGCCAGGTGTTGCTGCTCATGCGGACTGCCGCATTCATGCTCATCGCCGTGGTTTCCTGCGTCGTCTTCGAGATGGTGCCAGCTGTTTTCGGACGCGTCGAGGGGCTTCGATCTCCAGTCTTTGCTTTGCTAATCCGCGTTTCGCCTATCTTGCTAATTGTTCATACGATGTCCACGGGATGGCAAAATCCTGTGGGCATGCGGTTGTGGCCTTCAACAGACGTCATCGTCCGCGACTGCTATTCCGGCTGGCGGCTACAAGGCCAGACGAAGCGGTTCGGGATTCAGTCGTTCAATGTGGACGGGGAGCGATCCCGGTGCGTTCCACGCTGAAGTCCATCGGGGCGCGCCCCCGTTCAGTCGCGGAAGTCTACTTTTACCCCCGGTTTCACCATGCTGGCGAGTTCCTCGACGTCCCAATTGGTAAGCCTGACGCATCCGTGTGAGCCAGCCTTGTCGATCAGATTGGGCTGCGGAGTTCCGTGAATGCCATAGGTTGGCTCGGAGAGGTCGATCCAAACCGTTCCGACTGGGTTATTGGGGCCGCTTGGCAGTTCAAGTTTCTTTTTATTTTTGCCCTGCTGGAAGTTGAGCTTGGGATTGTAAACGTATTTTGGATCGCGAGCGACGCCAATAACCTTGTGTCGCCCGATGGGGGAGGGGTTGTCCTCGCTGCCGATAGTGGCGGGATATACGGCCAGGATGGATCCGTCCTTAGCATATGCGATCACCTGACCACTCTTGCGTCTCGCTTCGATGCGTTTAACGCTCCCGGTTCTCGGCGCACCTATGACCGCGACCGAAATTGTTTCGCCCGGGATGAATTTTTTCTCAGGGTTCAGCGCTTTCAACAGGTTAGTGTCCATGTGGAATCTCTCTGACAGCCTCTCAGCTACGCTGGTGTAGCCAAGATGCTGCATTTCAGCCTGCTTGGCGTAGTCCTTCGGTATGTTCTCGACCAAATCCGCGGCGTCATCCGGAGCGATCACATAGGGTCCGATGACATGGTGATCATCGTTCAAACGCTTGGCCATCTCCGGATCTGGCTTCCCATCGACGGGCAAACCCTGCATTGCTTCGAAGCCAGCGACAGCCTTCGTCAGGTTCTCCCCGGGGAGCCCGTCGATGACGCCCGGCGACGAACCCGCTCGATCCAGGAGAACCTGAAGGTGGACGAGGGCCGGGTCCGGCTGCGGTGATCGCTCTGCCGGTTGGTCGGAGATGCTGGCTGTCACTGCATCGTTGACGGCTTGGGCCGAAATTTCCTGCCCGTTTCCGATACCGTGGGCCAGAAGCGAGATGAATCCGCCGATCAGTAGGGTTTTTATCATGTTCCTAGAAACGCTGAGTCATCAAAAGGTTCCGCTGCCAACCCTCACTGGCGATACGACGCTCATTGCCTTCGCGACCGAGCGGCCGCGCACGCACAAGGAGATGCTCGCCATCTCGGGCGTCGGCCAATCGAAACTCGAGCGCTACGGCGATGCGTTTCTAGACGTGATCCTCAGCCACGACGGCTAGGGTTTGACCGTACGTTTTAACAATGGCATCTTCCATGCCACGACACATGCAGGCATCCCGCGATGCACTGTTCGCATGGTGCCTCCTTTTGCCTTCGGTCCATAGCTTGCCATTGCCGCCATCGTTTCCAACAACCGTCGGCGGAGAGAGTGAAAACATCCCACAGACATTGCCTTGAACGCGCAAGTTAACAGCGGAGAATGTTGGATGCCTGACCCGTCGCAATCGCAGCCGCATTCTCATCTGGGATCTCTGGTCATCATCGCTGCCGTGGTCGCCATCGGAGCAGGGGCGTTCGCTTACACTGCAGGTTGGTTCTCGCCCGGGCGTCTCACCCCGACGAAGCTCGTCGGTGCGCTGGCGCCACCCGATGGGCCGGCGCTTGGCCATCGGCGAAATCACGCAAAAGGCATCTGTTTCACCGGCATATTTGAAGCGAACGGGAATGGCACGGCTCTCTCCCGTGCGACCGCTTTCGTTGCTGGGCAATATCCGGCTGTCGGACGATTCAATCTTGGTACGCCTGACCCGAGTGCAACCGACGCCACGGTTCGCGTGCGGGGGATCGGAATTCAGATTTCGACCCCCGACGGCGACGTTTGGCGCATGGCCATGATCGATCCGCCAATCTTTCCGGTCGCCACGCCTCAGGCGTTCTACGAGCTGCTCGAAGCGTCGAAGAGCAAGGATCCGGAGGTCATGAAAGCTTACGCCGCAGCGCATCCGGAATTTGCGGCATTCGGCAAGTGGGCAACGACTGCGCCGTGGACCGCCAGCTACGCGGAAGTGGCATTCAATAGCCTCAACGCCTTCATCTTTACCGATGGTGCCGGCGCAGACCACGCTGTCCGCTGGTCGCTGACGCCGCAAGCGCAGGTCACGCCGATTTCCGCTCCTGACCTGGAAAAGCTTGGTCCCAACCACTTGGACGAGGACATCATGGACCGCGTCAGCAAGGCGCCGCAGCGCTGGACGATGGTCTTAACGCAAGCCGACCCATCGGACCCAACCTCGGATCCGACGAAGGCGTGGCCACCGGAGCGCAGAACTGTTCAGGCCGGCACGCTGGTCGTGCAGAAGATCGAGGTGGAGGCAGACGGCCCTTGCCGCGACATCAACTTCGATCCGACCGTCTTGCCTGATGGCATCAAGGTGTCCGACGATCCGTTCCCGGCAGCGCGCTCGGCAGCTTATGCCAAGTCTTATGACCTCCGTACTTCGGAAGCGAGTTACTACCCTCGAACCGCCGGGAGCACAAAGCCATGAGCCGCACCAACACCGAGTTCACCGCGCTTCAGCGCTCATTGCACTGGCTGATGGCAATCTGCATTCTGGCAATGCTTTTTATCGGCGTCGGGATGGTGTCCACGATCGGGCGGCAGTACACCCCTTTGCTGGCCACCCATAAGACGCTCGGCATCACAATTCTCGTACTGGCCCTGATCCGCCTTGTGGTCCGATTTATCTATGGCGCGCCGGCGCTGCCTGTCGATCTTCCCGAGCCGATGAAGCTCGCCGCGCACCTGTCGCACCTTGCCTTGTACGCACTGATGATCGGCATGCCGCTGATTGGCTGGGCCATGATGTCTGCAGGCGCCTATCCTATCGTCCTTTACGGTCAGATACGGCTTCCTGCGATCCTGCCGCAGAGCGACAGCCTGCACACACTGCTGTGGAACGCGCACTTCTATCTGGCCTTTGCCTTTTTCGCGCTCGTCTTGCTGCATCTTGCGGCCGCGCTGTTTCATGCGCTTGTCCGGCGCGACGGGGTCTTGCAGACCATGCTGCCGGTCGAGAACAATGATGTGCCACTGAAACCCCAACGGAACGAACATTAGAGCGCCTCGCGAAGGAGCAGCTCGATCTGCCAGCGTCGGCCGCTTGTCGAGCATGCAGCCGAGATCGCCTGGAATGTTGTCATCGCCGGCACGGCGCCCACGCTCATCACAAGCGCCTCGGATGCCCGTCGTGGACGCTGACCGGTTCTGATCTCTGTCAATCCACACAGTGGATATGATTTGACGATCTGCGTCCGCAAAACCAGGCTTGAGGACGGCAAGACAGGCGCTTGGCTATGTGCTAGTGCAGGGCATCGGGAAACATCACAAGAAGGGCATTCAATGACCTCGCAATTCCTCTCCCACCTGCGCACCGAACTTGCCGCACTGAAGGACGCCGGGCTTTACAAGTCCGAGCGCATCATCACGTCAAAGCAGGGGGGCGAAATCGCCGTTACCTCAGGCGAGCGGGTTTTGAACTTCTGCGCCAACAACTACCTCGGGCTCGCCGACAACGAGGAGCTTGCCGAAGCGGGCAAGAAGGCGCTCGACCGCTATGGCTATGGCATGGCCTCAGTGCGCTTCATCTGCGGCACGCAGGAGGAGCACAAGCAGCTCGAGGCGCGCATTTCCTCCTTCCTCGGCATGGAAGACACCATCCTCTATTCCTCGTGTTTCGACGCTAACGGCGGCCTGTTCGAAACGCTGCTCGGCGAGGAAGATGCGATCATCTCAGACGCGCTGAACCATGCCTCGATCATCGACGGTGTGCGCCTCTCCAAGGCCAAGCGCTTGCGCTATGCCAACAATGACATGAAGGCGCTGGAGGAAGAGTTGAAGAAGGCGCAAGGCAGTCGCTTCAAGCTGATCGCCACCGACGGTGTCTTTTCGATGGACGGCATCATTGCCAATCTGCAGGGCGTCTGCGATTTGGCCGAGAAGTATGGCGCGATGGTCATGGTCGATGACAGCCACGCCGTCGGCTTCGTTGGCAAACACGGGCGCGGGTCGGCGGAGCATTGCGGGGTCGAGGGCCGGGTCGATATCATCACCGGGACGCTTGGGAAGGCGCTCGGCGGTGCTTCCGGCGGCTATACCTCGGCCAAGGCGGAAACGGTCGAGTGGCTCCGCCAGCGGTCGCGTCCCTATCTGTTCTCGAATACGCTGGCGCCGGTGATCGCCGCGGCGTCCCTCAAGGTCTTCGATCTCATTGAGAATGGCGATGCACTGCGCGAGCGGCTGGCGGCCAATGCGACGTTGTTCCGCTTGGAGATGACGAAGCTCGGCTTCACGTTGGCGGGCGAGGGGCATCCGATCATTCCGGTCATGCTCGGCGATGCCAAGCTGGCGCAGGACATGGCGGCGCTGATGTTGAAAAAGGGCGTCTACGTGATCGGCTTCTCCTTCCCGGTTGTGCCGAAAGGGCAAGCACGCATCCGCACGCAGATGTCGGCCGCGCATTCGCGTGCGGACGTCGAGCGGACGATCGCAGCCTTCGCGGAAGCTGGCCGCGAACTCGGTGTCATCTAAAGGGTTTGGGAGAGTAGGATCATGTCGAACATGATGAAGGCACTGGTCAAGGCAAAGCCGGAGGTCGGGCTTTGGATGGAGCATGTTCCCGTTCCCGAGGTCGGGCCGAACGATGTGCTGATCAAGGTGAAAAAATCCGCGATCTGCGGCACCGATGTGCATATCTGGAACTGGGACCAGTGGGCGCAGAAGACCATTCCGGTGCCGATGGTGGTTGGCCACGAATTCTGCGGCGAGATCGCACAGATCGGCTCGGCGGTAACGAAATATCATGTCGGCGAGCGGGTCTCCGGCGAGGGACATATCGTCTGCGGCAAGTGCCGCAACTGCCGCGCAGGTAGAGGGCATCTGTGCCGCAATACGCTGGGCGTCGGCGTCAACCGCCCCGGTTCCTTCGGAGAGTTCGTCTGCATTCCCGAGGCGAACGTGGTGCCAATCCCGGATGATATTCCCGACGAGATAGCCGCGATCTTCGATCCATTCGGCAACGCGGTGCACACGGCGCTGTCCTTCGATCTCGTCGGCGAGGACGTGCTTGTCACCGGCGCTGGGCCGATCGGCATCATGGGGGCGCTGGTCGCCAAGCGATCGGGGGCGCGCAAGGTCGTCATCACCGATATCAACCCGCACCGGCTCGACCTCGCCCGCAAGCTTGGCATCGATTATGTCGTCGACGCCTCGAAGGAGAACCTTGCCGATGTGATGAAGTCGATCGGCATGACCGAGGGCTTCGACGTCGGACTGGAAATGTCGGGCGCCGCACCGGCGTTCCGCGACATGATCGACAAGATGAATAATGGCGGCAAGATCGCCATCCTCGGCATCGCACCCGCCGGCTTCGAGATCGACTGGAACAAAGTCATCTTCAAGATGCTTAACCTGAAGGGCATCTACGGCCGCGAGATGTTCGAGACCTGGTACAAGATGATTGCCTTCGTGCAAGGCGGGTTGGATCTGTCGCCTGTCATCACGCACCGGATCGGCATCGATGACTTCCGGGAGGGGTTCGAGGCGATGCGCTCCGGCAACTCCGGCAAGGTGGTCATGGATTGGAACTGAGGGGGACTTATGATTTACGAGGGAAGCTGCCATTGCGGCAAAATCGCATTCGAAGTGGACGGGGAGTTCACCTCCGCCCTTGATTGCAATTGTTCACTTTGCCGACGGCGCGGAGGGCTGCTCGCCTTCGTTGCGCGCGACAAGTTCACGCTGAAAACGCCGCGTGAGACCCTGTCGACCTATACGTTCAATACGCGCACCATTCAGCACCGCTTCTGCGACACGTGCGGCATTGCTCCTTTCGCCGAAGCCAAAATGCCTGATGGCGCCGAGATGGCGTGCATCAACGTCCGCTGCATTCCTGCTGTCGATCTTGCAAGTCTAGAGATCCAACCCTGGGATGGGCAGTCTCACTAAGCGTTCGACCCGGATTGAACAACTGAAGGCGGGCAGACGAATCTTGGCGGCAACTTTGCCGTTCAAGAAGAATGCCTGCTGCTCTTGTCTTCTTGTGGTGACATCCTATCTATGCTTGGCAATCGCTTGAGCGGTTCCGGGCCTGTGGATAAGGCTTTTTCCGGGTTTTCTGAGGCTTTTTTGCTAGAAAAGCTTGACGAGAACAAAAAATATGGGAATCACCGTTCGACTTGGAAAGCGGTGAACTGGGTCAAGGGCGGATCGCACAACCATGGCCGGACATATGATGACTTTTGAGCTCTGTCGTCCGTCGCCGGCAATCGTGGTTAATCAGGCATTAAATCTCATCCCGTTAGGTGGGACTAGGTGATTCGAGACGGTCGTATGCGGCGTATCGGCTGCGTGCGGCCGTTCACTGCGGCGAGTTTGAATAGCGTCAGGAAGGCGACGACATAAATGGCAACCAAGGTCAAAGAGAACGAAGAAGCGGAAGTCGAACGCGACGGCGGCACCGACGGCCCTCTTCTCGATCTTTCCGATGACGCGGTCAAGAAGATGATCAAGGCCGCGAAGAAGCGCGGCTATGTGACGATGGACGAGCTGAATGCTGTCCTGCCGTCCGAAGAGGTGACGTCCGAGCAGATCGAAGACACGATGTCGATGCTGTCCGATATGGGCATCAACGTCATCGAGGACGAGGAAGCCGAAGAGGCCGGCGCCAGCGGTGGCGACGACGACGATTCCAGCTCCGACGACGAAAGCGAAGGCGGCGAACTGGCCCCTTCTGGCGGTACCGCCCTTGCGACCGCCAAGAAGAAAGAGCCGACCGACCGTACCGACGATCCGGTGCGCATGTACCTGCGCGAGATGGGCTCGGTGGAGCTTCTGTCGCGCGAA
Source organism: Rhizobium sp. CF122 (assembly GCF_000282035.1). GTDB lineage: Bacteria > Pseudomonadota > Alphaproteobacteria > Rhizobiales > Rhizobiaceae > Rhizobium. The sequence continues at coordinate 208,206 of NZ_AKKA01000023.1, forward strand.
GGCGAAATCGCGATCGCCAAGCGCATCGAGGCCGGCCGCGAAACGATGATCGGTGGTCTCTGTGAGAGCCCGCTGACGTTCCAGGCGCTGATCATCTGGCGTGACGAACTGAACGAAGGCACGACGCTGCTTCGCGAGATCATCGATCTCGAAACGACCTATTCCGGCCCGGAAGCCAAGGCTGCACCGCAGTTCCAGAGCCCCGAGAAGATCGAGGCCGACCGAAAGGCTGCTGAAGAAAAGGAAAAGACGCGCCGCGTCCGTTCCGGCGACGACGACATCACCAATGTCGGCGGCGAGGGTCTGCCTCCGGAAGAGGAAGAAGAAGACGAAGACGAGTCCAACCTGTCGCTGGCCGCTATGGAAGCGGAACTGCGTCCGCAGGTCATGGAGACGCTCGACATCATCGCCGAGACCTACAAGAAGCTGCGCAAGCTTCAGGACCAGCAGGTCGAGCAGCGGCTTGCTGCCACCGGCACGCTGTCGTCCGCCCAGGAGCGCCGCTACAAGGAACTCAAAGATGAGCTCATCAAGGCCGTCAAGTCTCTGTCGCTGAACCAGAACCGCATCGACGCCCTCGTCGAGCAGCTCTATGACATCAACAAGCGTCTCGTTCAGAACGAAGGTCGCCTGCTGCGTCTGGCTGAATCCTACGGTGTCAAGCGTGACTCGTTCCTTGAGCAGTATCAGGGCGCCGAGCTTGATCCGAACTGGATGAAGTCGATCGGCAATCTGGCCGCACGCGGCTGGAAGGAATTCGCCAAGGGCGAAAATACGACGATCCGCGACATCCGCCAGGAGATCCAGAATCTCGCAACGGAAACCGGCATCTCGATCTCGGAATTCCGCCGCATCGTGCACATGGTGCAGAAGGGCGAACGCGAAGCACGCATCGCCAAGAAGGAAATGGTCGAAGCGAACCTTCGTCTCGTCATCTCCATCGCCAAGAAGTACACGAACCGCGGCCTGCAGTTCCTCGACCTCATTCAGGAGGGCAACATCGGCTTGATGAAGGCGGTCGACAAGTTCGAGTACCGTCGCGGCTACAAGTTCTCGACCTATGCGACGTGGTGGATCCGCCAGGCGATCACCCGTTCGATCGCCGACCAGGCCCGCACGATCCGTATTCCGGTGCACATGATCGAAACGATCAACAAGATCGTTCGCACGTCGCGCCAGATGTTGCATGAGATCGGCCGCGAACCGACGCCGGAAGAACTGGCCGAAAAGCTCGCAATGCCGCTCGAAAAGGTCCGCAAGGTTCTGAAGATCGCCAAGGAGCCGATCTCGCTCGAAACCCCCGTGGGCGACGAAGAAGATTCACACCTCGGCGATTTCATCGAGGACAAGAATGCGCTTCTGCCGATCGACGCGGCCATCCAGGCGAACCTGCGCGAAACGACGACCCGTGTTCTGGCATCGCTGACGCCGCGCGAAGAGCGCGTCCTGCGCATGCGCTTCGGCATCGGCATGAATACCGACCACACGCTCGAAGAAGTCGGTCAGCAGTTCTCGGTCACCCGCGAACGTATCCGTCAGATCGAGGCGAAGGCGCTACGCAAGCTCAAGCATCCGAGCCGCTCCAGAAAGCTCCGCTCGTTCCTGGACAGCTAAGTTTTCACCTTTGACCAAACGCATCCGAGAGCCGGGCCTTGTGCCCGGCTTTTCCTTTGGCGCGCATCCGCGGACCACGGTGTTCCTTGTTGTCAAATGGGGACAGGAGTAAGGTACGCTCCACGGGGGACAGGACCGACCACAGCGCATGAGCGAAGGTCGCCATAGCCTGTTGCGTAGGGCCGAGACCCTCCGGTGGGAGGTGTGCAATGACCACTTACATCGTGCTTATCAATTGGACGGATCAGGGCATTCGCAACGTTCGCGACTCGACAAAGCGCCTGGACGCGGCAAAGAAGCTGCTTGGCGATATGGGCGGCTCCTTCCAAAATTTTTTCCTGACGATGGGCGATCATGACCTAGTCGCCGTATGCGAGGCACCTGACGATGCCGTGATGGCCCGTTTCAACTTGTCTCTTGGAATGGCCGGCAATGTGCGCACGCGGACATTGAAGGCATTTCCGGAGGCCGCCTATCGCGAGATCATAGGTTCGCTGGGCTGATTTGTCGGGCTGCCGGGCCTGCTGCTGGCAAATATGTGGATCATGTCCTGCGCTGACGCATTGCGTCCGTGGAGCGCGAGGCTTTTTTGTTTTATGGCTTGATGATGCCTTGTTAAAAGGCCACATCGGTAGCGTGGCGTAGGGCATCGTTCGTAGGCATGCAGCAGGTTTCGGCAAAAAAATGGGGAGCATTCGGCTGGGGCATCTTTGCCTCCGTGGTGTTGCACCTTGCCGTCGTCGCCTTCTTTCTCGTGAAGCTGCCCGTGCCTGCTCCCCAGCCGGAGGAAGAAACTGTCAGCGTCGACCTCGTGCCGCCGCCGGAGGAGAAGAAACCCGAGGAAAAGCCGCCGGAACTGAAGATGCCGGAAGAGCCCAAGCCCGAGGAGCCGAAACCGGAGGAGAAGAAGGCAGAAGAAAAGCCGGCCGAGAAGCCTGCGGAACCGCCAAAGGAAGCAAAGGCCGAGCAACCGCCACCGCCGCCACCGCCACCGACGCCTCCGCCTCCGCCACCGCCGCCGCCTCCGGCGGAGGAGGCAAAAGCGCCGGAAGAGAAGCCACCGGAAAAGCCGCCCGAAGCCCAGTCCAAGGAACAGGCTGGCAAGTCGCAGCCCCTGTCGGCGCTGCGCCCAGTGGCGGAATTTGGCGACAAGGATACAGGACCAGAAAAATCGACGGAGGGGGATGCGTCCGTCGCGGGTGTGAAATCGGATACGCCGAAGCCTTCACCAGAGCCCAGACCGGAACCCCAAGAAGATCAAACGAAGCCAGAGGAAATGGCGGAAGCAGCCAAGGCGCCCGAAAGCAAGGAGCCACCCGCTAATCCGGTTCCGGAGGATGTCGAACTCCCGCAGGTCGACCTGGCCGATAACCATGCCGAGAAGAACGGCCCTGCCGCGGGAGCCGAAAGCGAGGCCAAGACGAGCTTCGAGCAGGGAAAACCGCCCAACTCAACAAAGCCCGATGCGACCGCAACCGCCCAGGCGGACAAGCCCATCGAACTGACGGAGGCGAAGACGTTGTTTTCGCAGAAGATGACCAACGATCCGGTGGCTAAGACGGCAATGGGTGATATGCCCCGAGGCGCTCGGTTCAATAACCTCTGCGGCAGTGAGCTTCGGCAGCAGTTGATCCATGGGTCTCCGTCATATCTGCCAGAGCTCATACCGTCCTACCGTCTTTCAAATGAAACTGTTCTCCAGGTCCGGCGGAGCGCGTTCAAAGCAGCTGGACGCTGGTACAACGTCAGCTTCCGTTGTGAGGTGGACGACGGAGCGATGAAAGTTAAGTCGTTCAGCCTGGCTGTCGGCGATCCTGTTCCGAGAAGCGAATGGGCGAGCCGCCGTTTAGACTAGCGTTCGCCAGTTCGGCGCAAGATAGCCGGTTTAACTCTTTCCCATCGCCACATGTCGGTGGCGCGTGAAAGGACAATGAGATGTCGAATGAGATCGAGCGCTTCTTCGAATTACAGGATGAGGCAACCAAGGCTGCCTTTGTCGAAAATCGCGGGGACGAGCTCACTGACATCCTGGTCGCCGCGCTTGAGGATGTCTTTGCGATTCTTGCCAGCGACGATTTTCGCGAAACGATCCATTGATCAGCCAAGCCTATAAGCATTGATCGCTGACGCGCTCGCGGCGTCCGGCCGACTTGCCGCTGCATTGTTTTCAGTCGTCTGGGCTGGCACTATAAGGTGTCACCTCTGGAAGCGTACGCATGGCCCGCAGTCAATTTCGCATGTTCAGGTCGGTCGTTCCCGGCATCGAGGCGGTGGCTGCCGATAGCAACCAAAGCTTCGCCCGCCATACGCATGAGCAATTCGGCATCGGGCTGGTTTCGTCAGGTGCGCAAAAGTCCCTGAGCGGCCGCGGGATGGTTGAGGCGGGTGCCGGCGATATCATCACGGTCAACCCGAACGAAGTGCATGATGGCTCGCCGATCGGCGAGGGGAGGTCGTGGAGGATACTCTACTTCGATCCCGAGATGATCGCTGCCAATGTGTCGGAGATCACGGAGGGACGGCGATCGGCTGTCGAGATTCCGCATCCGGTATTGCACGACAAAGCGATTGCCGCGCACTTCGAGGCAGCCTTTGGGCTGGTGACCAGTGCCGGGGAACCACGAATGCAGCATGAGGAAGCCATCCTTGAAATCGTCGCGCGTGTCGTTGCGGAGGTCGTGCCGAATGAAGGGCAGGTTGGTCCTCAGTCCATTTTAACCGCGCAGGAAATGATCGACTGCGATCCGACTGCGGCAATCTGTCTATCGGACCTTGCCCGCGCAAGCCGGCTCAGCCGGTTCCAGGTGTTGCGTAGTTTTGCCAAGGCGACCGGCCTGACACCTCATGCCTATCTGGTTCAGCGCCGCATCCATCTTGCCAGGCGCCTGATCGCCGGCGGCGCGCCCTTGGCAGAGGCTGCCCTTGCCAGCGGCTTCGTCGACCAAAGCCATATGACACGGGTGTTCGTCCGGAAATATGGGGTCTCTCCGCGCGCCTATGCAAATGCGGTCGCCTGACCGCGCTGCAATTTCATACAAGATTGCCAGACGTTTTTCGTCTTTCTTCTGCGCAAACGGGAGAAGACGATGCAGCGACATTTGCAAGGTTACCTCTATCTGACTTTGGCGATGATCACAGTGGGCAGCGCGGTGATCGCAAGTCGGGTCATTGCTTCAGGCATGCCGCCGTTCACGGCGACAGCTCTGCGCTTTGCCACAGCCTTCCCGTTCTTTGTGCTTTTGATGCGCATGACCCGGACGCGCTTGCCAAACTTGCCGTTTCGCGACTGGATTATCCTCTTCGTTCAAGCCGGGGCGGGTAGCGTTGGCTACACGACTTTGCTGATCTCCGGCCTGAAGCTGACGACCGCCGCCGACGCCGGTGTCATCATCGGGACGCTGCCGGTCGTGGCCGGGGCGCTTTCCGTTGCGGTTCTGGGCGAGCGACCCCATTCATCGATGGTATTTGCGGTCGCGCTGGCGGCAACCGGTGTTCTCTTCATTGCTCTTTCGCCCGATGCAGGGAGTGGATCCCTGCTTGGCAACGCGCTGGTTTTCGGGGCCGTGATCTGTGAAAGCCTGTTCATCCTCCTGAACAAGAACCTCAGTTCATCGATCCCGGCGCTGACACAATCCGCGTTGATGACGGGGATTGGCTTCCTTGTCGCCATGGTCGCGGCACTTTTGGCGGAGGGCGTGCCAAGCGCATTGCCTGCCGGTGCAATGTCGGCGGTGATCTATTACGCGCTGGTGCCGACTGTTGCCGGCTTCATTCTCTGGTATGCGGGGGCGGAGCGTGTGAGTGGGGTTGAGGCCTCGCTTTTCACCGCAGTCGCACCGGTTTCGGCGTTGCTTATGGCCTTCGTGATGCTCGGTGAACCGCTACATTTCTACCAAGTCGCCGGCGTCGCCTGCGTGCTGGCGGCGGTCGTTGGGCTTGGGTTGTTTCAGCGACGGGCGACGATGGCGAGGTAGAACGTGGCCAAGGCACAATACGATGAGCACAGATTCGCCACTCGGATGAAGCCAGCGCGATTCCGTTCGTTTGGCCGGCTCATGAAATTCGGCACGTCGGTTCCTATATCTGGTTTCTGGCCGAAAGGAGCTGCCGATGTCTGCGCAACCGATGAAGATACCCGGTCCCGATCATCCAATTACCGTCAGGCCCAATCCGGCGCGCGTCGTCGTAAAGCTCGGCGGTCAGGTCATTGCCGACAGTCGCAACGCGTTGACGCTGCAGGAAGCGTCCTATCCCGCCGTGCAATACATACCGCGCGCTGATGTCGACATGGCGCTTCTGACCCGAAGTGACCACCATACCTATTGCCCCTATAAGGGGGAGGCCTCGTATTTCAACATCGTTTCGGGTGGTGACATCGCCGGGGATGCGATCTGGACCTATGAAAATCCGTATGCTGCGGTCAGCGAGATCAAGGAGCATCTCGCCTTCTACCCCGATCGGGTGGACTCTCTCGAGGAGTTCCCGGGTTAGTGCGGCGCAAGCGCCCATCGAGGTGAGTTGACGCAGCGTTCGATATCGGAACCGCTCGGCCCTGCATCCCATTGATCGAGATATCTTGCTGCGGAAGCGTGGCATGCTTGGGAGGAAAAGCAAGGACGGTCCGGCAGGGAAACCGGACCAGTCCCCGTAACTGATCGGAGGTCAATCGGATCAGAAAACGCAATACTGGGCGGCGCCCAAGGTTGATCCAGGGCGCCGGGATTTTGAATTAGAACGCGCGCTGCAGGCGGAAGAAGCCCTTGGTCACTTCGTCGGCGTCGTCCGGATCGGTGTAGTCGACCGTTGCCTTGGCGTAGAGGTTGTCGACAATCTGATAGTCGACGGTGATGCCGACCTTCCAGGCATCGCCCAGACCGTCGAAAGAATCGCCGTGGAAGGTGTCAAGATCAGGAACGTAGTTACCGAAGTACTGGGCCATCGGGGTAATCGTCCACTTGTCGGTAGCCTTGATCGCGTATTCGCCGGCAACCGTCCATTCCGACTGCGAGTAGTAGGAGTTCGGGCCAGACGCATAGATAGCTGCCAGGCCGAGCGTGCCCGGGCCGATATCAGCGAAGAGCATGCCGCGGACAGCGCCTTCTTCGTTGTCCGTGTCGTAGCCGCCGATAACCTGGTAGCTGACTACGCCAGCCTTGCCGCCAACGCCGAAGGCAATGCCGACGTTGTTCGGGTTTTCGCCGGTCTTGAAGTAGCCGTCTTCCAGTTCGTCTACGCTGATGCCGGCGTAGAAGTCACCGTTTTCATACTGGTAGCGGATGGAGTTGTGCAGCGTTTCAAAGCTGGAGAGAACGTCCGGCTCGCCAGAAAGGTCGTCATCCCACCAGGAGTAGAACAGACCAGCGCGGAAGCCGGCGATATCGATGTATGCCGAATCCAGAATGGTGCTGGTCGAACTGTTGTCGCCGTTGTTGCGGAAAACGATGACGCCGGTCAGCGGGCCATATTCCGTGTCGCTCTTGGCGGTGAACTGTACCTGGGCGCGTGTGAAGGCGTTCCAGTCGGACGTACCCTTCTCATCCGGACCGCCGTCAACCTGGAAACGAATGTAGCCATTGATCTTGAGGCAGGTTTCGGTGCCGGGGATGTAGAAGTAGCCTGAGCCGTACGCGTCGCAGACGCGGACGTATTCAACCGGCTCGGGTTCTGCTGCAACGATTGCGTCAGCAGCAAAGACCGGCGAGGACGCAGCAGCAAACGCTGCGGCGGAGGTCAACAATGCCATCCGTATATTCATTTGAAATCCATTTCCTTTTCGATTGAACCGCCGCCAGGGGAGATGGGGCCGTTCAGATAGTTTGCCTTTCGGCTGGCGGATCAGCGAACCGCTGAAGCCTTAATTTCATCCTCGATTAAATCTATCAATTCTCCCGGTAACAAAATCCCTGTTTGCGACAGTTCTTTGATGTGCCATGTTGTTTTTATGTAACAATATCAAATACTTAAGCATACGACTCCTTTACGCCGCATTTGTACGGCGCATAGTGATCGTCATGCTGTTCTCGGGGGCTCGCAGGAGCGCGTCTGACGCCATCATTGCAATGGTGCCAAAGGAAATCTCAGCGCAGATAGTCCCGCCGGAGGCCAAATTGAAGGGCACCGATTGGAACGCAGTGTTCCAAATTTGGAACGAATTCTCGTTCCATACGGTTGGCATCACCCCTTAGTAGCGGTAAGCGATAACGGTCGCAGGCCTATCTGAAAGGGGTGCCCGATGCTGAACGCAGAGGGTGTTTTCCAGGATCTAAACGATTTCGTCTATTTTGCCGCAGTCGTTCGTCACAATGGCTTTTCCGCCGCCGGGCGGGTGCTGAACATGCCGAAATCGAAGCTCAGCCGGCACATAACAGCGCTGGAGGCAAGACTCGGCGTCAGGCTACTGGAGCGGACGGTCAATCGATTCCGCGTGACGGAAATCGGACGCGCCTTCTACAATCACTGCGAAAACATACTGCGTGAAGCGGATCGTGCCGCGAAGGCCATCAACGATGCGACCGGCGAACCGCAGGGGCAGATTCGCATAAGCGTGCCTCACGGATTGCTGGATGGCTCGCTTGGCGCCATGATCCCGGAGTTTCTCAACCGTTACCCCAAGGTTCAGCTGCAGATACTCAGTACGGATCGACGGGTCGACATCATCAACGAGCGCCTCGATCTCGCGGTTCGCGCGCAATTGGCCGAAGAGACGGACTCCGAACTGACGATGCGCGTGCTCAGCAAGGTGGATCTGATCCTTGTGGCGAACCAGAAAGTTGCGAGTTCGCTGCCGTCGATCGAAGGTGTCGAAAGTCTTGTCGACGCTCCGACGGTGTCGTTTGCCGGGCCGCTGACGGAGTGGCAGGACTGGGACGTCTGGGAGTTCACCGGACCCGATGGCACTCGATACCGGCATCAGCACAAGCCGCGCATGAGCTGCCGCAGCGTCGCGGCCGTGCTGGAAGCGATATACGCCGGGGTAGGGGTCGGGCTTCTGCCCGACCATATCTGCGCCGAGGGAATTCGCGATGGCAGGCTCGTGCGCCTTCTGCCCAATCACCAGATGTCCCAGGCGACGATCTACCTTGTCTTCACCGCAACGCGAGGTCTGCCGACAGCAGTTCGGGCGCTCGTCGATTTTCTCGTAGAGCAGTTCCGCAGCCTGCGCGTCACCACGCAGTGCCAGGAGGCCGAGATACAGGCGAAGGATCGGGCCCGGCTTATCGAGATGTCCGGCGCTCAGCCTGCATAGGCCTCGTCGAGCGCCGCGATATCGATCTTCACCATCTGCATCATCGCGGCCTGCACACGCATGGCCTTTTCCGCGTCCGGATCGTTGAGATAGCGCATTAAAGCGTCGGGTATGATCTGCCAGGAGACGCCGAACCGGTCCTTCAGCCAGCCGCATTGCTGCGGCTTGCCGCTATCGAGCAACCGTTCCCAGTAGTAGTCGACCTCCGCCTGATCCTTGCAACGAACGAAGAATGAGACAGCCTCACTGAACCTGAACTGAGGGCCTCCGTTCAGGCCCATGAACTGCTGGCCTTCCAGGTCGAACGTCGCGGCAAATGCCTTTCCATCCGGGCCTCGCTTCACCTGCGGGTCCCCGGCGTTCTTGAATATCGCCCTATAAAAGCTGATGGCGTCGTCGAGCTGGTTATCGAACCAAAGGCAAGGTGTGATCTTCTGCATCGGTTGTCCTCCTGGCGCTTAATCTGTGGCAAGGACGCGGAAAGAGGAGGCTTGCCGACAACCGGCAGCGAATTATTCCTGATCGGAAGTTGGCGGCAATTCACTTGCCTATCGCCGATGCTGCCTAATCTTAATTTGAAGAGGGATGTCGGTCCAAGCCAACTCCGTCTGTCCTTGGACTTGCAACAACGCAAAAAGGGAGAAAAACATGTCCTATGTCGATGGGTTCGTCGTGGCTGTACCGCAGAAGAACATTGAGGCGTACAAGGCCTTTTCCGCCACGACAGGCGCAGTATGGAAGTCCTACGGCGCAAAAGAGTTTGTGGAATGCATCGCCGACGACGTGCCGTATGGGGAACTGACCTCGTTTCCGCGCGCTGTGCAGGCGGCGGACGACGAAGTCGTGGTTTTTTCCTGGATCGTTTATGGCTCACGCCAGGAGCGCGATGACATTATGACGAAAGTGATGGCGGACCCTCGTCTTCAAGGCGACGCGTGGAAGTCGATCTTCGATGGCAAGCGGATGATCTTTGGTGGGTTCGTTCCCTTTCTGCAGCTTTGAGCAGCGGGCAGAAGCGGCATTGACATGAGGGCAGCTCAACGCCACGTCTCGTAAAAGAGACGTAAGCGGAATCGTAGTTATGGCCCAGAAGATCATCAGCATTTCCACCAGAGGCCAGGGCCTATACGAATTTACAGCGGAGGCCGCGTCCTTTGTTCGCGCCGGTGGCGCGGCCGAGGGCCTGCTGACCGTTTTCGTGCGCCACACCTCATGCTCGCTGCTCATTCAAGAAAACGCCGACCCGGACGTCCGCACCGATCTCGATGCATTCTTTCGCCGACTGGTGCCTCCCGCTTCCGACCCTTCGATGCGCTGGATTGTTCATACCACCGAAGGACCGGACGATATGCCGGCGCATATCAAGGCTGCGTTGACGCAGGTTTCCATCGGCATTCCGGTTGTCGGCGGGCGGCTCGCGCTCGGCACGTGGCAGGGGATTTACCTGTTCGAACACCGCGACCGGCCGCATCGGCGCGAGATCGTGCTGCATCTGAGCGGCTGAACCGGAACTGAACGGCCGGTTCGAAGATCATTCATTTTCAGAGGGTTATGGTCACCACAAATCCCGGGTGGGAGATGTAAGCAACCGTTCACAGAGTAGTGTCATGACCCATTTCATCGCCAAGGCTTCGTTTGCCGCCCTTATCGCATTGGCATCGAACCCGTTCGCGGCACCGACCGCCTCGGCTTCGGAATGGGGACGTGCACCAGCTGTCGATGTCCAATACCGTCCCGTGTATGCCTGCTCGCCCGTGAAAGCTGTCCAGAAGGCACGTTGGACAGGTCTGCGCTACGCGCGCGTCACGAACGTCACGCCGCGGCGTGTGGTCGTTTCCGGCCGCAATTATCGGGGCTGGGACCGGATGGTGTTCGCCAACGTTCGCGGATGCCCCTTGATCCGCCGCTGATTGGCGTCGTCCACAATGGCGCCGTCAGCTTGCCTTGGCCGCGCCATTTTCGCCCTGCTTTGTGCGAATCGCATATGAATGCGCAGATCCGGAAAGGTTGGACCTGACCTTGCCGGTAAGAGTGTATCGAATGGGGAAGGGCTCTGCCGCACCCCGATGGAGAACTTTCGATGATGCAATTTCTGGCCAAGGCGGGGCTTGCGACGCTGCTCGCCGCCGGCACTGTTGCCGGAGCAGCTGCACCGGCATCCGCCCAGGTAGACGTCTACATTGGCGGTGGTCGCCCGCCACCGCCTCCCGGTTACTATCGCCCGCCACCGCCTGACTATGATCGCCCGCGGCCGCGTCCGCGTGGCTGTGACCCGCGGCTCGCAGAAGATATCGCGCGCGACTACGGCTTTCGTCGTGCCCGCGTGGTCGACGTCACGCCTCGCCGCGTGATCGTCGAGGGCTGGACGCGCCGTGGCGCCGATGAAATCAGCTTCGGCAATATCCGCGGCTGCCCGGTCCTGCGCCGCTAACGGTCCCGATCACCAGACTCTGAAAAAAATAGAAAACCGCCTTTGCCAACGTCATTCGGTTCCGGCAAAGGCGGTTTTTTAGCACTTAGGGGATCGCGTGCGCGGCCAATTGAGCTGGTTGCCCCACGTCGCCGGTCTCGTCGGTCGATGTTGCAAGCGGCGCCTGGTTGTCGGCTGAAACGACGGCTCGCGGCAGGGGCGTGCCACGCTTCTTTTCACGCGCCAGCGTCAGCAAGCCCGAGCAGATAATGAGAACGATGCCGGCAGCCATTGGCAGGTCGATCGTGTCGTCGAAGATCAGATATCCGAATGCGATCGCCCACAGCATCTGGCTGTACTGAGGAGGGGCGACCAGGCTTGCCGGTGCCAGCCGCGCGGCTGTCATCAGCAGCACGTTACCGGCCGCGCCAAGCAGGCCATAGCTTGCGATGAACAACCACTGGCGCGGGGTTGGAACAACCATCTCCGACAGCATCAGAATGCCACTGACGGCAAGCGTGCCGAGCAAGGCTGCGCCGTACAGCGACAGGCGCTTTTCGGCCGGCCCCATCTTTCGCATGATGACGATCGAGATTGCTGCAGCCAGGCCGCCGATCGCCGCCGCAAGATGACCGACCGACAAATCGCGGAAGCCCGGACGGAGCACGACCAGAACGCCGATGAAGCCGACGATGACGGCGGCCCAGCGCTGCCAGCGTACGTCTTCCCCGAGAAAGATGACGGACAGAATGGTCACGAACGACGGCAGAAGGAACAGCAGACAGAAGGCCTCAGCCATCGGCAGCTTTGTGAATGTGATGATCGAAGCGATTGCTCCGATTGCGCCGCAGACGAACCGCAGCAGCCAAAGCGTGCGGTTCGTGCTTCTGAAGATATCGCGCCAGGTGTCATCTCTGCCTTTGATGAAGGGCAGCGCGGCGCAGCCGAATAGCGCGCCGACGAAGGCGATCTGATAGGCGGGAACCCCGCCATGCAATATCTTGATCGATGCATCGCTGAAGGCAAATACGGCATAGGCGCCAAACGCGACGAGAACACCGCGCAGCGGCGAAGAATGGGCTGTCATGGATCTAGAATCGTCCGCAGGAGAGCCTTTGAACTCTTACGGACCGCCGGCGGCAACGCGAGAGCCGATTGCGAATAGCTGCCATGCACAATCGCAAGCCCGGCTGTCATCATTTATCAGCTCGCATATGCCTCCAGGGGACTTTGCGAGCGCCGTCGGAGGAAATCCACGAGCAGGGGGTGCTGACCTTTCAGGATCTTTCGCTCCGCATCCGCCAGCGTGAACCATTCGGCTCGATCCACTTCGGGAAATTCCACCATCACGCCGGAGCGCGGCGGCCACTCCATCCGGAAGCGATTGCTGGCAGTTGCTTCCAGATCGATGTCGGCCTCGACGGCCCAGGCAACAACGATCTTGCCACCGGGTTGCTTATATTCCCCGAGATGATGAAAGCTTCCTTCGACGTCGACGCCCAGTTCTTCGCGGGCTTCACGTCTTGCCGCATCAAGTTCATCTTCGTCCTCGTCGACGAGGCCCTTGGGGATCGACCAGGCGCCGATGTCCTTCTTCGCCCAGTAGGGCCCCCCCGGATGAACCAGGAGAACCTCGTAGCCACCATCGTGGAGGCGGTAAATCAGCAGGCCTGCACTTCGCTTCGCCATATCGACTGCATCCTTCTGCTTACGGGGAAGAGCACTGGGCGCGGTTCGCGCCCAGTGTGCTGTTTTAATTAGGGGTCTGGCGAAGAGCCACGCCGTAGTCGCGGTAAACGCTCAGGCAATCGGTGTAGCTAAGCGAGCCGTTCTCGCCGTAAATGACATGGGCGCTGGATGCGCTGGTCGCCGCTTCTTCCGATACGAAGAGGATCGCCTCGCCAAGCGATTTTCCCGTGATCGGCTCTTCGGTGCCGTCTTCCTGCGTGATGCCTTCAATAATTGCCGCTATCTGGCGGTGGCTGAAAACCGCCCGTCTGTCTTCCGGTGTCATTGTCCTTACCTCTGCTTGAAATCAATGGATCTATCTGCCCAGCCGAAGCGGTTTCATGACTTCTTGCACAGCTCTGCCGAAATAGCTGCTCCGCTCGTCGGAATGCTCTAACAATGAGGGGCGGCAGGCGCTTTACCTAACCGTCGCCCGATATCGCCGTGCGCGCAAACCGCAGCTGCCGGCCGACTTAGGTCGCGATCCGCAACAGGTCGCGACAGGGCACTAGATAGAGTCGGATCATCGACCGACAAGATGGTTGCTGATAACTATCACCATCTAGTGACATGAAGGTCGATCCTGCTCATCACGATTGCGTTTGGCAATCGGGATGCATGCCCCTATATCGACGCTCACCACGCAAACAGAAGCGACAACGGATATGTTTCAAGCCGCGACCATAAATTCCACCAACAAGGTCGATTTCTACGCGGAGCTTTGCCAGCAGCTTAAGGGCCTGCTGCACGGTGAAAGCGATACGATCGCCAATGCCGCGAATACGTCGGCTCTGATGTTCGAAATGATGCCGGATCTGAACTGGGCAGGCTTCTACTTCCTCAAGTCGGATAGCGAGCTGGTTCTGGGGCCGTTCCAGGGGAAGGCGGCATGCGTCCGCATTGCGGTCGGCCGCGGTGTTTGCGGTACGGCTGTGGAAAAGGGGGCTTCGATCCTTGTCGAGGACGTAAATGCGTTTCCCGGGCATATCGCCTGTGACGCCGCGTCGCGTTCGGAACTCGTGGTACCGCTTCATCACGATGGTAAAGTTCTTGGCGTCATCGATCTGGACAGCCCGACCGCGTCGCGCTTCGACGCCGAGGATCAGGCCGGCGTCGAAGCTCTGGCCCGGATTTTCGTCGAGGCGAGCTACTGAACCTCTGCGGCTCGGTATCGCTCAAAGCAAAGGGACACGCTCGTGCAAGCGCGTCCCTTCGTTGTTTTCAATGAGAGCTAAGCGCTACTGCTTTCGCTTCTTGGCCTCGTCGTCCATCAACTCATACCACATCGCGTTGAGGACGGCGAAGGCGGCGGCCAGAGGCAGGCCGAGGATCCATGCGAAATACCACATCGTCTTTCTCCTTCAGTAGGCGTGGCCGCTCTTGTCGGTGACCGTCTTCTCGTCGACTTTGCCCCAGAGGACTTTGTAAACCCAGGCGGTGTAGGCGACGATTATCGGCAGGAAAATTAGCGACACGACGAGCATGACGAACAGCGTCGTGTGGCTCGACGAGGCATCCCATACCGTCAGGCTCGACCTCGGGTCGAGTGAGGAGGGCAGGATGAACGGGAACATCGAGAGACCGACGGTCGAGATGATGCCGAAGATCGAGAGCTTGCTGAAGAGCAGGGTAGCGACTTCCCATTTTGCCCGGAGGGCGAGGAAGGCTGCTGCTGCACCGAGGAAGCCGAGGATCGGCGCAATCAGCATCCACGGGTAGGTGCTATAGTTCGCCAGCCAGGAGCCATCGTGGGTGGCCGTCTTGAGCAGAGGGTTCGACGGGCCGGCCGGGATGATCTCGCTGGTGATGCTGTAGCCGTTCACTGCGAGCACCAGGAAGAGGCCACCGAGCGCGAAAAGGATGATGACGGCAAGCGCGGCGAGGCTGCCGTAGCTTCTGGCCCGCTCGGCGACCGGCCCGCTTGCTTTCAGGACGAGCCAGGAAGCGCCGTGCATGACGAACATGGCGACCGAGAGCAGGCCACAAAGCAGAGCGTAAGGGTTGAGAAGGCCAAAGAACGAGCCCTCATAGAAGATGCGCATGTCAGCCGGGTCGAAGCGGAACGGCACGCCTTGCAGCACGTTGCCAACGGCGACGCCGAAGATCAGCGACGGTACGAAACCGCCGACGAACAGCGCGAAGTCCCAGTTGTTGCGCCAGCGGGCGCTCTCGCGCTTCGAGCGGTACTTGAAGCCGACCGGGCGCAGGATGAGCGCGAACAGGATCGCGAACATCGCGAGGTAGAAGCCCGAGAACGACACCGCATAAAGCGGCGGCCAGGCGGCGAAAGTAGCGGCCCCGCCAACGATCAGCCAGACCTGGTTTCCTTCCCAGACAGGGCCGATCGTGTTGATGGCGACGCGGCGCTCCGTATCCGTCTTGGCGACGAAAGGCAACAACGTGCCGACGCCGAGATCGAAGCCATCCGTGGCGGCAAAGCCGATCAGGAGTACGCCGAGAAGCAGCCACCAGATCAAGCGCAGGATTTCGTAGTCTATCAGTTCGTGCAGGATCATGACGGGTCACTCCGCAGCGGGAACGAGGGTTTCGGAAATAAGCTCTGCTTGCGGCTCGTCGTCCGGCTCCGGTCCCTTCTGGATGGCTCTGATCATAAGCGTCATCTCGACGATGATGAGCGTTGTATAGAGCGCAGCAAAGCCGACGATGGTCAGCAGAACCGTGCTTGCGCCGAGGCTCGACACCGCCATTGCCGTCGGCAGAACGCCTTCGATAACCCACGGCTGACGGCCGATTTCGGCAACGATCCAGCCTGCTTCGATGGCAATCCAGGGAAGCGGGATCGCGAAAACGGCGATCTTCAGCAGGAATGGGTACTTATCCAGGTGCCGCCGTGCCGAAAGCCAAAAGAAGGTCGCCGTCAGGACGATGAAGAACATGCCGAGCCCGACCATGATGCGGAACGACCAGAAGAGGGTCGGCACATGCGGAATGGTATCATGCGCGGCCTGGGCGATCTGCGCCTCAGTCGCCTGGCGCGGATCGTCAACGTAGCGCTTCAGAAGAAGAGCGTAGCCGAGCTGGTGTCCCAGTTCCTCGAACGAGGTGCGGACCTGAGGCGCGATACCGTCCGGCGTTGCTGCAGCGCGGATCTGCATCAGCGCGTCGTAGGCCTTGATGCCGTCGCGGATGCGGGCTTCCGCCTGCTGCTCGAGCTTGTCGATACCGGGTATCTCCGTCGTCAGCGAACGGGTGCCGATCAAACCCATCACCCAAGGAATGTGAACGGCGAAATGTGTCTCGCGTGCCTCCTGGTCGGGAAAGCCGAAGGCGGTGAAGGCGGCGGGTGCCGGTTCGGTCTCCCACATCGCCTCGATGGCGGCGAGCTTCATCTTCTGGTTTTCGGTTGCGAGATAGCCGCTTTCGTCACCGAGGACGACGACCGAAAGCGCCGATGCCAGACCGAACGATGCCGCAACCGTCATCGAGCGCTTGGCGATTTCGAGGTGCCGGCCCTTCAGTAGGTACCAGGCCGAGACGCCGAGCACGAAGATCGACGCACAGACATAACCGGCTGAGACGGTATGGACGAACTTCGCCTGGGCGACGGGGTTGAAGACCACGTCGAAGAAACTGGTGATTTCCATGCGCATCGTCTGCGGATTGAGCGCCGAGCCGACCGGGTTCTGCATCCAGCCGTTGGCAACGAGGATCCAGAGCGCCGAGAAGTTGGAGCCGAGCGCCACGCACCATGTCGCCACGAGGTGACCGACCTTCGAAAGCTTGTCCCATCCGAAGAAGAACAGGCCGACGAAGGTTGCCTCAAGGAAGAAGGCCATGAGACCCTCGATGGCCAGCGGGGCGCCGAAGATATCGCCGACATAGTAGCTGTAGTAGCTCCAGTTCATGCCGAACTGGAACTCCATGACGATGCCGGTGGCGACGCCGATCGCAAAGTTGATGCCGAAGAGTACGCCCCAGAACTTCGTCATCTGCCGCCAGACGTGGCGGCCCGTCATGACGTAGACGGTTTCCATGATGGCGAGCAGTACGGAAAGCCCGAGCGTCAAAGGCACGAATAAAAAGTGGTAAAGCGCAGTCAGCGCAAATTGGAAGCGCGATAGCGCGACGATGTCTAGTTCCATTGTCTTTCTCCCACGGTCCCACGGGGTACGAAGGGTTCCGCCAAACCGGATTGCCTGGCGGTCATGTGTGGTTCAGTCCGGTCTCAGCCGGTTCAAAGCCTTTTCGAATGCCGCCTCTCCACGGCGTGAAACGTCTGTGATGCGCCCGTCGTCCATGACTACGATGATGTCCGCGATCGCGGCCTCCCGACGGATATGCGTGGCGATGACGAGCGAGCGTCCCTGCGCCTTTTGCGCCAGACAGAACATGACGTCGCGCGCGGTTGCGCCATCGAGGCCTTCCGTCGGCTCGTCCAGCAGCCAGAGCGGCGCGTCGTGCAAAAAGAGGCGGGCGAGGGCGAGGCGGCGCGATTGACCGCCCGAGAGCCCCATGCCGCCTTCGCCAAGCGGCGTGTCGAGGCCGCACGGTAGAACGACGATATCGTGGAGGAGGCCTGCGGCGGCGAGTGCTTCACGGAGCACGTCGTCGTCGGCGTCAGGTCGGGCCAGTTGGAGGTTGCAGCGCAGGCTGTCCCGGAAAAGCTCCGTGCGTTGGGTCAGCAGCGTGGCGTTGAGACATTCGATGGATCCGTGAGTGGCCCGCATTTCAGTTGCCAGGAGCGAAAGCAGGGTCGATTTGCCGGCGCCACTTGCGCCAATTAGAGCGAGCTTTTCGCCGGCCTTCAGATCGAGGTTAATGTCGCGTAGCACAGGCATTTCAGCGTCATATCCCGCGGTCACTTCGTTCAGGCGAAATGCCACGCCGGCAGCCGATGCAGCATTGCGGTGCGCGCCTTCATTTTCCGACAAGCGCGGCGCGATGCGGCCGGCGGCGAGCAAGGTTCGGCCGAGCTCCATCGCACCGCGGCGCAGGGCGCCGAAGGGCTCGACCGCGGCGAAGGTAATCAGCACGCCAAGCGCGGCGACCGGCGGGCTGATCGTGCCTGCTCCGGCCAGGGCTGCAACAGCCAGTAGCGAACCGCTAAGTAGGGCGGTTGACGTGAGCCCGAACCCGAATGTGACACCGGCTTCGATGCGGTTCAGGCGGTCGTCGGCGCCGGCGGCATAGTGATCGGCATCTGCGATCGCCGCACGCCGCGCGTCGAGGCGTCCGGCCATCAGCAAGTCGGTCTGGCCGGCGACGAGATCAATGGTGCGGGCGCGAACGGCCTCAATGCCGTGGGCGCGGCGGCGGGCATGCTTCATTGCCCGGCGTCCGGCGACGAAGGGAATGCCGAGACCGGCGGCAAGCAGCACGATGCCGACGGCCAGTCCGAAGAGCGGATGCATCAGCACAAGCGCCACGCTTGCGGCAATCGCCGCAGCGACCGCAACGCCGGCTGGAACCAGCACGCGCAGATAGAGGGAGTCGAGCGCATCGATGTCGCCCGTTAGGCGGAAAAGCAGGCGGGCGGGCCGGCGAGCAAGCTCCCGTGCGGCACCGGGCATTGCCCATCCGCGGAACAGACGCTCGCGCAGAGCGGCGAGTATGCTGAGCGTCGCGTCATGGGTCGTCAGCCGCTCGCCGTAGCGCGAGGCGGTCCGGCCGAGCGCAAGCAGGCGAATGCCGGCCGACGGCATGAAGACGTCGAAGGTGGCAATCGTTGCTGCCGAAAGTCCGGCGATGCCGGCTGCGGTAATGAACCAGCCGGAGAGGCCGAGCAAAGCAATTCCTGCCGATACCGTGGTCGCGGAGAGCGCTGCCCCGAGGAGCAAACCCCGGCGGCGCTCGGCCAGGAAGAGCTTGACGATCGGCTTGAGGTTGGAAAGCGATGCGCTCATTACTCAGCCGCCTCCCGTGTCGTTTCGGGATCGAGCACGACGGTCCGGTCCATGCTCGCGGCAAGCCGCGGATCATGGGTTGCGACGACAAGCGTGCGGCCCTTGGCAAGGGCAAGCAGGCTCTCGGTGATCTCGCTTGCGGTTTCAGCATCGAGGTGCGCGGTCGGCTCGTCGGCAAGTACGATGCAGGCTTCCCGATTGCAGGCGGCGCGGGCGATGGCGAGGCGTAGCGCTTCGCCGCCGGAAACTCCCATGCCACCATCGCCAAGCGGACGTCGAGCGTGGTCGCGGGCAAAGCGGCTGAGCTTGGCAAGATCGAGTGCTTCTGTCACAGCCCGCATGGAAACGTCCGGCCGACCGAGCGAAATGTTGCCTGCGATGGTGCCTGCAAACATATGCGGCTTCTGGCCGACCCAGGCGACCTTGGCATGAAGGGTCGGATTGGCCGGCTGTTCGTCGATGGTGACGCTGCCGGTTTTGCAGGTCGCGTGGCCGGCGATCAGTGCGAGGAGGGTGGATTTGCCCGAGCCGCTGGCACCGAGCAGGGCAACGTGCTCGCCGGGATGGATGCGCAGATTGAAGTCGTCGATGGCGGTGTTGCTGTTCTTGCCATAACGGAAGCTGACATTCTCCAGTCGGATGGCGCCGACTGCTGTTTCGGCTTTGGATGCATCGCTCGCAACGGGCAGCATCAGGCCATCCGCATTCAGCGCATCGATCGCCTTGATCGCAGCTTCGCCGGCGGCGCGGTCATGCCAGACGGCCGAGAGTTCGCGCAGCGGTTCGAAGAAAGCCGGCGCAAGCAGCAGCACGAAGAGGCCGGTCGTCAGATCGAGGCCGCCTATCCAGGCGCCGAAGCGAATTTCTCCGAGCAGGGAAAAGCCGATATAGACGGCGACCAGCGCGACGCCCAGGGCCGCGAAGAGCTCGAGCACGGCCGACGACAGGAAGGCAATCTTCAGCACAGCCATGGTGCGAGCCTTCAGCGAGTGGGCGTCGGCTCTGAGCCTCGTTGCGGTCGCATCGACTGCGTCGAGTGAACGGATGGTCGCCATCCCACGCAGGCGGTCTAGGAGGAAGCCGTTGAGGCCGCCGGTTGCTGCCAGCTGCTTCTCGCTTGCAGCCTGCGCGCGCCAGCCAATCAACGCCATGAAGACGGGGATCAACGGCATGGCGAAAAGGAGAATGAGAGCGGCAATCCAGGAAATCGGGACGACGCAGGCAAGGATGACCAGCGGCACGGCACTTGCCTTGAAGCGTGCCGGCTGAAAACGCGAGAGGTAGGGAACGATCATCTCGGCTTGTTCGCCGATGATGCTTGCGGCTTCGCCGGAGCTCGGTCTTGTGCTGTCGATCGGCGAGCGCCGGGCAAGGGCTGTGACGGCCAGTTCACGCCGCGCCGTCAGTTCGGCGCGTGCTGCGCGAAATGTCATGCGGCCGCCAGCCGCCTCGAGACAGCTTTTCGCTATGCCAAGCAGCGCGATATAGACGGCAAACCACAAGACGTCGTCGAAGCCGCCGCCGTTTGCGATGCGGCCGACTGCGGTGGCGAGAAGTGCCGCCTGCGGGATCCATATGAGCGATGCCAGGGTCTGGACGGCAGCTGCCTTTCGCAAGCCACCATGTCCGGACACAGCTTTTCCCGGCTTGCCGAAAGCCTGCTTTCCTTTTGCGTCTAAGCAAGCACTCCCCATAGCGCTAACTCTTGTTCGCAGGATTGGGCCGGCGGCTGCGGCCGAGCGAAACGACTCGGTCCTTGGCCTCCAACAGCTTCGTCACTTTCGCACCTAAGGAGAGTAACGTCGCAAGCCGTTCGGTTTCAAGTTGTTTTACGTCCTCATACCAATGCGTTAGCTGTTCGATCAGCGCGTGCATCTTGCTCATACGTTCTTGCGCGTGGCGTTCTGCTTCGCTTGCCGGCCGCTGCATCAGGATTTCCCGCAGCACCGAGAGCGTCGGATCGACCTCGCGCTTCTTGCGCTCTTCCGCCAGTGTCCGCAGGATCTGCCAGACGTCATCGGGTGTGGTGAAGAAGTCGCGCCGGTCATCCGGCTTGTGTTTCAGCAGAACGAGGTTCCAGGTCTGCAGTTCGCGTAGGCTCATCGAGACGTTCGAGCGGGAAATGCCAAGAGCGTCGGTGATCTCCTCGGCGCAGAGCGGCGATGGCGATACGTAGAGCAGGGCGTAGATCTGCCCGACCGTGCGGTTGATGCCCCAGCGCGAGCCCATTTCACCGAAGTGCAGGACGAAGGATTGAACAAGCGGCGGAAGGTTCATCTCGGTTTCCGTTATATCTGTAATTTCAGAAATTTCTGAAACTACTATAACTGGGTCGGCTCCACGGGCAATTGGCAAATGAGGGCTGCGGCAATTTGGTGTCGCGGCCACAGAAAGCCGCCGCAGCTCGCCCCGGATGACGACACTTTGATTTCAATCAAGAAAACGCTGTTTCTCCAGCGGTGGCCGTAGTCTATGTTTTTGCGCGGAGCTGATTTGATGCGCAAAGACATACATAATTCAAACATACCAGTACGTTGCATGAGCTGTGAGGTTCGCCACAAGGGCATGTGCGGCGCACTCAGCGCCGACGAGTTGCTAGCGCTTTCCGCGCATACCCGCCTGGTCAATCATGAAGCTGGCGATGAGTTGGCCGGCGAGAAGATGCCGGCCGAATCCTACGCCACCGTGATCCGCGGGGTCGTGAAGCTTACGAAGACGCTGGAGGACGGGCGCCAGCAAATCGTCGGCTTGCAGTTCGCGCCTGATCTTCTCGGCAGGCTGAATGCGGATGAGAATGCCGTGTCGGCGGAGGCGGCTTCTGACGTCAATCTCTGTCGCATTCCGAAGGCTGCGCTGGAGCGCATGGTCAAAAATAACCCGGCGCTTGCCGGACACCTCATGGCACAGACGCTGCGCGAGCTGGACGAAGCGCGGGACTGGATGGTGACGCTCGGACGCAAAACGGCGGCGGAGAAGGTCGCGAGTTTTCTGTTGCTGATCGCGACCCATCTCGATCCCGAGGCTGTGGGGGAAAAGCGCCAATTCGACCTGCCGCTGTCGCGAGCCGATATTGCCGATTTCCTGGGGCTGACGATCGAGACGGTCTCCCGCCAGATGTCGAAACTGAAAGCTGATGGCGTGATCTCGATCATCGCCAACAGACATATCAAGGTGCCGAAGTTATCGAAACTCAAGGCCTGCTGCGGTTCCTGAAGATCCCTGTGCGACATTCTTGAATGCATGTTGCCGAGCAGGCCCATTCCGTGCAGGAGTGACGGTTCTCCTCGTTCGATAAGAGATCTGCATGTCTGCCTTTGCCAATCCGCTTGTTTCCCGCCTGTCTCCGCCACCCATTCCCTCGGTTCTTGCCTGGGCTCGCGAGTACAAGGGCGCCAAGGGGTCCCCGGTCGATCTTTCGCAGGCGGTGCCCGGCTATCCAGCCCATCCCGAAATGCTGCGGTTGCTTGGCGAAGCGGCATCTTCGCCAAAGACGACGGGCTATGGTCCGATCGAAGGTGAGGGCGTGCTGAGAGACGTCTATGCCCAGCATATGTCTGATGTCTATGGGGCGTCGGTTTCCGCCGCCAACATTCATATCACCGCGGGCTGCAACCAAGCCTTCATGTCAGCGGCAATCGCGCTTGCCGGCGCGGGCGATACGGTGGCGCTGACCAATCCGTTCTATTTCAATCAAGAGACGACGCTGTCGATGCTCGGCATCAAGCGTGTATTGGTCGACTGCGACGCGCAAAATGGCTTCCTGCCCGAGGTTCAGTCGGCAAAAAGGGCCCTGGTCGGCGGCGCCAAGGTGCTGGCGGTCGTGACGCCGAACAATCCGACGGGGGCGATCTATCCGCCTGAATTGCTGCTTGAGCTGTTCACGCTCTGCCGCAAGCATGGGGCATGGCTGATCGTCGACGAGACCTACCGCGACTTCCTTCCTAAGGGCTACGGCGCTCCGCATCCGCTGCTGACGATCCCGGGCTGGGAAGACACGCTGATCCTGCTCTATAGCTTCTCGAAGTCCTTCTGCATTCCCGGCCATCGTCTTGGAGCGATTACGGCTGGCGTCAACGTCATCGCCGAGATCACCAAGGTGATGGACAACATGCAGATCTGCGCGCCGCGCGCCGCGCAGGTTGCCGTTGCCGCGGCGATGCCGATCCTTGCGGATTGGCGGGCGGAAAACCGCCTGGAGATCGCGCGCCGTGCCGATGCCTTGCGGGCCGTGATGTCGGGACTGCCAGGCTGGGAGATCGGCGCGGTCGGCGCCTATTTCGCGTTTATCCGCCATCCCTTCGAGGATCTCAGCTCAGCCGCTGTCGCAGAGCGTCTGGCGAAGGAAGCGGGCGTCGTTTGCCTGCCGGGAAGCTATTTCGGGGAAGGGCAGGAGCACTATCTCCGGCTCGCTTTCGCCAATGCCGATGCAACTTCGATCGGTCTGCTCGCAGATCGCCTACGGTAACTTCGAATGATGAAGGCCCGCATGAGCGGGCCTTCATTGCTTCCGGCTGGTTGCCTTGTGTCAAACGACGACCGTCAGCGGTGGTATCCGCTTGTCTGCTGGGTTATCCTGTTCAGAGGCCTCCAGCAGATTGAGCTCCCGCCGCTCCTTCTCCGACACGATCGCAAGGTCGATGACCTTCTGCAGGTTTGCGGCGTGGCGGAAGGTCGGGTCGTCCTGCTTTCCGGTTCTGACCGCTTCGGCAAAGCGCTGGTAATTTGTCAGCACTGCAGGGACCTCGATATCGCGCCAAATAGCATTCTCGATGTCCTCGCCGAAGCAGCCGCGCAGTTCGGAACCGTCCGGACGATGGATCACTTCCAGGCTGCCCCTTTCGCCGTAGATACGAAGCTTCAGCTCGTTGAGATGGCCGGTCGCCCAACGGGTGGCGTGGATGACGCCGAGAGCACCGTTGGTGAAATCGACCGACATCGTGAAGCTGTCGTTGGCATCCAGCAGATACTCGCCAATCTGGCCGCCCGGTGCCTTGTTGAAGGTCTTCAGGCGGGCAAAGACGTGGTCGATATCGGTCGCTGCTCCATAGGCCGCGAAGTCGAGGATGTGGATGCCGACATCGCCGAGCACGCCGTTCGAGCCGTGGCCGGTCGACAGACGCCACAGCCAACGCGATTCCGTGCGCCAGTCGCCCCAGGCGCGCGAGACCAGCCAGCTTTGCAGGTAGGAGGCCTCGACGTGACGGATGGTGCCGAGTTCACCGGCCAGCACCATTTCGCGGGCGCGCTGCAGCGGAGCCACGTTGCGATAGGTGAGGTTGACCATGTTGATGACGCCGGCAGCTTCCGCGGCCTCCGTCATCTCCAGCGCATCGGCGTAGTGCTCCGCCAGCGGCTTTTCGCAGAACACATGCTTGCCGGCGGCGATCAGCGCCAGACTGGTCGGGTGGTGGATACGATCCGGCGTTACGTTGGTGGCCGCGTCGAATTCACCCCAGGCGATCGCTTCCTCGAGCGTCTGGAAACGCTTCTCGATGTGGAAGTGATCGGCAAATTCGGCAAGGCGCGCCGGGTCAGTATCGACGGCGCCGACCACTTCCACGCCATCGATGGCGAGGAAGTTGGTAACCTGGTTTTTGGCCATCGTGCCTGTGCCAAGAACGAGTAGTCGCATATGTGTGCTCCTCAGCGGTAACCGGCTTCGCCGGCCTGATGCAGTCGCGCGCCGCGTTCGACGATGGGCTCGAGGGCCTTTTCGACCGGAACATTCGGGGCATCGGTGATGCTCTTCAGATCGCCCTGCGGGTTATAGGCCCATTTCACGCCGTTGATGAGTACCTTCTGCACGTTGGCATCATGATAGGTCGGATAGGTTTCATGGCCAGGGCGGAAGTAGAAAATGTTACCGGCTCCGCGGCGCCAGGTCAGGCCCGAGCGGAAGACTTCGCCGCCCTGGAACCAGGAGATGAAGACCGTTTCGAGCGGCTCCGGCACCGAGAACTGCTCGCCGTACATTTCCTCGTTCTCCAGCACGAAGTTTTCGTCGAGGCCGGCTGCGATCGGGTGGCGCGGGTTGATCGTCCAAAGACGCTCGCGCTCGCCGGCCTCGCGCCACTTCAGCGCGCAGGGCGTGCCCATCAGGCGCTTGAAGATCTTCGAGAAGTGGCCGGAATGCAGCACGAGGAGGCCCATGCCTTCCCAGACGCGCTTGGCGACGCGTTCGACGACGACGTCGGAAACGGCGCCGTGGTCCTTGTGGCCCCACCAGGTGAGCACGTCGGTTTCGGCGAGGCGCGCCTCGGTCAGACCGTGTTCCGGCTCCTGGAGCGTCGCCGTCGTCGCACTGATACCAGGATCGGTGTTCAGCGCATTGGCGATGGTGGTGTGCATGCCTTCGGGATAGATGCCCCGAACGATGGCATTGGTTGTTTCGTGGATGTTTTCACCCCAGACAATGGTGCGAATAGCCAAGTTGCTGCTCCTTCATGCGATAGTGGACCGAAACCGATGGGAAAGCGGTCGGATCCTGCGGTTTGATTGGTGTCAGGCCGCGCCTTTGAGGGACATCCTCTCGAGCGCGCGTCCGGATTGGTCGAAGCGGTGAACGTAGCCCTGAACCGGTGCGACGCCGAGTTTCTGGCCGGGTTGATGGCTCGATACGCCCGTTTCGCGAACGACGAGCGGTTCCGGTATGCCGATGTCTAGATAGACGAAACTATCCGAGCCGAGGATTTCGGAATGGATGACGGTTCCCGTCCAGGCGGGCGCCTGCTGGACGATCTCGATGTGTTCGGCCCGCACGCCGATGGTGTGGGCGTTGTAAGGTGCCGAAAATTCGCCCGTCAGAAAATTCATCTTCGGCGAACCGATGAAGCCGGCGACGAAAACGGAATTCGGCGTCTCGTAGAGTTCAAGCGGGGTGCCGACCTGTTCGACAACGCCGTCGCGGAGCACGCAGATGCGGTCGGCAAGCGTCATTGCCTCGACTTGGTCGTGGGTGACGTAGATCATCGTCGTGCCGTGCATGCTGCGGTGAAGCTTTGCAATCTCCAGCCGCGTTGCGACGCGCAGAGCGGCATCTAGATTCGATAGGGGCTCGTCGAACAGGAACACCTTGGGGTCGCGGACGATGGCGCGACCGATCGCGACACGCTGACGCTGACCACCCGACAGTTGACGTGGCAGACGCTCCAGATAAGGCGACAGCTGCAGCATGCCGGCTGCCTGCTCGACGCGGGCCTTGCACTCGTCCTTGGTGCGTCCCGACAGCTTCATGCCGAAGGCCATGTTCTCGAACACGGTCATATGCGGATAGAGCGCATAGGATTGGAAGACCATGGCAATGCCGCGCTTCGAAGGAGCGTAGCGGTTGACCGCCTCGCCATCGAAGGAAAGCGTGCCCGAGGTGATGTCCTCTAATCCGGAGATCAACCGCAGCAGCGTGGACTTGCCGCAGCCGGACGGGCCGACGAAAACCATGAATTCGCCCTTGCGGATATCAAGCGAGACGCCCTTGATGACGTCAAGCGCACCGAAGCTCTTGCGGATATTATCGAGTCGAATCTGTGCCATATCGTGCTTTCTTCAACCTTTGACGCCGCCGGCTGTCAGGCCGGAGATGATGCGCCGCTGGAATATCAGGACCAGGACAACGACAGGTACCGTGACGATGACGGAGGCTGCCATGATGTTGCCCCATGGGATTTCAAACTGGCTGCCGCCCGAAAGCAGGGCGATGGCAACCGGCACTGTTCGCTGAGCGTCCGATGAGGTGAAGGTTAGGGCGAAGAGGAATTCATTCCAGGCCGTAATGAAGGCGAGCAGCCCCGTCGTCACCAGAGCCGGCCACATCAGCGGCATGAAAACCTGGGTGATGATGACCCAGGGCGAGGCGCCGTCAACGATTGCCGCTTCCTCGATTTCGATCGGCAGATCGCGCATGAAGGTGGTCAGCACCCAGACCGTGAAGGGCAGGGTAAAGATCATGTAGGAGAAGATCAGCGCGAAAGGCGTGTTGAAGATGCCGATCCAGCGGATCAGCTCGAAAAGGCCGGCAAGCACCGCGATCTGTGGGAACATCGAGACCGACAGGATCGTCAGCATCAGGAGCGCGCGGCCGCGGAAATTGACGCGGGCAAGCGCATAGGATGCGGTGACGGCGAGCAGCAGCGAGGCTGCGACGACGAGGATGGCAACCAGTAGGGAGTTGCCGAGGCTGCGGATGAAGCTGCCTGTGGTGAGGACCGTCGTGTAGTTGGTGAGCGAGATCGAGGTCGGCCAGTAGTTGACCTCGAAGAGGGCGGTGCCGGCTTTGAAGCTCGTCAGGATCGCATAGTAGAACGGAAAGACCGCGACGATGACGATAACGGCGACGAGCAGGTAGAAGAGTGTGTTCTTGGTCAGGGTCAGCAGCATCATCGATCGCTCCCACCGAGTTTGACGCGACCAAGCCACATGTAGAGCACGGTGATCGTCGCGATGATCAGGAAGAGCACCGTCGAGGCTGTCGCCCCATAGGCGAACTTGTCGAAGTCGAAGAGATTTTCGCGCGCCATGACGGACATGGTC
This sequence comes from Rhizobium sp. CF122, assembly GCF_000282035.1. Classification (GTDB taxonomy): domain Bacteria; phylum Pseudomonadota; class Alphaproteobacteria; order Rhizobiales; family Rhizobiaceae; genus Rhizobium. The sequence continues at coordinate 235,594 of NZ_AKKA01000023.1, forward strand.
TTGGTCTGCGCATTGTTCGGCGTCAGCACGTAGATGAGGTCGAAGATGCGCATCGCGTCCAGCATACGGAAGATCACGGCGACCATGATGGCCGGGCGAACCAGCGGCAGCGTCAGCCGCCAGAAGACGCGGATCGGGTTGATGCCGTCGATCTTGGCCGCCTCGTAGATATCGGCGGGGACCATCTGCAGCCCGGCGAGAATAAGCAGTGCCATGAAGGGCGTTGTCTTCCAGATGTCGACGATGAGGACCGCGACCATCGCGGTGTCGGGATTGGCCGTCCAGGCGATCTTCTGACTGATCAGCCCGAGGCCGAGCAGGATATCGTTCAGGATGCCGAACTGGTCGTTGAGCATCCACGCCCACATCTTGGCGGAAACGATCGTCGGGATCGCCCAGGGAATGAGAATGGCGGCGCGTACGATGCCACGACCGGGGAAATTCGCGTTCAGCACCAGGGCGACAACAAGGCCGAGGATCGTTTCGATGGTCACCGACAGGAACGCGAACTTCATCGTGTTCCAGACAGCTTTCCACCAGTTCGGGTCGGCAAGCAGGCCACTATAGACAGTTCGCCCGCTCTTCAACGTGATCCAGGAGAGATAATTCTTGAAGCCGACAAACTGCGCGTCGCCGAGGCTCGTGAGCGATGCGTTCGTGAAGCTGAAATAGATCGTTCTGAAGAGAGGCCATCCGGCAACGACGGCCAGAATGAACAGGGTGGGGGCCAGAAACATCCAGGCGGAACGGACGCGCTCGGCGCGCAAGTCCGACGAGGTATTGACGGCGCGCGCTCGCGATCCGACGCTTTGGGAAACTGCGACTTCTGTCATGAGGTACCCGCTTCTTGAGGCGATTTGACGATGGCGTCTTCAGGGAAGGCAGCGGCGGACGTCCGCC
>NZ_AKKA01000024.1 GCF_000282035.1 Rhizobium sp. CF122
CGCGCCGCCAAAGGCAAGCTGAACGACGTGAGGCATCAAGCCCCACAATCGCGGGCAGCCCCATGTAGAATCGGACCATCAGCAAGCGCTTGAACCGCTTGCTGATGGTCCGTTTTAGTTGGTGCTACCTGCCGAAGATATCTTCGTTGAGCCGGTTGCCGCCGGACTCCGATTTTGCGACGATACAAAAATCAGACGCTAAACTGCCGCTTTAATTGGGATATACGGACTTGGCTGCGCCATGCGCTTAACCATACCGGCTAACCACTCTATTAGCATCCTGTTGAAAACGCGTCGGATTGTGGCACCTTGCTGCCATGACGAACATCAATTCTCCGAATTACAGCGCCGAAGATATGGGACGCTCGCGGGAATGCGAAACCGTCTGCAAAACGGCAATCACCGAAGTTGTCCGTCGCGCGGTAGCGGCGGGATGGCGGGAAGAGGAAATTGCTCTTCATCTCGCGGATGCTGCGGAAAACTATGTCATGTATCTGGCCACCAAAGCGAAACGCAAGGTGATGGCAGCCAATAGCAACTGAGCGCCGTCGACCGCTGGCGGGTCCCGTTGGGGCTGCAGTTGACGGTGTGGTGGGCGCCGGCGCAAGTCGCCACCTATCTCCAGTGCAGCTGCGCCGACCGCGCCCGTTGTGATCCAGCAGCCGATCGTCGTCGGCAATCCATTCCGGCCGATGTCGTCGTCACCCCGGTCCCCGCGACAATCCGAAATGGCCTACGCTGTGATCGATGACCACCACATCATCGTTACCCCCGACGCACCGCGCGTGCAGGTTCTCGACCAATCCTCAAACAACTGGCGCGTGGGGGCTATCTATTGGTTCTGCGGTCACGCTCAATTCTGCGGCCTGTTTCTGAACGCTTCCGCTTCCGCATAGAACTTCTTTTCCCATTCCTTGTGGTTATCCAGCCCCTCACGAATGAAGGGTGTAAACACGGCAAGGTTCATGAGCGCCCAATTGACGACGCGGGCCGGGAACTTCAACGGCTTCACGAAGTCAACAAACAGCACGACACGCGTCTTTTCGGTGTGGTTCCAGGCTTCGTGCTCGTAAGCATCGTCGAAAATCAGAGCCTTACCCTCCTGCCAGTGGCAGATCTGGTCCTTGACCCGGATGGCCAGCTTGTCCGCAGGCTCCGGCACGATCATGCCGAGATGCAGGCGAAGCACGCCGTTATAAGGTCCGCGATGAGCCGGCAGATGTTTGCCGGGCTCGAAGATCGAAAACATGGCGGTTTTCAATCCTGGAATCTTCTGCACCGCTTCCCAGGTTTGCGGGCACGCCTTGATGTTCTGTTCCGACTTCACGCCGAAGCCGACAAGGAAGAAGGTCTTCCAGCCGCTATCGCTGGAAATCGTCTTCACGTCAGTCGAGATGTCCTGGAATGTCGGCAGTTCGCTCTGCCGCACGAGCACACGGTCCAGCTCTGACCGGATCTGCGGCCACGCCTTCTCCACTTCGGCGGCCCAGGGAAATGTGGCGGCATCGTAGACAGGCGGATTGCCGAGCTTGGCGTATCTGAAGTTCAGCTTTTCCGCCCATGCGACGATACCCATGAAAAAGCGCGTGATCGCGCTCGGTCGATCCATCGGCGCGATGCCGGCGGTGTTGAAGGATTGGCCCGCGGTTGCGGATGGATTTTCGGAAAGACCTGCGTCAGCGGTACCGTCAGTCATGGGGTGTCCAATGCGTAGAATAAGCGGTGAAAAGTTCAAGAAGATATGGATATGACAGCATTTTTCACAAGCCCGCGCGGCGGCGGTCAAATGTCGCGACGACGTCCGGGGCGGGCGAAGGTGGTTAGCCAGATAAGCCCGGATGTGGGCGAAATCAATGGGAGATGGATTTCGAGAAAAGGTTGACCACCAGCACGCCGGCAATGATCAGCCCGAGCCCGATGATCGCCGGCGCATCAAGCCGCTGCTTGAAATAGATGAGGCCGACGGCGGAAATCAGCACGATGCCGAGCGCGCTCCAGATCGCATAGGCGATGCCAACGGGAATGATCTTCAATGTCATCGACAGGCAATAGAATGCCGCCACGTAGCAGACAACCAGAACAACGGTCGGTCCGACGCGGGTGAACTGCTGCGACAGCTGCAGCGCCGTCGTGCCGATCACCTCGAGCGCGATCGCAGCAACGAGCAGCGCATAAACAACAGCTGGAGCCATGGCGGGGTCCTACTCTACTTGTTCGTCCATTCGACAAGACGGGCGATCAGCGCCTGGCGGTCCCCGCCGTTATCATGACTGCCGAGCATGTCGGCGAGCCAGAGCCCATCGGCAGCGAACCGAACGATCTGCGCGTCGATGGACGAATCCGTGCCGACGTATTCCTCCGTCCGATCCTGCACCCATGCGCGCCAGCGGCGCCGAAGCCGCGGCTCGGCGAGCAGCGCAACCGTTACTTGCGCCCAGTGCGCGGACTCATCGGGACTGTCTCTAAGATCCGCAACAGCATGAAGATAGGCGCGGCTGAAACGGCCATGCGGCACCGGATCCTCGCGCATGCGCTCATCGATATCAGCATCGAACCGATCCAGAAGACTCTCGAAGAGGGCATCAAGCAGCGCGTTCTTCGTCGGGAAATGGTGCAAGAGCCCGCCCTTGCTGACGCCTGATGCGCCGGACACTGCATCCAGTGTCACGGCACCCATACCTTGCTCCATTGTCAGCCGAGCGGCCACGTCCAGCAGCTGCTGGCGCACGACGAGAGGCTGTTTGCGGCGATGATGAGCAAGTGACATATCGACAAAAGATACCGTCCAGACGGTTTTGTCAAGAAATTTGTCATCACCAAGCCGACGACGGACGAATTGCCGCGTCCTGATCCGAGCGGTTGCAGTCCTCTTCCTCGCAGTGCATTAAGAGTTCGATTTCGAGGAATGGAACCGTGACGGAAAAAGTCATTACGCTTTACGAGGCAATTGGCGGCGACGCGGCCGTGCGTGCGCTGACGCACCGCTTCTATGAGCTGATGGAGACGCTGCCGGAGGCAAGGCACGTTCGCGCCGTCCATCCGCCGACGCTGGAAGGCAGCGAAGTGAAATTCTACGAATACCTGACGGGATATCTCGGCGGCCCGCCGCTCTACACGGACAAACGCGGCCATCCGCGCCTCAGAAGCCGCCATTTCGTTGCCGAGATCGGCCCCGTGGAACGCGATGAGTGGCTGCACTGCTTTCGTCGCGCGCTTGAAGAAACCATTGCCAATCCGAAGCTGCGCGAGATCATCCTGCCGCCCATCGAACGGCTCGCATATCACATGCAGAACAAGGAATAGGAACAACCATGACGCTGAACACGCGTATCGCGCCGCTATTCTATCTGTTCGCCGGCCTGTTCGGTTTTGCTGGCGTGGCGCTGTCCGCAGCCGCGGCGCATGGCGGCGGCGATGCGCATCTCGTTGCTTCGGCTTCGGCAATGTGCCTGGCGCACGCACCTGCCCTGCTGGCTCTTGCCATCGGCACCGAGAAACTAAGGACCGCCTGGCTTGCCGGCATACTTATAGGCGCTGGCACGCTTCTGTTTGCCGGCGATCTCGTCGCTTTGCGCTATGCGGGTTCCGGCTTGTTTCCGATGGCGGCGCCCACGGGCGGATTTGCCATGATGTTCGGCTGGCTGGCGATCGCGGTGGGCGCCTTCTTTCGCCGGGGCTGATCGATCAACTGACGGGTATGCGCCCAAACCGCAACAGGTTGCCGTGCCGATCATGGATATAGGATTCTTCCATGCCCCACGGCCGTCCCTCAAGCGGGCCAGATGCGCCACGCGCTTCCCTTGATATTGCGCATGGAGCGCGGCTATCCGACCGCCACGCAGGTAGACGGGCGTCGCCTCGCATAGCGCTCGGTCGCGCGCCAGCCAGAAATGCAACTCCATTTCGTTCCTGCGCAGGATCAGATAGGCTGGAGACGGGTGGATGATCCGGTTGAAGCCAAGCTCGTCGCGATAAAAGGCCAGTGTCTCATCGAGATCAAGCGATGGCAGAACGGGCAGGATTTCAACTCGATCGGGATCGACCTCGGCCGTTCAGATGCCGTGCACCACGTTGAAACCTTCGAAAACCGGCGGCCCCTTGTACATGGCCTTGCGTTCACCGGCACTGCGGTGCGCGGCGCGGAAGTTTTCGGACTTCGTCCAGTTCACGAAGTCTTCCTCGCTCTGCCAGAGCGTATGCGAGGAAAACAGCGTGTATTCCTCCTCCGTATTCGTCTTGCCCCGCAGCAGGCGGAACTCGACGAAGCCGGGAACCTGCGAGAGGCTGGAATCGCGATTGCGCCAGACTTCCTCGAAGTCCGCCTCGGATCCGATCGCAACCTTGAAGCGGTTCATCGCAATATACATGGAATGATCCCTACGCTTTGTTTTTCACACTGTCGCGCGCCGGCGCGAAGGCCACAACATTATTGCCGTTTGCCGCCTCCAAACCAAGCGGCCTTTCGGGCTGCTGCCCGGGCATCCGTGTCTCCCACAGAGGAAACTCCGACACGTTGGGATAGTCTCTACGCCGCTCGGCATTCCGCAGCAGCAGATCGTAAAGCTCCGGCACAAGGCCGTCACCTCTTTGAGCGGCAAGCTTGTGCAGGCCGATCATCATGACCCCGTCGGGGCGTTCTTCGTTCATCGGGAATTGTCTCGTTCGTTCATTGTCTGTAGCGCGCGTTCCAAACTGGACTTGCTGCCGTTTCTAAGCGGGATGAAGGCCTTGCCGAATTTCTTGCAGCCGGTCTTCACGCGCAGGCAGGCATCGTGGCTGATACAGTCGATCGGGCAGAAAACGCAGTCGACCGAGGGAAGCACGGTATCGATGCGGGAGACCGCCTCGCGCAAGCCGCCGTCGTGGTGGATCAGCTCTGCCCCAAAGTTGCTTGCGATCTGGCGAAGATGCGCCACCTGGCAATCCCGTCCGCCGACATACAGGAAACTGCGTCCATCAAGTTTGGACCGCCCGGACGCTTCCTGAACCGTCTCGATACCAGCGAGGACGCGGATCTCGCGGTTGGAACCCTTCTTCGTCTTTCGAGCCATTGCCCACCCGTTCGCTCGTTGATCGTCACACGATTCCTGCGTGTGCCGGGGGACCTTATTAAACTTGATTTTTAGAGTAAAGTATAAAGTTGATTGTATAAGTCATATTTTATCAGCGACCCGTCACCTGAACATCCTGACTGAAAGACCAGACCGGCTTACCCCACTCGGTGGGGAGCGAAGGGAACGGCGCCGCTCGGCGAATACCGTCGACAACAGCCTGATCCAGCTCGGGAATACCTGAACTGCGCGCGATCGAAAGACCGTTCAGATCGCCGCTGGCTCCAATTGTGAGGCGAACGCGAACACTCATGGACGCGCTCATACGCTTGTACTCCGACGGCACCCTGACAGAGCGACGGATCCGTGCCTGCACCTTGCCGGGATAGTTGGCAACGGCTGCGCTCCCGGCACCGCCGCTGCTACCCGAGCCACGCGAATTTTGGCTCGATGTTGCTGTCTCGGTCCCCTCGGCCGATCCCTTCTTGGAATCCTGCTTGTTTTCGCCGCCGGACCCCGCAGATGGTTTGGCCTTCTTCGGCTGCTCCTTCTTCTCGACGGGTTTTGTAGCTGGCTTTTCAGCCTTCGGCTTAGGGTCAGGTGTGGGCTTATCCGGTTCGGGAGCGAGCGTCGCCGTTTCCATCGGCTGGACCGGCTTCACCTCTTCCGGCGCCGCCTGGGCGACGGGAGGCGTCTCCGCAAGAACCTCGGCCGGCACTTCCGTCGCCATCGGCTGCACGACGGACGTCTCTGCAGGCGACAGAGAGGTCAGAACCTCGGGCTCCACAGCGACCACATTCTCCGGGGAAACGCGCGTCACCTCTTGCGTGGGCGCAACAGTCACCGGTTCCGTCGGCGTTACTGCCGTCGGCCGTATAGTTTGGGTCTGCACGGTCTCGGCCACGATCTGCTCGGGCTGAGGCTCCTCAGCTTTCTCGCCCGCTGCCGCCTGATCCGCCTCCCAATCGCCAAGGATGATGACGCTCACCACCTCGCCAGCCTCTTCGGCTGGATCGTGTGGTGTGACCACGAACCCGACGGTCAGGATTGCAATGACAGCCGCATGGCAAGCGAAAGAGCTGAGACAAGCCATCACCACATCGCGCTGACGTGGTTTTGCGCTCTCTTCCTTTTCGACGGTCGCATCCATCGATGGCGCGGCAACGACGGTGTTGCTCGCACTCTGCGGATCCTGCGGGAAGGATTCAATCAATGCCAGGCGGGCGTAGTGAATGGAGACTTCTGCGGCTGGCTGACGTGGCACATTGCGAAGATCAGACAATTCATGCCCGGGATGCATGCCGGGATTGTTGTCGTTCATTCCGCCCTCAGCGACCGGTTCCTCAACGAGAATGACTCTCGATTTGGATTTTGCTGAAACTGCCATTTGCGCCTGCCTCGGCCAGTTGAAACAGAAAACCGCCGGCTGTCATGCCGGCGAACCACTCAACCCTCGAAGGGAACGGAAACCTGTGAACGGGTGACAAGACCCTTCATGCACTCGCCCGCAGCCGGCCCATCGCAGACCGGCGCATCGTTGATCAACAGGCGCGTCACGCTCTCGCACTTGACGTTCGGCATATCGAACTGGCGCACGCGCTTCTTACCTTGCGGCAGATCGCGGAAGTCCAACACGGTGACCCGGTCGACCGCATTCCTGTCGTTGAAGAAAGCAAGCTCGAAAGAGATCTTGTTGATCGGCGCCGCGAGATTGTTGAGCGCAACGAAGGTCATCATGCAGCCCTTCTGCGACGGCACGAGGCCGTTCAGCTCGACCTCAAGGCCCTTGGCCGGCGAGGCCGCTGCAGCATCCTGAGCAAAAACCTGCGATGCACTCGCAACCGCGATCAGACCGCTTGTCAAAAGCGCTGCAACCTTGCTCACTGCCAGTCCTTCCATCAGTAGACACTAAAACTTGACTTATAAACTCCGCTATTGCGTCATTAAAAAATGATGACTATGAAAGTCAAGATAATTATGGATTTCCCCGGCGCTGGGCGCCGCGGATCGAGCGAAATAACCGACCGAAATGATGGTTGAGAAGCCAGGTAGCTTTAGTCACGCGTCGCTGCAGCGCGAACCAACGGCAGAAATGCGCGTTCTGGAAAGTGCAGACATTTTTCGCGGAGCGAGCGAGATCATGATCCGTCACGACGGCGTGGTCTACCGCATGAAAATCACCCGTCAGGGCAAACTCATTCTCAATAAGTAGGGCTAGGACATGACTGAAACCACGAAACCGGCTCCCGCCGACATTCGCGCATTTCGCGCAGAAAATCCGAAGATGCGTGAGCGCGATATCGCTGCTCAGCTTCAGATTTCGGAAGCTGCACTCGTCGTGGCCGAGGTTGGCATCAGCGCAACCCGCATCGACGGCAGCGCCTTGAAGCTTCTGGAGCGGGTCGCTGAACTCGGCGAAGTCATGGCCCTTTCCCGCAACGAAAGTGCCGTTCACGAGAAGATCGGCGTCTACGAGAACATCACCGCCGGACCGCACGCTTCGATCGTGCTTGGGGAAAACATCGACCTGCGCATTTTCCCCAATCGCTGGGCGCACGGCTTTGCCGTTTCCAAGAAGGATGGCGACCAGGAGCGTCTCAGCCTGCAGTACTTCGACAAAGCCGGGAACGCAGTTCACAAGGTACATCTTCGCCCGAACTCCAATGTCGAGGCCTATCACGCCATCGTCCGGGATCTGAAGCTTGAGGATCAGTCGCAGGAATTCGTCGCCGGTCTGGCGCCGTCGTCGACGGACGAGAGCGGTGAGGTCTCGCGCGACGAGCTGCGCCAGCACTGGAGCAAGCTCACCGACACGCATGAGTTCTTCGGCATGCTGCGCAAGCTGAAGATCGGCCGCCAGGCCGCCGTGCGTACCGTTGGCGACGACTATGCCTGGCAGCTCGACAACACGGCGACGGCAGAGATGATGCATGCTTCGGTCAAGGCAGGCCTGCCGATCATGTGCTTCGTCGCCAACAACGGCATCGTGCAGATCCATTCCGGCCCGATCTTCAACGTGCAGCCGATGGGTCCCTGGATCAACGTTCTCGACCCGACCTTCCACCTGCACCTTCGGCAGGATCACATTGCCGAGACCTGGGCCGTACGCAAGCCGACAAAGGACGGCCATGTGACGTCGCTCGAGGCCTATAGTGTCGAGGGAGAAATGATCATCCAGTTCTTCGGCAAGCGCAAGGAAGGCACCGATGAGCGCGACGACTGGCGCTCGATCATGGAAAACCTGCCGCGCGCAGGAACGAGCGTCGCAGCTTGAGAAAGGGATGACGATGCGTAAGGAACCGCGCCACAACTGGCTTTGGGCACTGGCGTTTTCGGCGGCGGCTATTGCGCTGTCGCTGGCTCCTGTCTCAGATGCCCTGGCGGCCGAGAAACTGGATACGACGCGCCTCGTAGCCGTCGGCGGCGACGTGACTGAGATCATCTATGCGCTCGGTGAGCAGGACCGGCTGATCGCGCGCGACACGACAAGCATGTATCCCGAAGCGGCAATGAAGCTGCCCGATGTCGGCTACATGCGCGCCCTGTCGCCGGAAGGTATCCTTGCGATGAACCCGACGGCGATCATCGCCATCGAGGGATCCGGACCGCCGGAAGCGCTGAACGTGCTGAAGAGCGCGAGCGTCCCTTTCGAGACCGTGCCTAACGCGTATACGCGCGAAGGCATCCTCGCGAAGATCGACCGGGTCGGCGATCTCCTCGGTCAGCCCGACAAGGCAAAGGCATTGGAAGAAAAGGTCGGCGCGGACCTCGACGCGGCGATCGCCGACGCTGAGAAGCGCCCCGAAGGCAAGCGCAAGCGCGTACTCTTCATTCTCAGCATGCAGAGCGGCAAGATCATGGCCTCCGGAACCGGCACGGCGGCCGACGGCATCATCAAGCTGTCGGGCTCCGTCAATGCAGTGGGCAACTTCCCCGGCTACAAGCCGCTGACCGACGAAGCGATCGTGGAAGCCAAGCCCGACGTGATCTTGATGATGAACCGCGGCGACGGCTCGGCCACGAAGAATGAAGATCTTCTCAAACAGCCCGCACTGGCCTTGACACCCGCGGCACAGAACAAGGCGATCATCCGCATGGACGGCCTGCACCTGCTCGGTTTCGGCCCCCGCACCGCGAGCGCCGTCCGTGAATTGAACGCGGCGATCTACGGAAGCTGATGATGGCCCTGCAGGACGCCATGGGACAGAAGCGCGCCATGTTTTCGCTGACAGGTCTCCGGGAGCTTCACAGGGCCGGTGACCGGAGCCGCCTCGCTCTGCTGGCGATCGTTCTGCTTGCGGTCGGCTCCGTCCTGTCCCTGTTGTTTTCGGTGACAACGGGCGCTTCTAACGCTTCGTTCCTCGACGTGATTGCCAACATGGCGGGGTCGGATGAGGCGCTGAATGCGCGCGACCGGATCATCATCGTCGATATCCGCATGCCTCGCGCGATCCTGGGCTTCCTGGTTGGCGGTTCGCTTGCCGTCTCGGGAGCCGTCATGCAGGGCCTGTTCCGCAATCCGCTCGCGGATCCGGGCCTTGTCGGCGTCTCCTCGGGTGCGGGCCTCGGCGCAGTGGTGATCATCGTGCTCGCCGGCACCTTTGCCGCGCCGCTCTACGCTCTGCTTGGCATCTATGCGCTGCCGCTCGCAGCCTTCTGCGGCGGCCTTGCCAGCACGTGGCTACTCTACCGGATTGCGACCGGCAACGGCCAGACCTCGGTTGCCACGATGCTGCTTGCCGGCATCGCGCTCGGCTCGCTTGCCGGCGCGCTCACCGGGCTGCTGATCTACATGGCTAACGATCAGCAGCTGCGCGACCTCACTTTCTGGGGCATGGGATCGCTTGCCGGAGCGACATGGGCAAAGATTGCCACCGCCGCCCCGATCATTCTTCTCTCTTTTGCCGCCATGCCGTTCATGACCCGCGGCCTCAATGCCATGACGCTCGGTGAAGCGACAGCGTTCCATATGGGCATCCCCGTACAGCGGTTGAAGAATATTGCCATCCTCAGCGTCGCCGCAGCGACGGGTGCTTCGGTCGCCGTCAGCGGCGGCATCGGTTTCGTCGGCATCGTGGTTCCCCACGTGCTGCGCATGTCGATCGGCCCCGATCATCGCTTCCTGCTGCCCGCCTCCGCGCTTCTCGGCGGCTCGCTGCTGATTTTCGCCGATGTCCTTGCCAGGACGATCGTCGCGCCGGCCGAACTGCCGATCGGCATTATTACGGCCGCTATCGGCGGCCCGTTCTTCCTTTGGATTCTGTTGCGGCATCGCGCACGCCTTGCCCTTTGAGTATCAAGCAATGATCGAAGTATCCGGCGCTTCCGTACGCCTTTCCGGCAAGACCATTGTTAGCGAGCTCGGCTTCAACGCGCAGGCTGGCCAGTTGACGGCGATCGCCGGTCCGAACGGGTCAGGCAAGACGACGACGATGAAGGCCGTCTCTGGCGAACTCCCCTATGCGGGCTCCATTCGCCTCAACGGGCAGGATGTGAGCGCGCTGCAGCCATGGCAGTTGGCGACGATGCGTGGCGTGCTGCCGCAGGCAAACTCGATCTCCTTCCCGTTCACGGTACGCGAAGTGGTGCGGATGGGCTTGACCACCGGTGTCAATCGCAACCCTGAGAAAGCCGAGCAGGCTGCGGCGAACGCACTGGCCGCTGTCGATCTCGGGGGCTTCGAAGGACGTTTTTATCAGGAGCTTTCCGGCGGTGAGCAGCAGCGCGTGCAGCTCGCCCGCGTTCTCTGCCAGATCACTGAACCCGTCGTCGACGAAAAGCCGTGCTGGCTCCTGCTCGACGAGCCGGTGTCGAGCCTCGACATCAGCCATCAGCTGACCATCATGACGCTTGCGCGCAAATTCTGCGAAGCCGGTGGCGGTGTCATCGCCGTCATGCACGATCTCAACCTGACCGCGCTCTTCGCCGACCAGATCATCCTCATGAAATCCGGGCAAGTGGCTGCGAGCGGCAGCGTTCGCGACGTACTGACAGATGAGACCATGGGCTCCGTCTTTGGCTGTGCCCTGCGGATCAATCAGGTTCCAGCAGACGGCACACCCTTCGTGCTTGCTCATAGTGCAGTTCAGGCCTGATACAATCCAGCGTAGCGGAACTTTTGAAGGTCGACCGCGTTAAGCAACTGATCATGTAGGTCATTGCCGGGGGACAATCTTCATGCAAACTTCGGCGACGGCCCTGTGTTGAACCAGGTCGCGTCAAAGCGCGCCTTACAGATGGAGAAAATCGTGGCCTCTTCGCTCCTCCACCCCATTCGCAGCCGGCGCAATGGCGGCGCGCTTCACAACATTGAATCCACCATCGAAGAGCAGATCGAGGCTCTTCGCGATGACATCGCGGCCCTGACGAAGATCGCTGGAAAGCAGTCGCGGAAGTCTGGTGATCGACTTCGCTATCAGGCAGCAACCAGCTACGACGATCTACTGTCACGCAGCGAAGACCTGATCCACGAATTGCAGGAGGGCTACCTTCGCGGCGCGCAGGAAGTGCGCAACACGGTACGCCGGCACCCCGTAGCCACCATCGGCGCGGCGGCAGCCTTCGGGCTCGTCCTCGCCCTCCTCGCTCGCCGTTAAGGAGGCGAGATGCTCTTCCCGCTTCTCAGCCTGCTGGTAGGCACGAGTGTTCACCGAACCGTTGCGCGGACGAAGCGCAACGGTATTTTCATTGCGATTGCCGTCGTACTCTTGTTGACCGCCTATACGCTCGCGGTGGTCGCTGGCGCGATATGGCTCTCAGGCATTTATGGGCCCATAGGCGCGGCGCTATTCCTGGCTGCCGCTGCGCTGCTGATCGCCGTCGTCGTTCTCATCATGATGATGGTGATCAATGCGCAGGAGGCGCGTCGCGCCAAGGAACGCAAGCAGGCGTTGGAATCGCTTGCCGCAGTGGGCATTGGCCTCGTCCGGGCTCAGCCCCTATTGACGGCCGGGGTTCTCGCAGCGATCGTCATGGCTAATCTCATGGGCTCCAAGCGAGACGACTGACACTTAGATAACGCTTCTGCTACTGCGCTACACCAGAAAGGCCGGCGCCTCGAGGCAGCCGGCCTCTTTCTCGGTATCTGGTCAAGTGTCAGAAGGCAAAAGCTTTGGACGTAAGCGGCGACGATGTCGCGTCAGGTCCGAAATCCGCCTCGCCCGAAATCTGAAGGAGCTCCTGCAGGCGCTGGCGAGCGCGGTTTACGCGGCTCTTGATCGTGCCGACGGCACATCCGCAGATTTCCGCGGCTTCTTCGTAGGAGAACCCCGACGCACCGACCAGAATGATCGCTTCACGCTGATCCGGGGGCAACTGATCGAGCGCTTTCTTAAAATCCTGAAGATCGAGCGCCCCGTACTGCGCCGGGTGCATCGCCATCGACTCAGTGAACAAACCATCGCTATCCTGAATCTCGCGTCCGCTCTTGCGCATCTGGCTGTAAAGCTCATTGCGCAGGATCGTGAAGAGCCAGGCCTTCATGTTGGTGCCCATCTCGAAATGGTCCTGCTTTGCCCAGGCCTTCATGATGGTGTCCTGAACCAGATCATCCGCCCTATCGTGACGTCCAATCAGCGAAATGGCAAAGGCTCGAAGACTCGGGAGCGACGCAAGGAGCTCGCGCTTGAAGCTTGGTTGCTGCTTTTCCATGGAGCCACCTTACTTCGCGACCTTGGCCGAAGCGACCAGCTCAGCCTGGTCAAGCTTCTCGAGCAAATCGAGAAAGCGCTCCGGAATTGCCTCGTCCTGCACGGCAGCATAAAGCGATCGCAACTTCACCCCGATCTGGCTGTTCGGGTCGAGGATATCGCTTGCGCGCATTTCCAGCCGCTGCCGATCTTTTTCATTCTTCCGTGTCGTCATCAATCGTCACTTTACTTGTTATCCGCCCGTTTTGCCACGCCGCCATGATTAAGTTCGTCTTAACTAAATCAGCCGCTTGGGCCGGCTGATTGGCGAACATCCCGTCGCGTGTCATGAAACAAATGCGATGAGCCCTCTGTTTGTAGGCACGATAATGCTGCTGAGAAAAAAAAGTTCCTATATCTCAGGAACATTTTTACAGTCCGTCGCGTTTTAATCGCCATTGAGGCCCCTTACCGGCCTGTTGGGAGCTATAAATGACACTTTCGACTCGAATTGCGCCGCACCTTCCTTATCTGCGTCGTTATTCCCGCGCGCTTACTGGAACGCAGACGTCGGGCGACGCGTATGTAGCCGCCGTACTTGAGGCGATCATTACCGATATATCCATTTTCCCGGATACCGCGGATGACCGCGTTGCACTGTACAAACTTTTCACCTCGCTGTTTGGTTCCGTAACGGTCCAGATTCCTGAACCTGCCTCGCCTTACGCGTGGGAGCAGCGCGCAACGCTGAACCTCGCCAAGGTTTCGCCGCTCGCCCGCCAGGCCTTTATCCTCGCCTCCGTCGAGAACTTTCGGGTTGGAGAAATTGCGGAGATTCTGGGCGTGGAAGAAGACGAAGTCGTCAGCCTGCTCGACAACGCATCGCGCGAGATCTCTCGACAGGTTGCCACTGATGTCATGATCATCGAGGACGAGCCGCTGATCGCGATGGACATCGAACAAATGGTGGAAAGCCTCGGCCACCGTGTTACCGGCATCGCCCGCACTCATGCCGAAGCGGTTGCGCTTTATAACAGAACACGGCCGGGCATGGTTCTGGCAGATATCCAGCTTGCCGACGGCAGCTCCGGCATCGATGCGGTCAACGACATTCTCAAGACCGCGAGCGTGCCAGTGATCTTTATCACCGCCTTTCCGGAGCGACTGCTGACGGGCGAACGGCCGGAGCCGACGTTCCTGGTCACAAAGCCGTTCAATCCGGACATGGTCAAAGCATTGATCAGTCAGGCACTTTTCTTCAACCAATCCACCAAGGCCGCCGCCTGAGGAAATGGCGACTCGAGGAACAAAGAGAACGGAAACGCGTTTTCGGAGAATCTGGAACGCTTTTCCGGCCTTAAGGTTTTTTTTTAGCGCTTTCTTCTAGGATAAGTTTCCCGATCAATGGGCACCCTCCTCCGCCGTGAGGAAGGATCAAAAATGGGAAAGGCGACTAGGTGAACAGGAATGAACCGGTGCCCGGCATGCCCTTCGCGCTGGAAGGCAGAGTGCTTCTACTGCAACGCTCGCTCGCAAGTGCCGGGATTTCAGTGATCTACCAAGATCCTGGCCTGTCGATCACCTATGCCGATAACCTTCCTCCTTATTTTCAGCCGCTTGCAATACCGGGCGGAACTGACGCCGATCTCTTCGGCGAGACACATGGGCGCAATCTGGAGAAGCTCAAGCAGCAGGTATTCGAAACCGGGAAGCAGACGACAACCGAGGTCGACATTTCGATCGACGGGGAAATGCGCACGTACGAACTGAAGATTCAGCGCGTTGGCACGGATCACGCCATGGGCATCCTTACCGTCATATCCGAGGTGACGGAGGCGCGGCATCGCGAAAAAGTGCTGAAGTCCCTTCTTCGCGAGCTATCGCACCGCTCGAAGAACCTCCTGGCCATTATTCAGGGCATCGCCACACAAACGGCCCGCAACACCATATCGCTGGATAGCTTCCTGGCGAAATTCCGCGGGCGATTGCAATCACTGTCGAATTCGCAGGACTTGATTACCGACTCCAGTTGGCGCGGCGCCTTCCTGTTCGAACTCGCTGAAAAGCAGTTCGCCCCCTATTGGCCTGAGACCGCAGGGCCGCTGCCGATCTCCGGGATAAACGTCCACCTGACACCCAATGCCGCCGTGCATGTCGGCCTGGCACTGCACGAATTGATCGTCAATTCGGCCTCCTATGGAGCGATCGCCGGCAGCAAACCTGCTGTCACCTTGAGCTGCCAGGAAGTCGCCTCCGCCGGGCGAAAGGCAATCGAGGTTTCATGGGCGGAGACGCTGTGCGATCCGACAGAGATTCATGAATTCAGCGAAAACAGCTTCGGTAAGACGGTGCTCGAGCGGGTCGTCCCCTCCTCCGTAAACGGCAAGGCCGAACTCACGCTGGTACCAGGCCGGATCGAATATCATCTGGTCATTCCCGACGCCGAGTTCGAGATTCTCCGGCGTCCTCCTCGGCAGGCAGCCATGCACTAAACGAAGAACAGCCAGTGCGAGGGCGGCGCACCGGCTGTTCTTTCACTCACCGGGAGGGGACCGTGAGTACGTCCGAACGATGGGTTGGGGGCGCGCATGTTGGGTCGATGCGGTCATCGTTCGGATACCGCAGTAACGGGCAAGTATCCGAATGGTTCCCCGAACGGACGAGAAAAAGTCGATTTTTTCATTTTTTTATTTGCAGGACACGATCGAGGACGGACGGCACTCCGAAGCGGGGAAAATAGCCATATAAAAACAATACGATAACAAGTACGCGAAGCAAAAATTTTACCGTTTGATAAATTTTTGAACCTGAGTTACGCTTTCCCTCACTGGCCGTTTACCAATAATGAGGGAACTTCAATGGAACGACTGGGAACTGGGATTCGTGCAGGCCGGCTTTCGCCCGCCGAGTACGAGTCGAACTTCTCCGATCTTCATCCGCGCCTCGACAAGCACGAGGCGCTGGTCGCCGCCGACCGCTGTTATTTCTGCTACGACGCGCCGTGCATGACGGCCTGTCCCACCTCCATCGACATTCCGCTCTTCATCCGGCAGATCGCCACCGGCAACCCGCTCGGATCAGCCAAGACGATCTTCGACCAGAACATTCTGGGCGGCATGTGCGCTCGCGTCTGTCCCACCGAAGAGTTGTGCGAGCAGGCCTGCGTGCGCAACACAGCGGAAGAGCGTCCCGTCGAAATCGGCCGCCTGCAGCGCTTTGCCACCGACACGGCCATGCAGGCGGACAAGCAATTTTACAGCCGTGCTACCTCGAGCGGAAAGAAGATTGCCGTCATCGGCGCGGGCCCGGCCGGCCTTGCTGCTGCCCATCGCCTTGCCGTGAAGGGCCATGATGTCGTGATCTACGACGCCCGGCCGAAATCCGGCGGCCTCAACGAATATGGCATCGCCACCTACAAGACGGTCGACGACTTCGCGCAACAGGAAGTGGACTACGTTCTGGCGATCGGCGGCATCGACGTCCGCCACGACCAGCAGCTCGGCCGCGATTTCTCGCTCGCCGATCTGCAATCGCAGTATGACGCCGTTTTCCTCGGCATCGGCCTTGCCGGCGTCAATGCGTTGCGTGTCGATGGTGAAAACCTGCCAGGCGTCGATGACGCCGTCGATTTCATCGCCGGCCTGCGCCAAGCCGCAGACAAGGGTGACGTTGCGATCGGCCGCCGCGTCGTCGTTCTCGGCGGCGGCATGACGGCAATCGATGCCGCCGTGCAGGCAAAGCTCCTTGGCGCCGAGGAAGTGACGATCTGTTATCGCCGCGGCAAGGAGCACATGAACGCCTCGGAATTCGAACAGGATCTCGCTACCTCCAAGGGCGTCATCATCCGCCACTGGCTGGCGCCAAAATCCATTCTCGCACAGGATGGCAAGGTTGCCGCAATCGAGGTGGAATACACCAAGCTGATCGATGGCCGCTTGTCGACAACGGGCGAGACCGGCGTCATTGCCGCTGATCAGATCTTCAAGGCGATCGGCCAGACCTTCGACGCTTCCGGCCTCGGCGCGCTGCGCATGGAGTCCGGGCGCATCGCCATCGATGCGGAAGGCAAGACCTCACTGGATGGCGTGTGGGCAGGCGGCGATTGCGTCTTCGGCGGTGACGACCTGACCGTCTCGGCCGTCGCGCAAGGCCGCGATGCCGCTGAATCCATCAACCGCGTGCTTGCTGCCGGCGCGCAGCCGGCCGTTGCCGTCGCTTGAAGGGGAGAATGAACAATGGCTGATCTCCGCAATAATTTCGTCGGCATCAAGTCGCCCAACCCGTTCTGGCTGGCCTCCGCACCGCCGACCGACAAGGCTTACAATGTCGAGCGCGCCTTCAAGGCCGGCTGGGGCGGCGTCGTCTGGAAGACCCTCGGCGAGGAAGGCCCGCCTGTTGTCAACGTCAACGGCCCGCGCTACGGCGCGATCTGGGGCGCCGACCGCCGGCTGCTGGGCTTGAACAACATCGAGCTCATCACCGATCGCGACCTCTACACCAACCTGCGCGAAATGAAGCAGGTGAAGATGAACTGGCCGGACCGCGCACTGATCGCTTCGATCATGGTTCCCTGCGAGGAAAATGCCTGGAAGGCGATTCTGCCGCTGGTCGAGGAAACCGGCGCTGACGGCATCGAGCTCAACTTCGGCTGTCCGCACGGCATGTCGGAACGCGGCATGGGCTCCGCGGTCGGACAGGTGCCGGAATATATCGAAATGGTGGTGCGCTGGTGCAAGCAATACACGCGTATGCCCGTCATCACCAAGCTGACGCCCAACATCACCGATATCCGCAAGCCTGCGCGGGCTGCCAAGGCCGGCGGCACCGATGCGGTATCGCTGATCAACACGATCAACTCGATCACCGCGGTCAACCTCGACACCTTCTCTCCGGAGCCGTCCATTGACGGACGCGGCAGCCACGGCGGCTATTGCGGCCCGGCGGTGAAGCCGATCGCGCTCAACATGGTCGCCGAGATCGCTCGCGATCCGGAGACCTACGGCTTGCCGATCTCGGGCATCGGCGGCGTCACCACATGGCGCGACGCAGCGGAGTTCCTCGTGCTTGGCGCTGGCAACGTGCAAGTCTGCACGGCGGCGATGACCTACGGCTTCAAGATCGTGCAGGAGATGATCACAGGCCTCTCCGACTGGATGGACGCCAAGGGCCACCGGAACCTCGACGATATCACCGGTCGCGCCGTTCCCAACGTCTCCGACTGGCAGTATCTCAACCTCAACTACATCGCCAAGGCGAAGATCGACCAAGACGCTTGCATCAAGTGCGGCCGCTGTCACATCGCCTGCGAGGACACCTCACATCAGGCGATCACCCAGTTCGTCAATGGCGTCAGGCACTTCGAGGTGATGGAAGAGGAATGCGTCGGCTGCAATCTCTGCGTCAACGTCTGTCCGGTCGAGAACTGCATCACCATGGAACAGTTGCCAGTCGGCGATCTCGACAAACGCACTGGCAAGATCGTCGATCCGAACTATGCGAACTGGACGACCCATCCGAACAACCCGATGGCTCGCCAGGCAGCAGAGTAGGTTAAAGACGAACGCCGCGGAAATATCTCCGCGGCGTTTTGCTTGCTGAATCCCTCTCCTCATTGCGCTGTCAGAGAAGCGTGGGGAGTAGAAAGACCAATTTCCCACCTCAACTGCCAGCCGCAAATGTCTTCCGATATGCTCCGGGGCTCGTCCCCAGCCGCTTGCGGAAGTGATGCCGCATCGTTGCCAGCGTTCCGAACCCACTGGCAACGGCAACGTCATCGAGGGTTGCACCAATCTGTCGCTCGAGAAGCTCGCGCGCATAGCGGAGCCGCTCCTTGAGCAACCATTCACCGACGCTGAGCCCGGTCGTGCTTTCGAACCGGCGCTGAAAGGTCCGCTGGCTCATCCCGGCCTTCGCGGCAAGCAGGCTGATCGGCTGCTCCTCATCCAGCTGCTGCCGCATCCAGTCGATCAGCGGGCCGAGCCTGATGCCCTCGCGCTGTTGCGGTACTGGCGCCTGGATGAACTGTGCCTGCCCGCCTTCGCGATGTGGCGGCAGCACCAGGCGCCGTGCCACGCTGTTGGCAGCCTCCGCACCGAAATCACCACGAACCACATGCAGACAGAGATCAATACCGGCGGCGCTGCCGGCCGCCGTCAGGATACTGCCATCGTCGATGTAAAGCACATCGGCATCGAAGCTGATGTCGGGATAGCGTTCCGAGACGGAAGCGACGTATCGCCAATGCGTGGTTGCTCGCCGATGGCGAAGCAACCCGGTGGCGGCAAGCACCGCAACACCCGAGCAGAGGGACATGATCCGCGCACCACGCTGATGGGCCAAGCACAAAGCATCAATGACCACCTCCGGAACCTCTGCATCGATCGCGCGCCAGCCAGGCACGACGATCAGGTCCGCCTCCTCAAGGACCTCCAACCCATGATCGACGGAAACCGTCAACCCGCCTGCCGCACGAAGCGGACCGGGCTCTATCCCGCAGACCGAATAGCGATACCAGCCCTCGCCCATTTCCGGACGCGACAGACCGAAGACCTCGTAGGCAATTCCAAATTCGAAGGTGCACAGCCCGTCATAGGCAAGCACCGCAACATGGGGTCCCTTCAGCGCATTTGGCATGATCTTTACGCTAACCGTCATTCTGGCCAATTTCGCCAAGACATAACATCAGCAATGGTCGGCGACAACTCGAACCGAAAGGACATGCCATGCCGAGCTTCGTCACCGAAACCCCTGCCGCCTCTCCGGAAGCCACCGCCGCCTACTATGCCCGCAAGCTCGCTTTCGAGACCGACTGCTGGGATGTTCACGCATCGCTCGCCGCCGGCCACCGCGACTTCGTGCTGCTGGATGTCCGTTCCCCGACGCTTTATGCCGCCTCTCACGTTCCGTACGCCATCAACCTGCCGCACGGGAAGATGACGGCCCACCGCATGTCGGAGTGGCCCGCAGATACCATCTTCGTCGTCTACTGCGCCGGCCCTCATTGCAACGGCACCGACAAGGCAGCCCTGCGCCTTGCCCGGCTCGGGCTTCAGGTGAAGGTCATGATTGGCGGAATGACGGGTTGGGCCGACGAAGGCTTTGCCTTCGATAGCGGCTCGGAAACCGCTGCAGCCTAACGTCGCACGTGCTGTGGGCCAGAACTGCAGCACCAGAACTGCAGCACATGAGCGGGAGATTGAATTTTCTTCCATCGATGCGATAGTCGGGAGGCGCAAAGGGTAGCCTCCTGCATGAGACGTCACATTATTGCGATCGGCCAGTTGCCTCCGCCGTTCAACGGCTTCTCGCTCGCGACCAGGAGCATGATCGCGCTTCTCGAGGAAGGAAACAGCGTCACCAACCGCGACGTCTCCCCGCCATTCGGCAAACTGTCGTTGCTCAAGCATCCAATCAAGCTCAACCGTGTCCTCGGCGCCTGCCGCCGGCTCTTCCGCGATCGCAAGCATGACAACCGGATTTGCTATCTTGCCTGTGAAGGCGGCCCTGGTTTGGTCTACACGGCGCTGATCGTGCTGGTCGCGAGACTGTTGGCCTACCCAATCTATCTGCATCATCACAGTTTCAGCTATATCGATAGGGCGAGCTTACTGATGCGATGTGTCCTAGCTTTCGGCGATAGCCGATTGCGGCACATCTTTTCGTGCGATGTCATGCGAGACCGCTTTACCGACACCTACCAGCGCCGCATGCGCAGTAGCATCGTCTCCAATGCTGCTTACGTGGTACCAACGGAGCAGAACGACGCACCGCGATACGCCACGACTCTTGTGATCGGAATGCTGAGCAATCTCGGTACCGAGAAAGGTCTCGACACCTTCCTTGATCTCGCAAGGCAAGCGCGGCATGAAGGCTTGTCGATCAGGGCGATCCTCGCGGGTCCGGCCGGCACTGGCGAGCGCGCGGCGATTGACGCCGCCGTCATGGAATTGGGCGATATGCTGGATTACCGGGGTGCGTTGTATGACGACGCGAAAGCCGCCTTCTATCGCGAGATCGACGTGCTCGTCCTCCCCACAACGTACGGCAACGAGGCGCAGCCGCTGGTGATTTTCGAGGCGAAGGCGGCCGGAAACGCGGTGATTTCCACCGACCGCGGCTGTATCAGGAAGCAACTGGACGAAAGCGATTTGCTTGCCCCCGCCGACGACGAGTTCGTGCCGACGGCACTGGCATGGCTGTCCGCCGTGGCGCCGGGACCGGCATTGGACGCAAGACGCAAGGTCATCCGCCAAGCCTATCGCACCCGCCATGCGAAGGCACGTGCGGCAATCGACACGCTCTTCGATTTAGAGGAATGACGCACCATACCGGACGCTAGCGCGCCCATGACATCATGACGCGTTTGGCATGGACTTGACCTTCAGCCCGTCGATGAACAGCTGCTCGAGAAAGCGAGCCGCATCCTCGAAGCGACCGGCGCCTGCATGCTCCTGCCCGAGCACAGCCCTTACCTGAACGTCGAAGTCGGCATAGTGCTGCGTCGTCGACCAGATCGAAAAGATCAGATGATAGGGGTCGCACTTGGCGATCTTCCCCGCCTTTGCCCAGGCGCGGATGACCTCGGCCTTTTCGTCCACGAGTTCCTTCAGCGGCCCTTTCAGCTCATCTTCGACATGCGGTGCGCCCTGCAGCATTTCGTTGGCGAAAAGCCGGCTCTCACGCGGGAAGTCGCGGGCCATTTCGAGCTTGCGGCGGATATAGCTGCGAATCTCGCTTTCGGGATTGCCCTCGGCGTCGAAGGCTCTCAGCGGCTCCAGCCATGTATCAAGCACGCGGTCGATCAGCGCCCGATGCATCGCTTCCTTGGTACGGAAATAATAGAGCAGGTTCGGCTTCGACATGCCGGCGACTTCGGCGATCTGGTCGATGGTGGAACCGCGAAAGCCGCTGACCGAAAACACATCGAGCGCGGCTTCAAGAATCTGCTCTTCCTTCTCCTCCTGGATGCGTGTGCGCCGCTGGGTCTTGGCTGCTCTCGGGATTGCCATGTCGACCTTGTTTCCCCTTCAAATTCAACCGTTTCACTCAAGATTGGACAGGCAGGGCACCTTGCCGCAAAATTGAGCAGATGCCGGTAATTTTGTCTGTATTTTTCCTGATTTTCGTCTTGAGCCCAGCGCCGGAAGTTGTAATGTTTACCAATCGGTCAAATTATCGATCAGATGCAAAACAAAGGCAACTGGCGTTTTTCCGGCGCTAACAAAACAAACAAGAGCGCCGAGAAACTGACCACGGGAACAAGCGGGCATGCCCATTGCATGACCGCAGAAAACAGGTGAGGACTTTAGACATGGTGGCAGCACCAGGCGAGAACATGCGCGTCAACGGGGATCGTCTTTGGGACAGCCTCATGGACATGGCAAAGATCGGCCCAGGCATTGCTGGCGGCAACAATCGCCAGACGTTGACGGATTCCGATGCCGAAGGACGCATCCTCTTCAGGACATGGTGCGAAGGCGCTGGCCTGACGCTCGGCGTCGACAAGATGGGCACGATGTTCGCGACCCGCCCCGGCACCGATCCGGACGCTCTGCCGGTCTATGTCGGCTCGCACCTCGACACCCAGCCGACCGGCGGCAAGTATGACGGCGTGCTCGGCGTGCTCAGCGCACTGGAAGTCGTCCGCACTATGAACGACCTTGGCATCAAGACCAAGCACGCGATCGTCGTTACCAACTGGACAAACGAGGAAGGCGCCCGCTTTGCCCCGGCCATGCTGGCCTCTGGTGTTTTCGCCGGCGTCCATACGCTGGAATATGCCTATGATCGCAAGGATCCCGAAGGCAAGAGCTTCGGCGACGAGCTGAAGCGCATCGGCTGGGTCGGCGACGAAGAGGTCGGCGCGCGCAAGATGCACGCCTATTTCGAATACCACATCGAGCAGGGTCCGATCCTCGAGGTCGAGAACAAGCAGATCGGCGTGGTCACGCACTGTCAGGGCCTCTGGTGGCTTGAATTCACGCTGGCCGGCAGGGAAGCCCATACCGGCTCGACCCCGAT
Source organism: Rhizobium sp. CF122 (assembly GCF_000282035.1). Lineage (GTDB taxonomy): Bacteria > Pseudomonadota > Alphaproteobacteria > Rhizobiales > Rhizobiaceae > Rhizobium. The sequence goes on from NZ_AKKA01000024.1 coordinate 22,700, forward strand.
GAACATGCGCGTGAACGCCGGGCTCGCGATGTCACGCATCATCGAAATGGTGCAGACCGTGGCGATGGAGAACCAGCCGGGCGCCGTGGGCGGCGTCGGCCAGGTCTTCTTCACCCCGAACTCCCGCAACGTCCTGCCGGGCAAGGTCGTCTTCACCGTCGACATCCGCTCGCCGGATCAGGCAAAACTCGATGGCATGCGTGCCAGGATCGAAGCGGAAGCGCCAAAGATTTGCGAAGCACTCGGCGTCGGCTGCACGATCGAGGCGATCGGCCACTTCGCGCCAGTGACTTTCGATCCGACGCTTGTTTCCCGCGTGCGCAGCGCTGCCGAACGGCTCGGCTACAGCCACATGAACCTGATCTCGGGCGCTGGCCACGACGCCTGCTGGGCAGCAAAGGTCGCCCCGACCACGATGGTCATGTGCCCCTGCGTCGGAGGTCTCTCGCACAACGAGGCGGAGGACATCTCCAAGGAATGGGCAACAGCAGGCGCTGACGTCCTCTTCCACGCCGTCGTCGAGACAGCGGAGATCGTGGCGTGACTGCCAGTCGGCAATGGACGACATTCTTCATGAAGACCCGCGGCTGACATAGGAAAAGCACTCATGGATCTGACAACTATCCTTGCCTTCGTCGCAGTGACAACCTTGCTCGTTATCTCCCCGGGCCCAAACGGTGTTCTGATCGCCAAGACCGTACCCACCTCGGGTCGATTGGCGGGCTTTGCCAATGTCGCCGGCTTCGTCTCCGCCTTTTACCTGCATGGGGCGTTTGTTGTCTTCGGCGTCTCGGTCATTCTCGCGCGCTCGGCCGAGCTGTTCTTTGCAGTCAAGATGCTTGGCGCCGCCTATCTGTGCTGGGTTGGCGTCAAGGCGCTGGCGCAGGCCTGGCGCAATCCGCTTTCATCGCAGCCGATCGCCGCCCCTTCAAAACGCCGACGGACCCTGTTGGCGGCTTATATCGAGGGCTTTCTGACCAATGCACTCAATCCCAAGGTTGCGATGTTCTATCTCGCGGCCTTCCCGCAGTTCGTGCCGATGGAAAAAGCGACCGCCGCCAATATCTTCCTTTTGGTATTCATTCATTCGATGATCAACCTGGTCTGGTTTAGCGCCATGGTCGTCGTGTTTTCCCGCCTTGCTACGCTGACGCGTGGAGGCAGAGTGCAACGCTGGATCAAGGCGGCAACAGGCGTCGTCTTCGTCGGCTTCGGTCTAAAACTCGCAACCATGCGCGCCTGAAAAGCGGAGGTTCATCATGACATCAAAGATCATCAAGAACGGTACCATCGTCACCGCGGACCTGACCTACAAGGCGGACGTGAGGATCGAAGGCGGCAAGATCGTCGAGATCGGCCCCAACCTCTCCGGCACCGAAACGCTCGATGCCACGGGCTGCTACGTCATGCCGGGTGGTATCGACCCCCATGTCCATCTCGAAATGCCGTTCATGGGAACCTACTCCTCCGACGACTTCGAAAGCGGCACCCGTGCGGGCCTTGCCGGTGGCACGACCATGGTCGTCGATTTCTGCCTGCCGGGACCGGAACAGTCGCTGCTTGAAGCGCTGCAAATGTGGGACAACAAGACGAGCCGCGCAAACGCCGACTACTCGTTCCACATGGCCATCACCGGCTGGAACGAGCGCGTCTTCAACGAGATGGAGACGGTGGTCAAGGACAAGGGCATCAACACCTTCAAGCATTTCATGGCCTACAAGGGCGCGCTGATGGTGAACGACGACGAGATGTTCGCCTCTTTCCAGCGCTGTGCCGAGCTCGGCGCCCTGCCTCTGGTCCATGCCGAGAACGGTGACGTCGTTGCCTCGATGACCGCGAGGCTTCTCGCCGAAGGCAACAACGGTCCCGAGGCACATGCCTATTCACGCCCGCCCGAGGTCGAAGGCGAGGCAACCAATCGCGCCATTATGCTCGCCGACATGGCCGGCGTGCCGCTTTATGTCGTGCACACTTCCTGCGAACAGGCGCATGAAGCGATCCGCCGAGCCCGCCAGAAGGGCATGCGGGTCTATGGCGAGCCACTGATCCAGCACCTGACGCTCGACGAAAGCGAATATTTCAACAAGGACTGGGATCACGCCGCCCGCCGCGTCATGTCTCCACCCTTCCGCAACAAGCAGCACCAGGACAGCCTTTGGGCCGGCCTGCAGTCCGGCTCGCTGTCTGTGGTGGCGACCGACCATTGCGCCTTTACCACCGAGCAGAAGCGCTTCGGCGTCGGCAACTTCGCCAAGATCCCCAATGGCACCGGCGGCCTCGAGGACAGACTGCCTATGCTCTGGACTTATGGAGTGAACACTGGCCGCCTGACAATGAACGAGTTCGTTGCGGTCACCTCGACCAACATCGCCAAGATCCTCAATGTTTATCCGAAAAAGGGCGCCATCCTCGTCGGCGCCGATGCGGATATCGTCGTCTGGGATCCGAAGCGCTCGAAGACGATCTCGGCCAAGACGCAGCAATCGTCGATCGACTATAACGTCTTCGAAGGCAAGGAAGTCACCGGCCTGCCGCGCTACACGCTGACGCGCGGCGAAGTGGCGATCGAGGAAAGCACGGTCAAGACGAAGGAGGGCCACGGCCAGTTCGTCAAGCGCGAGCCGTTCCAGGCAGTCAATAAGGCGCTCTCGACATGGAAGGAGCTTGTGGCGCCCCGCAAGGTCGAACGGTCCGGCATTCCGGCGACGGGGGTCTGATCCTTGGCATCACTCCTGCACCAGCCGATCAAGCTCCGGAAGCAAAACGACGCTTTCCTGCTCGTTCGGATCGGTGCGGGCGATGATCGCGGTGCAGGGGGTACTGCTGAGGTTGGCGGGCAGATGCGGCACACCGGCGGGGATGTAGAACAGCTCGCCGGCGTGCACGACGACATGATGCTCCAGCTCGTCGCCATACCAGGTGTGAGCCACGCCGGAGAGCATGTAGATCGCCGTTTCATGCGACTCGTGCAGATGCGCCTTGGCCCGAACGCCGGGCGGAATCGTCAGCAAATGCATGCAGATGCCCTTGGCGCCGACCGTCTCGGCCGCGATGCCTTCGAAGTAACTGAGCCCCTGCTTGCCGTCGTAGGCATGACTGGGGCGCACAATGTGACAGGTGGGCTTTGATGTCGCGTCCATCGTCATCCTCCATGGACCTTGCCGGAACAATGAAAACAGCTACTCATACTATCATGCAAAGCGCAGAAGCGCGGGGAAAACAGGATACACAAGCATTGACGCAAGCTGCCTCCGTCGTATCCGCCAAGGACCTCTGTCTGACCTATGATGCCAGCGATGCTCCCGTGCATGCGCTGACAAACGTCAATCTCGACGTGCGCAAGGGCGACTTCGTCTCCTTCATCGGCCCTTCAGGTTGCGGGAAGACGACCTTCCTGCGCGTGATCGCCGATCTCGAAAGGAAAACATCGGGCGAGATCACGGTCAATGGCATGACGCCGGAGGAAGCCCGCAAGGCTCGCGCCTACGGCTACGTCTTCCAGGCGCCGGCACTTTATCCCTGGCGTACGATCGAGAAGAATATCGCTCTACCGCTCGAAATCATGGGCTACGCCTCGGCTGACCAGAAGAAACGCATCGCCGATGCGCTCGATCTGGTGAACCTATCCGGCTTCGAGAGGAAATTCCCCTGGCAGCTGTCCGGCGGCATGCAGCAGCGCGCCTCCATCGCCCGCGCACTCGCCTTCGATGCCGACCTGCTCTTGATGGACGAACCCTTCGGCGCCCTCGACGAAATCGTCCGCGACCACCTGAACGAGGAACTTCTCAAGCTCTGGGCGCGCACGAACAAGACCATCTGTTTCGTCACCCACTCGATCCCCGAGGCCGTCTACCTCTCCACCAAGATCGTGGTCATGTCACCCCGCCCCGGCCGCGTCACTGACGTCATTGACTCGCCCCTTCCCAAGGAGCGGCCGCTAGACATTCGCGAGTCGCCCGAGTTCCTTGAAATCGCCCATCGCGTGCGCGAGGGCCTGAGATCGGGGCACAGCTATGAGCACTAAGCCATTGGGTGTTAAAACCGGTGCGCGGGGGCGCTCATGAAATCAGATACCCTCAAGGATCGGATCGTTCCCGTCCTCACAATCCTCCTGGCATTGATCGCGATCTGGTACGTCGCGGCGATCTTGATGAACGCCTCCTTCCAGCGCGACATGGATCAGCGGGCCAACCAGACGCCTGGCACCATCGAATTCATCGAAAAGACGCTCTCGCAGCCAAAGCCGTTGCTGCCCGCGCCGCATCAGGTGGTGCAGAACGTCTTCGAGAACACCTTCCTGCGGAAGCTTTCGAGCAATCGCAGCCTCGTCTACCATAGCTGGGTCACACTCTCTTCGACGCTGCTCGGTTTCGGCTTCGGCACACTGCTCGGCATCGTGATCGCCGTCGGGATCGTGCACATCAAGGCGCTTGAGCGCAGCCTCATGCCATGGGTCATCGCCTCGCAGACCATACCGATCCTGGCAATCGCGCCGATGGTGATCGTCGTCCTCGGCGCCATCAACATCACCGGCCTGATCCCTAAGGCGCTGATCTCGACCTACCTCTCCTTCTTCCCGGTCACGGTCGGCATGGTGAAGGGTCTTCGTTCGCCCGAAGTCATGTTCCTCGATCTGATGCGGACCTATAACGCGACAGCCTCGCAGACCTTCTGGAAGCTTCGCGTTCCCGCCTCTGTGCCATTCCTCTTCACCTCGATGAAGGTCGCGATCGCCGCAAGCCTGGTCGGCGCAATCGTCGGCGAGCTTCCGACCGGTGCCGTCGCCGGCATCGGCTCGAAGCTGCTCGCAGGCTCCTACTACAGTCAGACGATCGACATCTGGGCGGCTCTCGTCGCAGGCTCGGTACTGGCCGCAAGCCTGGTCGCCATCGTCGGTCTTGTCGCAAAGATCGTCGATCGTTCGATGGGCGGGAGGGCGGCATGAGCCAGATGACGTTCTCATGGCAGGGCGTTCTTGCCCTGGTGCTGACGGCGATTGCGATCATCGCCTTGCCGATCATGGCCGAAGGCGCACCGGACCCGGTGTCGTCAATAACGGTGGGCCTGACGATCGCGCTGATCGTCGCCCTCGCCTTCGTTTCCTTTGCACCATTGCCGAAGCCATACATCGCCGCCGTTTTGCTGGTCGGTGCGCATTGGGCGGCGTGGGTGCTGCTCGCGGACGTGACCGGAAACGAAGGTTTGGCGACCAAATCCTTCTTCCTGCTGATGGCAGCCTGCTGGCTGCTTGCCTGGCGCTGCGTCACCGAGCTTTCGGCAATGACGCCAAGTTCCAGTTTTGTCCGCTCCTGCCTCCGGCTGCTGATCCCGGCAATCTTCGGCGCCTGGATCCTGATAATTTGGGAAGCGCTGACGCGCGGCGCCGGCATTCCCTTCGTTCTGCTGCCGCCGCCGAGCGCCATCGGCGCCAGGATCGCCGGCTCGCTGCCGATCCTGGCCGACGACGTACGCCAGACGATCTTCAAGGCGGTATTCGCCGGTTACATTATCGGCTGTGGTGCAGGCTTTGCCGTCGCGATCCTCGCCGATCGCGTCGCCTTCCTGCGCCTGGGATTGCTGCCGATCGGCAATATGGTGTCGGCACTGCCGATCATCGGTGTCGCGCCGATCATGGTGATGTGGTTTGGCTTCGACTGGCAGTCGAAGGCGGCCGTCGTCATCATCATGACCTTCTTCCCGATGCTGGTGAACACCGTCGCCGGCCTCGCTGCATCTGGTCCGATGGAGCGCGACCTGATGCAGACCTACGCTTCAAACTATTGGCAAACACTGCTGAAGCTCCGGCTTCCGGCGGCCATGCCCTTCATTTTCAATGCATTGAAGATCAACTCGACGCTGGCGCTCATCGGTGCCATCGTTGCGGAGTTCTTTGGTACGCCGATCGTTGGCATGGGCTTCCGTATCTCCACCGAGATCGGGCGCATGAATGTCGACATGGTCTGGGCCGAAATCGCCGTTGCGGCGCTGGTCGGCTCGATCTTTTATGGCGTCGTCGCCCTCGCCGAAAGGGCGGTGACTTTCTGGCATCCGTCTATCCGTGGTGGCTAGGCGTCGCTTTATTCCCGCAAATGGGATTGGGCATAACTTCAGAGGGAAAAAGAAAATGAAAAAACTGATTATTGCGATGATGGCGAGCGCGATGTCGCTCGCAGCAGCCCAGGCGATGGCTGCCGACAAGGTGACGCTGCAGCTCAAGTGGGTGACGCAGTCGCAGTTCGCCGGCTACTACGTCGCCAAGGAAAAGGGCTATTACGAAGAAGAGGGTCTCGACGTCACCATCAAGCCGGGCGGCCCTGACATCGCGCCGGAACAGGTGATCGCCGGCGGCGGCGCCGACGTCATCGTCGACTGGATGGGCGGTGCGCTCGTTGCCCGCGAAAAGGGCGTTCCGCTCGTCAACATCGCCCAGCCCTACCAGAAGTCGGGCATGGAAATGATCTGCCGCAAGGACGGCCCGATCAAGTCCGAAGCCGATTTCAAGGGGCGTACGCTGGGCGTCTGGTTCTTCGGCAATGAGTACCCGTTCTTCGCCTGGATGAACAAGCTCGGCCTGAAGACCGATGGCGGTGCTGACGGCGTGACCGTGCTGAAGCAGAGCTTCGACGTGCAGCCGCTGCTGCAGAAGCAGGCCGACTGCATCTCCGTCATGACCTACAATGAATACTGGCAGGCGATCGATGCCGGCTTCAAGCCTGAAGAACTGCTCGTCTTCAACTACACCGCCATGGGCAACGACCTTCTCGAAGACGGTCTCTATGCCATGGAAGACAAGCTGAAGGACCCCGCCTTCAAGGAGAAGATGGTCAAGTTCGTCAAGGCTTCGATGAAGGGCTGGAAATACGCAACCGAGAACCCCGATGAAGCTGCCGAAATCGTCGTTGATGCCGGCGGCCAGGACGAAAACCACCAGAAGCGCATGATGGGCGAAGTCGCCAAGCTGATCGGCGACGGCACGGGCAAACTCGACACCACCCTCTACGATCGCACGGCCAAGGCTCTCCTCGATCAGAAGATCATCAACAAGGAGCCGACCGGCGCCTGGACGCACGACGTCACGGACGCGGCTTCCAAGTAAAACAGTGACGTAAAACAGTGACTGCAACGGCGAAACGCGCGGAGCTTCCGCGCGTTTTGCTTTTTTGGCGAAAAGTTCGCGATCGATGTCGCATCAGGCGTGGCTCGCACGTCATATGGAGGCGATGCGCGATCAACTAACGGAATGCTTGCATAACCGGACAGTGATTGATCTACATCACAACGGTAATTATTGTGTTCAAATGAGGAATTATTTTCTGCTGGGCTTGCGCGATGGGCAAATCGCTACCACGTACAAACCGAGTTTGCCGGACGAGGGACTTCTTAAGTAAGAGTCGGCAAAGGATGCGGAAATACTTCTGAGAACACCAATACGGGAACCGGCCATTCGCGAGCTGATGACAACGCGCGAGTCGGGCCGAGCAAAACTGGATGACGTCGCATGGCACGTACGCCTGTTAAGATACTTCGCGCCTCAACCCTGCTGATCGCGGCAGCTGTTGCTTCGGCAGCATTTGCCCAGGAACAGCCGGTCGCAAAGCCGCAGCAGAACCTGCCGGCAATCGTTGTGACGAAGGCGTCCACCCGCACCCTCGTCGACCGCGTTGTTGCGACCGGTACGGTAAAGCCTGTCGAGGAAGTTTACATTCAGCCTCAAGTCGAAGGATTGTCGGTCCGCACGCTGAATGCCGATGTTGGCGACAGGGTTCAAGCTGAAAGCACGCTGGCGACCCTGAACGACGACGCACTCATCCTACAGAAGAGCCAGATGCAGGCCACGAAGGCCAAAAACGAAGCGAGCCTTGCGCAGCTTCGCGCTCAGTTGATCGAGGCGCAGGCCAATGCAGAGCAGGCGCGCCAACAGCAGGCACGCGCCCAGGAAATGGGCAAGAAGGGCACGGTTTCCACGGCGACCGTCGAGCAGGCTGATGCCGCAGCGGCATCAGCCAATGCCCGTGTCGATTCCGCAAAGCAGGCGATCCAGGTAGCCGTCGCGGAGATCAAGGTGACTGAAAGCCAGATTGCTGATGCCGATCTGAAGCTGGCGCGCACCGATGTCAAGACGCCCGTCGGCGGTACCGTCGCAGCCAAGAACGCCAAGATCGGCGCGATTGCACTCGCTACCGGCGACCCGCTCTTCACGATCATTCGCGACGACGAGATCGAGCTGGTAGCGGAAGTGGGTGAGAGCGACATCGTCAAGGTTCAGCCCGGCCAGAAGGCCACTCTCTCGCTCTCCGGCAGTCGCGAGAAGGTTACCGGCTCCGTACGCTTGGTTTCGCCAACGGTCGATCCGCTCACACGCCTCGGTTTGGTCCATATTTTGATCGATGACTCCAGCAAGGCACGCTCGGGCATGTACGGCAGCGCTGACATCGTCGTGCGCACCACGGAAAACGTGGCGCTCCCGGTCTCAGCCGTGCTGTCGAGCAGCGAGGGATCCTCGGCCCGCAAAGTCGAAAACAGCGTCGTCAAGTTTGCCAAGGTCGAAACCGGCATCCAGGACGGTGCCTATGTTGAAATCGTAAAGGGATTGAAAGCCGGCGACGAAGTCGTAGCCAAGGCGGGCGCCTACGTCCGTGATGGCGACCGCATTACGCCGGTTCGTGAACAGCCACCGGCTTCCAACTGAGAGACGACCGATGAACTTTTCAGCCTGGTCTATCCGAAATCCAGTCGCGTCGCTTCTGGCGTTTGCACTTCTGCTTTTCGTCGGCATCCAGTCCTTCAACAAGCTGCCGATCACGCGCTTTCCGAACATCGACGTTCCGCTCGTTTCCATCGTCGTCACGCAAAGCGGCGCTTCGCCCGCCGAGCTCGAGACACAGGTGACGAAGGAGATCGAGGACGCCGTTGCCAGCATAACCGGGATCGATGAGATCCAGTCGACGGTGACAGATGGCCAGTCGCAGACGGTCGTCATGTTCCGCATGGAAATTCCGACCGAGCAGGCTGTTCAGGACACCAAGGATGCGATCGACCGCATCCGCAGCGACCTGCCGGCAAACGTGGAAGAGCCGATCGTCTCGAAGGTCGACGTAGAGGGCCAGGCGATCCAGACCTTCGCCGTCTCCTCACCCGATATGACGCTTGAAGAGCTTTCCTGGTTCGTCGATGACACGATCAAGCGCGCCCTTCAGGGGCAGGCCGGTATCGGCCGCGTGGACCGTTACGGCGGGGCAGAGCGTGAAGTACGCATCGAGCTCAATCCCGACAAGCTGAACGCCCACGGCATAACCGCCGCGAGCGTAAACCAGCAGCTGCGCGGCACCAACGTGGACCTCGGCTCCGGCCGCGGCCAGGTGGCGGGTAGCGAGCAGGCGATCCGGGTGCTCGGCGATGCCCGCAACGTGGCGGAACTCGCCAACACAACGATCGCGCTGCCGAACGGTCGTTTCGTCAAGCTGTCCGACCTTGGCGCCATCAAGGACACCTATCAGGAGCCGAAGTCCTTCTCGCGTTTCGATGATACGCCAGTCGTCACTTTCGGCGTGTTCCGCTCGAAGGGCGCCAGTGAGGTCAGCGTTGCGGAGACTGTCGCCAAGAGCCTCGACAAGGTTCGGGCCGAGAACCCGAACGTCGGTATCGAGCTGATCAGCGACTCCGTCTACTTCACATACGGCAACTATGAAGCGGCCATCGATACGCTGATCGAAGGCGCGGTACTTGCAATCATCGTCGTCTTCCTGTTCCTCCGGAACTGGCGTGCAACGTTAATTTCGGCAGTCGCACTGCCGCTGTCGGCGATCCCGACGTTCTGGATTATGGACCTGATGGGCTTCTCGCTGAACCTAGTCAGCTTCCTGGCCCTGACGCTCGCGACAGGTATTCTCGTTGACGATGCGATCGTCGAAATCGAGAACATCGCCCGTCATATTAAGATGGGCAAGACTCCCTATCGCGCGGCAATCGAGGCCGCCGACGAAATCGGCCTCGCGGTGATCGCAACGACCTTCACGATCATCGCCGTGTTCGTGCCGGTGTCGTTTATGCCCGGCATCCCAGGCCAGTACTTCATTCAGTTTGGTCTCACGGTCGCCTTCTCCGTCTTCTTCTCGCTCATGGTGGCACGCCTCATCACGCCGATGATGGCTGCATACCTAATGCGTGCGGAAGACGGCATCGAGGACCATCACGACAATGATGGTCTCTTCTTCCGCGGTTACACGCGCCTCGTGCGCGCCACGACCCGGCGGTGGTGGACGCGTTATGCGACGCTGCTTGCGGCGATCGCGTTCCTCGTTGGCTCCGTCATGTTGCTTGCGCAGGTGCCCGGCAGCTTCCTGCCGCCGGAAGATGCATCGCGCATCGTGCTGTCCGTCGAACTGCCGCCGAACGCGACGCTCGACGATACCGATGCGACAACGGATGCGATCTACAAAGACGTCAAGGATATCGACGGCGTTGAAAGCGCATTCGTCCTCGGCGGCGCGTCTCCGAAGGGCGACCTCGAACTGCGCCGCGCGACCGTTACGCTCACGCTCCATAAGCTCGACCAGAGGCTTTCGAAAAAGCTTGTCGATGATTTCCTTGGGAAACTGCCGATCATCGGCCCGTATCTGCCGAAGGTGGAACCGAAGGGTCGCGTTCGCCCGCAGTGGGATATCGAAAAGGAGGTCTTTGCCAAACTCCGCCATATCCCTGACGTGCGTATCCTGAAGCTCAACGATCGCGGCGAGCGCGACTTGTCGTTCAACTTCCTCTCGAAGAACGAGAAGGACCTGAACGGCGCTGTCGGCATCCTGGAGTCAAAGCTGCGTGCCGATCCGCTGCTGGCAAACGTCAGCGCCGAGGGCGCCCTGCCCCGTCCTGAACTTCAGGTCCGCCCCCGCAAGGACCAGGCTGCCCGTCTTGGCATCACGCCGCAACAAATCTCCGAGACCATCCGCGTCGCCACCATCGGTGACATTGATGCGGCCCTCGCCAAGATCAACCTGGACGATCGCCAGATTCCGATCCGCGTCCAGGCGTCGCTCGACATGCGCCGCGATCTTGCCGCCCTGCGGGCACTGAAGATCCAGACCGCGAGCGGCGGCACCGTGCCGCTCTCCACCGTCGCCGATATCGACTATTCGGAGGGCGTCAGCTCAATCAAGCGCAACAACCGCTACCGCGTGGTCTCGATCGGCTCCGACCTGCCGCAGGGTGTGGCGCTCGACACGGCATCCGCTCGGTTCCGGCAGATCGTCACTGAGGCCAAGATCCCTCCGACGGTCCAGCTGGCTGAAAGCGGCGATACGAAGGTCCAGACCGAAATGCAGCAGAGCTTCGTCAACGCCATGTTGATGGGCCTCATGCTGGTGCTGACTGTGCTGATCCTCCTCTTCAAGGACGTGATCCAGCCCTTCACCATCCTGTTCTCGCTGCCACTTGCGATCGGCGGCGTGGCAGTCGGGTTGCTCGTCACCCAGAACCCGCTCTCCATGCCCGTCATGATCGGCATCCTGATGCTGATGGGTATCGTGACGAAGAACGCCATCCTGCTCGTCGACTTCGCGATCGAGATGCGACATCGCGGCATGGAGCGGGTGGAGGCCATGGTCGAGGCAGGCCGCAAGCGCGCCCGCCCGATCATCATGACCTCTATCGCGATGTCGGCAGGCATGCTGCCGTCGGCGCTCGGCGTTGGCGAAGGCGGTTCATTCCGCGCGCCGATGGCGATTGCCGTGATCGGCGGCATTATCGTGTCGACCGTGCTTTCGCTGGTCGTCGTGCCTTCGTTCTTCCTGATCATGGACGATCTCTCCCGTCTGCTTGCCTGGATGTTCGGCCGTCTGGTGGGCAGGAAGGACAAGGAAGATCTGGCAATGTCCCGCGAAGAGCTCACGCAGGTTGTTGGCGCCCTTGAAGGCCGGGTAACCGCAATCGAGACTCCGGAAGGCAAGCGCGGCAAATCAGGCAATGTCGTGCGCCTGCCGCCTTTCGCGGCGGAGTAGCCGCCAATTCAGAAGCCGGGGTCACGCCCCGGCTTTTTTATTAGGCCACATTTGATCGAGATCAAGTTCTGAACTGCACCCCCCGGTTACCCTTACCAGTATCAGGTAGGGGCGGCACTTGCCGCGCCACAGGGAGAAACAGATGACCAGAGCTTTGAAACTGAGCGGCGCGCAGCGTGCGGTGCTTGGTGGTGCATTGATCGCGTCCAGCCTCGACCGGCAGGAGCAAGATGCTCTGCTGTCTTGCGCGGTGGCGGTGCGTTATGAGCCGCAGGACGTTCTCTTCCGCGAACGCGAGAAGGCACGTTACTTCTACTGCGTGCTGAGCGGCTATGTTCGCCTCTTTCGCGACGCCGAAGGCCGCGTAGCCGATATCAGCATCTGCGAGCCGGGCGACAGCTTCGGCGAATGCCTGGTGCTTGCCGGCGAAGGATACAATTACAACGCCCAAGCGATGGAACACGCGATCCTCGCCCGCTTCGACATCGCACAGGTCAAAGCGCTACTGGACGCGCGCCCGCGCATTGGCGGCGCGATCGCGCGTAGCCTCTCGCAGCATCTGCTTTCGACCATGGATTGCCTGGCGCGGGATCGCATGCAGACGAGCCCGCAGCGCGTCGCGCATTACCTGCTGACACACTGCACGAATGAAGGCACGCGCGCCTCCTTGCGCCTTCCATTCCAGAAGAGCCTTCTGGCACGAAAGCTGGGCCTTGCGCCGGAGGCACTGTCACGTGCCTTCTCCACCTTGCGCACATCAGGCGTAAGCGTTAGCGGCCGCGCCATCGCGATCGAGGATATCAATGTGCTGAGGCAGGTCTGACCTCTAGAGGCCACCGTGTTCCTTCAGGAAGCTGACGATGGAATTGACGCCATCGCCGCGTTTCATGTCGGAGAAAACGAAGGGGCGTGCCTGGCGCATGCGGGTCGCATCGCGGTCCATGACTTCCAGGTCCGCGCCGACATAGGGAGCCAAATCCTTCTTGTTAATGACGAGAAGGTCGGATTTGGTAATGCCGGGGCCACCCTTGCGCGGGATTTCCTCGCCCTGGCAAACCGAGATGACGTAGATCGTGATATCCGCCAGATCAGGAGAGAAGGTGGCAGCCAGATTGTCGCCGCCCGACTCGATGAAAACAACATCGAGATCGGGAATCCGCTCGTTGAGGCCGGCGATGGCCTGCAAATTGATCGTAGCGTCTTCACGGATTGCCGTATGCGGGCAACCGCCGGTTTCGACGCCAACGATCCGATCCGACGGCAAAGCCTGCATGCGCATCAGCGCCTCGGCATCCTCAGTCGTGTAGATGTCGTTCGTGACAACGGCGACGGAATATTCGTCACGCATGGCCTTGCAGAGTTTTTCGGTGAGCGCCGTCTTGCCGGAGCCAACCGGCCCACCGATGCCTACGCGTAAGGGTCCGTTTCCTGATTTCATGTTCTGAACTCCAATAACAGCCGATGATAGCGCCCCGCTCGAAGAGCGACCACCGGCAAATGACGCAGGTCGTGACGGCTGGCCGGACCTGCCTGGATAAAGTCATGATCGAAAGAGCCGCGTCGGCTGCGTCTCGTGGCGCAGCGACATGATATCGGCCTGGATGGTCGCCGATCCGAGATCGTCGAGTGTCGACGCGGCTGCCCGCTTCGCGACGGAGGCTATTTCGCCTTCCAGCCGCGACAGAATGGCAACGCCATCCTTCTGCCCGGCAACGCCGAGACGGATGCCTGCGGAAACTGCCTGCGAGAGATAGGCATGGAGGAATGCCGCGATCGCCTTCTCCGACGCCACCCCATGCGCACCCGCAACGGCGCCGATGGCCACTGGATACGCCACGGGTCGTGGCAATCGATCGAAGACCTCGTCTGGCCACGCACTGGCGGCAGACAGGAACGCATCGCCAAGCAGCATCGTTTCCTGATGACGCTCGCGCGAGCCGGCAAGCGCCTCAGCGAGTTCCGCCAGTTCGCCAAGCCGCTCCAGTTGTCCGTGACAGCGGTGGCTCTCAGCGAGAAGAACGGCATCATTCCACACAGCCCCACGCGCGATCAGGTTCGATGCCCACCCCGCAAGCGAATGGGCATCGGTGACCAACCCATCGTGGACGGCACGCTCCAAACCACCTGAATAAGCGAACGACCCGACGGGGAAGGCTGGCGAAAGCCATGCCATCAGCCGCAGCAGAGCTTGCAGATCAGCGTCATCAGTCATGTTTGCTCAGTCGTGCGAGTGATGGTCATGCCCATGCGAGGGTGCGTGCGAATGATAGGCGCCGCGCGCCGGCTGGAACGGCTCGGCAACTTCCCGGACCGTCGCACCAAGCCCTTCCAGCATGGAGCGGATCACATGATCCCGCAGGATGAGAATGCGGTCTTCCTCGATCTGCGCGCCGAGATGCCGATTGCCGAGGTGCCACGCGAGCTCGATCAGGTGCAGGCGATCCTTGCCCTTGACCTCGAAAAGCTTCTCGTCGGCCGCCACGATTTCGATGAGTTCGCCGTCCTCGAGAACCAGCATATCGCCACTTGCAAAAAGCACCGGCTCCTTGAGATCGAGCATGACCATCTCGCCGTCTTCGAGATGGAGCAGCTTCCGCCGCAAATGCCTCAAGTCGTGCGGCAGAACGACTTTTCCGATCGGGTTCGAGGAAGGCGTTCCGACAGGTAGATAGGAAGTAACGCGTTGCATGACATGTCCAATTCGCTTGAGATTGCGACCATGCAAAATAGCCCCGTACGATGCAAGATGGAATGAGGCGCTGGACAATAGCGCCGCCCGAATTTCTTCAGGCCAGCCGCGCCTCATCGCAATCCATATTCATCGCGCGAGCAGCCGCAGCTTCCGCCGGCAGATGCCTGCGCCAACCCGGATGCAGTCCCTCGTTCTCATGCACCACGCGGTTTCGACCGAGCGCCTTTGCCAGGTAAAGTGCCTTGTCTGCCGCTGAATAGGCACCCTCCTTGCTGCGCCCCGGCTCGAGCTCGGCAATACCGGCCGACACAGTAAGTGCAACCACGCAATCGTCGGCAACGACGGGATGCGCCGCCAAACGTGCGCAGACCGACCGCACTCTCTCGATCCGCTGTTCCTGCGAGCCACCGACAACGATCGCGCCGAACTCTTCTCCGCCCAGCCTCCCCGCGACGGAGTGCCCGTCGAAGGCGGCGGCCAGAATGGCCGACACGGCCACGATCACGGCGTCGCCACAGCCATGACCGAAGCGATCATTGATGGCCTTGAAACGGTCCACATCGAAGATCGCGAGGCAGGCATTTCCATCAACCTGCCCCAATGCCTCGGTAAAGGCGCGTCGGTTGAGAAGACCTGACAGCACGTCCGTACGGCTTAAGTGCTCGAACTCTGCGCGCGAGACGCTGAGCTGATGCATCGCGTGACCTGCCACGAGAGACAACATGCTCGAAACTGCACCGCCGATAAGCCACGACAGCAAGACGCCATAGACAACGCCGTGAGCGAGCGGGACAGGCAACATTCCCATCCAGTCGAGCGGAGGCAATACGAGCGTTATCACGACCGACGACAGCGTCACCGCCAGGAAGCTCATCTTGAGAGCGAACACGTAAATTGTGTGGCGATCCTGAAAATCGCCAAGCTCCGCCTGGAGTGAAATTCTCATGCGAATCGACCTTCTTGCCCACCGCTAGGGAGATTGCTTAGAGGCCAACTCCTGCCGAGTTCTTAAGTCAATTGTTAAGATTTGAGCGAGTTTTATGAATTGATCGCCGGTTGAAAAGTGCCCGAAAACGCAACGCTTTCTGCCGTGAATCAACCAATAAAGCCGAAATCATAAGCCACTGTTTTTGCCTATGTTTTCAAGCCGCAACAACAACAATGTTCCAATATGAACAGGCCGCCTCAAGGTGGAACATCGAAAAATAAAAAACAACCCAGGGAAGATTCAGTCTTAACGCAAGATGTTAGGACCGACCGGCCTCTGACACCGGTCGGCTCCAAACAGTCAAAACAGGAAGTAACGTTGCGCCATCGGCAGCACCGTCGCCGGCTCGCAGGTCAGCAACTCGCCGTTGGCACGGACCTCGTAGGTCTCGGGATCGACCTCGATTTCAGGCGTCAGGCTGTTGTGGATCATCGACGCCTTGGAAATACCGCCACGGGTGTTCTTCACCGCGACGAGATTCTTGGCGACGCCGAGACGGCTCTTCAGACCGGCGTCGAGCGACGCCTGCGAAACGAAGGTTACCGACGAATTGGTGCGTAGCTTGCCGTGGGCGGCAAACATCGGCCGGTAGTGCATCGGCTGCGGCGTCGGGATCGAAGCGTTCGGATCGCCCATCGGAGCTGCCGCGATCGAACCGCCGAGCAATACCATCTCCGGCTTGACGCCGAAGAAGGCAGGGTTCCACAGGACCAGATCGGCGCGCTTGCCCACTTCGACCGAACCGATCTCGTGGCTGAGGCCCTGGGCGATCGCAGGGTTGATGGTGTATTTCGCAATGTAGCGGCGAACGCGGAAGTTGTCGTTCTCGCCCGTCTCTTCCTTGAGGCGTCCGCGCTGACGCTTCATCTTGTCGGCCGTCTGCCAGGTGCGGATCGCTACCTCGCCGACGCGGCCCATGGCCTGGCTGTCGGACGAGATGATCGAGAAGGCGCCAATATCGTGAAGAATATCTTCAGCGGCGATCGTCTCCTTGCGGATGCGGCTTTCGGCAAAGGCGATATCTTCCGGGATCGACGGCGACAGGTGATGGCAGACCATCAGCATGTCGAGATGCTCGGCAACCGTGTTGACGGTATAGGGCCGGGTCGGATTGGTCGACGACGGAATGACGTTCGACTGGCCACAGATCTTGATGATATCAGGCGCATGTCCGCCGCCCGCGCCCTCCGTGTGGAAGGCGTGGATTGTGCGGCCCTTGATAGCGCCGATCGTATCCTCCACGAAGCCGCTTTCGTTCAGCGTATCGGTATGGATCATCACCTGGATGTCGTATTCGTCGGCGACCGAAAGGCAGCAGTCAATCGCCGCCGGCGTCGTGCCCCAATCTTCGTGCAGCTTTAGCGACGACGCGCCGGCCAGCACCATTTCCTCGAGCGCCGCCGGCAGCGAGGCGTTGCCCTTGCCGGCAAGCGCGAGGTTCATCGGAAAGCCGTCGAAGCTCTCGATCATCCGCTCGATATGCCAGGCGCCGGTGCAGGTGGTGGCCAGCGTGCCATGTGCGGGGCCCGTGCCGCCGCCCAGCATGCAGGTGACGCCGGACATCAGCGCTTCTTCGATCTGCTGCGGGCAGATGTAGTGGATATGCGCGTCCATGCCGCCGGCCGTGATGATCTTGCCTTCGCCCGCGATTGCCTCGGTCGAGGGACCGACGATGATGTTGACGCCCGGCTGGGTATCGGGATTACCCGCCTTCCCGATCGCCGCGATACGGCCGTTCTTGAGCCCGATATCGGCCTTGTAGATGCCGGAGTGATCGATAACCACGGCATTGGTGATAACGGTATCGACGGCACCCTGCGCCCGCGTTGCCTGGCTCTGCCCCATGCCATCACGGATAACCTTGCCGCCGCCGAACTTCACCTCTTCGCCATAGGTGGTGAAGTCCTTCTCGATCTCGATGAAGAGCTCCGTATCGGCAAGACGCACCTTGTCGCCGGTGGTCGGGCCGAACATGCTGGCATAGGCGGCGCGGGAAATCTTGTAAGGCATATGTCAGGCTCCTTGGGAGGAAGAAAGGGATGTGCTCGCCGGCAGCCGCGTGACGCGGCCGGCGGCGACATAACTGTCGACAAGCTGCCGTTCGGCAGCAAAGGGATGCCATTCCCAACCCGCATGGCCGAAGCCCGCGAGATCGATGGCCGCCTCGGGAAATCTGTTCATCACTTCAGCGATCACGATCATGCCGCTGCTCGGCACGACGTAAGGCGCCGGGTGGTAAGCCGCGAGCGCCGTGTCGACGGCCTCATGAATCACTTTATCAACGACCACATGCGCCTTTCCAACGGCCGTGCAGAACGCATTGAATTGACTCGTGTAATCGTCGCAGAAATCACCCAGCTCGGGATGCGATACGGCAAGTGGCGCACGCAGCTCCGCGAATTTCTCCGGATCGCGCACGCTCCAGATCGCCGCCGCTTCCCGCACGCCGGGATGTTCCCGCCACGCATCGGAGCCGAGCATTGCCTTTGCTGGCCGCCCGGTATTGCAGATCGCGACGACATCGGTGCGGCCCGGGCTCGCCTCATAGGACCGGCATTCGTTGAAGCGGATCACGAATGCGGCATCCACCACCGCGGCCGCCGCTTCTGCTCCGATCTCTCCGTTGCCGACGATCATGATCCTGCCAACCACCTCAGTTGCCCATCGTTTCTGCAAGTTCCTTGAGCTGCTTGGTGCGTTCGTCCGTCAACTCGGCGATGCAGCCGGCGACCAGCATCGGCTCCATCGTGCCGCCGCGCGCCTGGAAGCCTGCCGCCTCGCACTCCGCATCGCGAAAATCGACCCACGCCCGCTGTGCCTTTACAAGCGCCTTCTCGGCACCGCTATCGGCGCCGAGATCCTTGTCGAGCGTAGCAAGCGCCGCGCGCGTAATCTTGTATTGGGCGTTCAGCGCCTTGTCGGCGGTTTCCTGACGCACCTGCTCACAAGCGGTCATGTCGGCCTGCGTGACGGGATTTTTGCAGTCCAGATCCTCGGCACTGGCGCCGAAGGCGATGAACATCGCAACGCCGGCCGCCAGAAGATGCAAGCTCGCGCGCATCGTTTCCTCCCGGACCACTTTAGAGCTTGCCCATCACGAGCTGGCGGAAACCATAGACCTCGCGCTTGCCGGAAAGCGGGATCAGCGTTACCGATCGCGTCTGGCCGGGCTCGAAGCGCACGGCAGTGCCTGCCGGGATATCAAGTCGCATGCCGTGCGCTTTCTCTCGTTCGAAGGACAGGCCCGCATTCGTCTCCGCGAAATGATAGTGGCTGCCAACCTGCACCGGACGATCGCCGGTGTTCGAGACCTCGAGCGTTACCGTCGGCGCACCGACGTTCAGCTCGATCTCGCCGCTTGCGGCAATGATTTCTCCTGGGATCATGATCTTCTCCTCACGTGGCCTTGATGGGCATACAGCCCTCGGCCTTCAGAACGCGCTTTGTCGAGGCGGGGTATTTGGCAAGCTTGGCCGCCGGGCGCACCGGGCGGCGCACGAGCTCGCCGCCGCAATTCGGGCAGACACCGCCGAGGACATCGGCGACACAATCGGTGCAGAATGTGCATTCGAAGGTGCAGATCATCGCCTCGGAACTGTCAGGCGGCAGATCCTTGTCGCAGCATTCGCAATTGGGGCGCAGCTCCAGCATGTGAACCTCAGCGGATCGGCTCGTGGACCGTCACGAGCTTGGTGCCATCGGGAAAAGTCGCCTCGACCTGCACGTCGTGGATCATCTCCGCGATGCCTTCCATGACCTGGTGACGGCCGATGACATGGGCGCCGGCTTCCATCAGTTCCGCGACCGGGCGACCATCACGCGCGCCTTCGACGACGAAATCGGTGATCAGCGCGATCGCTTCCGGATGGTTGAGCTTGACGCCCCGCTCCAACCGCCGCCGCGCGACCATGGCCGCCATCGAAATCAACAGCTTGTCTTTTTCTCTCGGTGTGAGGTTCATCGTGCATCCATCTGCTTGGTCAGTGCATGATGCCGAAAAGTCTGAAGCGGTTTTCGGACGACATCATGCTCTACTTCTTTAATTTAGAACCGGATTCAGATTTCAGGTCGGAGAACCTGAAATCATCCGGTTCTAGAGATTCCAGACTTTCGGTACCGGCGCTCCATTGCGCAAGGTCGAAATGATCGGGATTAGGATTTTTCTCAAGGCGAAACCGTCGGGCGCCGAAAGACGCACGACGAGCTTGCCGGCCCAGCTGCTGGCGCCGCCCATATGATCTTCGAGCAAGGGACGCACTGCGCTGAGATAAGCTTCCGCACGCGGCCCGACATAGAGCACCGTCGCAAACGCGACCTTGCCACCGAGCACAGCATCCGCACAGGCAAGCGATGCGACACTCCCCTGCAATTGCAGGTCTTCCGCGTGGCAGAGTCGGCCTGCCTTGCGGATACGCCAGCGGTCGCGAAAGAGGCCGGTGTCCACCGCCTCCCCCATCGCCTTGCGGCCAAGCAGGATCGCTTCGACGGCCAGGAATTCGGCATCATCATCGAGATCGACGTCGAGTCTTCGAAACAGCGACGAGCGATCGAACAGAATGGTTTCCTGCGGCAGCCAGTCCACCCGAGCGTTGGCGCCAACAGAAATGCTGGTGTTGACCTCGGCCGTTCCCGCTGACGCCTTGTAAATCTTCTCGCAGGCCTGGGTGGTGACGTCGATGCGCGTGCTTGGACCGGCATTTACGTTCCAGCTCATCCGGTCGCCGCCGGTGAGGCCGCCTGCCGTATTGATGATGACAGCCTCCATGGAGGAATCGAATGTATCGGGAAGGCGGATTTTTGCCGCTCCCTCCTGATAAAGCTCCTGCAGGCGCGTGCGCCCGTCGAGCGTCTTTGCAGCCAGATGCCCGCACCCCTCGGCTCTTTGCGGTCTCGTGGCTACCGCCCGGTTCGTCATTCCATCCCTTTCCAGTACACCGCCGGTTGACCCCAGCCGTTTTCATTGAAGTTAGTAACCAGCTGAAAGCAAGCAATTCCTGTGCCGCGCCCATGCGTTCCGCGCCTTCGGACCAGCAGCTTCGACGCACTCAGGAATTGCCGAAGAAAGCAGCATCTGCCCAATGGATTGCCGCAGGATCAGACGGTCAGATGACGACGCGCTTCGGGTGTATCAAGCGTTTCGGCAAGCCCCTCATGAACGATCTCACCGCGATCCATGATGTAGACATAGTCGGCGAGCTCGCGGCAGAAATCGAGATACTGCTCGACCAGCAGGATCGCCATGCCGGTGCTGTCGCGCAGATAGCGGATCGCCCGGCCGATATCCTTGATGATCGACGGCTGGATGCCTTCGGTCGGCTCGTCGAGCACGAGGATCTTCGGCCGCGTCACCATCGCCCGGCCGATCGCCAGTTGCTGCTGCTGTCCGCCCGACAAATCGCCGCCGCGCCGCCCGAGCATCGACTGCAGCACCGGAAACAGGCTGAAAATATCATCAGGGATGGAACGGTCCCGGCGCCCCAGCGGCGCAAAGCCGGTCTCGAGGTTTTCCTTGACCGTCAGCAAGGGAAAGATCTCGCGGCCCTGAGGCACATAGCCGATGCCCTGCTTGGCGCGGGCAAATGGCGGCAGTCCGTTCAGCTTCACGTCGTTGAAGCTGACACTGCCAGCCGACAGCGGATGCTGGCCGGTAACGGCGCGGAGAAGAGAGCTCTTGCCCACGCCGTTACGCCCCAGCACGCAAGTGATCTTGCCCATGTCAGCCTTGATGGAGATGCCGCGCAACGCCTGTGCCGCGCCGTAGTGAAGGTTTGCATTCTCG
Organism: Rhizobium sp. CF122; assembly: GCF_000282035.1. Lineage (GTDB taxonomy): Bacteria > Pseudomonadota > Alphaproteobacteria > Rhizobiales > Rhizobiaceae > Rhizobium. The sequence goes on from NZ_AKKA01000024.1 coordinate 44,152, forward strand.
ACTGTCAGCATCTCACCGCCCCAGATAATTCTCGATCACCTTCGGATCGGAGCTTACGAAATCGATCGACCCTTCGGCCAGCACAGAACCTTCCGCAAGGCAGGTCACCTTGACGCCCAGTTCGCGAATGAAGCCCATGTCGTGCTCGACGACGACCACCGAGCGCGTCTTGGCAATCTCCTTGAGCAGGATCGCGGTTTCCGTTGTCTCGGCGTCTGTCATGCCGGCGACCGGCTCGTCGACCAGGAGCAGCTTCGGCTCCTGCGCCAGAAGCATGCCGATCTCCAGCCACTGCTTCTGGCCGTGCGAGAGATTGGCAGCCAGCTCGTCACGCCGATGCGTCAGCCGCACCGTTTCAAGGATCTCCTCGATACGTGCCTTGTCGTCGGCGGAGAGCCGATAGAACAGCGTCGCAAAGACGCCGCGCTTGCGGTTCAGCGCCAGTTCCAGATTGTCCCATACCGTGTGGCTTTCGAAGACCGTCGGCTTCTGAAACTTGCGGCCGATCCCGAGCTGGGCGATATCGGCCTCGTCTCTCTTCGTCAGGTCCACGTCGCCGTTGAAGTACACTTCGCCTTCGTCCGGTCGGGTCTTGCCGGTGATGATGTCCATCATCGTCGTCTTGCCGGCGCCGTTCGGGCCGATGATGGCGCGCAGTTCGCCGGGTTCGATGACGATCGAGAGCGAATTCAGCGCCTTGAAGCCGTCGAAGGAAACCGAGACGTTGTTGAGATAGAGAACGCTGATTGGTTTGACATCAGGGATCATGATCGCTCACTCCGCCGGCTGGATTTTTGCGTCGACGCCCTCTTCCTGAAGCGCGGGCGGTGTGGCCTCCATATTCGGCTTGCGGCGTGACAGATACTGGCCGATCGTGCCGACGATGCCCTTCGGCAGGAACAGCGTGACGAGCACGAAGAGACCGCCAAGCGCGAACAGCCAGAATTCCGGAAACAGGCCGGTAAAGATGGTTTTGCCGCCGTTGACGAGAATGGCGCCAATGATCGGGCCAATTAGCGTCGAACGTCCACCGACCGCCGTCCAGATGACAACCTCGATCGAGTTCGCAGGAGCAAATTCGCCAGGGTTGATAATCCCGACCTGCGGCACATAGAGCGCCCCGGCGATGCCGGCCATCATCGCCGAGACGACGAAGGTGAAGAGCTTGAAGTGTTCGACGCGGTAGCCGAGAAAGCGCGTACGGCTTTCCGCATCGCGTACGCCGACAAGCACCTTGCCAAACTTCGAGCGCACGATGGCGGAGGCGATCAAGAGCGACAACGCCAGGAAGATGGCGGTCGCAGCAAAGAGCGCTGCGCGCGTGCCATCGGCCTGCACGCTGTAACCGACAATCTCCTTGAAGTCGGTCATGCCGTTGTTGCCGCCGAAGCCCATGTCGTTGCGGAAGAAGGCAAGCAGCAGCGCGTAGGTCATCGCCTGCGTAATGATCGAGAGATAGACACCGTTGACGCGCGAGCGGAACGCAAACCAACCGAAGACGAAGGCAAGCAGGCCGGGCACCAGCAGAACCATCAGCGCTGCAAACCAGAACTTGTCGAAGCCGTACCAGAACCAAGGCAGTTCCTTCCAGTTCAGGAACACCATGAAATCGGGCAGAACAGGGTCACCGTAGACGCCGCGCGAGCCGATCTGCCGCATCAGATACATGCCCATCGCATAGCCGCCGAGCGCGAAGAAAGCACCGTGCCCAAGCGAGAGGATTCCGCAGAAGCCCCAGACCAGGTCGAGCGCCAGTGCCAGCAGCGCATAGGTCAGGTATTTGCCAAACAGCGCCATGATGTAGGTCGGGATATGCAGGCGGTTGGTCGGTGCGGTCATCAAGTTGAGCGCGGGCACCAGCACGGCGACCGCGAGCAGAATGACGATCGCAGCGATGATCTTGCGGTCGAGAGACCGGAGCAGAAAGGCCGTAATCATGCTTCCACCGCCCTTCCTTTAAGTGCGAAGAGCCCGCGCGGACGCTTCTGGATGAAGAGAATGATGAGAACGAGCACCAGGATCTTGCCGAGCACGGCGCCAGCGAAGGGCTCGAGGAACTTGTTGAGGACGCCGAGCGACAGGGCACCGACAAGAGTGCCCCAGAGATTGCCGACTCCGCCGAAGACCACGACCATGAAGCTGTCGATGATGTAGCTCTGGCCGAGGTTCGGCGACACGTTGTCGATCTGCGAGAGTGCGACGCCAGCGATGCCGGCAATGCCGGAACCCAGCGCAAAGGTAAATGCGTCGACCCAACCGGTACGGATGCCCATCGACGACGCCATGCGGCGGTTCTGAGTAACCGCGCGCATCTGCAATCCGAATGCCGAGCGCTTCAAGAGAACAAGCAGCGCAAAGAACACCACCATCGAGAAGACGATGATCCAGAGACGATTCCAGGTGATCGAGAGACCGCCCAGTTCGAATGCGCCGGACATCCAGCTCGGATTGCGCACCTCGCGGTTGGTCGGGCCGAAGATTGTCCGCACCGCCTGCTGCAGGATCAGCGACACGCCCCAGGTGGCGAGCAGCGTTTCGAGCGGGCGGCCGTAGAGATAGCGGATGACGACGCGCTCGATGACGAGGCCGACGAAGCCAGTGAAGAGGAAGGCCGCGGGAACGGAGAAGGCCAGCGAGTAGTTTCCAAGTTGCGGAAATGCGGAGCTGATGTACTCCTGCACGACGTAGGTCGTGTAGGCACCGATCATCACCATTTCGCCGTGCGCCATGTTGATGACGCCCATGACGCCGAAGGTGATGGCAAGGCCGATCGCCGCGAGCAGCAACACCGACCCGAGCGATAACCCGTACCATACATTCTGCCCGACATCCCAAAGGGCGAGGCTGCGGTTGATCGCATTGATATGGGTCTGGATGGCGCCCTTCAGTTCGTCAGGCGCGGTCGCCATCGCCGAATTCAGGATGGTCAGCGCATCGCGCCCACCGCGCGCCGCGACCGTATCGATCGCAGCCTTTTTCTCTTCGGCGCTGACGTCGCTCTTCGCCACCATAACGGCGCGCGCCGCTTCCATCGCATTCCTAACTTCGGCGTCCTTCTCTTCGGCCAGCGCCGAGGTGAGAAGATCAAGGTTTGCTGGATCGGCGTCCTTGAGCAATCCTTGAGCCGCCGCAAGCCGCGCGCCGCGATCCGGGCTCAGCAGCGTCAGCTGGCTCGTAGCGGTGGCAATCACCGTGCGCAACGAATTGTTGATCTTGACCTTGGACATGTAATCCGGATCAACGTCGGAGACGACCTCACCGGAAATCGGGTCGGCGTAGGTCGGCTCATCCTCGGCGCCGCCCTGCACCAGCACAGGGCCGCCGGTCTCGGAATTCACGTAAAGCTGGCCGTCGCTCAGCAGCTGCAGAATCTCACCGACACGCGGGTCCTTGGAGGCGACCAGTGCCTTGATCGCGGCTTCGCGCTCAGGGAAATCGCCGACGCCAAGCGCATCGATAAGCGGATGAATATCTTCCTGCGCTTTGAGCGCAGTCGCAAAAGCCGGCACTGCCAGGCATAGGGTCAAAAGCAAAATCTTGATGGCGCGATACATCGGCTTTGTTGCCTCGGTTATCGTTGGCCTTCCGGCGCAAGCGAGAAAATTAAGCCTTCAAATCGGCATCGATCCTAACCGTGGAACCGGCGCCGTCCGAAGCATCAAGGCTGCGCTTCGGAGATGGACCTTCCGCCCGGACAGGAGAGACCGGGCGGAAGTCTTCAGGCGTCAGAGTGACGGGGTGGAACGCACTCAGGAGCCCTTGCCGCCGCACTTGCCCGAGGCAACATTGAAGTTGCCGCAGTTCATTGGCTTGCGCCAATCGGAGATCAGGTCCTTGGAGTCGGGCAGGTAGTCGGACCATTCGTCGCCGACGACCGCCGGGGTCTGCTGAACGATTTCGAACTGGCCGTCGCCCTGGATTTCGCCGATCAGCACCGGCTTCGTGATGTGGTGGTTCGGCATAACGGTCGCATAGCCGCCCGACAGGTTCGGAACGGTGGTGCCGATGATCGTGTCGAGAACCTTATCCGTGTCGGTCGTGCCGGCAGCCTGAACAGCCTTAACCCAGGCGTTGAAGCCGATATAGGCGGCTTCCATCGGGTCGTTCGTCACGCGCTTGTCGTTCTTGGTGAACTCGTGCCACTGCTTGATAAACTTCTTGTTGGCCGGGCTTTCGACCGACTCGAAGTAGTTCCAAGCAGCGAGGTGGCCGACGAGCGGCTTGGTGTCGAGACCGGCAAGCTCTTCTTCACCGACCGAGAAGGCGACGACCGGGATATCGGTTGCCTTGATGCCCTGGTTGCCGAGTTCCTTGTAGAACGGAACGTTCGCGTCACCGTTGATGGTCGAGACCACGGCCGTCTTCTTGCCAGCGGAACCGAATTCCTTGATCTTCTTCACTTCCGTCTGCCAATCGGAGAAGCCGAACGGCGTGTAGTTGATGATGATGTCTTCCTTCGGAATTCCCTTGGATTCGAGATAGGCTTCCAGAATCTTGTTCGTCGTGCGCGGATAGACGTAGTCGGTGCCTTCGAGAACGAAGCGCTTAACGCCTTCCTTTTCCATCAGGTAGTCGACCGCAGGGATCGCCTGCTGGTTCGGAGCAGCACCCGTGTAGAAGATGTTGCGCGAAGACTCTTCGCCTTCATACTGGACTGGGTAGAAGAGGATCGAGTTGAGCTCTTCGAATACAGGCAGAACCGACTTGCGCGACGAGGACGTCCAGCAACCGAAGACGGCCGCAACCTTGTCCTTTTCGATCAGTTCGCGTGCCTTTTCGGCAAACAGCGGCCAGTCGGAAGCCGGGTCGACGACGACAGCTTCGAGCTTCTTGCCGAGAAGGCCGCCCTTCTTGTTCTGCTCGTCGATGAGCATCAGCATGGCGTCCTTCAGCGTCGTTTCGGAGATCGCCATCGTGCCGGACAGCGAATGCAGAACGCCGACCTTGATGGTGTCGTCAGCCGCAACGGCTCCATGGAAAGCGGCCGTGGCCGACAGGACGGCGCCGAGTGCGGCGCCCGTGATATAGGACTTGAGATTCATCTGGTTGATCCCCTCTTCTTGTTGGACAACAGGCCGAAACCGGCAGTTAACTGTTGCTTAAGGGACTATCCGGTGCTGCACTGCGAAAGCGTATACGTAATATGACGTAGTGGACGGGGCGAAATGTGCAGTTTTGCGCTGCACGGCACTCTTAAGCCTCGTGTCGTTCCGTGTTACGAACGCATGACAAGGGGAACAAAGGGGCTGGCACCAAGGCATGGCAGCGCGGCAACGCATCATTCCGGTCAGGCGCGAATACAATCGCTGGGTGGCGAACCAGACGCTGGAAGACTACGCGCTGCGCTTTACCGCAAAGAGCGCCCGGCAGTTCTCGTCGCAGCGCATCTCGCAGACGGCGATCGGCGCCATCTCTTTCCTGGCGCTGGAAGCGATCGGCGGTGCGATCACCCTTTCTTACGGTACGACCAACGCCTTTTTCGCCATTGTCGTCGCCAGCATCGCCATGCTCGCCATCGGCCTGCCGATCAGCCGCTATGCGATCCGCCACGGCGTCGATATCGATCTGCTCACCCGCGGCGCAAGCTTCGGCTATATCGGCTCGACGGTCACATCCCTGATCTATGCCAGCTTCACCTTCATGTTGTTTGCGATCGAGGCATCGATCATGTCCGGCGCGCTGGAGCTGACGCTCGGAATCCCGCTATGGATCGGTTACATCATCAGCGCCGTCATGGTCATTCCGCTGGTCACGCACGGCGTCCGGCTGATCAGCCGGTTCCAATTGCTTACTCAGCCTTTCTGGATCGTCCTCAACGTTTTGCCCTTCCTCTTCATCGCCGTGATGGATTGGGAGAAGTTCGATCTCTGGCGCGCCTTTGCCGGTATCCGCCATGCTTCCGGGCCGCCGGGCACCGTAGCACCGTTCGATCTCGTCGAGTTCGGTGCCGCCTCGGCCGTCATCCTGGCGCTGATGTCGCAGATCGGCGAACAGGCCGACTTCCTGCGCTTTCTGCCGCCGGAAAAGCAGCGCAACTGGCGCCACCGGCTCGCGGTGTTTCTGGCCGGTCCCGGCTGGGTGATTATCGGGGCGCCGAAGCTGCTTGCGGGCTCCTTCCTCGTCGTACTCACCTTCGCTTCGGGCGTGCCGGTCGATCGTGCCGCCGATCCGGCCCAGATGTACCTGACGGCCTTCGGTTACATGATCCCCTGGCACAATGCCGCGCTTTTGCTGATGGCGGCCTTCGTGGTGGTCTCGCAGTTGAAGATCAATGTGATGAACGCCTATGCGGGGTCGCTCGCCTGGTCGAACTTCTTCTCCCGCCTCACGCATAGCCATCCCGGTCGCGTCATCTGGCTCGTCTTCAACGTCGCGATCGCCCTTCTGCTGATGGAACTCGGCATCTACAAGCTGCTCGAGGAAACGCTCGGCATCTTCTCGATCATCGCCATGGCCTGGCTCTGCACGATCTCGGCCGATCTCTTCATCAACAAACCGCTCGGCCTGGCCCCTCCCGGCATCGAATTCAAGCGCGCCCACCTCTACGACATCAACCCGGTTGGCCTCGGCGCAATGACACTGTCGGCTAGCATTGCGCTAATCGCGCATTTCGGTGTGTTCGGCTCCATCGCCGCATCGCTGGCGCCCTACATCACACTTGTCGTCGCGCTGATCGCTTCGCCCCTGATTGCCTGGGGGACAAGAGGCCAGTTCTATCTGGCCCGCAAGCCGCGCCACAGCTGGAAGAACCTCACCAACATCACCTGCTCCGTCTGCGAGCATCCCTTCGAGCCGGAAGACATGGCCTGGTGCCCGGCCTATGCGGCGCCGATCTGCTCGCTCTGCTGTTCGCTCGACAGCCGCTGCCACGATATGTGCAAGCCGAAGGCGCACTTCAACGCGCAGATCGGCACGGTCGCCAAGGCAGTGCTGCCGGAAACCGTGGTCGAGAAGCTGACCACCCGCCTCGGTCGCTACGGCATCGCCGTCGTGCTGGCGCTGACGGCCGTCGGCGTCATCCTCGCGATGATCGCCCATCAGGTTTCCTCAGCGTCCCCTGAGACCGCCGAGGTCGTCAACGGAACGATCCTCGTCGTCTTCTTCGTCTTTGCCGTGATTGCGGGCGTCGTCTGCTGGTTCTATGTCCTGGCGCACGACAGCCGCGTGGTAGCCGAAGAGGAGTCGTCCCGCCAAAACACGCTGCTGTTGAAGGAAATCGCTGCCCACAAGAAGACTGACGCCGCCTTGCAGACCGCAAAGGAGACGGCGGAGGCGGCCAACCGGGCCAAGAGCCGCTATGTGGTCGGTCTCAGTCATGAACTGCGCACGCCCCTGAACGCGGTGCTCGGCTACGCGCAGATTCTCGAGCGCGACGAAACGATCCCGGCTCCACGCCAGTCCTCGATCAAGGTCATCCGCCGCAGCGCGGAGCATCTGTCCGGCCTCATCGATGGCCTCCTCGATATTTCCAAGATCGAAGCCGGGCGTCTGCAGGTCTATTCCAATGAGATCAACATCCAGGATTTCCTGGATCAGGTCGTCGACATGTTCCGCCCGCAGGCGCAAGCCAAGGGACTGACCTTCCATCACGACCGCTCGCCCGCCCTGCCCCATTTCGTGCGCACCGACGAAAAGCGGCTCCGCCAGATTCTGGTCAACCTGCTTTCCAATGCCATCAAGTTCACGGACGAGGGCAGCGTCACCTTCGACGTCGGCTATCGCAGCCAAGTCGCGACCTTCACCGTCACCGACACCGGGCGCGGCATCGCCGAGAAGGATCTGACCCGCATCTACGAGCCGTTCCAGCGTGGAGAAGCCGACAGCATCCGGCCGATGCCAGGCCTCGGTCTTGGCCTGACAATCACGCAACTGCTGACCAACACGCTCGGCGGCGAAATCTCGGTGAGCAGCGAGAAGGATCATGGAACCGTGTTCCGGGTTCGGCTCATGCTTTCAGCGGTCCTTCGCGAAATGGTCGTCCCGCCGCAGGAAAAAAAGATCGTCAGTTACAACGGCCCTCGACGCACGATCGTCGTCGTGGACGATAACGAGGATCACCGCGAAATGATGCGCGAGGTGCTTGCCCCACTAGATTTCATCGTCCTGACGGCGGCGAGCGGGGCGGACTGCCTAACCTTGATCGAAGGCATTCAGCCCGATCTGTTCCTCGTCGACATCTCGATGCCCGGCATGAATGGCTGGCAACTCGTTTCTCGCCTGCGGGCCAATGGACAAACCGCTCCGATCGTCATGCTGTCCGCCAATATCGGCGACGCTGCAGCTCACCGCGACAGTGACGACAGCCACGACGATGCGATCGGAAAACCCGTCGACATCAGGCAGCTGCGGGACAAGCTTGCGCTCCATCTCGGCTTGAAATGGCTCTATGCGGAGGACGTCCAGCCACCCGCTGTCAAGCGCGAACAACCGTTGGTCAGCCCGGGGCCTGCACACGTCCAGGAATTGTTGCGGCTCGCCGAGATCGGCTACATCAGAGGCATCGAAGCAAAGCTCACCGACCTTGCCAAGGATGAGGCAAATCAGCCATTTACAGAGGAGCTTCGTTCCTATGCGGCCTCATTCGATCTGAATGGCCTCATGAACTTCCTCCACCGTTTTGATGAGAAGGTAGAAACCCTTGGCTGAGCTCCCGCGCGATATCGTTTTGCTGGTGGATGACTCGCCGGAAGCATTGGGGTTCCTGACCGATGCTCTGGAGCAGTCCGGCTTCTCCGTACTGATCGCCACATCGGGCTCGGCTGCGCTGAATATTGTGGAGCGCATTACCCCAGACCTCATTCTCTTGGATGCGGTCATGCCATCTATGGACGGCTTTGAGACTTGCAGGAAACTCAAATCGAACCCGGCAATCAGCCAGATACCGGTCATCTTCATGACCGGTCTGACGGAAACCGAGCATGTCGTTCGCGCTCTTGAATCCGGAGGCGTCGACTACCTGACGAAGCCGATCAATATCGACGAGCTGCGAGCGCGGATCGGTGTCCACCTGCGCAACGCACGTTCGACACAGAGCGCGCGCGTTGCGCTGGACGCTGCCGGCCGGCATTTGCTTGCGGTCAAGGGCGACGGCGACATTCACTGGTCGACGCCACAGGCAACACGCCTCGTCAACGCTGCAATGGACAGAGACGACGCCATGGACACGGTGGTCACTAAGATTGCCGAGTGGATGAAAACCCGCCCGGCCTCAGCTCGCGACGGCGCGATCTCGCTTTCGCATGCCGGCAAGGAGGTGCTTCAGCTTGCCTTTTTGGGCGCGATCGGTGCTGACGAATATCTGTTTCGCCTGACGGCAAACAATGCGCGCGCCGATGACGAGGTGCTGCGCCGGCATTTCTCGCTAACACAGAGAGAATCCGAAGTGTTGTTGTGGATTGCGAAGGGCAAGGCCAACCGCGATATCGGCGAGATTCTCGGCCTGTCGGCGCGCACCGTAAACAAGCATCTCGAACAGATCTATGTGAAGCTCGGCGTCGAAAACCGCGCCTCCGCCGCCGTCAAGGCCGCTCATGTCCTGCACGAGACCTGATCCCACCATCCGGCAGATCGAGCCGACAGCTCAAACAACGCGATCCGGCGGCGACCTTCCTTCGAAGAAGGCGGTTACGTTATCCACCACCTTCATCCCCATCGCCGTACGGGTTTCCTCCGTTGCGCTCCCGAGATGAGGCAGTAGAACGACATTCTCCATGGCTCTTAGCGCATCAGGCACGTTTGGCTCGGCCGCGTAGACGTCGAGCCCCGCACCGCGGATGACACCGTCCTGCAGAGCCGCAATCAACGCGGCCTCATCGACGACATCGCCACGCGCCGTATTGATCAGGAACGCGCCCGGCTTCATCGTCGCAAGCCGCGCAGCATTCATCAGGTGCCGGTTTTCCGCGCCGCCGGGGCAATGCAGGGAAACGAAATCGGATAGCGCCAATACGTCCTCGACCGTTTGCAATTGCCGCGCGCCGTGGCGCGCCGCTTCAGCAGGATCGACTGGTGACCTGTTGTAGAAGACCACGTCCATGCCGAAACCGAAATGACAGCGCTGTGCGAACGCCTTGCCGATACGCCCGAAGCCGATAATGCCGACCGTTTTGCCGGTGACCTTCGTTCCGATCATGTGTGTCGGGCACCAACCGGCCCACTCACCGGAACGCACCTGCCGCTCGCCCTCACCACCCCGCCGGGCGACCGTCAGCAGCAACAGCATCGCGATGTCAGCCGTGCAGTCCGTCAGCACGCCGGGAGTGTTTGTCACCACGATCCCGCGATCCTTGGCTGCATTGGTGTCTATATGATTGTAGCCGACCCCGAAATTGCCGAGTATGCGCGCGCGCGGCATCGCACCGTCGAAGACAGCCGCCGGCAATCGGTCGGAGACAGTAGGCAGAACCGCATCGTACTCTGCCAGCGCCTCGCTCAACGCCTCCCCGCTCATGGCGACGTCATCCAGATTCAGCGTTGTATCAAAACGGTCAAAGAGAATGCTTTCGACCGCTGCGGGCCAGCGGCGCGTGACCAGAATGCGTGGCTTGGACATGGTGACTTCTTCCGGATGCTGTGATTGGCTTTCTAGCCAGTAGCGCAAAAGGACCGAGGGGCCAAACGGAAGAAGCCCGGTCTTGCGACCGGGCTTCCTGAAACCGCACCAAAGTGGGTCTGACCCCTTACTTGGCGTCCTGCGGGAAGTAGCTGTACTTGCCGTCCGGACCCTTCTTCCACTCGTACATGATGTAGCCGGGAAGCTTCGGGTCGCCCTTTTCGTCGAAGGACATATCGCCGAGAACGGTCGGGAACGGGCCCTTTGCCTTCATTGCAGCGGCAACGGCTTCTGAGTCCGTCGAACCGGCAGCCTTCGCACCGCCAGCGATCGACTGCAGCGCGGCGTAGGAGTAGAGCGTGTAAGCTTCCGGGTTGAAGCCAGCGGCCTTGAACTTCGCAACGAGGTCCTTGTTGGCCGGGTTCAGCGTCGGATCGGGACCGAAGGTGTTCAGCGTACCGGCGACTGCGTCGCCAGCAATCGATGCCAGTTCGTTCGAAACGATACCGTCACCGGACACCAGGGTGGCCTTGAGGCCCTGGTCGGCTGCCTGGCGGATGATCAAACCAGCTTCGGTGTGGAGACCACCCCAATAGATGATCGAAACGCCGGCTTCCTTCATCTTGGCGATCAGGGCCGAGAAATCCTTGTCACCAACGTTAATGCCTTCATAGATGGCTTCGGTAACGCCAGCAGCGTTCAGAGACTTCTTGGTTTCGTCAGCGAGACCCTGGCCGTAAGGCGTCTTGTCGTGGACGACTGCGATCTTGGCGTCCTTGAAGTGGTCGGCGAGATACTTGCCGGCAATTGCGCCCTGCTGGTCGTCACGGCCGCAAGTACGGAACGTGTTCCAGAGACCGCGCTCGGTGAACTTCGGGTTCGTAGCGGCCGGGGTGATTTCGAGGATACCGTTTTCAGCGTAGACTTCGGAAGCCGGGATCGAAACGCCCGAGTTGAAGTGGCCGATAACGAACTTGACGCCGTCAGCAGCGAACTTGTTCGCAACCGAGATGCCCTGCTTCGGGTCGGAGACGTCGTCGCCGAGCACGATCTTGACCTGCTCGCCGTTGATGCCGCCAGCCGCGTTGATGTCAGCGGCCGCCTGCTCTGCGCCCTTCTGGAGCTGAGCGCCGAACGCAGCGTTCGGGCCGGTCAGCGGACCAGCAACGCCAACGATGATGTCGGCCCATGCGTTGCCGCTGAAGGCGACCATCGCCGTCAGAGCTACAGCCGACAGGAGAGACTTTTTCATTTTGTTACTCCCAATTTTCTAGCGGGTTCCGTTCCACTACCCAGCGCATTACCCACCTTACTGCGCCAGGAAACTTGTTCTACTCCGAGGGGCAATCTGTCCCTAGATTCAACCGGCTGTCAATGTTTTGCCTTCCAGGAGAAGGGGGACGTCTTTTCGTATAGCCAGTAGTAGTTGTTGACCATCTGGTTGGTCCGGCGATAGCGATAGCCGGCCGTTGAGAAGATCAGAAGCAGGACCAGGTCGATCACATAGTAAAAGAGACTGAGAACTGGTCCATTAAACAGCGCGTGATGCAGGAATTGCATCGCGCCGGCGAGCAGAACCGTATAGACGATCACCAGGGGATAGCCGCTCCAGCTCTCGGCCGCGGCTCTGCCGGCCCGCCACGCCGTCCAGAATCCAATCAGCACGACAAAAAGCCGAATGGCGCTGCGCACGCCCGTATCGCCTTCAAAGAAAAGTCCCTGCATATCAAAGTCTCCCCTTCGTCATGCTCAATGCCGTCCGCCTTCGAGATAGGCGGCACGCACTTCCGGATTCGCGAGCAGCTCCGCACCGGAACCGCTCATCGTGACCTTGCCGTTGACCATGACATAGGCACGGTCCGACAAGCGCAGTGCTGCGAAGGCATTCTGCTCCACGAGGAAGACGGTTAGCCCTTCTTCCTTGTTCAACTTCTTGATCGCCTCGAAAATGCCCTTGACGATCAGCGGCGCAAGACCAAGCGACGGCTCGTCCAGCAGCAGCAGCTTCGGACGCGCCATCAGCGCGCGGCCGATCGAAAGCATCTGCTGCTCGCCGCCCGAAAGTGTGCCACCGCGCTGGGCCTGGCGCTCCTTGAGGCGCGGGAACATCGCGAAGACCTTCTCGACGTCCTCGCTGAAGTATTTCAGGTTGTCGAGGCCGGCACCCATCTGGAGATTCTCCATGACGGTCATGCGCGGGAAAATACGACGTCCTTCCGGCGACTGCGCAATGCGCAGCCGTGCGATCTCATGTGTCGGTAGACGCGTGATGTCGCGGCCATCGAAGACCACCGAGCCGTTGCGCGCCTGCGGGCTTCCGCAGATCGTCATCATCAGCGTCGATTTTCCGGCGCCATTGGCGCCGATCAGGCTGACGATCTCGCCGCGATGGACCTCGACATCGATTCCGGCCAAGGCCCGGATGTTGCCGTAATAGGTTTCAACGCCCTGAACTTTCAGAAGTAGCTGACCAGTCATCAGTGCGAGCCTCCTTCGAGGTTCTCTACGGCTGCAATCACTTCTTCCACTTCCTCGTCCTCGACACCGAGATAGGCTGCGATAACCCGCGGGTCGTGCTTCACTTCATCAGGCGTGCCGTCGGAAATCTTCTGACCGTATTCCAGCACGACGACATGGTCGGAAATTTCCATGACCACCGACATGTCGTGCTCAATCAGCAGGATCGACGTGCCGCTGTCAGTACGAATGCTGCGCAGCAGCGCGTTCAGCGCAGCCGACTCGCGGGGATTGAGGCCAGCGGCGGGCTCATCGAGGCACAGAAGCTCCGGTTCGGTGCACATGGCGCGCGCGATCTCGAGCCGGCGCTGAGCGCCGTAGGGCAGATCGCCAGCCGGATCATCGGCGCGATCGATGAGATCGGCCTTCTCAAGCCAGTGGCGCGCCAGTTCGATGGCGTTCTTCGCCTCAGCCCGATACGGCCCGATGCCCACCAGACCCATCACGGTAAACCCGGACGCCTTCATCAGCTTGTTGTGCTGGGCGACGAGCAGGTTTTCGAGAACCGTCAGGCCGGAGAACAACCGGATGTTCTGGAACGTGCGGGCGACCCTTGCATCCTTGGTGATCCGGAAGTCCGGAAGGCGTTCCAGCAGGAACTCCTTGCCGTCCTTCTGCTTCAGCGTGATCATCCCCATCGTCGGCTTGTAGAAGCCAGTGATGCAGTTGAACACGGTGGTCTTGCCGGCACCGTTGGGGCCGATCAGCGCGGTAATGTCGCCCCGCTTGGCTTCGAACGAGAAGTCGTTGATTGCCATCAGGCCGCCGAACTTCATCGACAGGTGCTCGACCTTGAGCAAAGTATCGCTGGTCATGTTTGTTCCCTGAGGGCTCATCAACCATGGCCCTCCTTGGTAAAGCTGCCGGAAACTGCCTTGCGCTCCTTGAGGAAGGCTGTCGGTTCACGCGACCCCACGAAGCCGCGCGGCTTGATCAGCATCACGACGACCATTGCCAGACCGAACAGCAGCATGCGGTAGAGCTCAGGCGTGAAGTCCGGTCCGAAAAACATCTTCAGGAAGGCCATCTCACGCAGCAGTTCCGTGCCGCCGACCATGACGATTGCGGCAATCGCGATACCCGTCAGCGAGCCCATGCCGCCGAGAACGACGATGGCGAGAATAACCGCAGATTCCAGGAAGACGAACGATTCGGGGGAAACAAAGCCCTGACGAGCCGCAAAGAACGAGCCGGCGAAACCACCGAACATGGCGCCCGTCGCAAAGGCAGTGAGTTTCGTCGTCACCGTATTGATCCCGAGCGAGCGGCAGGCGATTTCGTCTTCGCGCATGGCCTCCCACGCACGGCCGATCGGCATCCGGCGCAGGCGGATCGTCACATAGGCGGTCAGCATGCAAAGGGCCAGGATCAGGTAGAAAAGGAAGATCTTGTAGTAGGCCGATGACATCGGCAGGCCGAAGAGCTTGGCAAAGCCGCCCGCGCTCGCATCGAACGGAATGCCGAAAAGCGTCGCCTTCGGAATGCCCGATATACCGAACGTTCCCTTGGTGAGATCCGTCCAGTTGATGATCACCAGGCGAATGATTTCACCGAAGGCCAGCGTTACGATCGCGAGATAGTCACCACGCAGTCGCAGAACTGGGAAGCCCAGAATGACACCCCACAGCGCGGCCAGAATACCGGACAGAGGCAGCAGCACCCAGAACGACAGGCCGAAATAGCTGGATAGAAGCGCGTAAGAATACGCCCCGATCGCGTAGAAGGCGACGTAGCCGAGATCGAGCAGGCCAGCGAGACCGACGACGATGTTCAGTCCCCAGGCCAGCATCACATAGATCAGGATCTGGATACCAAAGTTATCCACCCACTTCAGCGAGCCCTGTGGACCGGCGACGGCATAGATAAACGCCGGATAGAGCAACAGCGCGATGAGCGCGATCTTCAAGAAATGCGTGTGGAAAAAGCCCTTTTCGGTCGAGATATCAAGCTCGCCACTACGCGCCTTCGCCAACTTGCGCGCATCGAGATGCGGCCTCAGGAAGACGACCGTCAGGAAGCGACCGACGGCAGCAATCGCCACGAAGATGGCAAGGAGGCCCCAGCGCTGGACGATGATCAGTTCGTTGCTGATGTTCTGGTCGGTCTTCAGGCCGACGTAGAGCACGAACATGCCGAACGAGATGAGAGCCGCGAACAGAGCTTCTTTAATACCCTTCTGAACAAGTCCAGCGTTTGCGGACTTGTCAGCGGAACGTACAGCATTTTCCATGACGTTAAACCTTCTCGACTTCCGGCCGGCCCAGGATACCTGTCGGCTTGAAGATCAGCACGAAAGCGAGGATGGCGAATGTCGCCACATCCTTGTACGCGATGGTGAAGTAAGCCGACCACAGCGACTCGATGAGACCGATCATCAGTCCGCCGAGAACAGCGCCCGGCAAGGAGCCGATGCCGCCAAGAACAGCCGCGGTGAACGCCTTCACACCGGGTACGAAGCCGTCGTTGAAGTTCACGACACCATAATACATCAGATACATCGTGCCTGCGACCGCAGCGAGCGCCGCACCCATGATGAAGGTAACGGAAATCGTCTGATCGACATTGACGCCCAGCAACGCCGCCATCTTACGATCCTGTTCGGTTGCACGCTGAGCGCGTCCGAGGGACGTATGATTGACGAGGTACCAAAACAGCGTCAGCAGCACCGCCGTGATCACGATGATGACGATCTGCTTCAGCGAAACGGAGATGCCGGCGATATTGTAAACGCTGCTGACCAGCGGCGGGATCGGCTTGTTGCGCGGACCTTGCGTGACCTGAATGAAGTTCGACAGCGTGATCGACATGCCGATCGCGGTGATCAGCGGCGCGAGGCGGAAGGATCCGCGCAGCGGACGATAGGCAACGCGCTCGATCGTCCAGTTCCACAAACTCGTCATCAGCATCGCAATGAGCAGCATAACCAGGAGCAGAACTGCAACCGGAAGGCCTGCGAACATGGAAGTGAGGACAAGAAAGACAATAAGGCCGGCAAAACCGCCAAGCATGAAGATATCGCCATGGGCGAAGTTGATCATGCCGATAATGCCGTAAACCATCGTATAGCCAATAGCCACAAGGCCATAGATGGATCCAAGAGTCAGCCCATTAACGAGCTGCTGGACAAAATATTCCATATGTCATTTCCCCTGGATGCGAGCCGGTTCAGCCAGCATCTCTTGTTATTAGAGCCCTTAGCGAGCCCTTGATTAAGGATTTCATACCGCTTTCAAACCAAAAGGGAAGCGCAAAATCGCAAAGCCCCAAAGTTCTTTGCCGTTTTGGTGAAAATGACTTTTTTACGATCAAGAATTCACTTTTTTTGGCACACGGAGCCCAATAAAGCGCTTTTTGACTGCAAACGACACAGATGCCCCAAAACTCCCCCCGCGATCAGGCGCCGCAGGCTGTACACGCAGCTGGGATTTCCACCCCGGAAGCAATTGCTTTGCATGTGATCCGTGCCCGTACCAGGACAGGAACAGCGGACTTGCGCAGGATACGATTCCCATAGCCGGAAGAATTGCCTATATAAGGTAAGGCGCTTTACCTAGGCGCGACATGTGACATCCGGAAGGCGAGCAATGCTCGAAACATTTGAGCGCGCCGCTCTGGAAGCGGGCAAGGCAATCATGCAGGTTTACCTGGAGGGATGCCCGACGGCCAGGAAGGCAGACAACAGCCCGGTCACCATCGCGGACGAGCGGGCCGAGCGCATCATCATCGGACATCTTGAAGCAGCCTTCCCCAACACGCCAATCATTGCAGAAGAATCGGTGGCAGCTGGCAACATACCTGTGATCGGCAGATCATTCTTTCTTGTAGACCCGCTGGACGGCACTCGGGAATTTATCGACAAGCGGCCCGAATTCACCGTGAATATCGCCTACATCAGCGACCGACGCCCTCTCGCCGGGATTGTCTATGCTCCTGCCCTCGGCGTCGCCTTTGTTGGCGAAAACGACAAGGCCGAAAAGCTCCTTGTCGATGACCATTTTCAAGTGAGTCAGCGGACGGCCATCCAGGTGCGCTCGCAACCGACCGACCGGACGGCGTTGGCAAGTAGATCGCACAACAGCCCCGAGACGGACGTCTTTCTTGCGGCAAACGCAATATCGCGATGCACCAACATCGGCTCTTCACTGAAATTCTGCATGCTGGCCGAAGGTCGGGCCGACGTCTATCCGCGCTTCACGCGCACGATGGAGTGGGATACGGCGGCCGGCGATGCCGTGCTGCGCGCCGCGGGCGGCTCGACCCTGACGCTGGACGGGCTGCCGTTGACCTACGGGAAGATCTCACAGGCGCATGACAGCGACTTCGCCAACCCGAACTTCATTTCCTGGGGCAGTGCCAAATCCGCGTTGCAGCGGGCATAGCCCCGTCGAACGGCGAGTGGCGTGCGATATCGCCCGATGACGACAATTCCCTTCCCATGATCGGCGTCAATACGCCGCCGGATACCGTCAACCGCCTGACAAGTTGCTTCGGACACAAGTCTCTTCACTCATTCAGGCCATGGGCACCAATTGAAGGTGAACAAGTCTGCCACGGCGGAAACTGGAACCCTGCTTTTTCAGACTGCATGGTCGGCCGGCGGCGTCGGCGACCGCCTGCTGATCCCAGAGACCGGTCTTTACCTCCTACTGCTGACAGCAAGCACACTATCCTCCTCCGGGCACGCTGCAGTGGTAGACGCAAACGGTACGACGGTACTTGCAGCCGCTGCCGGCCCTGCCTCGGCCGGTGCGGCACGCCATACGGCCAGCACTCTGGCGTTCCTGAATGAGGGGACTGGCGGCACTCGGGCATGAGGGCAGCCCGCAATATGAGTTCGGAACCACAAAGACCGAACTTTCAGCAATCATGCTGTAGGTCAGATCGATGGACGCCTAAAGCAGTCGATAGCGGAATGCGCGGGCAATTGCCTGCATGCGATTGACGGAATCGAGCTTTCGCATGGCGCTCTTCAAGTATCCGACGACCGTATGCGCGGAGAGATCAAGAATAATCGCGATCTCTTCGCTGCTCTTTCCCGCGGCCGACCAGCGCAGGCATTCGACTTCCCGGCTGCTTAGGCTTTCCGTCGGTTGCTGCGGAGGCTTCTGCTGTCCGTATAACTCCAGGAATTCCATCCCTCGAAAAACCTGCTCCATCGCTTCCGCACGCGCGAGGCGCACGCGATCACCCGAGAACGCGAATATGTACTGCCGCAAGTGCATATCATGCAGCGCGAACGCAAACGTGTTCTTCAGGCCATGGCCTCTGAAGAGTGTCGTCAGCCGCTGGTTTTCCTGATTTGCCGCCGCACTCTCGAACGGCGCCTTGTCGCAGAAGATCGGCATCGCCGTCTTCTTGAGGGCGGCGAGAAGCTTGCAGCAATAGAAGAGGTCAGCCTCCTCATAGAAATCGATGAGCTCTTGTGGCCAGTTGCTGACAAGATGATTGCTGGCAAAGCTGCTGCGGTCTCCACGTGGAAATTCAGCCAGCAAGTAGTGGTTGAACCCCGCCACCCTTGCCATTTCAGCGACGCAATCGTTGAATCGTTCTGTTGACATTTTCTGCCCAGACGCGATCTGCAAAAAAACAGTATCGTCCGCGCCGTCCCGCACGGCGCGTTCTTGTCTCTTCATTTTCTTGTCCCTCGGCGGCTAACTCCGCTCAGCTCCCTTATCTACCGACCCAAAAGGGGCCGCGCGGCGTCCGGGAAAAGCAAAAGACTCCGTATCAAAAGGATACGAAGCAAACAGCCTTAGTCATTCCGGACACTACAGTAAGAACGGAGACGAATTCTTGCGCTCACAACTATGTTGCGGCGCTTATAAATTGGCCATTATCAATTGCCCACCGACCATTACGCATGGCTCCTATGCGCTCACCACAGATTTACGTTGGGCAAGGCTGCGTGGGCGCAAATCGCTTCTTGGAAAGCCGACGCCTAAATTTCTTATCAAAGTGTTACGATGCGCTTAGGCAATTCTTAAATGTGACAAGCTAGAGTGGCTGCCGTGGTCTTGAGTTGTGTAGAGAGTCCAATGACCGAAATGATACGTCCCCGAGTAAAATATGTCATCGGCCCCGATGGCAGCCCGCTGACGATTGCGGATTTGCCGCCGCCGAATACAAGGCGCTGGGTTATCCGCCGCAAAGCAGAGGTTGTAGCGGCAGTTCGTGGTGGCCTGTTGAGCTTGGAAGAAGCCTGCGAGCGTTACACGCTGACTGTTGAAGAGTTTCTGTCCTGGCAGTCTTCCATCAACAGCCACGGCCTTGCCGGTTTGCGCACCACGCGCATCCAGCAGTATCGCCACTGACAAGCCCTTCCTGGGCAACGAATTCTTCATTTCGGGCCGCTTGCATTTCCTGAGGGGGATAGACAAACGGCCCGAAGTCGTTGACGCAGCCAGTAGATGCCCTACTTCCGCCAGCTGCCACAAGTTTCACCACGAGTTCCGCCCCATTGACCACTCGGCAGGAACTCGATCGGTGAGGCAACCTCCCCACCTCGTCTCATCGAACACTGTGTCCTCATCGGCCGGCTTGGCGCGGCCGAGATGACATGCCAATTTCCACCAACAGCGAAATGTTGATGAGGAATGGCAATGGACATCAAGAACGAAGAGAACCCCTCCGGCGGCCGCTATGTTGCAGAGGTGGAAGGCCACCAGGCCGAAATGACCTACTCCCGCACCTCGCCGAAGCTCGTCATTATTGACCACACCGGCGTTCCCGATGCGCTGCGCGGCAAAGGCGTTGGTCAGGCACTTGCTCTGCATGCGGTGGAGGAAGCACGCAAGGGGGGATGGAAGATCTTCCCGCTATGCCCGTTCTTCAAGGCGCAATCACAACGCCACGAGGAGTGGCGCGACGTCGTCAACGGCTAGCAGCCACACAACGCCAAAAGCCATGTATGACGGACGCGACAGCCCATCATGCATGGCTTTTTTCCGAGGCGATGCCCAAGCGCCAAACGGCGCCCGTTTCCTGCCCCTAGGCTCTTGCCCGGACTGCGCCGTCGCGCTCTTCCAGCGCGGCTGCACGTGCGTATTCCGCCTGCATCTCTTCGAGCGCCTGTTCCAGCGACTCTTCCTGCATCTTCAGTTCCTTGATCGAGACCTGAAGATTATCCGCGCGTTGGCGAGCTGCCTTCGCGAAAGTCGGATAGGCGAAGTGATTCGGGTCGGAAATGCCGGACTTCTTTTCTTCGACGACGATCTGGCTCTCCAGATCTTTCGTCATCCGCTCAAATTCGGACATCATCATCTGCAATTGCTGCAGTTGGCGACGTTTTTCGTTCACCTGAAACTCCTTCAGGCGAACTAGGCTCTCACGCGACTTCATACGCATTACTCCAGTGATGCGAGACCCCTGTTCCACTTAAACCGCCCTTGCGAGCCGCTTTCACGCGGCCTGCCAAAAAAATTTCCGTCGGTATTAACAAAAACCTACCGCTGGTAACCTTTCGTTTACGGGCATCGTTAATGATAGTGCCGATGATTTAAGGGTCGGTAAACACAACTACGCGATTTCCGATACCGGTTCATTGGTGAGTCGAATGAATCGCTTACCGGCCGTTCTTAATGTAATACTTAAGAACCTGGCTTTGCGAATTCTCGTTGGAAAACAGCGGAATGGACAAAATATTTAATAAATTCGTTACCTCTTGCCAGAGGGAATCAGAATTTGTTAACCATTTCGTGGCAGCTTCCAAATCACGCAGTGACATATTCGGTATCGCGTAGGGGGCCAGACCACCTTTCGGCGGCGGTAAAGGGGATAAGAATGCGGGTACTACTCATCGAAGATGATAGCGCGACAGCGCAGAGCATCGAATTGATGCTCAAATCAGAAAGTTTTAACGTCTACACCACCGATCTCGGTGAAGAAGGCGTGGATCTCGGGAAGTTGTATGATTACGACATCATCCTTCTCGATTTGAACCTTCCCGACATGTCCGGATACGAAGTGCTCCGCACTCTCCGCCTGTCCAAGGTCAAGACACCGATCCTGATTCTGTCCGGTATGGCCGGTATTGAAGACAAGGTTCGCGGTCTCGGTTTCGGCGCCGACGACTACATGACCAAGCCGTTCCATAAGGACGAGCTGGTCGCGCGCATCCACGCGATCGTCCGTCGCTCCAAGGGTCATGCCCAGTCGGTCATCATGACCGGCGAACTGATCGTCAACCTCGACGCCAAGACCGTCGAAGTCGGTGGCCAGCGCGTGCACCTGACGGGCAAGGAATACCAGATGCTGGAGCTGCTTTCGCTTCGCAAGGGTACCACGCTCACCAAGGAAATGTTCCTGAACCACCTCTATGGCGGTATGGACGAGCCGGAACTGAAGATCATCGACGTCTTCATCTGCAAGCTGCGCAAGAAGCTCGCAAATGCTGCCGGCGGCGCGAACTACATCGAAACCGTCTGGGGCCGCGGCTACGTTCTGCGCGAGCCCGATGGCGCCGAGTACGCCGAAACCGCCTGACGTTTCATCCCCTTTGCCAAGATCAAAGAAATCCCGTCCCTTGTGGCGGGATTTCTGTTTTCAATATAGCGTCTATTTTTCGACACGTAGAAAAACCGCCCAGGGGCGGCCTTGATCGGCTGGCAGATGTTGGCGACTACGCGGCGATAGCGCGGTTACCGAAAACGGCCGTCAGAATCTTGCGGTCGAACGGCTTGAGCAGAAAGTCGGTAGCCCCTGCCCGCTTGCCCATCATCAGCTTCTTGAGGTCGGCCTCAACCACGCAATAGTAGATCTTGACCTCCTTGCCGCCTTCCATGCCGCGAATGGTCGAAATCAACTCGAGCGCGTTGTCCATACCGGAATCGACGATGAGGTATTCGGGGAGTTGAACCTGGCAATTGGCGAGAGCTTCGACGGCACTCGAGGCTTCACTGACCATGAAGTCGAGCTCAGAAAGGATACGCTTCCCCACTTTCCGAACGACATCCGACGAGTCGGCGATCATAAACCTCTGCACGGCGGCTCCTTCCTCCAGCTTCTATCCCGGCTGGCGTCTTACCGGCCAAGGATAGAAACATTAGGCTAAGGATTTATTACCTCAGCGAGCGAATCGCCGTCGAGGCTTCCCTCAGGCGGCGACGACGTCAGCGGTAAATGTCAGTTCTTCTGTGGTCGCATTGTGGCCGAGCTCCATGCCGCATTCGGCGGCAAGCAGCACCGTATAGTAAGGCTGGATCGAGTGGGCATCGATGGCCTCTTCGATCTCCCCTGTCGAAATCTCCACGAATTTCGGCGGCAGGCGCATGAGTTTGCCCTTCGCGACGATCTTGAATTTTGCGTCAAGCTCGGGGTTCTCAAGCGTGACTTCAATGATGCCGCCACGTGGAATCGACGAATAGGCCACCAGAAACAGATTGAGCAGCAACTTGACTCGGTTCTTGGCGATAATCGCGCGCGGACCGCTCCAGATGACCTCGGTCTTCTTCTCGGCGGCCGCGAAATCCTTCGCCGCACGTTCGGCTTCACCGGTATCGATCGAAGCCCCGACCGATCCGGAGGCACCAAAGGCAAGCCGGGCAAACTTCAGACGGACCGAGGCGTTGAGCGCGCTTGTCCTGATAAGATCCATTGCATCGGCATCGGCGCCGCCCTCGTCCAGAAGCTCCAGACCGTTGTTGATTGCGCCGACCGGCGAGATGACGTCATGGCAGACGCGGCTGCACAAAAGCGCCGCCAGGTCGGGGCCGGTCAGGGTAAGGTTCGGGTTCTTCGACATCATCGTCTCCAGGGCGGCAGGGTCATTCCGCCGTCTATCTTGCGCATCAAAATTGCGCGAGGTTTGCGGCCGTACTCGGCGCCATAATGACACCATATTTGGTAAACCGATTGTTAAGACCATACGCGCAAAATGAATCAAACGCCGGAAACGGCTCATCGTACCGACCATGATGAACGGATGACACCATGCGCTCCCATTTCCTCGGAAGATTTTCCGCCATCTGCCGGCTCTTTGTTGCGCTGACCCTCTCGCCTCTCATCCTTGTTCCAACTCAGGCAGCGGCGCAGCAGCAATCCAACGGCGGCCAGTATTCGATGCAGGAAATCGTCGACGCCGGGCACTCGTTCTTCGGCTCGACCAGTGGCGGCCTTGCCAAGGTGATCGAAGCGGCCTTTCAGAAATACGGCCTTCCGAACGGTTACATTCTCGGCCAGGAAGGCTCCGGCGCGTTTATCGCCGGCCTCACCTATGGTGAAGGTCAGTTGAATACAAAGAATGCCGGCGAACATCCGCTCTACTGGCAGGGTCCGTCGCTCGGCATTGATTATGGTGGCCAAGGCACGCGCGTCATGATGCTCGTGTACGACCTACCCTCGACCGAGGCCATCTACGCACGCTTCGGCGGCGTCAGCGGTCAGGCCTTCGTCATCGCCGGCTTCGGCATGACGCTTCTCAAGAACGACAACGTGCTCGTGGTACCGATCCGCACCGGCATCGGCGCGCGCCTTGGACTGAATGTCGGCTACCTCAAGGTCACGCCGAACCCGACCTGGAATCCCTTCTGATTTCCATCGACGCCAGCGAACTCTCGCTCGCCGTTACCTTTCCGCCACTTGCTCTACGCGTCAGGTCCGCTTAATCATTGGTCCTGACGCAAATCAACTTCTGGAAGCCGTGGCCACGCCGTGATCGAATATGCTCTCTTGTTCGGATTGGGCTTCCTGACAGCGGCGTTCCTCGTCTTCCTAGTGTCGCCTGCTGTCCACCGCCGCATCGTCTGGTACACGGAAAACCGGATGCGCGCGACCATGCCGCTCAGCCCGCAGGAAGTGCGCGCGCAAAAGGACATGGTCCGAGCCCTCTATGCCGCCGAGAACGCCAAGACGACACAGCACCTGGTGCGCGAACGCGAAAAGTCGCTGGCGCTGCAGTTGAAGCATGACGCGCTGGCGCTCGACGCAGGACGGTTTGCCGCCGAGATCGGCGGACTGCAGGCCCAAATCAGCGATATGAGTGTCGAAGCCGCCGAACAGCGCTCGCACCTGCGCAAGGACGAGAACTACATCAGCCAGCTGAAAACGAGCCTTCACATCGCCGAGCAGGCAAGCGCCGCCAAGGAAGGCGAGCTCGACGCCCTTCGCACGCGCCTCAACAAGCTCGCGGAGCAGGCCGACAACCTCAAGATCGACTTGGCAGCGCGCGAGACCGAAATCGAGAGCGTGACATTCAAGGCAAACGCAGCCCGCATAGAACGCGACAATCTTCGCCAGGACGTGAGCCTGCTGCAGAAGCGCGCCAAGGATGCGGAGCAGAAACTGGCGCAGCATGAACATGCGGTCATCCGCCTGGAAGACCAGGCCCAGCGGGATGCGGCTTTGGCTGCCG
>NZ_AKKA01000025.1 GCF_000282035.1 Rhizobium sp. CF122
CGCCCTTATAGTCAGGCACTTTGAATCCCGCAAGCGGCAAAACAAGAAAAAATCACCATGACGCGAATTTTTCTTTGCTTCGAGCTTTAGGCGCTTCGTGCGTCGCGATTATCACTTTGATATCGCTATGTTATTTATTGTTCCACAAGCTGTCGACGGCCCTGTGGAAAGTTTCGGTGGACGCGACCGGCCAGCGTCAGACGCGTCGTCAATGACGCAACTTCCTCAGGCTCGCACCTCGAAGACCATGTTGAATGGTGTTTCCGTGGCGCGGCGGAAATGCTTGAAGCCGGCAGCGAGGGCGACTTTCCGTAGCTTTGTTTCGCCTGTGCGCCGAGTTCAACCTCCTGCGAGAGCGATGCCAGGGTGCAGATCATCGTCGACGCACCGTAGTAGACGCGACCGACCGGATTGAGGTTGTCCTTCAGGCAGTCATGCGAGAAGGGTTCGACGACCAGCCAGGTTCCGTCCGCAGAGAGTGACTCCTTGACGTGCCTGCCGGCGCCGACCGGATCCCCCATGTCGTGCAGCCGGCACCATACCACTGCCAGCATTTGCCGCGAAAACAACACTGTGGCATTGCGGGCAAACTGTTCCGTCTGCAGAAGGCGAGCGTGATCGTTGAACAAAATTAACGCGCTGGTTGCGCCAATTGTCGCGTTGACAAGAAAAATGGCGAGATCGATAGTTCGCTAGCCCCTAGAGGCGTGGAGGAAAGATCATGATGAAGCATGTGACTATTCTTGCATCCGTTTCCCTGCTCGGGGCGCTGGCGTTTGCAACGCCGTCCTCGGCACTGAGCATGAAGGAATGCAGCGCAAAGTATAAGGCTGCCCAGGCTGACGGTTCTGCAAAGGACATGAAGTGGAATGATTTCCGCAAGGCGCAGTGCGGTCCGGATGCGACCGCGGAGCCGGATGTCACGCTCAATAGCGGCGAAGAACCGGCAAAGCCGACAATGACGGCGCCCAAGGGCGTTTCGTTCCCGACAGCCATTGCACCGAAGTATGCGAAGGAAACGCCCGGCAAGGGCCGGATGCACACCTGCGTCGACGCCTATCACCAGAACAAGGACGCCAATACGCTCAATGGTCTGAAGTGGATCCAGAAGGGCGGCGGCTTCTACAGCCTCTGCAACGCTAAGCTGAAGGGCTAATGGATCCATTCCTGATCTCGAAAGGCTCCGTTTTCGGGGCCTTCTACTTGTCGGGATACGGTGCTTGGTGCTCAAACTGAACCGCCACAAACGCCCCTGAAACGAAAAGGCCGCCGGAAACTCCGACGGCCTTGAATTGGGTGCTCGCCAAATCGGCCTAGTGCAAGATCTGGCTGAGGAAGAGCTTGGTGCGCTCGTGCTGCGGATTGTCGAAGAACTCTGCCGGCGAATTCTGCTCGACGATCTGCCCCTGGTCCATGAAGATAACACGGTTGGCGACCTGACGCGCAAAGCCCATTTCGTGCGTCACGCAGAGCATGGTCATTCCTTCCTCAGCAAGTCCGACCATGGTCTCCAGAACTTCCTTGATCATCTCAGGGTCGAGCGCCGACGTCGGCTCGTCGAAAAGCATGATCTTCGGGTTCATGCAGAGAGAACGAGCGATCGCCACACGCTGCTGCTGACCGCCAGAGAGCTGGCCCGGATACTTGTTGGCCTGCTCCGGGATCTTGACGCGCTTCAGGAAGTGCATGGCGATCTCTTCCGCCTGCTTCTTCGGCATCTTGCGCACCCAGATCGGTGCAAGCGTGCAGTTTTCCAGAATGGTCAAATGTGGGAAGAGGTTGAAGTGCTGGAAGACCATGCCGACTTCGCGGCGCACTTCATCGATCTTCTTCAGGTCGTTGGTGAGTTCGACGCCATCAACGATGATCTGGCCCTTCTGGTGTTCCTCCAGACGGTTGATGCAACGGATCATCGTCGACTTGCCGGAGCCGGAGGGGCCGGCAATGACGATGCGCTCGCCGCGCATCACCTTCAGATTGATGTCGCGCAGCACGTGAAAATCGCCGTACCACTTGTTCATGCCGATGATGTCGACGGCAACGTCCGTTGCCGAAACGGTCATCTTCTTAGGTTGAGCCTCAGCCATGTGTTCGTTCCCTTGATCTTTTATCGTTTGTGGCCGGTATCGAGATAGCGTTCCATAAAGCCTGAATAGCGCGACATGCCGAAGCAGAACAGCCAAAAAACGAAGCCAGCAAAAATCAGCCCGGTCAACGGCGTCACTGCGCTTGCCCAATTGGCGTCGGTAAAGTTGAACCGGACAATGCCAAGCAGATCGAACATGCCGATGATCGATACCAGCGAGGTGTCCTTGAACATGCCGATGAAGGTGTTGACGATACCGGGGATGACCAGCTTGATCGCCTGTGGCAGGATGACCAGCCGCATTTTCTGCCAGTAGCCGAGCCCGAGCGAATCGGCACCCTCGGACTGGCCCTTCGGGATCGCCTGCAGGCCGCCGCGGATGACCTCGGCCATATAAGCGGAGGCAAAGATCGCCACACCGATTAGCGCGCGCAAGAGCTTGTCGATGGTATAGCCGGCCGGCAAGAAGAGCGGCAGCATTACGCTTGCCATGAAGAGCACCGTAATCAGTGGGATGCCGCGAATGATTTCGATGAAGGCGACGCAGACCATCTTGATGACAGGCATATTCGAGCGTCGACCGAGCGCCAGAATGATACCGAACGGCAGCGACACCGCAATGCCGACGAACGACAGCACCAGCGTCACCATCAGGCCGCCCCAGAGCGGCGTGTCGACGATCTCGAGGCCGAAGCCGCCGTAAAGCAGCCAGAAGGCAAGAAGCGGCAGGACAGCAAACAGCAGAATGGCGTTGAGGCGCTTGAACGGCGCCTTGGGGACCAGCATGGGGGCGAGCAGCAGCACGAACAAGATCCCGACGATTGTCGGGCGCCAGCGCTCATCGAGGGGATATCGACCGAACACGAACTGGTCGAGCTTTGCATTGACGAATGCCCAGCAGGCGCCGCTCCAGCCGTCCGGCTGAGTGCCGCCCTGAACGGCGGTTGCGCAGAACGTGCGGTCCGTTCCGCTCCAGACGGCCTGAATGAACAGCCAGTTGATCATATGCGGCAGCGCCCACGCCAGGAAGGTGACAGCAATGACGGTCAGGACAATGTCCTTGGGCGTTGCCAGCAGGTTCTTGCGAACCCAGGCCCACGCGCCGCTTTCGCTGCGCGGTGCTGGCGCCGGGTCGATAAAGGCGGTCCTGACGAAGGATTGGCTGGATACCGACATCTTATCTCTCCACCAGAGCCATCTTGGCGTTGAACCAGTTCATGAGCAGCGACGTCACGAAGCTGATCGCGAGGTAGACGATTGCCCAGATGAATACGACTTCGATCGCCTGGCCTGTCTGGTTGAGGATCGTGCCGCCGACGGCGACGAGGTCCGCGAAACCGATGGCGATCGCCAGCGATGAGTTCTTCGTCAGGTTCAGGTACTGGCTGGTGAGCGGCGGAATGATGATGCGCAGCGCTTGCGGGATGACAACGAGGCGCGTGATGCTTGATGGATGGAGCCCAAGCGCGCCTGCTGCTTCCGACTGGCCCTTGGGGACGCCGCGAATACCAGCGCGGACGATTTCAGCAATGAACGCCGCCGTATAAAAGGACAGAGCCAGGAACAACGACATGAATTCCGGCCCGACGACGGAGCCACCGGTCAGATTGAACTTGCCGGCCACGGGTACGTCGAACGACAGCGGCATGCCGGCCAAGAGGAATGCCAATATCGGCAGGCCGACGATCAGCCCGATGGAAACCCAGACCGTATGGAATTGCTTGCCGGTCGCTGCCTGACGCTTGTGCGCCCAGCGTGCGACGATCGTGGTTGCGACGATCCCGATCAGGAGTGCCACGCCAACCGCCCATATGCCTTCACCGAAGATCGGCTTGGGGAAGGCGAGCCCCCGATTGTTGAGGAACATGTTCAGCGGTAGATGCAGCGATTCGCGCGCCCCTGGCAGGACGGCAAGAACGCCCTGATACCAGAAGAAGATGACGAGCAGCGGCGGGATGTTGCGGAAGACCTCGACATAGACCGTGCAAAGCTTGGCGATCAGCCAGTTATGCGACAGGCGCCCGATACCGACGATGAAGCCGATAATCGTGGCCGTTATGATGCCGGTGACCGCAACCAGAATGGTATTCAGGAAGCCGACCACGAGGGCTCGGCGATAGGTGGCATCGCTGGAGTAATCGATCAGCGACTGGCCGATGTCGAAGCCGGCTCGCCCGCTCAAAAAGCCGAAGCCGGAGGCGGTGCCGGAGCGCGCGAGATTCTGAGCCGTGTTATGGGCAATCCACCACACGAATCCGACGATGATCGCGACGGTCAGAACTTGGAAGAAAATGCCCCGAAATCTCGGGTCGTAGATCACCGACTGGAACCTCCAGCCAGTGCTTAGCACATGCGACGTGTGCACAGCCTCTTGCGTCATGCCGAGCCTAATCCCCTATGAGCCCGTTTTCGGGCTTTTTTCTTTATTTTGGGAAGGCGGCTAACCGCCTTCCCAAGTCGTAGCTAGCCGGTCAACGGACCGGCGGAGCGTATTGGATGCCGCCCTTGTTCCACAATGCGTTCAGGCCGCGCTCGATCTTGAGCGGGCTGCCTTTGCCGACATTGCGGTCGAAGACTTCACCGTAGTTTCCGACGCCCTTGACGATGTTATAGGCCCACTCGTTGGTAAGCCCCATGTCGGTGCCGATCTTCGTATCGGCTTCTGTGCCGAGGAAGCGCTTGATGTCGGGGTTTGCGGAGTTCTTCATCTCATCGACGTTTGCCTGGGTAATCCCGAACTCTTCGGCATTGACGAGGGCATAAGCCGTCCACGATACGATGTCGAACCACTGATCGTCACCCTGACGAACCGCTGGTCCAAGGGGCTCCTTCGAGATGATTTCCGGAAGAACCATATGCTCGTCGGGATTCTTCAGCGTCAGACGCAGCGAGTAGAGGCCGGACTGGTCGGTCGTGTAGACGTCGCAACGACCGGCGTCATAGGCAGCGTTGACTTCTTCGAGCTTCTCGAAAACGACCGGATTGTACTGAAGGTTGTTCGACTTGAAGTAGTCGGCGAGGTTCAGTTCCGTCGTTGTGCCGGCCTGGACGCAAACGGCGGCACCGGAGAGTTCGAGTGCCGACTTCACGTTGAGGCCCTTGCGAACCATGAAGCCCTGACCGTCATAATAAGTGACCGGGCGGAAGTTGAAGCCTTGCGCCGTATCGCGGTTAATCGTCCAGGTCGTGTTGCGTGACAGAACATCAACTTCGCCCGACTTCAGCGCCGGGAAACGGTCCTTGGCCGACAGTGGCGTGTACTTCACCTTGGTCGGGTCGCCAAAAACGGCGGAAGCAACGGCCTTGCAGAAGTCGACGTCGAAACCGGCCCAATTGCCGGAAGCGTCAGGCTGCGCGAAACCAAGAAGGCCGGTGTTGACGCCGCACTGAACAAAACCCTTTGCCTTTACGTCTTCGAGCGTGGTGGCAGAAGCTGCCGAGGCGCCAAGTCCGAAAACTGCTGCGCCGATGGCGGCGGACAAAAGCTTAATCTTCATTTTTCCCAACCTTTTCCTTTGTCTTATCTTTTTGTGGGAGCGTTCGGCCGAAGCAAGCGAAACCTCCCAGATGACCCGACACCCTCCCGGCTCGAGTGGTTCTATCACAGTCGCAAATGTCACTACGGTCAAGTGTCGCAGTGAAAGATTGCGTGATATTTCGGCAATTCCCTAATTGAGGAGCACAAAATGAGCAGATGGCTATCGAATTGGCGGCCTTTGCCGAAAAAAATCGCGCAAAACCGCTGATATATCTGAGGAATCTGCATGGCAGGGGTGCTGTACGTGGTCCGGCTTCGGGGTTGACCGATCGTTTCGTGCGGTTCAAGAGTTTGCCGACCGCATCCCATCGCCAAAGGCATTTCCAATATGAATGATAAAGAAGGCCCGCTTCAGAACGCTGGCATCAACACGCGCCTTGCCCACCTCGGCAACGACCCGGCCGACTTCCATGGCTTCGTCAATCCGCCGGTCGTCCACGCCTCGACAGTGCTCTTTCCAAATGCACGAGCAATGGAAACCCGTGCGCAGAAGTACACGTACGGAACGCGCGGGACCCCGACAACGGATGCCCTTTGCGAGGCGATCGATGCCCTGGAAGGGTCGGCTGGAACGATTCTCGTGCCATCGGGCCTTGCGGCTGTTACCGTCCCGTTCCTAGCGTTCCTCTCGGCAGGCGACCACGCTTTGATCGTCGATTCGGTTTATGGGCCGACCCGGCATTTCTGCGATACGATGCTGAAGCGCCTCGGCGTTGAGGTCGACTACTACGATCCGCTGGTGGGCGCGGGCATCGAAGCGCTGATCAAGCCGAACACCAAGCTCGTCCATACGGAAGCGCCAGGCTCGAATACTTTCGAAATGCAGGATATTCCGACGATTGCCGCAATCGCGCACAAGCACGGTGCGGTGGTGACGATGGACAACACCTGGGCGACGCCGGTCTACTTCAAGCCGCTCGACTTCGGCGCCGACATCTCCATTCATGCCGCCACGAAATATCCGTCCGGGCACTCCGATATCTTGATGGGGACGGTCTCGGCAAATGCCAAATATTGGCCGCAGCTCCACGAAGCGAACATAACGCTTGGCATTTGTGGCGCCCCCGACGACGCCTATCAGATCCTACGCGGGCTGCGCACCATGGGTGTGCGCCTGGAGCGCCATTACGAGAGCGCGCTCACGATCGCCAAGTGGCTTGAGGGCAGGGAGGACGTCGCCACGGTGCTGCATCCGGCGCTGCCGAGCTTCCCGTCGCACGAATTGTGGAAGCGCGATTTCAAGGGGGCGAGCGGCATCTTCTCCTTCGTGCTCGCCGTCGACGCCCCGGAGAAGTTCAGGGCCAAGGCGCACGCTTTCCTCGACGCGCTGCGGATATTCGGCCTCGGCTGGTCGTGGGGCGGTTTCGAGAGTCTCGCCATTCATGTTAATTTGAACGATCGTCGCATTCGAAAAGCGCCAATCGAAGGACCGGTCATCCGCTTGCAGATCGGGCTTGAAGATGTCGTCGATATCAAGGCCGATATCGAACGTGGCTTTGCCGCAGTCAAGGCTGTCTGATCAGGCGCCTGCGCGGTAGCCGTAAATCCAGTCGAGATCCGCCGCGAGACTTTGCGGCGGCCGGAGCGCTAGGACGATGTCACGCCCTACACGTATCGGTCCGCGGGCGTGATAGGCAAACTGGTTGAATGCGCCGCGCTGACGAAGCCGCGCTATCCGCGGGGTGCGATGTGCTTCGTACAGCCGCAGCGCTTCGGCAACCGGCCGTGTTGCCACGAACATCGCCAGCTCATAGGCGTCCTCGATCGCCATTGCAGCACCCTGTGCCGCAAAAGGCATCATTGCATGCGCAGCGTCGCCAATAAGGACGCAATCGCGCCCATTTTGCCAACGCCCATTTGTCGTTTCATAGAGGGGCCAGAAGGTGATGTCGCCTGTCTTGGAGAAAAGTCCGGCCACGGCAGGGTGCCATCGGGAAAACCGCGAAAGCAGCTGTTGACGCTGCGCTTCCGTCGGTTGCGTCGTCCAGTCATGCGACGCGGCATTGCCGGCGGTGATCGCCACCATATTGAAACTGCTGGTTTCTCGAAGCGGATAACAGACGAGATGCGCTGACGGGCCAAGGAATGCCGAGACGCTCGTGCGTTCAAGAAAGGCGGGCGCGTTTGCCGCGGCAATCGTGAAGCGGTAGGCGATGTTGCCGGAGAACCGTGGTGAGGGGCTGCCTTCGATGTCTTCCCGAACCTGCGACCAGACGCCGTCGGCGCCAATCAGAAGATCCGCTGGGCGTGTTAGCTCCGACAATGTCCGGCTCTTAATCCGCGCTCCAAGATGCAGTTTGCAAAGTGGCTCTTTGGCGACGGCGTCAAACAGCGTCCGCTGCAAGGTGGAGCGATGGAGGACACCATAGGGCGTACCCCACCGGGCACGTGCAAACCCGCCTGCAGGTACGGTTGCGAGCTGACGCAGCGTCGTTCCGGACATAAGCCGAATGGAGTCTGGCTCGAGCCAGGCGTCAGTCAGGCGCGCGAGGATGCCCAGTTCCGCCAGGATACGTGAAGCATTCGGCGAAATCTGCAGACCGGCCCCGACTTCAGTCAGTTCAGGTGCCTGCTCGAAAATCTCGGAGCTGATGCCGCACCGAGCCATCGCCAGTGCAGCCGTAAGGCCCGCTACGCCCGCG
Source organism: Rhizobium sp. CF122 (assembly GCF_000282035.1). GTDB lineage: Bacteria > Pseudomonadota > Alphaproteobacteria > Rhizobiales > Rhizobiaceae > Rhizobium. The sequence goes on from NZ_AKKA01000025.1 coordinate 8,267, forward strand.
CCGACAATGGCGGCATGTTCAGCCGGCATAGGCTGTCCGATCTTAAATTGGGGGTGTCAGGCAGCCTTGACGTGGAAGACGCAGCCAGCCGGATTGGTCTGGTTTGCCTTCAGCGCACCGTTGAAGCGGTAAAGGGTCGAGCAGTAAGAGCAGACCTTCTCGTTCTCGTCGCCCATGTCGATGAAGATGTGCGGGTGATCGAACGGAACAGAGGCGCCGGTGCACATGAACTCCTTCACACCGACTTCGATAACGCGGTGTCCGCCGTCGTTCTGGAAGTGGGGAATGTTGTGGCCGGCCATGTTCGTCTCCGAATGCTATGTAACGTGCGCGGACCTTATAGTCCTTCACCGCAAATGTGTAGAGCCAAAGAACGCCGGGACGCACAGTTTTTGCAACTGCGAGGGTTTCAGTTCGATGACCTATAAAATATGGTCCGGCAAAAAAGGACAGTCCGATGAACTTGAATACGCCCGCCTTTTCCAGCTTCACGCATGACGGTCTGAAGCTCGCCTTCTTCGACGAAGGTGATCCGTCGGGCGCGCCGGTGCTGCTGATCCACGGATTTGCCTCCAGCGCCAACGTGAACTGGGTTCATCCGGGTTGGCTGAAGACGCTGGGCGAGGCGGGTTATCGCGTCATCGCCATAGACAATCGCGGACATGGTGCAAGCGACAAGCCACGCGACGCCGAGGCCTATCGTCCTTGGCATATGGCCAGCGACGCGGTTGCGCTCCTCGATCACCTCAAAATTCCGGAAGCCAACATCATGGGCTATTCGATGGGAGCCCGCATTTCCGTGTTCACGGCGCTTGCCAATCCAGATCGCGTCCGCTCGCTGGTACTCGGCGGTCTCGGGATCGGCATGACGGATGGTGTCGGCGATTGGGATCCGATTGCGGATGCGTTGCTGGCACCGTCACTCGATGATGTTATCCACGATCGCGGACGCATGTTCCGGGCTTTTGCCGATCAGACGAAAAGCGACCGCGACGCGCTCGCCGCCTGTATCAAGGGGTCGCGTGATCTCGTCGCACGATCCGACATGGCGAAAATCGACGCTCCGACACTAATCGGCGTTGGAACGAAGGATGACATCGCGGGTTCCGCTCAGGAGCTTGCGGCATTGATGCCCCATGCCCAGGCGCTTGATATTCCTGGCCGCGATCACATGCTGGCCGTGGGAGACCGGGTTTTCAAGAAGGCGGTGCTGGAGTTCTACGTCGAAGTCTCCGGACGGTGACACGGGATTTGTCGTGGCGGTTGGAGGACCGCAGGAACGATTCCCGAAGCACCCATTTATGTTAACAGGTTTTTGCCTTATATAGAGCCGATCCTACGCATACGAGGAGACCTTTCATGGTCGCAAAGACAGACATTCGCTCTCTTGAGACAGGCAATCCTCTCAAGGTGATGGATCCGATCTGGGACAGCCTGCGCGAGGAAGCGCGTGCTGCCGCAGAAAATGATCCGGTGCTGGCCGCATTTCTCTACTCGACCGTGCTCAACTACCGGTCGCTCGAAGAGTGCGTGATCTATCGCATCTGTGAACGTCTCGACCATCCGGACATGCAAGCGATCCTGTTGCGCCAGACCTTCGATCAGATGCTGGACGATTGGCCGGAGTGGAGTGCCATTTTGCGCGTCGACATCCAGGCGATCTATGATCGCGACCCCGCATGCCTGCGCTTCATGGAAGCTGTGCTCTATTTCAAGGGATTCCACGCGCTGCAGACACACCGCCTGGCGCATTGGCTGCTGAACCGCGGCCGGCGCGATCTGGCGCTATATCTGCAGAGCAGATCGTCGAGCGTTTTCCAGACCGACATCAATCCCGCGGCGCGTATCGGCAGGGGTATCTTCCTCGATCATGCCACCGGGCTGGTCGTTGGTGAAACCGCTGTGATCGGCGACAACGTGTCCATCCTGCACGGTGTCACGCTCGGTGGCACCGGCAAGGAAGGCTCGGACCGGCATCCGAAGATCGGCAGCGGTGTCCTGATCGGCGCCGGCGCGAAGATTCTCGGCAACATCGAAATCGGATATTGCTCGCGCGTTGCCGCTGGCTCCGTTGTGCTGAAGGCGGTGCCGCCCAAGACGACCGTGGCGGGTGTGCCGGCCAAGGTGGTCGGAGAAGCAGGGTGTTCGGAACCGTCGCGAATAATGGATCAGGTGATCGGCGCGGATATCTGAGCCGCGCGTCGCCTTAACAGTGTGGGCATATCGGCGGGGATAGCGTTCATGCGTCTGTCCCCGTGCCTTTACAGCGCCGTCTTTCCCATGCAAGAAGCGGCCAACCGAGACCGCTCAGGAGATGCAGTGTGAAGCCCGAAGAAATCAAGAAGCTCGACGCCTATTTCAAGCGCACGTTCAACCCGCAGGTGATCGTCAAGGCACGCCCGCGAAAGAACGATTCCGCTGAAGTCTATCTCGGCGAAGAATTTCTGGGTGTCGTCTATATCGATGACGAGGACGGCGACCGCTCCTACAATTTCTCGATGGCGATCCTCGACGTCGATCTTTGATCTGTGATTGACGGGCGGCCTGTCTTTTTGCCGCCCGTCTATCAGCTCGCGCCCAAGCGGCTGGCTTCTCATAGGCCGCTCGATCGATTTGCGACGCGGCTCGAGCCTTGAGCTCGCAAACCTCCGATTGTTTCTTTTCGCGAGGCAATCTCTAGCGCAAAATTGGACTGCCTTCCCTGGACCCGTCCACAGAATGCTCCATCTCCTGCGCTGAGCATGTGCTCTGGCCCTAAGGAGGGATGCCGAGAATGGGTATTTTCGACAAGATCAAGAACGCGATTTTTGGTGAAGCCGTGGCCGCTCCGGTCACTCCGTCCGCCAAACCCGCGCCATCGCCGACCGCAGCAGCGCCAAGCGCTGCGCCCGCAGCCACGCCGCAGCCGGCACCGACGCCAGCCGCCGCAGCAGCTCCGATTGACATTGTGCCGCTGCTGGACGCGGCGGTGAAGAAGAGCGGACAGAAGTTAGATTGGCGCCATTCGATCGTCGACCTCATGAAGGCGGTCGGCATGGACGCGAGCCTTGCGGAGCGCAGGGAGCTTGCGGCAGAGCTCGGCTTCAAAGGCGATCCGCACGACACCGCCACCATGAACATGTTCCTGCACAAGGCTTTGATGAAACGGCTTGCCGAGAACGGCGGAAAGGTTCCAGCTGAGCTTCTCGATTGACCGCTCAATGCTATTGGCGCCGCGGCGACATTTTTAGCAAAGCTTCTGGTTGCGGCGCGCCTGATATATTTTAGCAAAATCAGTTATTGAAATATGGCCATCCTGCGCTACCGAAAGGCGAGGGCTCAAGAATGCAATCACGGATTGTTTTGCGATGCACAATGCTGCTTGACTATTTGTGCATTGCAGCTACGCTTCAACTGCCGCAGAGGCCAAGGAGGATGATGGTCATGTTGAACTTCGATGAAGCCAACCGGAAGAGCAAGGAAGCCATGGATACGATGCTGAAGAGCTATTCGGATACCGCCAAGGGCTTTCAGGCAATCGCGGCCGAAGCCGTAGAATACTCAAAAAAATCCTTCCAGGATACGGTTACGCATTTCGAAAGCCTGTCTGGGGCGCGCAGCTTTGAAGCTGCATTCGAACTGCAGACCAACTATGTGAAAACCGCATACGAAAACTTCGTGACCGAAGCCACCAAGCTCGGTGAGATGTATTCCGATCTCGCCAAGAGCGCCTACAAGCCCTACGAAGCGCCCGTTGCCGCAACGACCGCAAAGGCGATGAAAGCGGCTGCAGTCGTCGCGCCCGCCGCGGCATAAAGATACGCGGCGAGAGCCGCATAGCTCTTGAAAAACGAAGACCGGCTACGCATTTGCGGCCGGTCTTTTCTTTTTTCACGATGCCTGTTGGCTGGCCATCGCCAGTTTCTGTGTCTTTGCGTTGAGACCGGCCGAATTGTGATTGCAGTGTGAAACGAGGGGCTTAAAATCGCTCCAGGATGAACTAAGTTAGTATTTCGAATATTCGGCGGGGAATACTCCTCCCAAGGCCCCGTTGGACTGATCGAGGAATGAAAGAAAATGATCGCAGCGCCGATCCGGATGCAAAACGACAGCGAAAGGAACGGGGACAACGGAAATCGCGGAACCTCGGTCATCACACGCACGAAGCCGAAGACCAAGAAGCCCAATCTCTACCGCGTGCTACTCTTGAATGACGACTACACCCCCATGGAATTTGTCATTCATATCCTCGAGCGTTTTTTTCAGAAGGATCGTGAAAGTGCCACCCGCATCATGCTGCACGTCCACAATCATGGTGTCGGTGAATGCGGAATATTTACATACGAGGTGGCGGAGACGAAGGTGAGCCAGGTGATGGACTTCGCCCGACAGCACCAGCATCCGCTGCAATGCGTCATGGAAAAGAAGTGAGGATCTGAACGTGCCAACATTTTCGCCTAGTCTTGAGAAGGCGCTCCATCAGGCACTGACCTTTGCCAACGAGCGGCATCACGAATATGCCACGCTCGAGCATCTGCTGCTCGCCCTGATCGACGATGCCGATGCGGCCGCGGTTATGGGGGCCTGCAATGTCGACCTCGACGCGCTGCGCAAAACGCTTGTTGAATATGTCGATAGTGAACTCTCCAATTTGGTCACCGGCTATGACGAGGACTCCAAGCCGACCTCCGGCTTCCAGCGCGTTATCCAGCGAGCGGTGATCCACGTGCAGTCATCCGGTCGCGAAGAGGTGACAGGGGCAAACGTCCTCGTCGCCATTTTCGCCGAACGTGAGAGCCATGCTGCTTACTTCCTGCAGGAGCAGGAGATGACCCGCTATGATGCCGTCAATTATATCTCCCACGGGATCGGCAAGCGGCCGGGCTCATCCGAGTCGCGTCCGCCGCGTGGCGCCGATGATGGCGAATCCGAGAGCAAGCCGGCTTCGCGCGGCAGCGGTGATCAGGAAGATAGCGGCTCCAAGAAGCAGCAGGACGCTCTGAAGGCTTACTGCGTGAACCTCAATGAGAAGGCCAAGAGCGGCAAGATCGATCCGCTGATCGGCCGTCAGGCCGAGGTCAATCGCACCATCCAAGTCCTGTGCCGTCGTTCGAAGAACAACCCGCTCTACGTTGGTGACCCAGGCGTCGGCAAGACGGCTATTGCCGAAGGCCTCGCCAAGCGTATCGTCGAAGGCAAGGTGCCGGAAGCGCTGGCAGACGCCACCATCTTCTCGCTGGATATGGGCACCCTTCTTGCCGGTACACGCTATCGCGGCGATTTCGAAGAACGTCTGAAGCAGGTCGTCAAGGAACTGGAAGAGTATCCAGGCGCCGTGCTGTTCATCGACGAGATCCACACGGTCATCGGCGCAGGTGCGACTTCGGGCGGCGCGATGGATGCCTCAAACCTCTTGAAGCCGGCTCTGTCCTCGGGTGCGATCCGTTGCATCGGTTCGACCACCTATAAGGAATACCGCCAGTTCTTCGAGAAGGACCGTGCTCTGGTTCGCCGCTTCCAGAAGATCGACGTCAACGAACCGTCGATCGATGATGCGATCGAAATCATGAAGGGCCTGAAACCTTATTTCGAAGAGTATCATCACTTGCGTTACTCGAACGAGGCGATCAAGACGGCTGTCGAGCTGTCAGCCCGCTACATTTCGGATCGCAAGCTGCCCGACAAGGCGATCGACGTTATCGATGAGACTGGCGCTGCCCAGATGCTGCTGCCGCCTTCCAAGCGCCGCAAGCTAATTACTGAGAAGGAGATCGAGGCAACGGTCGCAACAATGGCGCGTATCCCGCCGAAGACGGTGTCGAAGGATGACGAAGCTGTCCTTGCCAATCTCGAGCAGGAACTGCGTTCCGTCGTCTACGGGCAGGACAACGCGATCGAGGCGCTGTCGACCTCGATCAAGCTCGCTCGCGCGGGCCTGCGCGAACCGAACAAGCCGATCGGCTCCTACGTCTTCTCCGGCCCGACCGGCGTCGGCAAGACCGAGGTTGCCAAACAGCTGGCGTCGTCGCTCGGCGTTGAACTCCTGCGCTTCGACATGTCGGAGTACATGGAGCGGCATACTGTGTCGCGTCTGCTCGGAGCACCTCCCGGCTATGTCGGTTTCGACCAGGGCGGCCTCCTGACCGATGGCGTCGACCAGCACCCGCATTGCGTTGTGCTGCTCGATGAAATCGAGAAGGCGCATCCTGACATCTACAACATTCTGTTGCAGGTGATGGACCACGGCACTCTGACCGACCACAACGGCAAGAAGATCGACTTCCGTAACGTTATCCTGATCATGACGACAAATGCGGGTGCGTCGGAGATGGCCAAGGCCGCGATCGGCTTCGGCTCGTCCAAGCGCACGGGCGAGGACGAGGAGGCGTTGACGCGCCTGTTCACGCCCGAGTTCCGCAACCGTCTCGACGCGATCATCCCGTTCGCGGCGCTTCCGACGGAGGTCATCCACAAGGTCGTGCAGAAGTTCATCATGCAGCTCGAAGCTCAGCTTTCCGAGCGGAATGTGACCTTCGATCTGCAGGAAGATGCCATCGCCTGGCTGGCCGAAAAGGGCTACGACGACAAGATGGGAGCCCGCCCGCTTGCCCGCGTCATCCAGGACGTCATCAAGAAGCCACTTGCCAACGAAATCCTCTTCGGCAAGCTGCGGAAGGGCGGCGTCGTCCACGTCACCGTCGGTCCGAAGGAAGATGGCAAGCCCGGCATCATCCTGGAAGCGGTGCCGGACAGCGCGCCGATCAAGCCGAAACCGGAAGCCGAAGTCGCGCATCCCGAGGCCGATGATGAGGATGATGGCGAGCTGAAGACGAAGGCCCGCGCGAAGAAGGCGACGGCCAAGAAGGCGAAGGCAGTCGCTGAGGCGAAGAGCCCGCCCAGGAAGGGCAGCGCGGTTCCCAGGGTCCCGAAGAAGTAAATGAAGAAGTAAATGAAGAAGGCGGCCACATGTGCCGCCTTCTTCTTTGCTGAAGTACGCAATCGTTTAGGCGATAATTGCGCGGACGTGAGAACGCGACTAGAGCCTGATCAAAGCTCGGCCCTGATCTTCTCGGCGTTGGCCGCGAGCACCGCATTGTCCTCCATCTGGCCCGAATGCGGACGCAGCGCCATGCCCTCGTAGCGCGGGATCACGTGGAAATGCAGGTGGAAGATGGTCTGGCCGGCGGCCGGTTCGTTGAACTGGCAGACGAGGACGCCGTTTGCATCGAATGCTTCCTTGACGGCATTGGCGATCTTCTGCACGACCGGGATCGTCTGCACAAGAACCGCCGGATCGGCATCGAGAATATTGCGTGACGCCGCTTTGGGAACGACGAGCACATGGCCTGGTGCCTGCGGCATCACGTCCATGAAGGCAACAGTGTGCTCATCCTCGTAAATTCGGTGTGACGGAATTTCGCCGCGCAGGATCTTGGCGAAGATATTGTTGCTGTCGTAGGCGGCGCTGGTCATACGAAATCTCCTCTTTGCTGCTGTGATCGCCTAGCGCGACAGGGGTGAAAGCGTCAATCCTCCTGCTGGCGCTCGCCCTTTCGAAACGGGCTGTGCTCCGTCAGGATCTCGTTCATTTGTTCGACGTCGTCACGCTCCCGATCGAGATAGTCGGCGATCGCCCGGCGCAACCCCGCATGTGCAACATAATGCGCGGAGTGGGTTGTCACCGGCAGGTAACCTCGTGCCAGCTTGTGTTCGCCCTGCGCTCCGGCTTCAACACGCTTGAGGCCCTTTGCCAGAGCGAAGTCGATCGCCTGATGATAACAGACCTCGAAATGCAGGTATGGGTGGTCCTCGATGCATCCCCAGTGGCGGCCATAGAGCGTATCGCCACCGATGAAGTTGATCGCGCCGGCAATGTAGCGACCGTCGCGTTTTGCCATGACGAGCAGGATATCGTCTGGCATACGCTCGCCGATCAGCGAGTAGAACTTGCGCGTCAGGTACGGCCGGCCCCACTTTCGGCCGCCCGTATCCATATAAAAGGCGAAGAACTGGTCCCAGATGCGTTCGGTTAGATCGCTGCCGGTCAGCCAATCGATGCTGATGCCGTGTTCGAGGGCGGTGCGGCGTTCCTTGCGAAGTGCCTTGCGCTTGCGCGACGCTAGCGTCTCAAGAAACTCCTCGTGATTGGCATAGCCTTCATTGATGAAATGGAACTGCTGGTCAGTCCTATGCAAGTAATCCTCGCCCTCGAAGATGCCGATCTCGTCCTCGGGTACGAACGTAATATGGGCGGAAGACAGGCCAAGCCGGCGCACGACTTCCTTGAGGCTCTCGGCTATGGCATGCTGGATCGGCAGGCGCTGCAAACCTTCGGCGACAAGCAGACGCGGGCCGGTCGCAGGGGTAAAGGGAATGGAGCATTGCAGCTTCGGATAATACCGTCCGCCCGCTCGTTCGAAGGCATCGGCCCAGCCGTGGTCGAAAACATACTCGCCCTGGCTATGATTCTTGAGGTAGCCGGGGAGGGCGCCGATGAGTTCGCCTTTGTCCGTTTCCAATAGCAGATGGTGGCCCATCCAGCCGGTTTGCGCCGTCGCTGATCCCGATTCTTCGAGTGAGGACAGAAAAGCATGCGATACGAAGGGATTGTAGGCGAGGGTGTTGCCTTTTGAGGAGGCCCCGGAAAGCCGTGACCAGCTATCCTGGGATATCGCGGTGAAAGACCGCTCGATGCGGATTGAAAGTTCGTCTGTCATGGAGCGAATGCGAGACCGTTTGGGAGGAGAATAGGGCTCACCATCAGTCTGCGCATGATCTTGTCCAAAAAGCGAGCGTCAAACCGAAACGCGCGGATCGAATCCCTCGAATGTCATCTGGTCGGCATTCTCGAACGTGTGCTTGCGACCCTTTTCGTCACGCACGGTCCAGGTGATGACCACGATACCCTTTTCGCGCTGCGCCGTGATGAACGGGTTCGGCAGATCGGCGAAGAAATAGGAAATGAAGTCGAGGCCGAGTTCCATGGCCTTTTCATGCACTTCGAACTCTTCCGGTTTGCTACCTCCTGCTGTCAGGCCAAGCGGATAGGGCGCATTGAGGGCCTTCAGATCCCGAAGCAGCCAGTGGTCAAAGCTCATCAGGGCGACCTTGCCCTCGTAGCCTTCCAGCACCTCTAGCACCGCTTCCGCAAATCCCTCGTCATCGGCCTCACGGCCTTTCAGTTCGATGACCAGAGGTACCTGGCCCTTTACGAGATCGAGCAGCTGCCGCAGCGTCGGGATCTTGTCGGCTGTCCCGCCGACGGAGATGAGGCCGAGTTCCCTGGACGTACGCTCGCGCACATCTCCCTTGAGCTTGCAGAGGCGCTCCAGATCCTCGTCGTGGAAGACGATCGGGACACCGTCGGAGGCATAGTGCAGATCGCACTCGATCGCGAAGCCTGCTTCGACCGCGCGCGAAAAGGCAGAGAGCGTATTTTCCCACACGGCCTTGTTGAGGTCGTGATAGCCGCGATGGGCGACCGGCTGTTGCTTGAGCCATGCAGCTGAGATCATTGGGCAATTTCCACGATCGCATCGATTTCGACAGCGGCGTTCATCGGCAGGGCGGCCATGCCGACGGCGGCGCGGGCATGCTTGCCGGCCTCACCGAGGATGCCTGCAATCAGGTTGGAGGCGCCATTGATCACGAGGTGCTGTTCGACGAAGTCAGGCGTGGAGGCGACGAAACCGTTGAGCTTGACGACGCGCTTGATGCGACCGAGATCGCCGCCGAGAGCAGCGCGCGCTTGGGAAAGGATGTTGATGGCACAGAGTTCCGCGGCACGTTGGCCAGTCGCAACGTCGACATTCTTGCCGAGATGTCCGGAGACGGCGATCTTGCCGCTTTCGAGCGGCAGCTGGCCGGATATGTAGAGGAGGTTTCCGCTGATAACGTAGGGAACGTAGTTTGCGGCCGGTGCCGCAGCTTCAGGCAGGGATATCCCCATTTCTTTCAGGCGCGCAGCGATTTGATCGGACATTTTCCTCTCCGCTTTTATTGTCAATAGTTCTAAAATTATGCATCAAGGCTTGGAATCTAGATTGTGACATTTTCGAGCCTCGATTTGGCCGAAAGCGTTCTTATAACATTACAGGCGAGTCCAACAGGAGATTGTCAATGTTCCGATCCAGTCTTGCCGCACTTCTTCTGGCGAGCGCTTCGACGACCGTCTATGCGGCCGCGCCAGCAACGAGTGCCGCGATTGCGACCGGTCTTGTCGCTCATCGGGCGGTCTATGATCTGGAATTGAAGGATGCCTCCGAACGCTCCGGCATTTCAGGCATGTCGGGCCGCATGGTTTACGAGTTCGACGGCAACTACTGCACGGGCTTCACCACCAACTTCCGCTTCGTGACGCAGATCGATACGGGCGATGCCGTCCGCGTCAGCGACCAGCAGACGAAGACCTTCGAGAACGTCAAGGACCGCAGGTTCACCTTCGACACCAAATCCTTCACCGACGACCAGCTTGATAAAGAGGTCAACGGTGCCGCGCAGGACCAGGCTGAAGGCGTAAAGGTTGCCTTGACCCAGCCGACCAGCAAGGAGTTGCAGCTTGCCGCAAGCCGGTTCCCGACGGAACATATGTTAGACGTGATCCAGAACGCCAAGGCTGGCAAGCGCCTGTTCGAGGCGCGTGTCTTCGACGGCTCGGATGATGGGGATAAGGCGCTGGTCACGACGACTGTCGTCGGCAAACAGGTTGCGCCTGCGGCCGATGAGGCCGATGCAGGCAATGCCGGTGCCTTTGCGAAGGCTGCCTTCTGGCCGGTCACGATCTCGTATTTCAATGAGAACACAAAGACGGACGCTTTGCCCGTCTACCGGATGTCATTCAAGCTCTACGAAAACGGTATTACGCGTGATTTAACGATGGACTATGGCGATTTTGTTCTAAGCGGCAGGCTTGCGAAGCTCGAACTGCTCGATAGCAAATCGGCTGTGTGCAAATAATCGTCGCGGACGCTCGCCGCGACGATTGTCGGTATGTCTAAGTAAACCCTCTCTATGCTAGGAATCCGAAAGGGCGCTGATTTGGGCGTAAGAGTCGGATTGGAGTGAGGATCTTGGCGATACGGCATGATGTACTGAGTGGTGGACTCTCCGGCATCTCAACCGGACTGATCGCGCTGACGTTGCTCGCGAGCGCTCCCGCATTGGCGTCGAATTGCAGCAGCACGCCGGTGGCAGGCATCGATTGGAGCGGGTGCAGCAAGAAGAATGTGATGCTGGAGGGGAGCGACTTTCAGGGTGCCAACCTGGCTGACGCCGATCTCAGTCTGACCAATCTCAGCGGCACGAACCTGACCTCCGCGAATCTAGAAAAGGCGACGCTGGTGCGCGCCTGGTTCACGGGGGCGCAGGCAGGCAACGCGAACTTCGCGAAGATCGAGGCCTATCGGTCCGGCTTCGAGAATGTTTTCGCGGAGGGGGCGTCGTTCGCCGGCGCGGAACTGCAGCGCGCCAATTTCAACGGCGCAAAGCTCAGCGGCGCGAATTTCGAGAAAGCCGAGCTCGGTCGTGCGAGTTTCAGCAAGGCGGTGCTGACTGGCGCTAGGTTTTCGCTCGCCAATCTTTCGCGTGCCGACCTCAGCGGCGCCACTTTTGACGGGCCGATCGCCTTCGATCGTGCCTTCATGTTTTTGACGCGAATCGAAGGGCTTGATCTGTCCGCCGCAACCGGCCTTGAACAAGCGCAGGTCGATCTCGCTTGCGGCGATGCGAAGACGAAACTGCCGACCGGCCTTTCCGCGCCGGCAAGCTGGCCATGTGCCTCCGATTGACGGAGCGTCGTGACGACACGCCCATACGAACGATCCCCCGCGACGTCCTTTGTCGCTTTTTTCGCAGGAAGCCTTGATTTTCCGCGGAAGGGGGGGTAAGGGCACCCGCATTCCACACGTAAGGCATGGGATTGTCCGGGAGAAATCCGGATGGTTCCGCCCGGTGGCATTCTCAAAGAGGATGCTGTTAGCCTTGCGGAGGTTCAACCGGAAAAGGATAACAAGGCATGGCATTGCCCGATTTCTCTATGCGCCAGCTCCTCGAGGCAGGCGTCCACTTCGGCCACCAGACGCACCGCTGGAACCCGAAGATGAAGCCGTACATTTTCGGCGATCGCAACAACATCCACATCATCGACCTCGCTCAGACCGTTCCGATGCTGTCGCGCGCCCTGCAGGTTGTCTCCGACACCGTTGCTCGTGGTGGCCGCGTTCTCTTCGTCGGCACCAAGCGCCAGGCTTCTGAGCTCATCGCTGACTCGGCCAAGCGTTCCGCTCAGTACTACGTCAACTCGCGTTGGCTCGGCGGCATGATGACCAACTGGAAGACGATCTCCAACTCGATCCAGCGCCTGCGCAAGCTCGACGAAATCCTTAGCTCCGAGCAGTCCGGCTACTCCAAGAAGGAACGCCTGACCCTCGAGCGCGAGCGCGAAAAGCTCGACAAGGCTCTCGGTGGTATCAAGGACATGGGCGGCACGCCGGACCTGATGTTCATCATCGACACCAACAAGGAAAAGATCGCGATCGACGAAGCCAAGCGCCTCGGCATCCCGGTTGTCGCAATCATCGACTCGAACTGCGACCCGGACCTGATCGACTATCCGATCCCGGGCAACGACGACGCTTCGCGCGCCATCGCTCTCTACTGCGACCTGATCGCGCGCGCTGCCATCGACGGTATCGCTCGCCAGCAGAGCTCGTCGGGCCGCGACCTCGGTGCATCGATCGAAGCTCCGGTTGAGCCGGCACTCGAAGGCGAAGCCGAAGCCTGATAGAAGAGAAGCAGGCGGACTGAATGGTCCGCCGTGCTTTCCAGAGATTGGGAAAGGCCGCTCGCGACTCTCGGAAGTTCGGCGGCCTTGACCGTTTCAGGCGAGGGCGATCTGCCTTTCGCCATTTGAGTTTCGTTATGACGCGTTATTCATCATGCTGTCATACATACAGGTACATTTCGTGCCTCAATCCGGTGCCGCACCGCCTTTCGCGGGCCACCGTTTGAACCGACAAGAGGAAGCTTATGACCGAGATTACGGCTGCACTGGTGAAGGAACTTCGTGAAAAGTCCGGCGCAGGCATGATGGACTGCAAGAAGGCGCTGCTTGAAAACAACGGCGACATCGAAGCGTCGATCGACTGGCTGCGCGCCAAAGGCATCTCCAAGGCTGACAAGAAGGCTGGCCGCGCGGCCGCTGAAGGCCTGATCGCCATTGCCGGCGCCGGCCACAAGGCAGTTGTCGTCGAGCTCAACTCGGAAACCGACTTCGTTGCGCGTAACGACGCCTTCCAGGATCTCGTCCGCGGCATTGCCAACGTTGCCCTGTCCACAGACGGTACGGTTGAAGCTGTCGCGGCTGCGACCTACCCGGCATCCGGCAAGCCGGTCGCCGACACCATCAAGGACGCGATCGCAACCATCGGCGAAAACATGACGCTCCGTCGCGCTGCCAAGCTCGAAGTCGAGCACGGCGTCGTGGCGACCTACATCCACAATGCTGCCGGCGACGGCATCGGCAAGCTCGGCGTTCTCGTTGCCCTGAAGTCGGAAGGCGACAAGGCTGTCCTGACCTCGATCGGCCGCCAGGTCGCCATGCACATTGCTGCGACCAACCCGCTCGCCATCCGCGCGGAAGAAGTTGACGCTGCCGTTGCCGAGCGCGAACGCAACGTCTTCATCGAACAGGCTCGCGAGTCCGGCAAGCCGGAAGCCATCATCGAAAAGATGGTCGAAGGCCGCATGCGCAAGTTCTTCGAAGAAGTCGCTCTGCTCTCGCAGGCCTTCGTGATTAACCCCGACCTGACGGTTGGCGCTGCGGTCAAGGAAGCTGAAAAGGAAGCCGGCGCTAAGATCGAAGTCGTTGGCATGGCACGTCTTCTCCTCGGCGAGGGCGTCGAGAAGGAAGAAAGTGACTTCGCTGCTGAAGTTGCTGCGGTCGCCAAGGGCTGATCGACCTATACATGTGAAAACCGAAGGGCATCGCGTGACAACGCGATGCCCTTCGTGTATCCGGCACACAGCGGTAATATACGAGGAGCCACGATGTCGTCAGAGCCTGTCTACAAACGCGTTCTACTCAAGGCTTCCGGCGAAGCCCTCATGGGCAGCCAGGGATTTGGAATTGATGTAGCGGTCGCAGACCGCATTGCGGCTGACATAGCCGAAGCGCGGCAGATGGGTGTGGAAGTCGGCGTCGTCGTCGGCGGCGGCAACATCTTCCGCGGTGTTGCGGTGGCCTCTAAGGGCGGCGATCGGGTCACTGGCGACCACATGGGCATGCTCGCGACTGTGATCAACGCGCTGGCGCTGGCAACGTCGCTGCGCAAGTTGAACATCGATACGGTCGTACTCTCCGCCATCGCCATGCCGGAGATCTGCGAGAGCTTTTCGCAGCGCGCAACGCTCTACCACCTGTCGCTTGGCCGTGTCGTGATCTTCGCGGGCGGTACAGGCAACCCGTTCTTCACGACGGACTCGGCAGCCGCACTGCGCGCCGCGGAAATGGGAGCGGAGGCGATCTTTAAGGGAACGCAGGTCGATGGTATTTATTCGGCTGATCCGAAAAAGGATCCCGAAGCGATCCGCTTCGACCATCTGACGCACAAGGAAGTCCTCGACAAGGGACTGGCCGTCATGGACGTCGCGGCAGTGGCCCTCGCACGGGAGAATTCCATTCCGATCATCGTCTTCTCGATCCACGAGAAGGGTGGTTTTGCTGAAATCCTCAAGGGCGGTGGCCTCAAGACCGTCGTCTCTGATAACTGATTGAGTGGGCGGCAGGTTTGCCGCAGCTTCTACCAAGACGGGAGCAATGAAATGAGTGAAGGCATCGACATCAAGGAACTCAAGCGCCGCATGGATGGCGCGATTTCCGCGTTCAAGCACGATATCGCATCGCTGCGGACCGGCCGCGCCTCGGCCAACATTCTCGACCCGGTCATGGTCGAGGCCTATGGTTCGCGTGTGCCGCTGAACCAGGTTGCCAACATTACCGTGCCGGAGCCGCGTATGCTGTCGGTTTCGGTCTGGGACAAATCGATGGTCAACGCGACGGACCGCGCCATCCGCGAATCTAACCTCGGCCTCAATCCGATCATCGACGGCCAGAACTTGCGCATTCCACTGCCGGAGCTCAATGAGGAACGTCGCAAATCGCTGGTGAAGGTCGCTCACGACTATGCCGAGAAGAGCAAGGTTGCGATTCGCCATGTGCGCCGCGACGGCATGGACGGCCTTAAGAAAGCCGAAAAGGATGGTGTGATTGGCCAGGACGAAAGCCGGGCGCAATCAGATCGTGTGCAGAAGATGACCGACGAGACGATTTCTGAGGTCGACCGCTTGCTTGGCGACAAGGAAAAGGAAATCATGCAGGTTTGAGGCGTGCTGCGGCTACGCCTTGGCTGCAAGAACCGGACGGGAAATGTCGGAGCGAACATTTTTGACTGTGCCAGAACACGTTGCCATCATCATGGATGGCAACGGCCGATGGGCAAAGCAGCGCGGACTTCCGCGGACGATGGGGCATCGAAAGGGCGTTGACGCCGTGCGCGAGGCAGTGCGCGCCGCGGGCGATGTGGGGATCAAATACCTCACTCTCTTCGCCTTTTCTTCGGAAAACTGGCGCCGCCCGGAAACGGAGGTCTCCGATCTCCTCGGATTGTTGAAGGCTTTCATTCGACGCGACTTGGCGGAACTCCATCGCCAGAACGTGCGCGTGAAAGTGATTGGCGACCGACACAGCCTGAAGAGCGATATCCTCGATCTTCTTGTGGACGCGGAAGAGACGACGAAGTCGAACACCGCGCTGACCCTCGTTATCGCCTTCAATTATGGTTCGCGTGACGAGATCGCCCGTGCAATGGCAAGTCTGGCACGTGATGTCGAGGCAGGACGACTCAGGGCGCAGGACATTTCTCCCGCACTTATCAACGCGCGGCTTGACACTGCAGGTATCCCAGATCCCGATCTGATCATCCGGACTAGCGGAGAGGAGCGCCTCTCCAACTTCCTACTCTGGCAGGCCGCTTACTCGGAGTTCATTTTTGTTCCTGAGTATTGGCCGGATTTCAGCCGGGAGATTTTCTACTCGGCGTTGGGGACTTTTGCGTCGCGCGACCGCCGCTTCGGTGGATTGGTGGCAAAGACGGCTGCGGCAGTGGGCACCTGATGCAGCAGGAGCTGAAGCTACGCATTGTCTCCGGAGTAATTCTCGCCGCCATTGTTCTGCTCGCCACATGGTACGGCGGAGTGGCCTTCAGGCTGCTGTCGGCATTGATCGGGCTGTTGATCTACTATGAATGGTCGACCATTACGAAGCTTGCCACGGAACGGCCGGTCGCCAATGTAATCGGTTGGGTAGGCCAGGCGGCGATCGCGGTGGCCGTCGTTGTCGGTACCTTGGGCTATTCCCTGCTACTCTTGGTGCTTTTCTTCCTGATTGCTGTCGGCTTCGTGTTTACGTCAGGCGTGTCGCGCTGGTTTCCCACGGGGATCGTGTACGCCGGTCTTACCGGAATTGCGCTTTCGAGCATTCGCGGTGCCGACAGCGTCGGGCTCGTTGCGATGCTCTTCGTATTTGCCGTCGTGTGGTCGACCGACATTCTTGCCTATTTTGTCGGCCGCGCAATCGGCGGCCCGAAACTGGCGCCGAAGATTTCTCCGGGAAAGACATGGTCCGGCGCCATTGGCGGCGCCGTCTCCGCGGTGATTGCCGGCAGCCTCGTTGCCTATTTTGCATTTCCGCAAAGCGTCGTGCTGGTGGCGCCGATCGCGTTCATCCTGTCGGTCTGCAGCCAGGCCGGCGATCTCTTCGAATCCTTCATCAAGCGCCGCTTCGGCGTCAAGGACTCGAGCCATCTGATCCCCGGCCATGGCGGCGTCATGGACCGTGTCGACGGGCTCATTTTTGCCTGCTTTGCGGCGTTCTTGCTAGCTGGGCTTTTTTCGCTGATAAAGGGCGGCGAAATAACGTCGCTCGGTGCAGCCCTGTTCGGCGTATAATGTCTGCAAAGGCTGGCGGAAAGATCAGATGCTTGGCTTGACCGGTATATTGGCGTTCCTGACGGGCTATATGGTGCCCTTCATCCTCGTCTTGTCGTTGCTCGTTTTCGTGCACGAGATGGGCCACTATCTGGTTGGGCGCTGGAGTGGCATTCGCGTATTGGCGTTCTCGATCGGCTTCGGTCCGGAATTGCTCGGCTTCACCGACAAGCATGGAACACGCTGGAAGCTTTCGCTGATACCGCTTGGCGGCTATGTCCGCTTTTTCGGCGACGAGGATGTATCGAGCAAGCCCGATGATGACAAGCTCGCGGCGATGTCGGAAGAAGATCGTGCGCGTTCATTCGCCGGCGCGAAGCTGTGGAAGCGCGCCGCGACCGTTGCCGCCGGCCCGATCGCCAATTTCATCCTCGCGATTGCGATTTTTGCGGTTCTTTTCTCGATCTACGGTCGATCGGTCGCCGATCCTGTTGTTGCAGAACTCAAGCCCGGCAGCGTTGCAGCCGAAGCAGGCGTGGTCCCGGGCGATCTGCTGATCGCCATCGATGGCACGAAGGTCGAGACTTTCGATGACGTCCGGCGCTACGTCAGTATTCGACCAGAGCAGCGGATCGTCGTGACGATTGAGCGCAACGGCGAGAAACTGGATGTGCCGATGGTGCCGGCCCGGACGGATATGACCGATCAGTTCGGCAACAAGATCGAGATCGGCCTTATCGGCATCGTTACGAACCAGGACGTCGGTCACTTCCGGGTGCAGACCTATTCGCCGCTGGAGGCGGTCAAGGAAGGCACGATCCAGACCTGGCACATCGTAACCGGCACCTTCAAGTATATCGGTAATCTGGTCTCCGGTTATATGAAGCCAGATCAGCTCGGCGGACCGATCCGCGTCGCGCAGGCTTCCGGCCAGATGGCGACGTTGGGCGTTGCAGCATTGCTGCAACTCGCTGCTGTCTTGTCGGTTTCCATCGGATTACTGAACCTGATGCCGGTTCCGGTACTTGATGGTGGCCATTTGATGTTCTATGCGATTGAAGCGGTGAGGGGAAAGCCGTTGGGTTCGTCTGCTCAGGACATTGCGTTCCGCATTGGCTTGGCGATGGTTTTGAGCTTGATGGTTTTTGCCACCTGGAACGATATAAGTGCTTTGATTGGCTGATTGCTGGACGAGGGAAAATTACCGTTTATTTACGATGTTTCAAAGCTGTAGTGGCGAATGCGTCACGCTTAGAAATGAAGTAAACAGAAATTAACTTGCTCCCTTGCTTGTATGTCAAAAGCGGGTAAAACGACACACGTGGCCGGAATCGGGGGACGCCTGGAGCCGGGGACGAGAAAAAAGGTAATGGGTGAAATGAAGGCTGGTTCAAGATTTTTGAACGCAGTATCGGCGGTTGCGCTGTCTGCAGGTATTGTTGCTTCGGGGGCAGGTGCAACGTTTTTCGTCTCGGCAACGACGGCAGAAGCTGCAGTCATTCAGCGCATTGATGTGCGCGGCGCAAGCCGTGTCGGCGCCGAAGCAGTGCGCTCCAACCTGACAATTCAGCCTGGCCAGAGCTTCTCCAACACCGATATCGATGACTCGGTGAAGCAACTCTACGACACCGGCTATTTCTCGGACGTCAAGATTTCCGTCTCGGGCAGCACGCTGGTTGTTGCCGTCCAGGAGGCGCAGCTCGTCAACCAGGTCGTCTTCAACGGCAACCGCAAGATCAAGGACGACAAGCTTGCTGCTGTCGTGAAGACGCACGCGGCCGGACCTTTTAACGACGCGCAGATCCAGTCGGACATTCAGGCGATCAAGGATGCGTACGCTGCAACCGGGCGCAGTGAGGTTCAGGTGACCACGCAAGTCGTGCCCCTCGGTGAGGGACGCGTAAATCTGGCTTTCGTCATCGACGAAGGTGATCGCACCAAGATTGCCGCTATTAATTTCGTTGGCAACAATGCCTACAGCTCCGGCCGTCTCTCCTCGGTCATCAACACGAAGCGCTCGAACTTCCTGTCGTTCCTGACCCGCAAGGACGTTTATAGCGAAGACAAGCTCCGTGCAGACGAAGAGGCGCTGCGGCAGTTCTACTACAATCGCGGCTATGCCGACTTCCGCATCATCTCTTCGGATGCGGCGTTCGACGAGACAACGAACAAGTACACGCTGACCTTCAACATCGAAGAAGGCCCGCGCTATGATTTTGGTGCCGTGACCGTGCAGTCGACTGTTCCCGGTATTGATTCGACGCAGCTTCAGGGGCTCGTCCGCACGCACGAAGGGCAGGTCTACAGCGCCAAGGAAGTTCAGAAGTCCATGGAAGCGATCTCCGATCAGGTCGCGTCCGCCGGCTATCCTTTTGCGCGCGTCACGCCGCGCGGCAACCGCGATCTGGGTAACAACACGATTGGCGTCGAATACCTGGTTGACCAGGGTGAGCGCGCCTATGTCGAGCGCATCGAAATCCGTGGTAACAGCCGTACGCGTGACTTTGTCATCCGTCGTGAGTTTGACATGAGCGAAGGCGACGCCTTCAATCAGCAGATGATTACGAGGGCCAAGCGCCGCCTCGAAGCTCTCGGTTATTTCTCGTCGGTCAATATCTCCACGCAGCCTGGCAGCTCGCCGGATCGCGTTGTTGTTGTCGTTGACGTGCAGGATCAGGCGACTGGCTCGTTCGGTATCGGCGCAGGCTATGCTGCCGGCGGCGACGGTCTGCTGCTCGAAGCATCTGTCGAGGAAAAGAACTTCCTGGGTCGCGGTCAGTACATCAAGGTTAGCGCCGGTGGCGGTCAAGAAGGCTCCCAGACCTATGGCTTGAACTTCACGGAGCCCTACTTCCTGGGCTATCGTTTGGCTGTCGGTTTCGATCTTAACCACAGTGAGACGTCGAGCAACGACAACTACGACTACGAGGAAAACAGCGGTGTACTGCGTGCGACGGCGCCGATCACGGAAGATCTGGCAACAACGTTCCGCTATAACTACAAGCAGATGAAGTACGATCCTTCGGGCTCGCTGAGCAATCTGTCGGCGCCATACCAGCATCTCGTCGAGGACAGTCCGTGGGTGAAGTCGTCCGTTTCGCAGACGCTGACCTACAACACACTTGACGACATGACGCTGCCTCGCGAAGGCATATATGCAAGCGCCACGCAGGAAATTGCTGGCTTGGGCGGTGACTCGGAGTTCTATAAGATCTACGGTAAGGCACGGTATTACCACCTGCTGGCGGATGATGCCGATATCATCGGTTCGGTTGCGGGTTCGGCGGGTTATGTCGTCGGTTTTGGCGACAACTTGAACGTCTTTGACCAGTTCACGCTGACCAACGGCGATATTCGCGGCTTCGAGAACAAGGGCATCGGCCCACGCATTGCCGGCGCAAACGACGACCCGCTCGGTGGGACGACCTATTTTACGGTGTCGGCTGAAGCGACCTTCCCACTCCCTGCGTTCCCGCGTGACTTCGGCTTGCGCGGCGCCGTGTTCGCCGATGCAGGTACGCTGTTTGGCAATGATGTCGATCCGCGTGGTGATAGTGTGAACGGCGTTGATGCATCGCTCCGGGCTTCTGTCGGTGTCGGTCTTATGTGGGCGTCGCCATTCGGTACACTGCGCGTCGACTACGCTATTCCGGTTCTCAAGGAAGACTTCGACAAGACTCAACACTTCAAGTTTGGCATAAACAACCAATTCTGATATCGGCAGTCCGGAACCGTAAAACCGAATTCCGTTCTGGAGATTTGCCGATGGAGCAAAATGATTTTTTTCTGCCCCATGATGGCGTGAAACTCTCGGAGTTGGCGCAATATCTTGGGGCAGAGCTTGCTGATCTCAAAACTGCAGATGTGCTGATCCGTTCCGTTTCGCCTGTTAGCCGGGCGAAGGCGGGGGATCTCTGTTACATCATGTCGAAGAAGAGCAAGGACGAGCTCGCGACGTGTGCGGCGTCTGCCGTGCTTTGCAGCGCCGGTCTGAGATCACTGGTGCCCGATCATCTGCCTGTTCTGATTTCGAAGAATGCTCATGCTGCTTTTGCCATGGCGGGGGGCTATCTCTATCCGAAGGCGCTGCGGCCTGGAGCACTGTTGTCGGAAGCTTCCGGTATCTCCGATCGTGCGATCGTTGATCCGACGGCCCGGCTCGAGGGCAGGGTTTCGGTCGAGCCATTCGCGGTCATCGGCGCGCATGCCGAAATCGGCGAGGGCACACACATCGGAGCGGGCGCCGTCATCGGACCGAACGTCAAGATCGGCCGTAATTGTACGATCGCGGCTGGCGCAAGCGTGCTGTGCGCACTCGTCGGTAACGGCGTTATCATTCACAACGGTGCGCGGATTGGCCAGGATGGCTTCGGTTATGCTCCAGGTCCGCGCGGGATGATCAAGATCGTGCAGATCGGTCGGGTCATCATTCAGGATCATGTCGAGATCGGCGCCAACACGTCGATCGATCGCGGGACGATGGATGATACGGTCGTCGGCGAAGGCACGAAGATCGACAATCAGGTACAGATCGGCCACAACGTCCGCATTGGACGCCATTGCGCCATCGTTTCCCAGGTCGGTATTGCCGGCAGCACGGTGCTTGGCGATGGCGTGCAGATCGGCGGTCAGGCCGGACTGAACGGACATATCAAAATCGGTGACGGAGTGCAGATCGCCGCGAAAAGCGGCGTGATCGGAGATATACCTGCCGGCGAACGTTACGGTGGTGTGCCCGCGCGTCCGATCCACGATTTTCTGCGAGAGACGGCAGCGATTTTGGCGCGATCAGCGGGCAGCAAGAAAACGGGAGAAAAGAATGACTGAGGAAGCCAAGACTTCGCTCTCTTCGGCAGATATCATTGAGATCATGAAGCTGCTGCCACATCGTTATCCGTTCCTGCTAGTGGACCGGATCATCAATATTGACGGCGACGAATCCGCGGTAGGCATCAAGAACGTGACCGCAAACGAACCGCATTTCACCGGTCACTTTCCCGAATCGCCAATCATGCCGGGTGTACTGCTCATCGAAGGCATGGCGCAGACGGCCGGAGCGATCTGCGCCAAGAAGCAAGACGAAACCGGGAATCTGGTCTACTTCATGACGATCGACAATGCGCGTTTCCGCAAGCCGGTCATTCCCGGCGATCGTGTCGAATATCACGTGAAGAAACAGAAGCAGCGCGGTAATATCTGGAAGTTCCATTGCGATGCTAAGGTTGATGGAGCGCTCGTCGCCGAAGCTGACATCGGGGCGATGATCGTTCGCAAGGATCAAGCATGAGCACCATAGCAGCCAGCGCCAGCATTCACGCCATGGCGGTCGTCGAAGACGGCGCCGTCGTCGGCGAGAACGTCAAGATCGGCCCTTTTTGCCACGTCGGGCCGAAGGTCGCGCTGGGCGATAATGTGGAACTGCTGGCGCATGCGGTTGTGGCCGGCAAGACGACGATCGGTAAGGGCTGCCGCATTTTTCCGATGGCCGTTATCGGTGGAGATCCTCAGAGCGTTCATCATGGCGGCGAAGAGACGACCTTGACGATCGGCGACAACTGCACGTTCCGCGAAGGCGTGACGGTAAACACGGGAACTGCCGATTTCGGTGGCCAGACGATTGTCGGCAATGACAATCTCTTCCTGGCGAATTCCCATATCGCCCATGATTGCCGGGTCGGAAACAATGTCATCATGTCCAACAATGTGATGCTCGCGGGCCACGTCACGATCGAGGATCGTGTCATTCTGGGTGGCGGCTGTGCCGTGCATCAGTTCACGCGCGTCGGCCGGCAGGCCTTTGTCGGTGGGCTCTCGGCTGTCAGTTATGATGTCATTCCCTATGGCATGCTCAATGGCAATCCCGGTCTTCTGAGCGGCCTGAACGTCGTTGGCATGACCCGCGCTGGTGTTGACCGGGCGACGATTCATGCCGTGCGGCGCGCCTACAAGGCGATCTTTGAAGGCGACGGTTCAATCCGTGACAACGCCGCCGCGATCCGGGATGAGTACGCCGATTGCGAACAGGTCATTCAGATTCTCGACTTTATCGCCGCGGAAAGCGATCGCGCTCTTTCCTCTCCGACCAGGGGACAGAAAGGGTGATGCTTGGCTCTCGCTGGTGACATGGCAAAAGGCCGCTTGGCTATCATCGCAGGCAGCGGCCTTCTACCGTCTCATGTCGCCACTGCGGCGCGGCAAGCAGGCGAGAACCCCTTCATCATCGCTCTGAAGGACGAGGCCGACCGTTCTTGGGAAGGCTTTGACCACGCCGTCATTGGCGTCGGCGATTTCGCCGCTCTCAACCGGATCTTTGAAAGCAACCGCATAGATCGCGTTGTCATGTCTGGTGGTGTACGCCGGCGCCCGGAGTGGCGCGAAGTTCGGCCGACACTGAAGACCCTCGCGAAATTGCCGTCGACAATCCGCACGCTGCTCGCTGGCGGCGACGATACGGTGCTGCGCATGGTCATCGCCCTGATCGAAGAGAATGGGCGCCGGGTTGTCGGCGCGCACGAGATCGCACCGGATCTGCTTGCCTGCGTCGGTCCATTGAGCGCAGTGCAGCCAAGCGCCGACGACACGAAGGACATAGTACGAGCAGCAGAAGCGGCGGATGCTCTCGGTAGGCTGGACGTTGGCCAGGGGTCGGTTTCAGTCGGTGGCCGTATCGTTGCGCTCGAGGGAGTGGAAGGCACAGACAGCATGCTAGAGCGTGTCGCGAACCTGCGGTCGGCCGGACGGATTTCCGCGCGCCGGCGCGGAGTGCTCGTGAAACTCTGCAAGCCTCAGCAGGATATCCGCGCGGACCTGCCGTCGATCGGTATTTCGACGATCGAGAACCTGCGCCAGGCGGGATTGGCCGGCGTGGCGATTGAGGCGGGTCGCTCGCTGATCCTGGAGCGTGACGCTGTCATAAAGGCTGCGGATGAGGCCGGTATCTTCGTGTGCGGACTGGATAGGGGATTGCCATCCTGGGGGCTAGCGTGAGCGAGGCTTCACTGAAAGTTGCCATTATTGTTGGAGAGGTTTCTGGCGACCTCCTGGGCGCGGACCTGATCGCCGCCTTGAAACGACAGTTTCCTGGCAGTGTGGAACTGATCGGCGTCGGTGGCGAAGGGCTGGAGGCGCAGGGCCTGCGCTCGCTTTTCGATTTCTCCGAACTGCAGGTCATGGGCATCACGCAGGTTCTATCGAAACTGCCACGGCTGGTTCGGCGTATTGGTGAGACTGCGACGACGATCATCGCCGCAAAGCCTGATGTGCTTATTATAGTCGATAGTCCCGACTTCACTCACAGGGTCGCAAAGCGCGTGCGAACGGCGCTGCCCGACCTGCCGGTTGTCAATTATGTTTGTCCCAGCGTATGGGCGTGGAAAGAATACCGCGCGCAGCGCATGCTCGCCTATGTCGACCAGGTGCTAGCGGTCTTGCCCTTTGAGCCGGAAGTGATGCGCAAGTTGGGCGGTCCGCCAACGACCTACGTCGGTCACCGTTTGACCGCCGATCCGAACCTGCTGGGAGCGCGACGCCAGCGCGAGCAGACGAAACCTCGAAACGAAACCGACCGCAAGACGGTGATGTTGCTGCCGGGTTCGCGCTCGTCCGAGATCATGAAGCTGCTGCCGCATTTTGGCGATGCCGTGAGCGAGCTGGTGGCCCGCAACGGAGATGTGCGCTTCGTTTTGCCGACCATGCCGCGACGCGAATCCATGATCCGTGATCTCGTCAAGGATTGGACGACCAAGCCCGAGATCGTGACGGGCGCGGAGGCGAAGTGGCAGGCATTCGCTGAAGCGGATGCGGCCATGGCCGCGTCCGGGACTGTCGTGCTCGAGCTGGCACTGACCGGTGTTCCCTGCATTTCGGCCTACAAGACGGACTGGATCATCAAGCTCATGACCAGCAAGATCAAAACGTGGAGCGCGGCTCTTCCGAACCTGATCGCCGACTACGCTATTGTACCCGAATATATCAATGACGTGGTCAGAGGCGGCAGCTTTGCACGCTGGATGGAGAAGCTTGCGGCAGACACCTTGCCGCGACGGGCGATGATGGAGGGGTTTGACGTTCTCTGGCAGAGGATGCAGACCGAAAAGCCGCCCGGAGAACACGCGGCAGAGATCGTTCTCGACGTCCTTCAAAAGAAAAAGCCCGGCCATTTCTGACCGGGCTTTTTGCAGACTGCTATCGCGGTTTAGCGCTTGGAGACCGGCAGGTAATCACGCTGCGGCTCGCCGATGTAGAGCTGGCGCGGGCGACCGATACGCTGTTCCGGATCTTCGATCATCTCGTTCCACTGGGCAATCCAGCCGACCGTGCGAGCGAGAGCAAACAGCACGGTGAACATGGTCGTGGGGAAGCCCAGAGCCTTCAGCGTGATGCCGGAGTAGAAGTCGATGTTCGGATAGAGCTTCTTCTCGATGAAGTATTCATCGGTCAGTGCAATGCGCTCGAGTTCCATCGCGACTTCGAGCAACGGATCGTCCTTGACGCCGAGTTCGCCGAGAACCTCATGCGTCGTCTTCTGCATGATCTTGGCGCGCGGATCGTAGTTCTTGTAGACGCGGTGACCGAAGCCCATCAGACGGAACGGATCGTTCTTGTCCTTGGCACGGGCAATGTATTCCGGAATACGGTCAACGGTGCCGATCTCGGTCAGCATGTTCAGCGCCGCTTCATTGGCGCCGCCGTGAGCCGGGCCCCACAGGCATGCTATGCCGGCCGCGATGCAGGCAAACGGGTTTGCGCCCGACGAGCCGGCGAGGCGCACGGTCGAGGTCGACGCGTTCTGCTCATGATCGGCGTGCAGGATGAAGATGCGGTCCATGGCGCGGGCCAGAACCGGATTGACCACATATTCCTCGCAGGGAACTGCGAAGCACATGCGCAGGAAGTTCGAGGCGTAGTCGAGATCGTTCTTCGGGTAAACGAAGGGCTGGCCGATGTGATACTTGTAGGCCATGGCAGCGAGCGTCGGCATCTTGGCGATCATCCGCAGGCTTGCGACCATGCGCTGATGCGGATCGGTGATGTCGGTGGAATCATGGTAGAAGGCCGACAACGCGCCGACGCAGCCGCACATGACGGCCATCGGATGCGCGTCGCGGCGGAAGCCCGTGAAGAACCGGCTCATCTGCTCATGCACCATCGTGTGATGCGTGACGCGATAGTCGAAATCCTTCTTCTGGGCAGCGGTCGGCAGTTCTCCGTAGAGAAGCAGGTAGCAGACCTCGAGGAAGTCGCCGTGCTCGGCAAGTTGCTCGATCGGATAACCGCGATGAAGCAATACGCCGGCATCACCATCGATATACGTGATTTTCGATTCACAGGATGCGGTCGAGGTGAAACCAGGATCGTACGTGAAGGAAGCCGTGTTCTTGTACAGGGCGCCGATATCGATGACATCAGGGCCAATCGTGCCGCTCTTGACGGCGAGATCGACTGATTTATCACCGATTTTCAGTGTTGCGCTTTGTTCCGTCATTCTGATCCTCCAAACTGGCGGTTGGCGCCATAAAAGCGCCATAGGGTTAAGCGTCGTCGACGATAGCTATATGATCGCGCGCCTAATGCCAAGTTACCGTGGTGCCATTTTGTGCATCGCAGTATCAACTTTTGGGCACTGCTGCGATGAACCCTGCGCATAGCAGAAGCTAATGATAATCCTTGGCTTTTCTGATTTCCGATTTTCCTTCAGATTTCAATCAATTACTGTTGCTTCAAGCCTCGAGAGCTTGCATTGTGGTTGCAAGGGCGGCTGTTTTTGGGCGCAGATGCATGCCGGGGTTGAAGCCATTTGAGGTAAGAAAGGCCGCCCCGGGCGCGGGTGCGCCTGCTCGTGCGGCAGAGCCTTATTTTCTCCGGCCTCAATCTACTCCCAAGCCTCCGCGCCTTCCGCACGCCATCACTCGTTTCCTGGCCAACGCGGGGTACGACCGCGACTCTCGGCTGCTCATCGTGGTTTCGACGCGCTGTGGCAACGGAGATGGAACATGGGCGGTTCGTCCTGTTTTCTCCGGTCTTCCTCGGGACTGGCGCCGTCCTCTAGTTTGAGTTCGCAAGTGATCCGCCAGCAATCCGCCTGGGAGCATAGATTGTCGCGTCGGCCCTGATTGCGCTGGCGGCAGGCCAAGGCCGCCCACTCATCCGAAATCTTGCGCAGGCAGGCGTATTGGGTGTTCTGGGAATGCTTTCCGCCCAGTTCGAAACGCGGAGCAAGGCGACCGTCATATTGGATTCATCTGTAGCTACGACGATTACGGGCCGCGTCGAGCGTCGGGAAGGCGATGGCCGTGGCCGCTGGCGCTACATCATCTCGCTCTCGCAGACGCAGTCGCCCGGGACATTGTCATTGCCGAGGACGGCAGCCTTGTCGAGATTGTCAAAGGGCAAGTCCTTGCACTAATCGACTCCATCCGACTGACTTCATCTTCGATCAATGGCGAAGGGCGCTCGCGGCGGACCTAGACCAGCCACCGCGATCATTGGACGGCGTCGGCCCTGTTCGGCAGCGGGATAATAAAGGTGAAGCTCAACGGCTCTCGGCAGCGGAACTGCGTAATGCTCGCAATGCGTTGCGTCAGGCTGCGATGGGCGCTGCGAATCGCTTCGTATGCCTGAAAGGCGCCTGGTGCACCGCCACGCATGATAGCGGCTACGTCCTGACAATCGTCGAAAACCCTGTGTACTTCGGCGCTGCGTGCGACACCGCCGATATCGTCGTAACGCCTGCTCGCCTGCGCGTGACGGAATGCCGGTCGGGCGCACTGCTATTCACCGGCGAAACCTCGCGCCGCTCGGGCCCCGCTGAGATACGGATAGACGACCAGGGAACACCCATCGTGACGACCTCGTATACCACGCATGATCGCCCCTGGATGCGGCATCGGGCATACAACTGTCGAAGCGGTACGTTTGACGACGAGCTGCCTGTCGTTAGTGATAACGGCGAATGAGGCCGACCAGCTTGCCCTGAACCTTGACGCGGTCGGGTCCGAAAATGCGCGTTTCATAAGCCGGGTTCGCGGCCTCAAGCGCAATGGAGGCGCCCTTGCGGCGGAAACGCTTGAGGGTCGCTTCCTCGTCATCGACGAGTGCGACAACGATGTCGCCGGCATTTGCCGTGCTGGCGTTGCGGATGATCACTGTGTCGCCGTCGAAGATGCCGGCTTCGATCATCGAGTCGCCCTTCACCTCAAGCGCATAGTGCTCGCCCGGGCCAAGCATGTCGGCCGGAACTGTAATGTCGTGGGTATTGTTCTGGATTGCTGAAATCGGCACGCCGGCAGCAATCCGCCCCATAACCGGTACGGAAGCCGAGCTGTCGTTGTCGGCATGTGCAGCCGGCTTCGGCGGCGCAACCGGCTGCGGCTTGCCGAGGCTGCCTTCGATGACGCTCGGCGAAAAGCCGCGGCGGGGCTGGAGGCTCGGATTATATGCCTCCGGCAGCTTGATGACCTCCAATGCGCGGGCCCGATTAGGCAGTCGGCGAATGAAGCCCCGTTCTTCGAGCGCAGTAATCAGCCGGTGGATGCCCGACTTGGACGCGAGATCCAAGGCGTCCTTCATTTCGTCGAAAGACGGAGGGACACCGGATTCCTTCATTCGCTCGTGAATGAAGAGAAGAAGCTCCTGTTGCTTGCGCGTCAGCATCGAAGTTGAACCCCAGAGTCGTGAAACAAAGCCAGAACAGACACTATATGTTCCATATGTGTTCCGCAAGTACCTAAATTTTCATAAAACTTGCCTGCAACTTGCTCAGTTTTTGCGTCGCATTTGAGTGAAAGCGTAGAAGGGGGTTGCATTGTTGCCTTGCCCGGCGCACATCTTCGCAAATTCCGGAGAGTTTGCCATGAGCGAAGCACATCCGCTGGACCACATCGTGCTGCCGGTCTCCAATATCGGACTTGCGCGCGAGCGCTTGGGAAAGCTGGGATTCACCGTCGCGCCCGATGCCCGGCATCCTTTTGGAACCGAGAACGCCTGCATATTCTTCGCCGACGAAACATACCTGGAACCCTTGGGCGTCGCCAACGCGGAGCTGCACGAGGCGTCGGCGAAGAAAGGCAATGTCTTCACTGCGCGTGACCGGGCTTTCCGATTTCGATGCGGGGATGATGGTTTCTCCGCGGTGGTCTTTGCGACCGCCGATGCTGATCGCGACCATGCCCGGTTCCTTGCCGAAAAGATCAATGGCGGCGAGATGCTGCAGTTCGAGCGGCCGATGAAGATGCCTGACGGCTCTCAGGCCACCGCTGCGTTCAAGCTCGCGTTCGCGGTCGATCTGCGGGCTCCGGATTTTTTCTTTTTCACGTGCCAACGCGTCAATCCGCTGCCGGCCGACCGTAGAGCGCTGCAAAAGCACGCAAATGGCGTGGGTGGGATCGCAGAGATCGTTCTTGGCGCGCCGGACCCAAAAGCATTTGCGCCATTTGTGCGTGCTGCGGCGCACGGCCTCCCGGTGACCAACGAGGCCTTTGGCGCGAGTGTGAAAACTCCGAACGCCAGAGTGAGCGTTCTCTCCCCAGATGGATTGGATGCCTACTTCGATATTCCGGCACCTTCAAATGATCGCGGCCTGCGTGGCGTCGCCATTGTCTTCAAGGTCAGTGATCTCGCCGTGACAGAAGCGCATTTGGCTGCTAACGGGATGACTTATACGCGCAAGAACAATCGAATTCTGGTGAAGGCGGCGCCCGGACAGGGCGCGCTCTTCGCCTTCGAGGAGAAACGATGAGCCAGACAAATTCCGAAGTCGTGATCGGCGAAGGCGCCGGCCGCGTCACCTTTTCGAATGCCGGCAAGCTGTCCCTGATTGCCGGGCCTTGCCAGATGGAGAGCCGCGACCATTCCTTCATGGTCGCCGGTGTATTGAAGGAACTCTGCGACAAGCTTGGTCTCGGCCTCGTCTATAAGTCCTCGTTCGACAAGGCGAACCGCACCTCGCTGTCGGCGCAGCGCGGCATAGGTCTTGAACAGGCGCTGGAGGTCTTTTCGGACCTCAAGAAGGAATACGGCTTTCCGGTTCTGACCGACATCCATACCGAGGAGCAGTGCGCCGAGGTGGCGACGGTCGTCGACGTCCTGCAGATCCCGGCCTTCCTGAGCCGTCAAACCGATCTGTTAGTGGCAGCCGCGAAGACCGGCCGAGCCGTTAACGTCAAGAAGGGACAGTTCCTGGCGCCTTGGGACATGAAGAACGTTCTCAACAAGCTGAACTCGACCGGAAACCCGAATATTCTGCTTTGCGAACGCGGCGCCTCGTTCGGCTACAACACACTCGTTTCCGACATGCGTTCGCTGCCAATCATGGCGGCGATGGGTGCTCCAGTCGTTTTCGATGCGACGCATTCGGTGCAGCAGCCGGGCGGGCAGGGCGGTTCGAGCGGCGGCCAGCGCGAATTCGTGGAGACGCTGGCACGGGCAGCCGTTGCGGTTGGCGTCGCCGGTGTCTTCGTAGAAACGCACGAAGATCCTGACAATGCGCCATCCGACGGGCCGAACATGGTCTATTTGAAGGATATGCCGCGGCTGCTCGAAAAGCTGCTGGCCTTCGACGTGATTGCAAAGGCCGCCTGAAACCGGCACACGGGTGTCGGCCGTCAACCGGCGAGCGCCATCCTTTTGTGGGAGGCATATCCCATGGTCGCGGACTTTCCCGTTTCGTCGAGACAGAAACGGGACAGCAGGTGATTGAGGTGCACCGCCTCGTCGCCCAGCTCTCGGCAGGCGGCGCTGGTTTGCTCGACCATCGCCGCGTTCTGCTGCGTGACGCTGTCCATCGTGTTGATGGCGGCATTGACTTCCAGGAGCGCGGTGGTTTGTTCGGAGGAAGAACGCACGATCCCCTCGATCAGCGCCGTGACCTTGAGAATCTGCTGATCGATATTGCTGAGCGCTTCGCCTGTGCGGTTGACAAGGCCGACGCCTGCTGAAACCTGGCTGGAAGAGGTCTCGATCAACTGTTTGATTTCTTTCGCCAGATTGGCGGAGCGACCGGCAAGGTCGCGCACTTCCTGTGCAACGACGGCAAAGCCCTTTCCGGCCTCACCTGCGCGGGCGGCCTCCACTCCGGCATTCAGTGCGAGGAGGTTGGTCTGGAAGGCGATTTCGTCGATGACGTTGATGATCTGGCCGATCTGTGCGGATGATGTCTCGATCTTCTCCATCGCGGCCACCGCCTCGTGCACGACGGTCGCCGAGTAGCTTGCGCTTTCCTTGGTCGCCGTCATCATCGCGTTCGCTTCGTTGGCCCGTTCCGATGAATTCTTGACGGTGACCGTGATCTGGTCGAGCGCCGAGGCTGCTTGCTCCAGTGAGGCGGCCTGATGTTCCGTTCGCCGGGCCAGATCATCCGTGCTCGACGCGATTTCGCTCGAGCCGGTCCCTACCGTATTCGTGACGGCTGAGATTTCTTTCATTGCGCAGGAAAGCGTACGGATGCTGGAGTTGAACTCCGCGCGCAGCTTTTCATAGGTCGCTTCGAAGGGCTCGCTGAGTTGGACAGAGAGGTCGCCGCCCGAAAGGCGCTCCAGACCGCGGCTCAGACTGGTGATGACGCGCTCGCGGGCAGCTTCCTCGTCTGCCTTGATGGCGGCGAGCGCCGCATCGCGCTGTGTCTGGACCTGGCGTTCGGCATCCTGGCGCTCACGGATATTGTTCCGTTCCTCGGCGGCTTCGCGGAACACGGTGACGGCGCGCGCCATCTCGCCGATTTCGTCGGCGCGGCGGCTGAAGGGCACTTCCTTCGAATAATCGCCGGCGGCAAGGATCGCCATATAGTCGCGCATTGCTGAGAGCGGCACGATAGCGCGTCGACGGAAGACGTAAAGGCCGCCGAGCAACAGGCAAAACGAGACAGCTGCTGCCGCGAGCGTGATGGTGGAGAGGATGCGGGTCTGTTCGGCGGCATCCTTTTCGGCAGCAGCCAGGAAGGCGTTCGCCATATCCACGAGCTTGTTGACGGCCTCTTCATGAATATGGAAATTCGTTGAAAGCTTCTCGAAAGCCGCCGGGATGACGGCGGCGTCGTTCTTGAGAATGGCTGGGGCGAGTTCTTCTGCCATCACCTTCCAGAACACGTCGCCTTTGACGAGGACATCGTTCAGGAGTTTTTCCTTGAGGTCGGCGCTGAGCGCTGTTTCCGACCAATATTTGCGGCGATCCTCATAGGCGGGCTTCAGGACAGTCTGGATGCGCTCGATATTCTTCCGCGCGACTTCAGGACGCTGCACCGCCTCAAGTGCAAGCATGTAGGATTCAACAATATAGAGAGGTGGCGGCAGGATATCGGCAACGAGATCCTTTCCGTAGACGATCTGCTTATACATCTCGCCGTTCACCCGCAGCTTGTTGAAGGCGTAATTCTGAATGCCGATCGAAGTGATCAATCCTGCGGTGACGACGGCCGCGAAGATGGCAAGGCTGCGAGCAATATTGAGTTTCATCCGGCGCCCCGTAAATTCTAACAGTGAACAGGTGTTGTTTATTGAAATGGCTTGGAGTTTGGAGGGAGTTTAGAATCCCTATAAACAGGCGGACTTGAACCGCATAAGGAAGTGCATCATGCAATACTACTTGCCGGAGGACAGCCAGTATTTCCTCATCGAGGATTAATTGTAATATTAATTGGTTACTGATCGATAAATTTGCAACCACATTGAATGTGGTGACTTGTTTTCAAAACCTGAAGTTTCGAAACACTGGAGCAGGGCAGCGGAAGGATGCCGTGACGCGCCTGTTCAAAAGCCTGACATATTCGCGCGATAGGTCCGTGACGTGCCGTGTGTCGTCGGTGTGGCATTGTAATTTGCGTGCCTTCGATTAAACAGGCTTCGAACGATTTATCCACCCTCGAGCAGGAAGAGCCGATGACCGCAATTACCGACATTATCGCCCGCGAGATTCTCGACAGCCGTGGCAACCCGACCGTCGAAGTCGATGTCTATCTCGAAGATGGCAGCATGGGCCGCGCGGCGGTGCCGTCGGGCGCTTCGACCGGTGCTCACGAAGCCGTCGAAGTGCGTGATGGCGGCAAGCGCTATCTCGGCAAGGGTGTTGAAAAGGCCGTCGAAGCCGCCAACACGGAAATCTTCGACGCGATCGGTGGCATCGACGCCGAAAACCAGATCCAGATTGACAACATCATGATCGAGCTGGACGGCACACCGAACAAGTCGCGTCTCGGTGCCAACGCCATCCTCGGCGTGTCGCTCGCCGTTGCCAAGGCGGCTGCTCAGGCTTCCGGCCTGCCGCTTTACCGCTATGTCGGCGGTGCGAGCGCCCATCTTCTGCCGGTTCCGATGATGAACATCATCAACGGTGGTGCGCATGCGGACAATCCGATCGACTTCCAGGAATTCATGATCCTTCCGGTCGGCGCCGATTCCATCCGCGAGGCCGTCCGCATGGGCTCGGAAGTCTTCCACGTCCTTAAGAAGGAATTGTCGGCTCAGGGTCACAACACCAACGTCGGCGACGAAGGTGGCTTCGCGCCGGGCTTGAAGAGCGCGCCTGAAGCCCTCGACTTCATCATGAAGTCCATCGAGAAAGCCGGCTACAAGCCGGGCGACGACATCAGCCTCGGCCTCGACTGCGCCTCGACGGAATTTTTCAAGGACGGCAAGTACGTCCTCGAAGGCGAAGGTCGCACGCTGGAATCGGGTGCTATGGCCGAATATCTTGCACAGCTCGCGGCCCAGTACCCTATCATCTCGATCGAAGACGGCATGGCCGAAGATGATTGGGACGGCTGGAAGGCTCTGACGGATCTGGCCGGAAAGAAGGTTCAGCTGGTCGGCGACGATCTCTTCGTCACCAACTCGGCCCGTCTTCGCGACGGTATCCGCATGGGAGTTGCCAACTCGATCCTCGTCAAGGTCAACCAGATCGGCTCGCTGACGGAAACCCTCGACGCCGTCAACACTGCCCACAAGGCTGCCTACACCGCGGTCATGTCGCACCGCTCGGGCGAAACCGAAGATTCGACGATTGCCGATCTGGCCGTTGCCACCAACTGCGGTCAGATCAAGACCGGTTCGCTATCGCGTTCGGATCGTCTTGCCAAGTACAACCAGCTGATCCGCATCGAAGAAGGCCTCGGCCCGCAGGCCCGCTATGCCGGCCGTTCGATCATCCGCGGCTAATCGCATCTGATTTCAACGACTTCGAACCCGCGTCCCAAAGGCGCGGGTTTTTTCTTGCTTGATTTTTCATAGTCAACGGACAGTTAATCTCTGCCCGGTAGTCTTGGACGCATCGAGGTAATGCGTTCGAGCGTGCGTTTATGTGGACAAAGCATCACAAAAAGAAAAAGATCGGTCGTTTCGTCGTTCCGGCGATGACGGTCGCGTTTCTCTCCTACTTCGGCTATCATTGCATCCACGGTGATTACGGTCTGCGGGCAACCGAGGGGTTCGAGCGCCAGCGGATAGCGCGCGAAAGGGAGTTGGCGGTTCTGAAGGGCAAGCGCGAGCATCTCGAAAAGCAGGTCGCGCTGCTGAGCGACGGTTCGATGGACAAGGATATGCTGGACGAGAAAGCGCGTCTTCAGCTGAATGTTTCTCGTGCCGACGAGATCGTCATATTCAATCACTATTCCAATTAACCGAAATTCAGTTAACTGAAATAAAGTCTTGTTTATCAGTAGTTTACTGATGAATACGAGCCATGCATTTATGGCATTGCTGCGGCGAAATTTCTTCCCTATGGTACGCGCCACCAAAGAACCGACAAACCCGTAGGGAGGGGTGAATGGCGCCGCGAAAAACCGCGACCGTTTCCAGCCGTAAAACTAGCGCAAAGCCGGCAAACAAGGCATCCAATGGTGGTCCTGTTGCTGATTTTACGCGCGATGAGGAGCTCAAGGCCTATCGCGAGATGCTGTTGATCCGCCGCTTCGAGGAGAAGGCCGGACAGCTTTACGGCATGGGCTTCATTGGTGGTTTCTGTCACCTTTACATTGGCCAGGAAGCTGTGGTCGTCGGCATGCAGATGGCGCAGAAGGAAGGCGATCAGGTTATCACCGCCTATCGCGATCACGGCCATATGCTGGCAACCGGCATGAGCGCGCGTGGCGTCATGGCCGAGCTGACCGGGCGCCGTAGCGGTTATTCGCGCGGCAAGGGCGGCTCGATGCACATGTTCTCCAAGGAGAAGCATTTCTACGGGGGGCACGGCATCGTCGGTGCCCAGGTTTCGCTCGGAACCGGCCTTGCCTTCGCCAACCGCTATCGCGGCAATGACAGTGTCTCCGTCGCCTACTTCGGTGATGGTGCCGCCAATCAGGGCCAGGTCTACGAGAGCTTCAATATGGCCGCTCTCTGGAAGCTGCCGATCATCTACATCGTCGAGAACAACCGCTATGCCATGGGAACCTCGACCGCGCGTGCTACCGCGCAGTCGAACTACTCCCTCCGTGGCTCCGGTTTCGGCATTCCCGGCATCCAGGTCGATGGTATGGATGTCCGCGCGGTCAAGGCTGCAGCTGACGAAGCCCTCGAGCATTGCCGCTCCGGCAAAGGCCCGATCATTCTCGAAATGTTGACCTACCGCTATCGCGGCCACTCGATGTCGGACCCGGCGAAGTACCGCACCAAGGAAGAAGTGCAGAAGATGCGCTCCGAGCAGGATCCGATCGAACAGGTGCGTGCGCGTCTGCTCGAAAAGGCCTGGGCCTCGGAAGACGATCTGAAGGCGATCGACAAGGACGTGCGCGATGTCGTTGCTGATAGCGCCGACTTCGCCCAGTCCGATCCGGAGCCGGATGCATCCGAGCTCTACACTGACATTCTGCTCTAATCGGGGAGGGACGACCCATGCCAATCGATATTCTCATGCCCGCCCTCTCTCCGACGATGGAAGAAGGCACGCTTTCCAAGTGGCTCAAGCAGGAAGGCGACACCGTCAAATCAGGTGACGTCATTGCCGAGATCGAAACCGACAAGGCGACGATGGAAGTCGAAGCCGTTGATGAAGGCGTCATAGGTAAGCTGCTGGTGCCGGCCGGTACCGAAAATGTGAAGGTTAACGCCAAGATCGCGGTCCTGCTGCAGGACGGCGAATTGGCCTCCGACATCTCCGCCGCACCCGCCGCGCAGCCCGCTCCGGCGGTCGCCGCCCTGCAGACGGAAGAAAAGCCGGCGCCCGCTGCTCCGGTTCCAGCAGAGCCGAAGGCTGCCGTGCCGAATGATCCCGAAATTCCGGCAGGCACCGAAATGGTCTCCATGACCGTCCGCGAAGCGCTTCGCGATGCCATGGCCGAAGAAATGCGCGCTGACGACAGCGTCTTCGTTATGGGCGAAGAGGTTGCCGAATACCAGGGCGCCTACAAGGTCACCCAGGGTCTTCTGCAGGAATTCGGCGCGCGGCGCGTCATCGATACGCCGATCACCGAGCACGGCTTTGCCGGCGTCGGCGTTGGTGCTGCGATGGCCGGCCTGAAGCCGATCGTCGAGTTCATGACCTTCAACTTCGCTATGCAGGCGATCGACCAGATCATCAACTCCGCTGCCAAGACACTCTATATGTCGGGCGGCCAGATGGGCGCTCCGATCGTCTTCCGCGGCCCGAACGGTGCAGCTGCCCGCGTCGGTGCCCAGCACAGTCAGGATTACGCGTCCTGGTACAGCCAGATCCCGGGCCTCAAGGTCGTCATGCCCTATACGGCATCCGACGCCAAGGGCCTGCTGAAGGCTGCGATCCGCGATCCGAACCCGGTCGTCTTCCTCGAAAACGAAATTCTCTACGGTCAGCACTTCGATGTGCCGAAGATGGACAATTTCGTTCTGCCGATCGGCAAGGCCCGCATCCATCGTCCCGGCAAGGACGTGACGATCGTCTCCTTCGGTATCGGCATGACCTATGCGGTCAAGGCTGTCGCGGAACTCGAAAAGATCGGCATCGACGCCGAACTGATCGATCTGCGCACGCTGCGCCCGATGGACCTTCCGACGGTCATCGAATCGGTTAAGAAAACAGGCCGCTTGGTCACCGTTGAGGAAGGCTATCCGCAGAACTGCGTCGGCACGGAAATCGCCACCCGCGTCATGCAGCAGGCCTTCGATTACCTCGATGCGCCAATCCTGACGATTGCCGGTAAGGACGTCCCGATGCCTTACGCTGCCAACCTCGAGAAGCTTGCGCTTCCGAATGTCGGTGAAGTCGTCGATGCCGTGAAGGCTGTTTGCTACAAATAACCAGGGGAGGGTACTCGATGCCTATCAACATCACTATGCCCGCCCTCTCTCCAACCATGGAAGAAGGCAATTTGGCCAAGTGGCTCGTCAAGGAAGGTGACACCGTCAAGTCTGGCGATGTCATTGCCGAGATCGAGACCGACAAGGCGACAATGGAAGTCGAAGCCGTTGACGAAGGCACTGTTGCCAAGATCGTCGTCCCGGCCGGTACCGAAGGCGTCAAGGTCAATGCGTTGATCGCGGTTCTTGCCGGCGAAGGCGAAGACGTTGCTGCTGCTGCCAGCGATGCAGGCTCTGCTGCTCCGGCTCCCAAGGCTGAAACCGCTGCCGAAGCCCCGAAGGCTGAAGCCGCAAATGCTCCCGCCGCACAAGCGCCGGCTGCTGCTCCCGCTTCTGCACCCGCAGCCGCTCCGGCAAGCGGGAACCGGACCTTCTCCTCGCCGCTCGCGCGTCGTCTGGCGAAGGAAGTCGGTATCGATCTGTCCGCCATTTCCGGCTCCGGCCCGCACGGTCGTGTCGTCAAGAGCGACGTCGAAGCTTTTGTCACAGGTGGTGGCGCCAAGGCGGCTCCGGGTGCCGCAGCCGCACCGCAGGCTGCCGCACCGGCGCCGGCCGCCGCACCGAAGGGCGCGTCCGACGAAACCGTTCTCAAGCTCTTCGAGCCGGGCTCCTACGAGCTCGTGCCGCATGACGGCATGCGCAAGGTCATCGCCAAGCGCCTCGTCGAATCCAAGCAGACCGTGCCGCATTTCTACGTCACCGTCGATTGCGAACTCGATGCGCTGCTGGCGCTGCGCGCCCAGCTCAACGACGCGGCTCCCCGCAAGGATGGCGGCGCTGCCTACAAGCTCTCCGTCAACGACATGGTCATCAAGGCCATGGCTCTGGCGCTGCGCGATGTTCCGGATGCCAACGTCTCCTGGACCGAAGCCAACATGGTCAAGCACAAGCACGCCGATGTCGGCGTTGCTGTCTCGATCCCGGGCGGCCTGATCACCCCGATCATCCGCAAGGCCGAGGAAAAGACCCTTTCGGTCATCTCCAACGAGATGCGTGACCTCGGCAAGCGCGCCAAGGATCGCAAGCTGAAGCCTGAAGAATATCAGGGCGGTACGACGTCGGTCTCGAACATGGGCATGATGGGCGTGAAGAATTTCGCGGCCGTTATCAACCCGCCGCATGCAACGATCCTAGCGGTCGGCGCAGGCGAGCAGCGTGTGATCGTACGTAAGGGCGAAATGGTCATAGCGACCGTGATGAGCGTCACGCTCTCGACCGACCATCGCTGTGTCGACGGCGCGCTCGGTGCGGAGCTGCTGCAGGCGTTCAAGGGCTACATCGAGAATCCGATGGGCATGCTCGTTTGAGACCGGAGCGGAGGCGGAAATGACGAAGACCGTTCTTTGCTATGGTGACTCGCTGACCTGGGGCTATGACGCCGATACCATCGGCCGTCATGCCTACAAGGATCGTTGGCCAAGCACGCTTCAGGCGGCACTCGGCAACGAGGTCCGGGTCATCGCTGAAGGATTGAACGGGCGGACCACCGCCTTCGACGATCATCTCGCTGACTGCGACCGGAATGGCGCACGCATCCTGCCGACGATCCTGCAGAGCCATGCGCCGCTTGATCTCGTCATTTTGCTGCTCGGCACCAACGACATGAAGCCTGTCGTGGCAGGGTCGGCCTTTGCCGCCTGCCAGGGCATCGCCCGGCTGGTGCGGTTGATCCGCAATCATGCGTGGCCCTTCGAATTCGATGGACCTGACATTCTGATCGTCGCGCCGCCGAAGGTCCGTGAGACAGCGAACGTGCCGTTTGCGGCGTCGTTCGTTGGCGGCATCGAGGAGTCGGCGAAGCTTCCCACCCTCTATCGCGATCTCGCGGACGAGCTCGGCTGCGGCTTCTTCGACGGCAATTCTGTAGCGAAGACGACCCCGGTCGATGGCATTCACCTCGATGCGGAGAATACCCGCGCTCTCGGGCGCGGCATGGAATCGACTGTGCGGATGATGCTGGGGCTTTGAGCATGGGATCCTTCGTTTCGCTTCGTTCCGCCACGCGGGAGGATGCGACGGAGTTGGCTTTACTCACGGATATCGCCTCGCATGGTTTCGCCTCCTGGCTCTGGCTGGCGGAGCTTGGAAACGGCGGCGGTGATACGCCGATGGAGCGTGGACGGCAGAAGCTGCGCGGCGACCAGGGGCACGGCAACTGGAGCGATGCAATTATTGCCGAAGCCTACGGCGAGATCGCGGGAGCTGCGATCGGCTATGGTCTCGGTGAAGGCATACGGAATATCCAGGCGGATCGCCCGGCGCTGAGGCCGGTCATCGATCTGCAGAAAATGGTGGTGGGAAGCTGGTTTATCGGAACGCTCGGTGTCTACAGCCATCTGCGTGGCATCGGGATCGGTCGACGGCTTCTGAAGGATCAGATTGAGCGGGCGCAAAACGCACCTGTCAGCCTGATTACCGCAGGTTACAACGAAGCGGCCCTGTCGCTTTACAAAAGGAATGGATTTTCGGAGGCGGCGCGCGCGGATGCCGTGGCCTTCTTCGAAAACGGCAGGAAACACGAGTGGGTGCTTCTCACCCGCGACGCCCGATAGTAAAGGCAGGAAAACATGGCTGAGAATTACGACGTCATCATTATCGGCTCCGGACCCGGGGGCTATGTCGCCGCTGTGCGGGCCAGCCAGTTGGGCCTCAAGACCGCGATCGTGGAACGCGAGCATCTGGGCGGCATCTGCCTGAACTGGGGCTGCATCCCCACCAAGGCTCTGCTTCGCTCGGCTGAAATTCTCGACCACTCCAACCACCTGAAGGACTATGGTCTCGTGCTGGAAGGCAAGGTCAGCGCCGACGTGAAGGCGGTCGTTGCCCGCTCGCGCGGCGTCTCCGCGCGCCTGAACGGCGGTGTCGGCTTCCTGATGAAGAAGAACAAGGTCGATGTGATCTGGGGCGAAGCCAAGATTACCAAGGCTTCGACTGGAGCTCAGCCGGGCGAAGTCGTCGTCGGCAAGTCGTCCAAGCCGGTGGTCGAGCCGCAGCACCCGGTGCCGAAGGGCGTCAAGGGCGAGGGCACCTACACCGCCAAGCACATCATCGTTGCGACCGGCGCCCGTCCGCGCGCTCTGCCGGGTATCGAGCCTGATGGCAAGCTGATCTGGACCTATTTCGAAGCGCTGAAGCCGGATGTGCTGCCGAAA
Source organism: Rhizobium sp. CF122 (assembly GCF_000282035.1). Taxonomy (GTDB): domain Bacteria; phylum Pseudomonadota; class Alphaproteobacteria; order Rhizobiales; family Rhizobiaceae; genus Rhizobium. Next base: position 48,636 of record NZ_AKKA01000025.1, read on the forward strand.
TCGCTGATCGTTATGGGCTCGGGCGCCATCGGCATCGAATTCGCAAGCTTCTACCGCTCCATGGGCGTCGACGTCACTGTTGTCGAAGTCATGCCGACCATCATGCCGGTCGAGGATGCGGAAGTTACTGCGATCGCTCGCAAGCAATTGGAAAAGCGCGGGCTGAAAATCTTCACGAGCGCCAAGGTCGCCAAGGTCGAAAAGTCCGCCAACAGCATCACGGCTCATGTCGAGACATCGGATGGTAAGATCCAGCAGATCACCGCTGATCGGATGATCTCGGCTGTCGGCGTGCAAGGCAACATCGAAAACCTTGGGCTGGAGGCTGTCGGCGTCAAGACGGACCGCGGTTGCATCGTCATCGACGGCTATGGCAAGACCAACGTATCAGGCATTTACGCGATTGGTGACGTCGCCGGCCCGCCGATGCTCGCTCACAAGGCCGAGCACGAAGGCGTCGTCTGCGTCGAGAAGATTGCCGGTCTTCCGAACGTGCATCCGACGGACAAGGGCAAGGTCCCGGGCTGCACCTACTGCAACCCGCAGGTCGCCTCCGTCGGCCTGACCGAGGCGAAGGCCAAGGAGCTGGGCCGCGACATCCGCGTCGGCCGCTTCTCCTTTGCGGCGAACGGCAAGGCGATCGCGCTTGGCGAAGACCAAGGCCTCTGCAAGGTGATTTTTGACAAGAAGACCGGCGAACTGCTTGGCGCACACATGGTTGGCGCTGAAGTCACCGAGCTAATCCAGGGCTTCGTCGTCGCGATGAACCTCGAGACAACCGAGGAAGAACTGATGCATACGATCTTCCCGCATCCAACTGTTTCCGAAACCATGAAGGAAGCGGTTCTTGATGCCTACGGTCGGGTGCTGAACGCTTGATAATTTCCCTCGCTGCACTCCATCCCCGCGTGGGTTAGAGCCATCCCAGGGTGGAAGAAACGAAAGGAAATCATCATGTCTATGGGTACGCAGGCACTACTCATCTTTCTCTTGATCGGCCTAGTGGCGGGGTTCCTCGCAAGCCTAGTCGTCGGTGGAGGCGGATTGATACGGTGCCTGCTGAGCGGCATCATCGGTGCGTTCGTCGGAGGCTTTCTCTTCAACGCGCTTGGAATATCGCTCGGTATCGACAATGCGTTGGTGGTGCAGATCATTCACGCAACGGTTGGAGCCATCATTGTGGTTCTGATTGCAAGGGCGATAGCATAGCGCGTCCCGAAGAACGCGAAGCGGTTTTCGGATAAGATGCGGTTGAACATGGGACTATAACGGGCGAGGGCAGGATGGAAGGCGTAGGCTGGATCGCGGCGATCATTATCGGCGGTTTTGCGGGTTGGCTCGCAGGCAAGCTGATGGAGGCGCGCTACGGGATATTGCTCAACATCGTGCTCGGCATCGTCGGCTCAGTCGTCACTACCGCGATTCTGGCGCAATTTCATATAGAGGTGGCCGGCGGCAGGCTCGGCTATTTCATCACGGGTTTTCTTGGTGCCTGCTTGCTGATATTCGTCGCGCGGCTCGTCCGCCGATAAATAGGGCTTTTGCCGCATAGAGCGGCGGAGATTTGAACTGCCATGGTAACCATTCTCGACACGATCAATCCTGACGCCAAGCGCGTGCGGCATCCGGAAAAGGCGCATCGGCCCGATCAGGAAGTCATGCGCAAGCCGGATTGGATCCGCGTCAAGGCGCCGACCTCGAAGGGCTACGCGGAGACACGCTCGATCGTGAAGGAGCACAAGCTCGTCACTGTCTGCGAAGAAGCCGGCTGCCCCAACATCGGCGAGTGCTGGGACAAGAAGCACGCGACGTTCATGATCATGGGCGAGATCTGTACCCGCGCCTGCGCCTTCTGCAACGTCGCGACAGGCAAGCCGAATGCGCTCGACATGGCTGAGCCGGAGAATGTCGCCAAGGCGGTGAAGGAGATGGGGCTTTCCCACGTCGTCATCACCTCCGTCGACCGCGATGATCTGGAGGATGGTGGCGCTGAGCACTTCGAGAAGGTGATCTGGGCGATCCGTGCGGCGTCGCCGACGACGACCATCGAGATCCTGACGCCTGACTTCCTGAAGAAGCCGGGCGCCCTAGAACGCGTCGTCGCTGCCAAGCCCGACGTATTCAACCACAACATGGAAACGGTCGCCGGCAATTACCTGACCGTTCGTCCTGGTGCTCGCTACTTCCACTCCATCCGTCTGCTGCAGCGCGTGAAGGAACTCGACCCCACCATGTTCACCAAATCGGGCATCATGGTCGGCCTCGGCGAAGAACGAAACGAAGTGCTGCAGCTGATGGACGACCTGCGGACCGCAGACGTCGACTTCCTGACGATCGGCCAGTACCTGCAGCCAACCCGCAAGCACCATGCGGTCATGAGCTTCGTCACCCCGGACGAATTCAAGTCCTATGAGACGGTCGCCTACACCAAGGGCTTCCTGATGGTGGCTTCGAGCCCGCTGACGCGCTCGTCACACCATGCCGGCGACGATTTTGCCCGCCTGAAGGCCGCACGCGAGAAGAAGCTGCTGATCGCAGCGGAATAATCAACGAGCGCTTGCATTTTTTTAAAGCCGCGGCGATCTTCCCGCGGCTTTCTGTTTGCAGTCAAGCGAGGCAATGAAAATGCCGGCTTATATCGACGATATGCGCAAAGCGCTCGGACTGCTTCGGCAGTCCGAGCGCATTATGGTCATCGGCTGCTCTGGCGGCGGCAAGAGCACCTTGTCGCGAAAACTCAGCGGCAGGCTCGATCTTCCTTATTTCTCGATGGATAGAGAGTTCTTCTGGTTGCCGGGCTGGGTCAAGCGCTCCAAGGACGAAGAGCGCCGTTTGATCACCAACGTTGTCGGCAGCGAACGTTGGCTCATGGACGGAACTGGCCCATCGACCTTCGATATTCGCGTCCCGCGCACGCAACTGGTCATCTGGGTACGCATGCCGTGCTGGCTTTGCCTGTGGGGCATCTGCAAACGCGCGTTCTTTCATTTCGGCCGGACACGGCCCGACATGGCACCCGGATGCCTGGAGCGAGTGCCGGACCGGGAGTTCCTGACTTACATCTGGACGTTCGAGAAGCGGTTCACGCCGCTGGTGATTGCTGCACTCGACAAGCATGGCCCGAATGTCCCGGTTTTCCAGCTGAAAAGCCGGCGGGAGGTGAACCACCTTCTTGATCTTCTTGGCGCTCCTTCTTAACTGCCGATCATGCCTCAGTTCGAAACGCACCACTCCGTCCCGCATTCCGCCGATCAGATGTTCGACCTCGTCGCTGATGTCGAGCACTACCCACAATTCCTGCCGCTCTGCGAGGCCCTCAGCATTCGCAGCCGCAAGGAGCGTGATGGCAAGGTTTTGCTGATCGCTGATATGACGGTCGGTTACAAGGCGATCCGCGAAACCTTCACGACACAGGTGCTATTGAACCGGGCCGAACGCCTCATCGAGGTCAAGTATATCGATGGGCCGTTTCGCTATCTCGACAATCGCTGGCGTTTCGAAGAAACGGCGACGGGCAGCAACATCCACTTCTTCATCGACTATGAGTTCAAGAGCCGCATCCTGGGGGCAGTCATGGGTTCGATGTTCGATCGCGCCTTCCGCATGTTCTCGGAAGCCTTCGAAACGCGGGCGACAAAGATTTACGGCTGAGCCAATTCCAGGATCATGCCGAGCGCGGTCCTGACCGTCTCGATGCGCACCTGGTCGCGGCCGATATCGCCATAGAGCATCTTCCGATGAATAAGCCCGCCTTTGCGTGATTTGGCGGCCAGGTGGACGAGGCCGACCGGTTTCTCCGCTGACCCGCCGCCGGGGCCGGCGATGCCCGTCACGGCAACAGCGACAGCAGCGCGGGAGCGGAAGAGGGCGCCATGCACCATCTGCCGTGCGGTCTCCTCCGAGACTGCGCCGAAGCGGGTCAGCGTTTCCTCGTGCACGCCAAGCATCTCTATCTTGGCGGCATTTGTATAGGTGACGAAGCCTCTGTCCACGACTGAAGACGACCCTGAGATCTCCGTCAGTGCGCCGGCAATCAACCCGCCGGTGCAAGATTCTGCCGTCGAGACCATCAGCCCCGCGGCAGTGAAGTCTCGAATGATGGATTCGGCTTGCGCAACGATGTCAGTCGGGAAGATGCTCATCTCATCTTTCCCTGTAGACGACCGTTGCTGTAGCTATCGCGGCGATGCCCTCGCGACGACCAACAAAGCCGATCTTTTCGTTCGTCGTCGCCTTCACCGAGCATCGGTCAATTGTGATGCCGAGAAATTCGGACAGCTTGGCGCGCATCTCCTCGCGATGCGGCCCGACTTTCGGCGCTTCGGCGATCAGCGACACGTCGGCGTTCATGATCGTGCCGCCGCGCTCGCGCACGATCTTTGCCGCATGTTCGATGAAGATGCGTGAAGGCGCACCCTTCCATTGCGGATCCGATGGCGGAAAATGGTCGCCGATGTCGCCGGCACCACAGGTCGCAAGCAGTGCATCCGTCAGGGCGTGCAGCGCGACGTCTGCATCAGAGTGGCCCTTGAGCTTCTGGTCATGGGGAATAAAGACGCCGCAGAGCGTTACGCCGTCGCCGGGCTCGAGCTGGTGAACATCGTAACCGTTGCCCGTACGCACATCGGGGAGCGTTTGTCCTGAAAGTCTGCTGTTTGCCATTGCAATGTCCTGTTTGACGGTCAGTTTCACATTGTCCGCCTGCCCCTCGACGATCCGTACCCGTAGACCGGCCCATTCGGCAATGGCCGCGTCATCGGTAAAGTCCGTCAGGTTTGCGGCGGCTGCTTTCTCGTGGGCAGTCAAGATCGGTTCGAAGGCAAACGATTGCGGCGTTTGCGCTGCATAAAGCTGTGCGCGGGAAACTGTATCGAGAACCGTTCCGTCGAGGTCGGCTCGCTTCAGCGTATCGGCTACAGGCATAGCCGGGACAATTGCTGGCACGCCTTCCGAGAGGACGGCAGCGATACGATCGAGAAGGGTGTGGTCGAAGAAGGGGCGTACGGCGTCGTGGATCAGAACATGCGTGAGGTTCTTGCCGCGCAAATGGCGCAGCCCCGCTAGAACGGATTGCTGGCGCGTCGAGCCGCCGTGGACCGCATCGATCGGCGTGCCCGACTGGACCTGACTGCTGGCATTGGCAAACAGGGCCTCGTCGTCGGGGTGAATGACCACGACGATGTGGCGAGCAAGCTCCCAACTGGCGAACTTCTGCAATGTATGAGTGATCACCGGCTTGCCGCCAATCGCCCGATATTGCTTGGGACCTTCCTCAGATGCGCCTGCGCGTTCGCCACGCCCGGCCGCCACGACGACAATACCTATTGCTGGTTGCTTTTGATGCATCTGCGGCATAAATCCTCAAAACGCGATATTGCACCGGTGCTTAGCGGCTTGGCGCATCGAATTCCAGCATTTGCCCGAAAAATGTCAATTCGCGCACTGCCCTCTTGGCAAGCCATTTAAACCTGTCTAAAAATAGGGCACGCATTATGCGTGCCTGAAAGATAATCAATTGTTGGACTTTGACCTCGCATCACCTTTGCGGATCGGACCTGTGGAAGTCAGGAACCGTGTCGTCCTGGCGCCCATGTCCGGCGTGACGGATATGCCGTTCCGTCAACTGGCGTGGCGCCATGGCGCCGGGCTTGTGGTGACCGAAATGGTTGCGAGCCGTGAACTCGTCAACAGTACCGCCGAATCATGGGCGCGCCTTGAGAGTGCAGGTTTTGAGCCGCACATGGTGCAACTCGCTGGCCGCGAAGCGCACTGGATGGCTGAGGCTGCGAAGATCGCGGCCGACCATGGCGCTGATATTATCGACATCAACATGGGATGTCCGGCCAAGAAGGTGATCGGCGGTTATTCCGGCTCCGCCTTGATGCGCGATCCCGATCACGCCCTCGGCCTCATTGAGGCGACAGTCAAGGCGGTGACCATTCCCGTGACCCTGAAGATGCGGCTCGGTTGGGATGAGAACTCGATCAACGCGCCGGAGATTGCGCGTCGCGCGGAGGACGCAGGCGTCCAGCTGATTACGATCCACGGCCGCACGCGCATGCAGTTTTACGAAGGCCGGGCCGACTGGGATGCAATCCGCGCGGTGCGCGATGCGATCACCGTTCCTCTGGTTGCGAACGGCGACGTCGAAACCGTCGAAGACGCTTATGAGATTCTGCGTCGCTCGGGAGCCGATGCCGTCATGATCGGCAGGGGCTGTCAGGGCAGGCCGTGGCAAGCCGGTGTATTGGCTGGGCG
>NZ_AKKA01000026.1 GCF_000282035.1 Rhizobium sp. CF122
CCGCCGCCGATATCGGCTGGTTCACTGTCGAGGAGATCCGCCGGCTACCCACCCCTCAAAGCGTGCTTGAATGTGCCGAACGCTTGGCGTCCGGCAGCGAATAAGCGGTGGAAACTCCTGCATGCGCCTTGTTACCGTCACTGTCAGAGTATCAACTATGGACATGATTGCCGTTCGACGCGTGTTCCTGTCTCTTGCATTGTGCGCAAGCGCCGTCCTACCCGCCCGCGTATGGGCACAGGGCCCAGCGCCGACACCGTTGCCGGAGGAGAATGCGCCAAAAACGGTCACCGTGCCCTACGACGACAAGCTCTCACGGCTTGCTGAAGTGCTGGGCTCAGTGCACTACCTGAGGACTCTGTGTAAAGCGGAAAACGGCGGCGAATGGCGAGGGCGCATGCAGCAATTGCTTGATTCAGAAGCCAAAGACGAGCCGCAACGCAAGGAACAGCTAACCGCGGCCTTCAATCGCGGCTACCGTGCCTTCGCGTCGGTTTATACGGATTGCACGCAGGCAGCCATCGTGGCAGAAGAGCGATACCGTGCCGAAGGTGCAACACTTGCCACAGAAATTACGTCGCGGTTCGGAAATTAACGGTTAATTAACCTCTTTTCACACCCGGCCGTGTCGTTTTGGGAAAAGGCTGATAAGGTTGTTAACTAGGCAGTAAGGCATGCAGTTTGAGGAAATGACAATGGAACCAAGCCTCAATGACATCGACGACATGATCGTTCATGAGAAGACTCAGGCGGCCTTGGAGTACCATAACGAAGCCTGGGCCGACGGCATGGCAGACGGAATCGAACCCGAGATCATCGCCGATACAGCAATCATCCACGCGCTGCGCGAAACCATTCGCCTACATGGCGAAAACAGTGCAGAAGCGCTGCTGGATTCCTTGCGCGAGCGCATGCTTGCCGGCGAGTTTTCTCCAAGCCGCACCTTGCAATAACAATCACAGAGAGTTTCATGCATACCGCTAGGGACAATGCTTCGCGGCCCGCGATGGTGCCGCTTTTGCTTGCAATCGGCCTTAGCGCCAGCAGCTTTTTGACCGGGACCTCGGCCCTGGCACTGTCCGAGCTGCAGAAGACCCCGGGCCAAGCCGAGCAGAGCGCTCCGGGCCAAAGCGGCGACAAGCCCGCAGCATCGCCAACCGCGCCCGGCGTTCCGATGCCCGACCCGTTGGTCAACTCGCAGGCTGGTCAGGGCAACGACAAGACACCCGGCGCCCAGGACAGCACGAAGCCTGTCGAAATCATCTACGATATCAGCAAAGTCCCTGAGCCCGTTCGCAAGATGCGCGAGCAGATCGTCGAAGCTGCCGCTTCGGGCGATCTCGAGCGGCTGCGGCCTCTGCTCGGCAGCGGCTCCAGCCAGACCCAGGTGACTGTCGGCGAGCCGACCGACGATCCAATCAGCGCGCTCAAGGACCTTTCGGGCGATCCCGAGGGCGATGAGATCCTGGCAATTATGCTCGACATTATTTCCACTGGGTTCGTTCATGTTGGCCAAGGCACGGCTGACGAGATGTATGTCTGGCCTTATTTCGCCGAGAAGGACCTGAAGGCGCTGACGCCTCCCGAGCGGGTGGAATTGCTGCGCATCGTTACGGCAGGCGACCTGTCCGACATGCAGGAATTCGGCGGCTATAATTTTTATCGGCTGGGCATCACCCCCGATGGCAAGTGGAAGTACTTCACCGCCGGCGACTGAGGCTTGCGATCCCTTCACTGAAGACATACTTCTGAGCGAGAACGAACGCGACAGGTGCCGCCATGCCAGCCGTATTTCTGAAGAACCGCTCGCTCATCCGGGTCAGCGGCTCGGAGGCACAATCCTTTCTGCAGAATCTGATCACGACGGACCTCGCGGCGCTTTCGGCGGACGAAGCACGACCAGGTGCGCTCTTGACCCCTCAGGGCAAAATCCTCTTCGACTTCATGATCTGGCGGGACGGCGGCGGGTTCGTTATCGAGACGGACAACGATCAGCGGGATGCGCTGCTCAAGCGGCTGACGGTGTATAAGCTCAGGGCTGCCGTCGAGCTGTCGCCGGCCGGCGAAGGCGTGACGGTTTCCTGGGAAACTGCAAGCAAGGGGCTGGCAGACAGTCGCTTCGCCAAGGCAGGTATTTCGGTCATCCGGCAACCGGGGCAGCAAGGTACCGATGATCTCGAGGCTTACGATGCGTTGCGCATTGCGAACGGCATCGCCGTGCCCGGACAGGATTATGCCCTGCAGGACGCCTTCCCGCACGATGTCCTGATGGATTTCAATGGCAGCCTCTCCTTCAAGAAAGGCTGCTATGTCGGCCAGGAGGTCGTTTCGCGCATGCAGCATCGTGGAACGGCGCGCCGCCGCGTCGTCACGGTGAAGGCCGAGGTGGCACTACCGCCATCGGGGACGGAGATAACCGCCGCCGGCAAGCCGGTCGGCACGCTCGGTTCGGTCGTCGGAAAAGACGGCCTTGCGATCGTTCGCATCGATCGTGCCGGTGAAGCCATGGCGGCACACACGCCGCTGCTGGCGGGCGACACATCCGTTACCCTGGAATTGCCTGCCTGGACGGGACTGATATTCCCGTCAACGGCGGACGAGGCGAGCGCGTGACTACAAAGGCGCCGCGCGCGTGGCAACGCATGCTCTCGGGCCGCCGGCTCGATCTGCTCGACCCCTCTCCGCTTGACGTCGAGATGAGCGATATCGCGCATGGGCTCGCGCGCGTTGCCCGCTGGAACGGACAGACTTCTGGGGATCACGCCTTCTCAGTCGCGCAGCACTGCCTTGTCGTGGAGGATATCTTCCGCCGTCTCAACGATGCGACAGCCGACCAATGCCTGATGGCGCTGCTCCACGATGCGCCGGAGTATGTCATCGGCGACATGATTTCACCCTTCAAGTCGGTCGTAGGCGGCGGATACAAGGCCGTCGAAAAGCGGCTGGAAGCGGCCGTCCACCTTCGCTTTGGGCTGCCGCCTCACCCGACGCGCGAGCTTAAGGAGAGGATCAAGAAGGCCGATACCATCGCCGCCTATTTCGAGGCAACGCAGCTTGCCGGCTTTACCTCGGCGGAGGCGCAGAAATTCTTTGGTCAGCCACGCGGGATCACCAAAGACATGCTGCTGATGACGCCCTTGCCGGCTGTCGAGGCGCAGCGCCTCTTTTGCGAACGTTTCGACGCAATCGAGACCATACGGAGCAGCAAAGCATGACGATGATCGTTGTCGCGCCTCTTGCCCGGATCGCCGAGATGGCAGTCAGGCATGGCGCGCGTGAGATGATCAGCTTGATGGCAAAAGAGCACGCCTTTCACCGTCCCGGGGTGATCCAGGCGCACCGGCATCTTCTCCTCAATATGAATGACATCGCCTTCAAGGGAACCGGCAATCTCGTGGCGCCTGATGAAACCCATGTCCGGGAGATCATCGATTTCGTACGTGATTGGGACCAACGCGCACCTCTTCTGATCCATTGCTGGATGGGCGTGTCTCGCTCACCCGCAGCCGCCTTGATTGCCGCTCTCTCATTGTCGCCTGAGCAGGACGACGGTGCGCTGGTTCGCCGGCTGCGCACCGCGTCACCCTATGCGACCCCCAATACCCGGCTCGTTCAAATCGGTGATGACATGCTCGGTCGCGGTGGGCGATTGGTGGATTCGGTTCGCGCCATTGGCAGGGGCGCAGATGCGGACGGAAACGCGCCGTTTACGTTGAGCTTGGAAGAGCCGACTGCCGGAACGTTTTGAGTCGATACCGGTTAACCTCTTAGAGGAGGTTGATCGATGTCGCTGCAGAATTATCGCGATACGTTTGTAAGCTGTTTGGCCACGCTCAAGGGCCTGAGCAGCGCCTCGGACGCGTATATATGGTTTCGATGGCAGGCGATTTATCTGACGCGTGATCGATTTTCCTATTTCTTTCGCGGCGACCTGAATGTCGGGAAAGCCAGCTTCTTCGGCCAGCAGATGGACATGACCACCGGCGCCACAGCTCCAGTTCCGACAAGCTCGATCGCGCTCTACGGAGCAACATTTGGGCTCAACGAGACGATCGCCGTCTATAATGGGCCACAGAAGTCGGTGATCGACGTTGCTCATGCTTTCAACGAGGAAGGCATGGAGGATTGTCAGGCCGAGTTCTTCTACGTCAGGATGAGCCTGATGCACGTGGGAGACGATGGCCGCATGGGCTTCGCCACCGATCCTCGGCTGCGCGAGAACACAAACATCATATTCGTCGGACTGGAGGATCACGCAACAGCCGAAGTGCTCGAAACGAGCAGTGTCGGACAGTGGATCGCGACGGATAAGCCCATGGCATCAAGCGAGTGGTACGCAGAGCGATACTACTATCACTGACCGACCAACGTCGGAGCAGAAATAGCCTACTTAATGACGCCGCATGCTAGACTCTCGCCTGCGTCCCCTGCAGGTTGGCTACGATAATCATCGGAATTGGAATGAACGATCAAGGCTCTACCGCGGATGCCGTCGGTCTTGCCGTCGAGGGTGACCATGCTGTCGAACACCTGTGCCCGCAGAACGCCATCCTGGTCAACATACTGATTGGGCATGTCGCCGGTGTGGGGTCCCTTTGCGGACAGCAGACCGTGCTCAGTGTTAGTCGGATTGAAGTGCTTTCCAGCCGACTCGTGATGTCCCGCGGCGTCGCAATTACCGGTCTCGTGGACATGGAATGCGACCCATCTGTTCGAAGGCAATCCAGTCACTTCGACTTCGATCAAGACGCCACCGTTTGCTGCAGCCGTCAGAGTGGCCCGACCGCTTGCCTTTCCATCACCGCCCACGAAGTCCGCAGTGGCCGTTTGCTTATCCTGAGCCAACACGGCTGAAGAGACCGTAATGAACGCCCAAGCGGCAATCGAGAGGACTGTTTTCATTGGACCTTCCTTCCTTGCATCGTCGTTTCCAACGTGCGAGGCGTGAAGCTGTTCCTGAATTGGCAACAAAGAAAAGCCGGCCTCGAGCGGCCGGCCTTGACGATTCACACGCGACACAATCAGGCGACGGTATCGAGATCGTACTGACCGTAAGTGCTCTTATACACATCGTAAGAGGTGTTTTGCTGAGACTGCTGATAAAAATTGACGCTTCCGCTCTCGCGAGTGCCCATCATGAATGCAAGCACGCCGTCAGACAGCTTGGGTGCAAATTCCTGGATCGTATCTTCTTCGCCCAACTGCTTTAGAATGCCCGGCTTATCATCAGCCGCCCGCTCGCCCCGGCTCAGCACGCCGTCACCATTTGTGTCCAGCCGCGACAGCGTCGCGAGATACGCGTAGGACGTGTCGCTAACCGATGAAACTTGGCTCATACAAACCTCCATTCACCGCCGTTTCGGTGATGTTTGTACGCAATACGAAATGGGGAAAATCAAAGACTAATCAGTCGTTAAACTGATTTGCGCACTGCGTCAATAAGCTGTTAACATGCCATTAACCATGATTGACAAAGTGTGATCTTGACGCGTCGGCGACGTGTGGTCCCGGCTCAGATCCCCTGCATTTGCCGGCATTTCGGCTGAAGCAGCCAAATATAGTGCCAGGGATATATTCGTTTGCGTTGCAATAGAATTTTAATGCGACCGACGGATTATCTTTGCCACGGCGGCACATCGCCGGTTGAGTTTAAGATTGTATAGACGATATTTTTCGATTGTTTCAGAAGGTCCTTTCATGTCTGACGCGCCGCGTCGCAATTGCAGATTAGCAAGCGGTCCACTGGGCTCCGCTCACGTTCCTTTCTCTCCCGACGTGGAGATTGCCGCAAATGGACGCTGAAGCCCTTTTTCGGCAACAGTGCACAACCGCTGTCAATGAGGACGGGTCTGCCAACGCCGAGCGCTTGATGACCCTTGTCGTCGAGACATATCGGCTGCAGACAGGAAAGAAGCGGGCCGCCGAGGATCGTTCTCGACTGCTCGTCAAGGAAAACGGTGAGCTGAAGGGCAGCCTCGTCGCCTCAAAGGAAGATCTCGCGGAGCAAAAGCGCCTCTTCGGGATCGTTCTCGACAACCTGCCTCAGGGCCTGAGTGTCTTCGATTCACAGCAGCGGTTGATCGTCTGTAACATCCGTTTCCGGCAACTCTTCGGGTTCAGCGCCGAGGAGGCCTCTCCTGGGGCTTCGATGGGATCGTTGATCGCAAAGATCCGCGGCACCGAGCGAGTTGAGAAAAATGCTTCCCGTTTACGGGACGCCACCTCGGAGGGCGGACAAATCCGTCACCGCGAATGGATGATGGAAGACGGACGTACCATCCAGAGCGTTATCACGGTGCTGCCTGATGGTAGCAATATTTCCATCCACGCCGACATTACCGAAGACCGAAAGGCGGCCGACCGCATAACCTATCTCGCTCATCACGATCCGCTGACAGGCCTGCCAAACCGCATCAGCCTACGGGAACGCATCGACGCAGCGCTGGCCGGTCGCAAGCCCGACGAACACATCGCACTCGTGCACCTCAATCTTGATCGCTTCAAATCGATCAACAACACGCTCGGCGTCTCGGCCGGTGACAAGATCCTGCGACAGGTGGCCGAGCGCATCCGCATGTCGGCCGGCGCCGGCAATGTACTGGCGCGCCTTGGCTCCGACGAATTCGCCATTCTCCAATCCGGCCGGCAGCAGCCATGGAATGTCACGGCTCTTGCCGATCAGATCCGGCGGGAACTGTCAGAACCGTTCTTTCGCGGAGACAAGGCCGTTGAACTCAGCGTATCGATGGGTATCGCCATCAGTCCGCAAGACGGAACGGAGACGGATGTCCTGCTGAAGCATGCCGGCGTCGCGCTGTCGCACGCCAAGAGCAGCGGCGGCAACGGCGAGCGTTTCTTCACCGCCGAGATGGAAGCGCAAATCGAAACGCGGCATGCACTGGAAGCGGATTTGCGGAAAGCAGTCGAGCGCGAGGAATTCGAGCTTCACTATCAACCGCTCTATGATCTCAGCCAGCAGCGGATCTGCGGTTTCGAGGCGCTCGTGCGATGGAACCACCCGACGCGCGGTCGGGTGCCGCCACTGGAATTCATCCCTCTTGCGGAAGAGGTCGGTCTCGTGGTCGACATCGGACGCTGGGTGCTGCGCCGCGCCTGCCGCGATGCGGTGCACTGGCCGAAAGATATCAAGGTCGCAGTCAACGTATCAGCCATTCAATTCACGAACAGTGATCTGCCGGCCGATGTCGCCGCGGCACTGGCTGAAGCGCAGCTTCCGGCCGGCCGTCTGGAAATTGAGATCACCGAAAGCGTGCTGATGGAAAATCTCGATGAGGCCCTGCCCATCCTGCACATGCTCAAGCGAAGCGGCATTCGCATCGCCATGGACGATTTCGGCACCGGCTATTCGTCGCTCAGCTATCTCCAGCGCTTCCCCTTCGACAAGATCAAGATCGACAAGTCATTCGTCGACGGTATCGTCGAAGGCAAGGAAGCCTTTGCGATCATGCGCGCCATCATCCTTCTCGGCGACGCGCTCGGCATGCGTGTAACTGTGGAGGGAGTAGAAACGGCCGAGCAACTGGCCCTGCTCCAGCGTGAAGCCTGCGATGAGATCCAGGGTTATCACATCAGTCCGCCGCGGCCTGCAGCCGACGTGCCTTACCTGCTGGCCCGGCCGCCGCAGGAGCATGCCAGCGCCCGCGCGAGCTAGTGGGCTCGTTGCGACTCGTGGTTCCTGCGTTTATGGAAGGACGCCTTCTTTTCAACGCGGTGATCCCATGTTCCAGGCGAAAGCTTTCGCTCCATTTGAAGACCTCGCCACCCAGCTCGGGCCGCATTCGTCGGAGAGCGATGACGGTTCGCATGACATCGCGCATGTCTTGCGTGTCTTCAAGAACGCCATGCGAATCCAGGCTCTTGAGGGTGGTGATGCAAGGATCCTGGCGGCTGCCGTCCTCCTGCACGACTGTGTTGCCGTGGAGAAGAATTCGCCCATGCGGTCGCAAGCGTCAGCGCTGGCGGCAGAGAAGGCATCGGCCGTACTCGCGGAGCTTGGCTGGGATCGTGACGATATCGCAGCAGTCGCACATGCCATTGTCGCGCACAGCTTCTCCGCAAAAGTCCCGCCAGAAACCCTGGAGGCCAAGATACTGCAGGATGCCGACCGGCTCGATGCGATAGGCATGGTCGGCGCGGGCCGATGCTTCTATATCGGCGGCAGAATGTCGTCGGCGCTCTATGATCCGTTCGATCCGGCCGGCAGCAACCGCGAACTCGACGACAAGAGATATGTGATCGACCACTTCCAGACCAAGCTATTCAAACTGGCGGATGGCTTTCAAACGAAGGCCGGCCGGGCGCTTGCGGCCACGCGTGACCAACGGCTGCGCGACTTCCTTGCAGCGTTCATGGACGAAATCTAGGAGCGTACGATGCATATCACCGAGCTTTTCATCTATCCGCTCAAGAGCGCCCGCGGCATTGCCCTACCATCAACCGAGATCGACGCCTTCGGCCCACCGGGCGATCGGCGCGCGATGATCACCGATCGGGACGGACACTTCGTTACACAGCGCGAGTTGCCCGAGCTTGCCCGCATTGCCCTACAGCCCGGGTCTTCGGAGCTGCGCCTCACCATGGGTGGCCAGCAGATGGCGGTGCAAATCCCCAATGCCGCGCGGCGGATGAATGTCTCGATATGGAAGTCCATCGTCAACGCCGCGGTTGCCGATGACGCCGTAAATGACGAACTTTCAACCTGGCTTGGGCGAGAAGTGAAACTGGTGTTTTTCGATCAGGACGCTAGGCGTTCCGCAAGCGCGGAATGGGCTGGCGAAGGCACACCCGTCACATTTGCCGATGGCTACCAGATCCTGCTGACGACAACCGGCTCCCTGCGGGCGTTAAATGCCGACCTTGAAAAGCACGGCGAAGGTCGTGTCGGCATGGAGCGGTTTCGGCCGAACATCGTCGTCGACACCGAGGAAGCCTGGCCGGAAGACCGCTGGGCAGCGGTCGAGATCGGCGGCATTCGTTTCGACCTCGTCAAGCCCTGTGCGCGCTGCATCATGACGACGCAGGACCAATCGACCGGATCGCGCGAGGTTCCCAATCCGATGCTGGCCCTGGGGCGCATTCGGATGTCTGCGGACCGGCGTGTACCCGGCCCGCTCTTCGGCTGGAATGTCACGCCTCGCGGAACCGGTCGAATTGCGGTCGGTGACCCGGTCAGGATCATAGAGGAGAGGCCCGAAGGCTGGTCTTTCAAGATCCGCGAGCGCGCCTAGGTCCGAAGCTGCGCAAGCGTCTCGTCTATTTCCGTCATGACCGCTGGCGATAGCGGGCCTTTGGCCAACGCGCCGGCGTTTTCTTCAACCTGGGCGACGGTGCGGAAGCCCGGGATCGGCAGAGTTCGAGGCGAGCGCGCCCATAGCCAGGCCAAAGCGCCCTGCGTGAGAGTTCGTCCGTCGGACTTCAGCAGCTCGCGAACCGCCTCCAGCCGTGCTGCGAACTCCGGCGCAATGCGCCCATCCTTGAAATAGATCATCCAGTCGAGGCTTGCGCCGCGAACATCCTTATCGCCGACCTTCGTGTCCGCGCGGAATTTTCCGCTGAGTAACCCCATCGCGAGCGGCCCGCGGTTAATCGAGATCAGTCCATGCCGTTCGATCACCGCGATCATATCCGGCACAGGCTCGAAGACGTTCATCGTATGCTGGACGGAAACGAAACCAGGGCGGTCGGCATGTCGCGCGGCACGATCGGGATAGTCCGTGCTCCAGCCGAAGGCGTCGACCTTGCCCTCGCTGCGCAGTTTCTCCAGCGTTTCAAAGACATCATCCGACTGCTCCAGCGGAAAGTCGTTCAGATGAAACTGAAGCAGATCGAGGCGATCCCGCTTCAACCTGCGTAGCGATGTTTCGGCCGAGCGACGAATAAACTCCGGATCGGCGAAGGCGCCTGTTGCCTGCTTCGACTGGGGGTCGGTGGCAAAGCCGAACTTGGTCGCGATGACAATGTCGCTGCGATTGCCGAACGCACGCCCGACGATTTCCTCTGAATGCCCCGCCCCGTAGTTCGAGGCGGTATCGAAGAAACGAATGCCGAGCTCGATTGCGCGATGAATGGCGGCGATGGACTCGTCGTCATCGACCTCGCCCCACCCCAGTGGCGTATCGCCGGCATAGAACGGTCCGCCGATTGCCCAGCAGCCCATGCCCAATCTGGGTATTTCATAATTGTTCCAGAGATTTATCGTGGTCCTCATATCGGGCTTGGTCAGCATCGTCTACTCCTCCGATCGCTGGGCTGCATGCGATCGAAATAGGCAGGAGCGTGAGGCGCGTAAAGCACCTGCTCTGCACGATATCTTTCACCGATGAAAAACGATCGATCAGGTAGACAGTTCGTGCTGCGTAGCGGCTGCCTTCAGTGCTTTCAGTGCCGCCTGTACGAAGCCCTCCCGCGCAGCCGCCGCCTCCACTCCGCGTGGCTCATAGACATGGCGATGGAGGAAGAAGGCCGTCAGGCGGAACGCGGCGTTGAGGCTGTCGATATCGGCCGCGCGGTTTTCCTCGCTGTTCAGAAATGACGGCAGGAGCAGCATCTTGTCCGCCCAGGGAGCACCTGCTGTCCGGCTGACCGCCCTGCCCGACTTCGGCGATACATAGGCAAGGTCGGAACGCGCGCCCGTAGCAGCGCATTCGGTCAGATCGAGGCCGAAACCAAGGTCGTTCAGAACTGCGAGTTCGAAGCGGACGAAAAGCTCACCGGCATCGGCCGGGTTGTGGAGATTGTCAAGGATGACCTCGAGTGCCTCGAAGAGATGCGGATGCGGATCGCGCTCCGGCAGCAACCGCAACAGCGCGCCCATCGCCTGCACACCATAGACGGCCGTCGCCGTTTCCATCAGGCGCGCGGCCCGCAACGTCAATGGCTCGATGCGAAACTCGCCAAGGTGTTCATCAAGGCGCGCGCGCCATGTGACCTCGACTTCGTTGCCGGGCTGAAGGACAGGTTGCATCGCCCGCGACCGGCCGGCACGGACCATGCCCAGATGGCGCCCGCGCTCGCGCGTCATCACCTCGGCGATGACGCTCGTCTCGCCGTGGCGCTTGACACCCAAGATGATTGCCCGGTCGTGCCACTGCATCGGAAGCGAACCCTAAACCTTACGACTCGATCCTACCGCAACACTGGTGCTCTGTCATGAAGAGGCATTCAGACGCTGGCTGGGAAGAGCTTCTGAAGGAAGTCGCGCATCGCCGATTCGCCAAACGGTTTGACGAGCAGCGGCACATTCTGGAGATCTTCGGGAAAGTCCTTCGTGTCCGAATAGCCGCTCACAAACCCGAACGGGATATGGATGTTGGCCAAATGACGGGCGAAATCGAAGCTCATGACTTCGCCAAGGTTGACGTCCAGCAACGCGAAATCGAAGGTTTCGGTCCTGGTCGCCTCCATTGCCTGGTCGAGGCTGCTGACGATACCAATTGTTTCTACGCCCACCTGGCGAAGGATATCCTCGGCTTCCATCGCGATGATCAAACTGTCCTCAAGGACCAGAACACGGTTTGCCTTCATACCCAATACGCCCCTCGCTGAGTGTCATCTAAGACGCTCGGCATTGCATTTCCCGGATTTCCACTCTGACGCCCCATGGCTCATTGGCCGATGACCATTTACCGCTTAACTTGCATAGCCGCTTTTTCGTTTCGCGTCGATAAAAAGCAAAGCAGGAAGAAAGATGGCGCGGAGGAACATAGCTCCACATCGCGTGGTGTGCATTTAAATAAGACACATCGGCGACACGTATCATATGAATGGACGGACTTTCTCTCCAAGCCCCTCCCAGCCGGCAGCAGCCATCAGGCCGTCGCCATCTATCACCTCGCAGGTGCGCTCCTGCCAGCAGATGAGATTACGATTAGCAAGCTTTTTCAATGTCTTGTTGGTATGGACAATCGAAAGCCCCAACGTATCTGCCACGTGCTGTTGCGTGATCGGGATCGACGCCTCACCGTTGAACAGCTTCAGCCGTTTCCCGCGTTCAAACAAAAAGGCGATGAGGTAGGCGGCTCGTTCGAGCGCCGTCCGACGGCCAATGCTCAATAGGTGTTCGTCAAGGATGCGTTCCTCTTGGGCAGCAATCCAGGTGATGTCGAAGGCCAGGGACGCATGCTTGTTATAGAGGGTCATCAGCTTGTCGCGCTCGAAGACGCAAAGAGACACAGGCGACAATGCTTCGACGGAATGCTGCATTTCCCCCATGATCGTTCCCTGAAGACCGATCAGATCACCCGGCATTACATAGTTCAGGATTTGCCGGCGTCCGTCCTCCAGTGTCTTGTAGCGGAAGCCCCAGCCGGAGAGAACGGTGAACAGGTGAGCACTATGTGCGCCCTCGACGAGGATCGTGGCACCGGCATCCACGGCCAGCTCGCATCTCTTGAACTTCGAGACGAATTCAAGCTCTTCGCTGCTGAACTCCCTGAACGTCGCGATAGCACGCAACGGACAGCGCTCGCACGGCGTTTTGAACGAGTAAGTGGGGCGCCGGGTCGCCATACAGGTCCTCGTGCTCAACGGAACGGCGCCGCCGGGATTGGCGCTTCACATAACAACACGCGAACCCCGAGGGCTGTTCCACGCAGAGGCAATTTTTACCATAGAAACAACGCTGCAGAAGCTGTCGCTCTACTTCGGGAAATCCAGCCCCATTTCACGGAAGCGCTCGGGGTCATCGCCCCAGTTTTCGCGAACCTTCACGAATAGAAAAAGATGGACCGGCTGCTCGAGGATTTCGGAAAGTTCCCGACGTGATGCCGAGGAGATTGCCTTGATCGTTTCGCCGCCCTTGCCGAGCGCGATCTTCTTCTGGCTGTCGCGTTCGACGTAGATCACCTGCTCGATCCGCACCGAGCCGTCCTTGCGCTCTTCCCACTTCTCCGTCTCGACATGCGACGAATAGGGAAGCTCCTGATGCAGGCGAAGGAACAGCTTCTCACGGGTAATCTCCGCCGCAAGCTGGCGCATCGGAAGATCGGAAATCTGGTCTTCGGGATAGTACCAAGGTCCCTCGGGCAGCGTCTTTGCCAGATAGTCCATGACGTCATCACAACCGGAGCCATTCTCGGCCGAGATCATGAAGGTATGGGTGAAGGCAATCTTCTCGTTGGCCGCCGCCGCAAGCGCCAGCAGATCTTCGCGCTTGACCCGATCGATCTTGTTCAAGACAAGAATCTTCGGCTGATGCACCTCCTTGAGGCCCTCAAGAATGGCTTCCGCATCACCGCGCAGACCGCGTTCGCTGTCGATCAGCAACATGATCAGGTCGGCATCCTTTGCGCCGCCCCAAGCAGATGTCACCATCGCGCGGTCGAGCCGCCGACGCGGCTTGAAGATACCAGGCGTATCCATGAACACGACCTGCGCATTGTCGTGGATCGCGATGCCGCGCACGATGGCACGCGTCGTCTGCACCTTATGGCTGACGATGGAGACCTTGGCGCCGACCAGGCGATTGACCAGCGTCGATTTGCCGGCGTTGGTCGGCCCGATCAGCGCGACGAAGCCCGACCGTGTCGCGCCCGCGGTTTCAGCGGCGTCATCCGCCATATCGTGTTCTTCCGTCATTTATCCCGTCAGTTTCCGGCAGAGGGCTTCTGCCAAATGCCTTCGCGTTCCAGCATTCGTGTGGCTGCGACCTGCTCTGCAGCCCGCTTTGAGCGTTCGATGCCCGTCTCGGGCTGAACACCTGTGACCTCCACCGTCACCGTGAAGCGCGGATCATGATCCGGTCCGGTGCGTTCTTCAACCCGATAGATCGGCGTGATGCCGAATTTGGCGTGCGACCATTCCTGCAACTCGGTCTTTGCGTCGCGCCGAGCGCCGTCGGCGCGTGCTGCCCGCTTTTCCCAGAACTTCAAAATGAAACGTCGGGCGACCTCCAGGCCGCCGTCGAGGTAGATCGCCGCGATGAGGCTTTCGACCACGTCGGCGCGCACGTTCATCATGCGCTTGCCGGTCAGCTTCTTGACGTCGGCGCCAGTGCGAATGAACAGGTGCAGGCCGAGCTCGTCGGCAACCTCCGCGCAGGTATCGGCACTGACGAGCTGATTGAGGCGTACCGAAAGTTCGCCCTCAGTCGCCGCGCCAAACGTGCGGAAGAGCAGTTCGGCGACGCAGAGGCCAAGCACACGGTCGCCAAGAAACTCCAGACGCTCGTAGTTCCCGCCCTTCTGCGTGCGGGCGCTCGCATGAGTCAAAGCCCGATCGAGCCGCTCTTTCTCGGCGAACTGGTGACCGATCAGGGCCTCAAGCCTTGTTCGATCCGCCGCCGAGAGCGTCTGCGCCTTACTCATTCAACGCCCTTGAAGAGACGATCCCAACGCATGTTCGTTGGCCACTTCCAGATCTCGCGGAATGAAGTGTCGTTGCCGAGCGAGAAGAAGATGACGCTGGCGCGACCGACCAGGTTCTCCGCCGGCACGAAGCCAACATCGAAGCGGCTGTCGAGCGAATTGTCACGATTATCGCCCATCATGAAGTAGTGACCTTCAGGAACGATGAACTCGCGCGTGTTATCGCCGCGCGAAACCGGGGACTGATCCAGCGTATCGTAGCTAACACCATTATCCAGCGTCTCGCGGAACACGGGCACGTCCTGGCCCGGATCCTGGGCGTAGTCGGAATTGAACGTGCCATCCGGTACCTTCGGAACCGGCTTGCCGTTCACGTAGAGCACACCTTCCGTGACCTGAATGTGATCGCCGGGAAGACCGACCAGGCGCTTGATGTAATCGACGTCCGGGTTCGGCGGGAAACGGAAGACAACGATGTCGCCGCGCTTCGGCTCGCTCGCGAAGATGCGGCCGCTGAAGAGGTTCGGCGAGAAAGGCAGCGAGTACTTCGAATAGCCGTAGGCGAACTTGTTGACGAAGATGTAGTCGCCGACAAGCAGAGTCGGCATCATGGAGCCGGACGGAATCGTGAACGGCTGAAAAAATACCGTTCGGATAACCATTGCCAAAATCAGCGCCTGGGCGATGACCTTGATGTTTTCCCACAGGGCGTTCGGCTTGGTTTCGACTTTTTCGGACACGCAGTCTTATTCCTTCAATGCGCCCCAAGGGCACAACTCTTGTTTGCTTCTCTCTAGCGGCTTCGGCCGATTGCGGCAATGGCGCCAACATTAAAAGCGACTCTACGTCGCTGATCAGGCATTTTCGGGCAAGGCTTCAATGATGACGAAAGCCTGCGCCAAGGGATAATCATCCGTTATCGTCAAATGAATGGCAGCCTTGTGGCCCGCCGGCAGCAGCGATTGCAACATCTCGGCTGCCCCGCCCGTCAGCTTCATCGTCGGCTTGCCACTTGGCAGGTTCACGACGCCGAGATCCTTCCAGAACACCCCTTGCGCCATGCCCGTTCCAAGAGCCTTGGAGCAAGCTTCCTTGGCGGCAAAGCGCTTGGCATAGGAGGCCGCGCGATTGGCACGCCGATCGGACTTTGCCCGCTCGATCTCGGTGAAGCAGCGATTGGTAAAACGCTCGCCGAAGCGTTCGAGGGATTTCTCGACGCGCCTGATGTCGATGAGATCGCTGCCGATACCGATAATCATACGGTTTCCTGCGCTGGATGTGACAGCCGTACACGGGCACGCATCATCAGGCGTTCGCGGCGGCGCGCCTGGAAGCCCCTCACGGTGTAGAAGGTCGCGAAGTAGACAATAGCGGAAGTCAAAAGTGCCGGTGGGATGGAGCCAACCAGCATCGGCTCGAGAACGGGTCGCCAGAGCTCGCTGACATGCAGCTCATGGAACAGGGCGCCGAGATCGATCGAGTGCCCCTGCATCGTATCCTGACGAGCAAGCAGCAGGTGACCGATCTCCCAGGTCGCCCCCCAGATGAACGGATAGGTCAGCGGATTGCCGAAAGCCGCGCAGCCAAGCGCAGCGGCGACCATGTTGCCGGAGAAGAGATAACTGAGCACGAAGGCCATGACGAAATGAACGCCAATAAAGGGCGTCCAGGACACAAAGATCCCTGCGGCGACACCCATGGCAACGGCGTGCGGCGACGCCGTCAAGCGCAGAACACGCATCGTGAGATAGCGGAGCGGCCGCAAGAATCCCTTGCGAGGCCATAACAACTCACGCAGCTTTTCACGGAATCCAGCAGGTTTTCGACGTCGGAACAACATGGCGCGTATGTAGTGCAACCCGCACCAGCGTGACAAGAGCGTCAAACCATCTCAGTCATTATTTGATCACTGCAGACTGAGCACTCACCAGGGGCGCGATATGCAATACGCCCCTTCCATTCTTCAAGTATAGACCCGATATTAACGGGCGCGGAAAAGGCCGCGGTCAACCTGACGCTGACGATATTCAAGATCGATACGGTCAAACGAACCGTTCAGGTAAGCCATTTCGCGCTCTTCAGCAGTCGGAGCGCGCAGTGCGCGGGCGATCTTCTTGATTGGTGTAAACATTTCTTTGCCTCATCTTCTGTTCATTTCCTGATGACTGGAAGATAGGCGCTCGCAGCAGCAATTACCAACGCTCTAAGGTCGGCGCAGCCATGCGCCATGCGCATAACTCGCCTTATATCAGCGCGACTTTGGTCACGAAACGATCATAAAATGTGCAGACAGCCCACCAACCGGCTTCGCCGGCCTATTCGTAAAGTCGGCGAACCGTCGCGACGCACTCCAGATCCTTCAGCTGGGCAAGCAGCTGATTCAGTTGCCGAAGGTCCCAAACCTCAACATCGAGCGTCATTTCGGTGAAGTCGGTTGCGACGCGCACCGTGTTGAACACCCGAATATTGACGTCGACGCCAGCAACGGTCTGGGCGAGCTTAGCCAAGGTGCCGGGTTCGTTCAACGCGTTGACCATGATCCGCGCCACGAAGCGCGATTTGTTAGCCTCATCAAGATCCCAGCGAACATCGATCCAACGGTCCGGCTGATCATCGAAACGCTGCAGCGTCGGCGACTGGATCGGATAGATCGTGATACCGTTGCCCTTCTCCGTCGTATTCATGATCCCAACGATGCGGTCACCGGGTACGGCGCCCGTCGGCGCAAACTGCACATCGACATTGCTCGAAATGCCACGGATCGGCATGGTATCCATATCGATATCGGCTTTGAGGTCCGCGACCGCGCCATCGACACCCGACTTCGCCTTGCCCGGTATCTTGAAGATCATGCCCGAGGCACTGCGAACATTGAACCAACCGTCGTCACCGCTCGGCTTGGCCGTCACGCGTTCTTCCAGATGGTCCGGATAAACGGCGCGCAACACGTCGAGCGACGACATCTCGCCACGACCGACAGCGGCGATGGCGTCTTCGACATCCTTCTGCCCAAGCCGATGGAGCGCGGGCTTCATCGCTTCGCGCGAGAAGATCTTGCCGGCCCGCTCGAAGGTGCGCTCCAGAATGCGATGGCCGAGGCCGGCATACTGCTTGCGGATGGCCAATCGGGTGGCGCGGCGGATCGCGGCCCTCGCCTTGCCCGTTACCACAATCTCTTCCCAGGCTGCAGGTGGCACCTGCACGCCGGAGCGAATGATCTCGACCTCATCGCCATTTGCCAGCCGGGTCACGAGCGGCATGATACGACCGTTGATCTTGGCGCCGACCGTCGTGTCGCCGATATTGGTGTGAACCGCATAGGCAAAGTCAATCGGGGTCGCGCCTCGCGGAAGCGCGATCAGCTTGCCCTTGGGCGTGAAGCAGAAGACCTGATCTTGGAACAACTCGAGCTTTGTATGCTCCAGGAACTCCTCCGGGCTGTCTCCTTCGGCAAGCGCCTCGATCGTGTGTCGCAGCCATGAATAGGCGTTGGACTCACGCGACAGGATATCGTTGTCAGAGGTCGAAGCGGCATCCTTGTAGAGCGTGTGGGCGGCGATACCGAACTCCGCGATCTCGTGCATGCGCCGGGTACGGATCTGCAGCTCGATGCGCTGGCTGGACGGGCCGACGATCGTCGTGTGCAGCGAACGGTAGTCATTCTGCTTCGGCGTCGAGATATAGTCCTTGAAGCGCCCAGGAACCACGCGCCAGCGGGTGTGAACGATACCGAGAGCCCGGTAGCAAGCCGGAATATCATCGACGATGATGCGGAAGCCGTAGACGTCCGAAAGCTGCTCGAAGGACAGCGACTTCGACTGCATCTTGCGGAACACGGAGTAAGGCTTCTTTTGACGCCCCTTGACGATGGCGCCGGTCAGTCCGTTTGCTTCGAGCAGATCGCCCAGTTCGGTCTCGATCTTCTTGACCAGACCTTCGTTGCGCTTGGAGAGTTCCTCAAGCCGCCCAGTGACCGTCTCGTAGGCTTCCGGGTTGATGTGGCGGAACGAGAGGTCTTCCAGTTCCTCGCGCATATCCTGCATACCCATGCGCCCGGCGAGCGGTGCGTAGATATCCATTGTCTCCTCGGAAATGCGCGCACGCTTTTCCGGTGACATGTGATCCAGCGTGCGCATGTTGTGCAGTCGGTCTGCAAGCTTTACGAGCAGCACGCGCACGTCGTCGGAGATGGCGAGGAGCAGCTTGCGCAGGTTTTCGGCCTGCTTGGCCTTCTTGGTGACGAGATCGAGCTTCTTGATCTTCGTCAGACCTTCGACCAACCGACCGATGTCTTCTCCGAACAGCTCGTCGATCTCGGCGCGCGTCGCCGTCGTATCCTCAATGGTGTCGTGCAGCAGGGCGACGGCGATCGTCGACTCGTCGAGATGCATGTCGGTGAGAATGGCGGCGACTTCCAGCGGATGCGAGATGTAGGGATCGCCGCTGGCACGTTTCTGTTGTCCATGCTTTTGCATTGCATAGACATAGGCTTTATTCAGCAGGGCTTCGTTGGCATCGGGCTTATATTTCTGAACCCGCTCCACGAGCTCGTACTGCCGCATCATCCCGAAACCACTCCATTAAAAAAGAAAAGCGCGCCAATCACGGATTGGCGCACATGATATGCAATAATATGCCGAAGCAATAACGGCGCAAGGTTGACGATTAGTAATCGTCGCTCTTTTCCGGTGGCACGAGGCCTTCGATGCCAGCCAGAAGCTCTTCTTCCGACATCTGGTCGAAGGTGATCGTTTCCGGAAGATCCTCCTGCTCTTCGCTATCGGCGGCAGCGACGCCGCCGGCTGCGATGAGGCTCGCCGCATCGGGCTCGGGCTCGTCGACTTCGACATGCTTCTGCAGCGAGTGGATCAGATCTTCCTTGAGGTCGTCCGGAGACAGCGTCTCATCGGCAATCTCGCGAAGCGCCACAACCGGGTTCTTATCGTTGTCACGATCGATGGTGATCGAGGCGCCCTGGGAAATCAGCCGGGCACGGTGGCTGGCAAGCAGAACCAACTCGAAGCGGTTCTCAACTTTATCGATGCAGTCTTCTACGGTGACACGGGCCATTGCCTGTCCTTTACGGTCGTGATCTCGGGATTAACACGCCCGATACAATTAAAACCGGACAAATTCAAGTTTTCATTGTGCGAAGCCTCAACGGGCGACGGCGGCGAATTTTGAAACCGAAAGCGGGTTTCCACCAAAAGTTGCTTGGAATATCGCGAATCGTGCCCTAAATCTCTCTTATATGAATAGTTCATAAAGTAAGAAT
The DNA here is from genome assembly GCF_000282035.1 of Rhizobium sp. CF122. Taxonomy (GTDB): domain Bacteria; phylum Pseudomonadota; class Alphaproteobacteria; order Rhizobiales; family Rhizobiaceae; genus Rhizobium. Next base: position 19,600 of record NZ_AKKA01000026.1, read on the forward strand.
TGTTCCAAGCGGCCGCATAACCCATTGTTTCTTTGGATTTTGACGGAAGCACCAAGATTGCTCACATTGGATTGGTACGCGATGTTTGATCCACGCGAAAAAATTGCTCTTTTTATCGATGGCGCCAATCTCTACGCTGCGTCCAAAAGCCTTGGTTTCGATATCGACTACCGCAAGCTGTTGAAGGCATTTCAGAAACGCGGCTATCTCTTGCGCGCCTACTACTATACAGCGCTAATCGAAGATCAGGAGTATTCCTCCATTCGTCCGTTGATCGATTGGCTGGACTACAACGGCTACAAGGTCGTCACCAAGCCGGCGAAGGAATTCACGGATTCGATGGGCCGCCGAAAGATCAAGGGCAACATGGACATCGAGCTTGCGATCGACGCGATGGAGCAATCGGAGACCGTCGACCATCTCGTCATCTTCTCCGGCGATGGAGACTTCACGACGCTCGTCGAGGCGCTGCAGCGCAAGGGCCGAAAGGTCTCCGTCATATCGACGATGGCAACACAACCGCCGATGATTGCCGACGACCTGCGCCGACAGGCCGATCACTTCATCGATCTTCTGTCCCTGAAGAGCGAAATCGGGCGCGATCCCTCGGAGCGGCCGCCGCGGCCCACCGAAACCGCCGCACCAACCGATCTGGAAGCTTAGACCGATCAATGGAGTGCCATTATGTCCGGGCAGAAATGCCGCCGGGATGGTGGCTAGCCGTTATCCTTCAGAAGACGGCTCTTCTGTCGGTTCCAATCGCGCTCCTTCTCCGACTCGCGCTTGTCGTGGAGCTTCTTGCCCTTGGCAAGCGCCAGTTCCATCTTTGCGCGGCCGCGATCGTTGAAATAGATCTTCAACGGGACCAAGGTCATGCCTTCACGGTTGATCCCTGCCCGTAGGCGATTGATCTCGCGGCTGGAAAGGAGGAGTTTGCGGCGCCGGCGCGGCTCGTGATTGAAGCGGTTTGCCTGCAGATATTCCGGCAAGTAGGAGTTGATCAGCCAGATCTCGCCGTCCTCGTCCGAGGCATAGGATTCCGCGATATTGGCCTTACCCTCGCGCAGCGACTTGACCTCGGTGCCCTTGAGCACGAGGCCGGCTTCGTAGGTATCGATGATCTCATAGTTGAAGCGCGCCTTGCGGTTCTCCGCAACGATCTTCTTGACCACGCGTTCGCTGCCTTTGGGGGCCATGACACATTCCAAATGCTTGAGGGCGCGACTGTCGCGCCCTTATCTCGTACCTTGTATGTAAGGGAACATCGCCCGGCTGTGAAGGCAGTTCGAGCGGCTGCCTTAGTTCAGCAAGCCGGCATGGCGCATGGCGGCATCGATCGCCGCTTCCGTGGCAGGCTCTAGCGTCGATACCAGCGGCGAACGCACGTTGCGGCTCATCCGCCCCAGCTTTGCCAAGCCATACTTTGCTCCGCAGAGGCCGGGCTCCAGAAAGATTGCTTTGTGCAGCGGCATCAGGCGATCCTGATATTCCAACGCCTTCGCGTAGTCACCGGCAAGCGTCGCTGCCTGGAACTCCGCGCAAAGGCGCGGCGCCACGTTGGCCGTCACCGAGATGCAGCCGACACCGCCATGGGCGTTGAACCCGAGTGCCGTCGCATCTTCGCCCGACAGCTGCCTGAATTCCTTGCCACAGGTAAGACGCTGTTCAGACACGCGCTCAATCTTTCCGGTCGCATCCTTGACGCCAGCGATATTGGAGTGTGCCTTGGCAAGCGCCCCCATGGTTTCCGGTGTCATGTCGATCACCGAACGGCCCGGGATATTGTAGATATAGATTGGCAGCTTTACAGCATCGGCGATCGCCGAAAAATGCGCGATCAACCCCTTCTGTGTCGGCTTGTTGTAGTAAGGTGTGACGACAAGGATGGCATCCGCGCCTGCCTTCTCTGCATGCTGAGCAAGTTCGATCGCTTCACGCGTGTTGTTCGAACCAGCGCCGGCCATCACGGGCACGCGCTTGGCTGCGGCTTCGATACAGAGTTCCACCACCCGTTTGTGCTCGGCATGCGACAGCGTGGGAGATTCGCCGGTCGTGCCGACCGGAACGAGACCACTGCTGCCTTCCTTGATCTGCCAGTCGACGTGGCTCGCGAACGAGGCCTCATCCACCTGGCCAGCATCAGTGAAGGGAGTGACGAGAGCGGGAATGGATCCCTGGAACATGCAGAACTCCTCATGGCCGAATTCACGCTTCGGCCGCATTCCTTGAATATTGGTGGGGCACCATAGTGCGGTGAAATCGCCGCGACAAGCGCGCATGGATCGGTTTAGGGCAAAATTCCGATAGCAAATGTGAACGAAGTTTACTGACTTCAGTAAGCTTTCGTTAAGATGGCTCCCGTCAAATGGTTGGGCGTGTTTTCGTTGTGAGTGTCCCATGAAGAAAGCAGTCCTGATCCTGTCCGCCCTCGGCTTTGCCGCCGCCGCGTGGAGCAGCGTCGCGTCTTCGCTTCCGAACGAGGACGCCCCCGTTCCCGACGTAAAGCCGATCGGTTTTGTCCCGCAAACATCGGTACCGGAATCGATCGTCACCGGTTCGATTCCGCGCAGCCAGGCAATCACACCCGTCAACAGCGATTTGAAGTCAGGGTTGGATGCGCTTTCGGACAATGATCCACTGCAGGCCCTTTCCATTCGCGACCGCATGGGACGTGGGACGCTTGACCGCCATATTCTGACCTGGGCGATAGCGGTCTCCGGACAAAAGGGCATTCCCTCTACAGAGATTGCTGCCGCCGCACAGGAATTACAGGGGTGGCCGGGGCTCGCGAAATTGCGCGCTTATTCCGAACGCGCCCTCTACGACGAAAACCCTGGCCCCAGCTCTATTCTGGCCGCCTTTGGGCAGACAGCACCGGAGACGACTTCGGGTGCGATGATCCTTTCACGTGCACTCGTTGCAACAGGCAAGCAGAGCCAAGCGGCTAAGTATATTCGCAAGGTCTGGCGCGGTGAAACGCTAGACAAGCCGACCGAAGATAAGATTCTGGCGGAGTTTTCCGGCTTGCTGACGCCCGCCGATCATAAGGCGCGAATGGACTACCTGATGTATCGCAACCGTGCGGCGCAGGCCAAGCGCTTTGCCGACATGGGTCAGGCTCAATCGCTCTACAAGGCCTGGGCGGCCGTCATGAACAAGGCGCCCAACGCCGGCGCGCTTCTTGCCGCTGTCGACGGCCAGTGGAAAGGCGATGCCGGTTATCTCTTCGCACGTATCGAATACCTGCGAAAACAGGACAAGTATGCGGAGGCCGCCAAGCTGCTGCAGAAGGCGCCTCGCAATCGCGATGAACTGGTCAATGCAGGCGAGTGGTGGAACGAGCAACGAATCGTCAGCCGCGGCCTCGTCGACCAGGGGGAATTCAAGGCCGCCTATGGGATCGTTGCCAACTATGCAGCAACGACACCGACCGACATCGTCGAGGCGGAGTTCCATGCGGGTTGGTACGCGCTGCGCGGCCTGCAGGACCCCGCGGCCGCACAGGCGCATTTCCGCAAGATCCTCAACTTTTCCAATGGACCGATTTCCGTATCGCGCGCCTGGTACTGGATAGGACGGTCCGCCGAGGCCGGCGGACCTGGCAAGGCTTCCGAGTTCTACGCCAAGGCCGCTAGCTATCCGACGACCTTTTATGGGCAACTCGCCAGCGACAAGCTCGGCCGCAAGACACTGAATGTGACCTACCCATCGCCCAGCCAGGCCGACCGGCAACACTATCTCGCACGCGAAGCGGTACAGGCCATCGCCCGCCTTGATGCGGCCGGCCATGGCTGGCGGGCGCAGAGCCTGTATCTGGCGCTCGCAGAGCAACTGCAGAGCCCCGGCGAACTTGCGGTTTTGGGCGCGCAGGCGGAGCGCTCCGGCGACCACCATCTGTCGCTGCAGGTCGGCAAGATTGCCTATTCGCGCGGCGTCGATGTCGCAGCACTGGCCTTCCCTCTCGGCGTCATTCCGACCAATGCCAACATTTCCGGTTCCGGCAAGGCGCTCGCTTACGCGATCGCCCGTCAGGAGAGCGCTTTCAATCCGGCGGCTGTTTCGGCCGCGGATGCGCGCGGACTGCTGCAAATATTGCCGGGAACGGCCAAGGCCGTCGCCAAGCGCCACAACATCGCGTATTCCAAGGATCGGCTGACGGCCGACGCCGGCTACAATGCGACACTCGGGGCACATTATCTCGGCGAGCAGATCGATGCCTTTGGCGGGTCCTATATTATGACCTTCATCGCCTACAATGCCGGTCCCAAGCGGGTACCCGAATGGATCGGCCGCTACGGCGACCCACGCGGCCAATCGATCGACACCATCGTCGACTGGATCGAGCGGATACCCTTCCCCGAGACGCGCAACTATGTGCAGCGGGTGATGGAGAACTACGAAGTCTACAAGGCGCGGCTCGGCCAGCCGAGCGACATCGTCCGCGACCTGATCGGCGGTCGCTCCTCCTAGTCGCGATTTGCGAATATTGCCGGCCTCGCTAAGCTGTACCCGCTACAGGCTGGAGGACGATGAGCGTGGATACGGCAAGAGACGATGGCTTCCGGGCAATAACCTACCGGAGCGATGATGGACTGACGCTCTATGCGCGAGACTATGGCGGCCCCGAGATCGCGGACCGCCTGCCGATTATCTGTCTGCCCGGATTGACGCGAAACTCGCGCGATTTTCACCAACTGGCGCTGTTACTGTCGACTGATCCAGCAACACCGAGACGCGTCATCACGCTCGACTATCGCGGACGGGGCCGCTCCGACCGGGATGTCAACAAGGCGAACTACAATCTCCGCGTCGAAAGCCAGGATGTCGTATCAGCCTGCCAGCATTTCGGCATCGATCGCGCCATCTTCATCGGCACCTCGCGGGGCGGACTGATTCTTCATCTTCTGGCTGAAATGCGACCGGATCTGATTGCCGCGGCTATCCTCAACGACATCGGGCCGAAGATCGAGCCAAGCGGCCTCAAGCGCATTCGTGACTATCTCAATTCCGCCGCGACGCCGAGCGACTGGCCGGAAGCCGTCGCGTTCCTCAAGGCCTGTCATAGCCTGTATTTCCCCGCCCTCCAAGAGCATGACTGGCAGGAGATGGCCGCGACGATCTATCGCGACGCCGATGGCATGCCCGTCGCCGATTTCGATCCCGCAATTGCCGCTCAGTTGCAGATGATTGATTTCGACCAGCCGCTATCGGATCTCTGGCTGTACTACGATCAATTGGCTGCAAAGCCACTGCTGGTCATCAAGGGGGAATACTCGGATCTTCTCTCGGACGACACGCTTGCCGAGATGAACGCTCGACACCCATCACTTGCGATACTGGAGGCGCCTGGCCAGGGGCACGCCCCGCTGCTTCATTTGGAGCCAATATTCAGGCATATCCGGCGCTTCGTTGCAGAAGCATAGAGGCGACGCAACCAAGGAGTTCGCTCCCTGCAATGTCCCACAAAAAAGCCCGGCTCGAAAGCCGGGCTCTCCTGATTGACCGAAGTCAGACCAGATTAGAATGCACGCTGCAGGCGGAAGTAGCCAGTCGTGACGTCGTCGATGTCGTCGCCGTCGAGGTAGTTGACAGTGGCCTTGGCGTAGAAGTTGTCAGTGATCTGGTAATCAACCGTCAGACCAACCTTCCAAGCATCGTCGTTGCCGAAGTCAGCATCGCTGCCACCAGGCCCAAAACCACCTAGCGGGCTAGCATTAACACCGTAGTTGCCGTACCACTGAGCACCGGGGGTGATCTTCAGCTTGTCGGTAGCCTGGATAGCGTATTCAGCAGCGATTGCCCATTCAGCAGCGTTGTAGTACGCACCCGGATCGCTTGCCCAGACAGCTGCGAGGCCGAACGTGCCCGGACCAACAGCAACCGTACCCATAGCGCGGACAGCACCGGCTTCGTTGTCGGTGTCGTAGCCGGCCGTGACCTGGTAGGAGAAGGCACCAGCCTTGCCACCGATACCGACAGCAACGCCGACGTTGTTCGGGCCTTCGCCGTTGTAGTACGGGCTGTCTTCCAGCTCGTCAACCGAGATACCAGCATAGAAGTCGCCGCTTTCGTACTGATAACGGACCGAGTTATGCAGGGTAACCGGGCTGCCGATGTCATCGGTTTCGCCAGACAGGCCATCGTCCCACCAGCTGTAGAACAGACCAGCGCGGAAGCCGGCGATGTCCAGGTAAGCCGAGTCGAGGATCGTGTTCTGGAAGGTAGCGTTGTCGGCATTTGCCTGCAGAACGATCACGCCGGTGAGCGGGCCGTACTCGGTGTCGCTCTTAGCCGTGAACTGAACCTGACCACGGGTAAACGCATCCCAGCTGGACGGACCAGATTCATCCGGACCAACGTCAACCTGGAAACGGATGTAACCTTCGATCTTCAGGCAGGTTTCCGTGCCCGGGATGTAGAAGTAGCCGGTGCCGTAAGCGTCGCAGACGCGGACGTATTCAACCGGTTCCGGCTCAGCAGCAACGATAGCGTCAGCAGCCTGAGCACCGGAAACTACTGCGAGAGCAGCAGCGGAGCCGAGAAGAAGGCTCTTGATGTTCATATTGACCTCCAATTCAAAGTTTCGATCGGGTCTGGGTTTTTCGCCGTTAGAGCAGCGTTCCCTGCCCCATCCCCATGTTTCAAGAAGTCGGACGATCAACCGCCCTCGCTTCCGAAGTTGAAAATACAAGACCGGGACTGTCACGCAATCACCAACTTGCCCGTTTGGGGTATTTGCGACAGCCTTCCGCATGCGCTGTTGCTGAAAGGTCACAAATGCGGCATGCGCCCCTCTCGTTTCTTTATACTTTATTAAGAAACCCCTGATTCTGCGGGAGTTTACCGGCGCTGAGCGGCGGCACGCGGCTGTGGATTGTGCCACATTGGAACCAGTTTCTCGCCGGATTCGCGTCTTTTGTGGAAGATGTGGATGATAAGGAGTTGGCGCCCGCCGCGGGCTGCACCTTCAATCGGAGCAGAATCAGTTTTGCTGACTAAGGATGATTCTCAGTTCGATTCTGCTGACGCGAGATTCGGCGCGCCGAGCGCGGAGGTGGTAGCCGTCGTGCAAGAAGGATAGCGCCCTATGAGGACGATCAATGTCAAAACTGACTGTGCGTGGCCGATCTGAGAGATAGGTGACGTTTCGTACCGAAGACATAGGTAACAGTTTTCGCCTTTTGGCGGGAGGTGTGATGCCGTGGAGAGACTCCGGTGATGGAGGAACGTCTACG
>NZ_AKKA01000027.1 GCF_000282035.1 Rhizobium sp. CF122
TGGAAGCACGCGGCGAACTCGAGCCGTAAATGCTCTACTGCGGGGCTAGCGGCGAAGGTTGGCCGCTAGCGCCTCCTTTTTCGAAGCAAAGATGCTATCGATCTCGGATGCCGGCAGCGGATGGCCCAGCGCGAAGCCCTGCAATGTGTGACAGCCGAGCTTGGCCAGCGTCACGGCATGGTTTTCGGTCTCCACGCCCTCCGCGATCACGTCGACACCGAGAGCCTTGCCGATCTCGACGATCGACTTGACGACGCGGCGTTGCTCGGAGGAGGTGTCCACCTCGCTCACCAGTTGCCGGTCGATCTTTAGCCGCGCCGGGCGGAGTCGGACAAGACCGATGAGCGATGCGTGGCCGGAACCGAAATCATCGATCTCGATTTCTATGCCCATCTGCTTGATGCGATCGACAGTCTGCAGAAGCTCATCGTCGCAATCATCCAGGAAGATCGTCTCGACCAGTTCGAACACCAGGGCGCCGTCCGGTATATCGAGCGTTTCGAGATCGTCAATCAATTGCGGATCGTAGAGACGCTGTCCCGAAATATTAACCGAAATCCGCGGTAAGGTCGTTCCATGCTGCCCCCAGTTCAGCCGGTCCGCGAGCACGCGTCGGAGGATCGAAGCATCGATCTCAGAGGACAGACCGAACTCGTCCGCGATCTTCAGGAAGATACCGGGCGAGAGGGTGCCGCGCTCGCTATGATGCCACCGCGCCAAAGCCTCGATACCTACGATATCGCGGGTGTGGGCATCGAGCTGCAATTGGTAGAATGGAATGATATCGCCTTGCTCCAGCGCAAGCTTCAGCTCTTCGGCAAGGCGCCGCTTGCCCATCAGATCGTCTTTGAGCTGCTGTGAGAAGAATTCGATGCGGTCGCGCCCAGATGTCTTTGCCTCGTAGAGCGCGATATCGGACTCGGCGAGCAGGTTGGATCCCAAACGATCTGCAGACCAGGAAATGCCGATCGACGCTCCTGATTGCAGCATCTCGTGGCCGAAGCGGATCTTCTTCTTCAAGCGCCGCTGCACGTCACACGCCATACGGTTCAGTTCCGTCAACCCTCCGAAATTGACGAGTAGGATGACGAATTCGTCCCCGCCGATACGCGCCGCCATCGCGGCTTTCGGAATGGCGGCCTCGATCCGCAAGGCCGCGGCACGCAATACGGTGTCGCCCGCCGCGTGGCCATGACTGTCGTTGATCTGCTTGAACTCGTCGAGGTCGAGATGCAGAACCGCAAGCGTGGAGACTGAGGCATCCTCGGCCAGTTCCGCCAGGCGCTTGTCGAAAAGGCGGCGGTTGGGAAGGCCTGTCAGATAATCATGTTCCGCCGCATATTCGATGCGTGCGCTGCTCTCTTCCAAAGCCAGGGTCCGCGCCTCGGCGACCGCGCGCTGGCGCGCCGCCTCGTTCGCAAGAAGCACGTCTGATGTAACGTCCCACTCGGCGCCGATGAAGGAAGGCGACCCTTCTTCGTTCACATAGAAATGAGCGCGCGATCGGATATGTCTTATCTCGCCGTTTGGCCAAACGATCCGGAATTCCGAGTTATATTGCCCCTGCTTGGCAGCGGCGTCGTCGAACTCCTTCTCGGCGCGTTCGCGATCGTCGGGGTGAATCGCGTTTGACCAGATGGCGGTCGGGACCGGACCGCTCCGCATCCCGGTCTGGTAAAGCCGATGCATCTGGACATCCCAGGAAATCTCATTCTGATCGAGGTTGTGCTCCCACACGCCGATCTGTGACGCGTCGAGTGCAAGCTCAAGGCGCCGCAGGATATCCTGAAACTCTCGTTCGGACCGTGTGGGACTGCTCGATGCCAACGCCGTCCAAGCCTCATGCAGCTTTAAGTAACAATATCGGTGGGCTCCAATGGAGAAGCATTATGTATGCAGAACCAACCTTTTGGCGAGAGATTAATTAGAACACACTAAAAATCCATCAACAATTGTAGGCCGAGCACATCACCGATCTTGGCAGAGATCGGAGGGTCTAGGCAATTCAGCCTTTCGAGCAACGACCGTTCTTTTCTTCGAGCTGCAACAGCAGACCACTGTGATCGGTCTTACCGCCACCATGTTCGACAAATTCGGCAAACTCAGCACGGACCGCCTCCGTCAGCGACAGAGTCAAAGCGAGACTTCCTGCCGTTGCAACAATGTTGTTCAGATCCTTGAGCTGCAATTTCGAAGGACCGGCAGTACCAAGTCGCGATCGACCATTCGTTGGCCGTGAAGGTCCAGAATGCGGCTTTCGGCGAAGCCGCCCGCCATGATCGCAAGCGTACCGGCAGTCGCCCGACTACGCCGCCCGAAACCGGCACATCGAGATGGCTGATGCCACGCTCGGTGAGCTTCGACGCATCCCCTCGCCCGGTTTTATCCTTCGAGACATGGCCGCATGGTCAGCCTATGAAAACAGGAAAGGCGGAGCAATGCTCCGCCTTTCCACGTCTCGCTGCGGAGTGGGGGCTATTCGGCAGCGAGCCGTATGACTTTCGCTTCGTTCTCTTCCTGCTCGTGCTCGTGCTCCTTGTGCTGGATCAGCGGACGGTTGCCCGACAGCCTGCGGACCAGCACGTAGAAGACCGGCGTCATGAAGATGCCGAAGAAGGTGACGCCGATCATGCCGGAGAACACGGCCACGCCCATGGCGGCACGCATCTCGGCACCCGCACCGGTCGAGACCACCAGCGGCACGACGCCCATGATGAACGCCATTGAGGTCATCAGGATCGGGCGTAGACGCAGGCGACTTGCCTCGATTGCAGCCTGGACCGGAGTTCTTCCTTCGAATTCCAGCTCGCGGGCGAATTCCACGATCAGGATCGCGTTCTTCGCCGAGAGGCCGACAAGCACCACCAGGCCGATCTGCGTGAAGATGTTGTTATCTCCACCGGTCATCCAGACGCCTGTCAAAGCCGCCAGCACGCCCATCGGCACGATCATGATGATCGCGATCGGCAAGGCGAGGCTCTCATACTGTGCCGCGAGCACGAGGAAGACGAGCAGCAGTGCCAGCGGGAAGACGATCACGCCGGAATTGCCCGCCAGGATCTGCTGATAGGTCAGATCCGTCCATTCGAAGCTGATGCCCTTCGGCAGGGTCTCATCGGCGATCTTCTCGATCGCCGCCTGAGCCTGACCTGACGAGAAGCCCGGAGCTGGACCGCCGTTGATATCGGCGGAGAGGAAACCGTTATAACGGTTGGTCCGCTCCGGCCCGGTTGTCGCGTTCACCTTCAGGAGCGCGGACAGCGGGATCATTTGGCCCGATGCCGAACGAACCTTCAACTTGCCAATGTCCTCGGGCTGTGCGCGGAACTTGGCGTCGGCCTGGACGCGCACGCTGTAGGTACGGCCGAAGGCGTTGAAGTCGTTGACATAGAGCGAACCGAGATAAATCTGCAATGTCTCGAAAACGTCAGTCACCGAGACACCCAGCTGTTCCGCTTTCTCACGGTCGAGATCGGCATAGAGCTGCGGAACATTGATCTGATAGGCAGAGAAGATGCCCGTCAGCTCAGGCGTCTGGTAAGCCTTGGCGATCATCGCCTTATTGGCCTCGTCGAGCACCTGATAGCCGAGACCGGCGCGGTCTTCGAGCTGCATCTTGAAGCCGCCCGTCGTGCCGAGACCATTGACCGGCGGTGGCGGGAACATCGCGATGAAGGCATCCTGAATCGCCCCGAACTTCTGGTTCAGGGACATGGCGATCGCACCGCCCGAAAGCGCCGGCGACTTGCGCTCCTCGAAATCCTTCAGCGTCACGAAGACGATGCCGGCATTAGAGGAGTTGGTGAAGCCGTTGATCGACAGGCCCGGGAAGGCGATGGCATGTGCGACACCGGGCTCAGCCATCGCGATGTCGCTCATCCGCTTGATGACGTCCTCGGTGCGGTCCAGGCTCGCAGCATCCGGCAGCTGGGCAAAGCCGATCAGATACTGCTTATCCTGGGCCGGCACGAAACCACCAGGCACGGCGTTGAACAGGCCGTAGGTTGCGCCGGCTAGCGCGAGATACACCAGCATGACGATGCTCTTGCGCGACACGAGGCCGCCGACGCCCTTTCCATAGCCCCGGGAACCGGCACCGAAGGCCTTGTTGAAGCCACGGAAGAACCAGCCGAAGACGGCATCCATGCTGCGTGTCAGCCAATCACGCTTGGCGTGATGGTCCTGCAGCAAGAGCGACGCGAGTGCCGGCGACAATGTCAGCGAGTTGAAGGCCGAGATGACGGTCGAAATCGCGATCGTCAGCGCGAACTGGCGATAGAACTGTCCCGACAGGCCGCTGATGAAGGCGAGCGGCACGAAGACAGCGACGAGCACGAGTGCGATCGCGATGATCGGGCCCGAGACTTCCTTCATTGCCTTGTAGGTCGCGGCCCGCGGACTGAGCCCGTTCTCGATGTTTCGTTCGACGTTTTCAACCACGACGATCGCGTCGTCCACCACGATGCCGATCGCCAAGACGAGGCCGAAGAGGCTGAGTGCGTTGATGGAAAAGCCGAAGACATACATCACCGCGAACGTGCCGATGATCGAGACCGGAACGGCAATCAGCGGGATGATCGAGGCACGCCATGTCTGCAGGAACAGAATGACGACGATGACGACGAGCGCAATAGCTTCGAGCAGCGTGTCGACAACCTTCTCGATCGACGAACGGACGAACTTCGTCGTGTCATAGACGATCTCGTAGCTGACGCCATCGGGCATGGCCGTCTTCAGCTCTTCCATCGTCTTCTGGACTTCGTCCGAGATGGTGATGGCGTTGGAGCCGGGGGACTGGAAGACCGGGATGGCGACGGCCGGCTTGCCATCGAGGATGGAGCGCAGCGAATAGTCGGCGGCGCCGAGTTCGATCCGGGCGACGTCACGAAGACGGGTAATTTCACCATTGGATCCGGTCTTGACGATGATGTTGCCGAACTGCTCGGGCGTCTGCAGACGACCTTGCGCATTGACGTTGAGCTGCAGGTCCACGCCCGACAGGCTCGGCGAAGCGCCGATGGTACCGGCCGCCGCCTGCACATTCTGGCCGCGGATCGCATTGGTGACGTCGCTGGCGGCAAGGCCATGCTCGGCAGCCTTCTGCGGATCGATCCAGACACGCATGGAATAGTCGCCCGAACCGAAGACCTGCACCTGACCCACGCCATCGATGCGCGCCAGCCGGTCCTTGATGTTGAGGACGCCGTAGTTGCGCAGATAGGTGATGTCGTAGCGGTTGTCAGGCGAGATCAGGTTCACGACCATCATCAGGTCGGGAGAGCTCTTGACCGTCGTGATGCCGATGGTTTTCACCTCTTCCGGCAGACGCGGTTCGGCCTGCGAAACGCGGTTCTGGACGAGCTGCTGTGCCTTATCAGGGTCCGTGCCGAGTTTGAAGGTGACCGTCAGCGTCATGACGCCGTCGGAAGTCGCCTGGCTGGACATGTAGAGCATGCCCTCGACGCCGTTGATCTGTTCTTCGAGCGGCGTCGCGACCGTCTGCGCGATGACCTCCGGGTTTGCGCCGGGATAGGTGGCGCGCACGACGATCGATGGCGGAACGACTTCCGGATATTCGGAGATCGGCAATGCGCGCAGGCCAAGCAGACCGGCGACCACGATGAGGACCGATAGGACTCCGGCGAACACCGGACGGTCGACAAAGAATCTAGAGAAATTCATTTCAAAGCCCTCTCCGGGATGAAACTGGGATGCAACGACCCTCTCCGGCGGTTGGGAGGCCGCCGGTGGATCACGTCATTTCGGAATTTTCACGGAGCGCCGAGACGCTCCGGATGCTTCGGCTTATTGAGCCGTGGCGACTTTCTCTTCCGCCTGCGGCGCAACCACTGCGCCCGGACGGATACGCTGCAGGCCATTGACGACGATCTTGTCGCCGACAGTCAGGCCGCTTTCAACGATCCGCTGGCCTTCCGCTGCAGTACCAAGCTGGACGGGTCGATAGCTGACCTTGTTTTCGGCATCGACGACGAACACGAACTTCTTGTCCTGGTCGGTGCCGATTGCGCGGTCGCTGATCAGGATCTTGTTTTCGGCCTTCGGCTCGCCCATGCGGACCCGAACGAACTGGCCGGGGATCAGCTTGCCGCCAGGATTGTCGAAGACGGCGCGAACGCCGATCGTGCCGCTTGCCGCGTCAACCTGATTATCGATCAGCTGCAGCTTGCCCTTGATCGGAGTGCCCTGATCGGCCAGCGTCCCGACTTCGACCGGGATCTGCTCGACGGCAGGGACGGCGCCATCAGCAGCCGGAAGCTCGGCGAGTGCCTTTGTGACCATTTCCTCGCTGGCATTGAAGCTTGCGTAGATGGGATCGACCGACACGAGTGTCGTCAAAGCGGGAGACGTGGAGCCGGCAGCAACAAGATTGCCGACGGTAATCTCGATCTTGCCCACACGGCCAGCAACCGGCGCTTTGACCTCGGTGTAGCCAAGCTCGAGCTGTGCCGAACGGAGGGCCGCCTGGGAGGTGCGGAGACCGGCCTGCGCTTCGGTGAAGGCATTCTGGCGCTGGTCGAGATCGCTCTGCGAAATCGTCTTGTTATCCGAAAGCCTGCGGCCGCGCTCCAGCTCGATCTGCGCGAGGTTGACCTTCGCCTCGGCAGAGGCCACCTGGCCCTCGGCCTGGGAAACAGCCGCCTGATAGGGCTCGGGGTCGATGGTGAAAAGCAGATCGCCCGCCTTCACCAACGCGCCTTCACGGAAGTGCACGGATTGAATGGCTCCGGCCACGCGTGAACGAATCTGCACGCGGTCGACAGCCTCAAGCCGGCCGGAAAACTCCTGCCATGTCGTTACGTCACGGCTGGCCACGATGGCAACCGTCACCGGCACAGCGGGAGCCTGCGCAGGTGCGGAAGCAGCCGTGGCAGTGGTGCTCATCGGCAGTTCGAAAAAGATGGCTGCGGCCGAAACGGACGCGGCAAGTCCTAGGCCGGCGCCCACGAGGGCCCAGCGCTTCTTACTGGACGTCATTGTTACTCTCCTTACGGCCCTCTCTCAGTGGCCGGATTCAATCAGTTCGTCTTCAATGCAATAGGTTGGCTGCTAATATCCCGAACGAAGCTTTCGAATTGGTCGGTGATCGTCTGTTCCCAATTCGGTGCCTGTTCGGATTTCCCGCCGTAAAGCGATGGCCAGCCTGCCCCGGCGGGGAGGACATTCCGGCGAACTGCAACGCCTGCCTGCTTCAGGCGGTCGGCGTAACCCAGCGTCTCGTCACGAAGAGGATCATCCTCTGCCGTCAGAACGAGTGCCGGCGCGACCCCTGCAATACGCGAACACAAACACGGTGCCGCGTAGGGGTGACAGCCGCCGCCACTGAGATAGTGGCTCCAGCCCTCGGCCCAACGCTGCCGCATGCCGATGCCATCCGCCTTGCGGATCGAGGACGTGCCCATGAATGGATCAAGCAGCGGCGAAATCAGAACCTGGCCATCGAGCGCATCCGCATAATGGTCACGTGCCTTGAAAGCGACGCCGGCAGCAATATTGCCGCCCGCCTCTTCGCCTGCCACGATCAACAACGAGTTCCGATCGCCAATACCCGACGCGCGCTTGTTGGCAAGATAAGAGAAGATCGAATAGCCGACTTCGAGCGGCTTCGGAAAGACATTGCCGAGCGGCGCATTGTAATCCGGGACGGCAACGATCGCGCCGGCCTTCGCCAAGCTCTCTGCAACCACGCTATCCTTGACGCCCGACTGCAGAAAAGCGCCGCCATGAAAAAACAGAACGATCGGCGAGCCCTTGCCAAACTCGGCGCCCTGATAGACGCGTGCGGAAACGGGGCCGGTGGCCACCTTCTCCATCACCATGTCTTTCACCTGCACCGTCATCGTTTCGGCTCGCGTTTGACCCGCATAGCGTATTGCGAGCCGAGATGGCTTGCAATTTCTGCAGAAAAGATATTGTTATTCCATTGTCGGAATAAGAAGCGATAGCGCGATTACACTGTTCCGAATTTCGAATAATACCGCAGTGCAACCTGCTTAGGTGATTTCCGATGGACCAGCTCTCGGCAATGCGCGCCTTCATCCGCGTCGTAGAGACGGGCAATTTCACACGGGCCGCCGACACGCTCGCCATGCCCAAGGCGACGGTGACCAATCTCATCCAGGGGCTTGAAGCGCATCTGCACACCAAGCTTCTCAACCGCACCACACGCCGGGTCATGGTGACGACCGACGGCGCTCTCTACTATGAACGCGCGGCCCAGATCGTCTCCGAGCTAGAGGAGCTGGACGGCAGTCTGTCGAACTCACAAGGGCTACCGACCGGTCGTTTGCGAGTCGAGATGGCCGGCGCATTCGCCGACTGGATCGTCGTACCCGCGCTCTGCGACTTCTACCAGAAATATCCGGATATCCGCGTCGACCTCGGCGTGGGCGATCGCACCGTCGACTACCTCGCAGAAAACGTCGATTGCGCGCTTCGCGGCGGCACGCCGGCCGACCAATCGCTGATCGCAAGGCGTGTTTCCGAAGTCGAAATGCTCACCTGCGCGGCACCACTTTATATCGAAAAATTCGGCATTCCGACCCGCCCCGAGGAGCTTGAAAACGACCATTATTCAGTGAGTTACTTCCGCGCGCAGACCAACCGGACGCTTCCTTTCGAATTCCGCAAGGACAATGAGGATCTGGAGATCAATCCGCGTTACCTGCTGTCGGTCAACGACAGCCGGACTTTCGTCAATGCAGCATTGAACGGGCTTGGCATCGCACAGCTGCCGCGCTTCATGATCCGTGACGCTTTGGCCAAAGGCGACCTCGTGGAAATCCTGCCGGAATGGAGCCGTGAACCATTCCCGCTCTACATCGTCTATCCGCCGAACCGGCACCTCAGCAACAAGGTCCGGGTCTTCGTTGATTGGCTGGTGAAATTGCTTTCGGACGCGAAACTGAACGATCCGTGAGACAGTTGCGGCCCGGAAGGTGTTCCTTCGACGGGCCGCAATGTCTGTCATCAAATTCCTTTCAGACCCTGCCGCGTCACCAGGGAAATGGCTCGGCCGGTATCTGAGGTAGGCGCCCGGAGTTGGAGGTCTTCCAGTCGCCTTTACGCCAATAATATAGGCCTGCTTCCTGCCATTTGTTAAGTGCTGATTCGTGCACAGCAAGTTCGCAAAAACGGAACAATGGCGAGTACCATGGTTTAGTGAATGGCCGGCTTGAGGAGATCCTCCAGGCCGATGCGCCGGAACATTTCGGCGCGAACCCGGTCGGCGACACCATTGACGACCTCGGCACCGTCCTTGGACGGGTCAACATGGGTACGGAACGGACGTGTGCCGAACGGCATGGCAATGACCTCAGTGATCGCCCTCGCGACCGAGCCTGCGTCGGCGTCAGCAGGTTCAAGAGCCGCCAGCCCCTGCAGCGCCTGTTCCGGCAGGCCCTTATAGGGGCCATCATTGTACTCGGCGGCACGCGCGGCATCTGCCGGCGAACCGGAGTGTGCGAAGTGATTGGTTCCCTTGGTGAAGGCGCCCGGCACGATGATCGCGGTTTCGATGCCCCACCGGGCAAGCTCCGACGCATAGGAGACAGCAACCGAATCCATCGCGGCTTTGGCAGCGAAGTAGGGCGCCAGATAGGGAGGCGTGCCGCCGCGTGTGCTGGACGACGACACCCAGACAACCAGTCCCCTGCCCTTTTTGCGCATATGGGGAAGCGCTGCACGGTTCACCCGTTGTGTCGACAGCACGTTAATGTCGAACAACTCCGCATATTGCTCAGGCGTGAATGCCTCAGCCGGGCCAAACGACATATGGCCGGCATTATGGATGACGACGTCGAGCTGGCCCACCTCTGCGATGACCTTGGCGATCCCGGCTTCGACAGACGCGTTGGAGACCACATCAAGTTCGACCGAACGCAGATCGACGTTGTTATCCCGCGAGAAGGCCGCGATATCGGCAACGGCTTTCGCGTTGCGGCCGACTGCATCGCGAATACCGGCGTAGACGATATGCCCTTCCCTGGCGAGAGTACGGGCGGTGAGAGCGCCGAAGCCACTGGATGCTCCGGTAATGACGATGACCTGTTTATCCATTGTCCTGTTCCTTAGTCGATATTCAAGGGGTGACGGTTGATTGCTGTTGTTCGGAGATCGGCGGCGGGACCAACCCGCCGCACGGGCGCCAAAGATCAGACCATGCCGCCGTTGGCGCGCAGCACCTGGCCGTTGATCCAGGAGCCGTCCGGGCCGGCGAGGAACGAGACCGAGGCAGCGATATCTTCCGGTGTTCCCAGGCGCTCCAGCGGGTTCATTTTGGCCATGCGAGCGATCAGCTCATCCGACTTCCCATCGAGGAAGAGGTCGGTTGCTGTCGGCCCCGGAGCCACGGCGTTGACGGTGATGTCGCGACCGCGCATTTCCTTCGACATGATCGCCGTCAGTGTTTCGACGGCTGCCTTCGTTGCCGCATAGACACCGTAATTTTCTAGCTTCAGGCCGACGACGCTCGTCGAGAAGTTGATGATGCGACCGCCGTTTCGCAGCCGCTTTGCGGCTTCGCGCAGGGTGTTGAAAGTACCCTTCAAATTCACGCTGACCTGGCGATCGAAATTGGCATCGTCAGCATCGCCAATCGACGAAAGCTGCATGATACCGGCATTGTTGACGAGCACATCGATGCCGCCGAAGGCTGCTTCCGCCGCATCGAACATCCGGCGGACGGCTTCGGGATCACTGACGTCCGCCTGCGCCGTCAGCGCCTTGCCACCACACCGCTCGATCTTCTGCACCAGCTCCTCGGCGAGCGCGACGTTTCCGGAGTAGTTGATGACGACGGTGAAACCGTCCTTGGCCAGACGTTCGGCGATTGCGGCGCCGATGCCCCTCGAAGCACCTGTAACCAGTGCGACTTTGCTCTCGTTGTTCCTCATTGCCTTTCTCCTTCTTCGTTGCGCCTCGGCGCGTTTTCGATAAGCAGAAGATGCCGCTTTTCTTAGTGCGGATAATCAGGCATTACTCGGCATCACTATCCGAATATGACGAACAAATAAGATGGACAGATTCGATGCCATGCGGGCGTTCTCCCGCGTCGTGGAGCGCCGCAGCTTCACGCTCGCGGCCGAAGACACCGGCCTGCCACGCTCCACGGTGACCGATGCCGTCAAGCAGTTGGAGGCACGCCTTGGCGTGCGCCTGCTGCAGAGGACGACGCGCCATGTCAGCCCGACGCTCGACGGCGAAGCTTACTATCAGCGCTGTATCTCCATCCTCGCGGATATCGAGGACGCGGAGGGCGCCTTTGCAGGGGCCAAGCCGAAGGGCATGTTGCGCGTGGACGTGCATGGCACGCTCGCCCGGCACTATGTGCTGCCGAGCCTACCGTCTTTTCTGGAGATGTATCCGGATATCGAGTTCTACATGAGCGAGGGCGATCGGCTGGTTGATCTCGTCCGCGAGGGCATCGATTGCGTTTTGCGCGTCGGCACGCCTGATGACAGCGACATGGTGGCGCGACGCGTCGCCATGCTGGAGGAAGTTACCCTTGCCGCTCCCGCCTATATCGAAAAGCATGGCCTGCCCGAGCATCCGGACAGGCTCGATGGCCACCGCATGGTCGGTTTCCGCTCGACTGCGACGGGCGGCGTTCTACCACTGGAATTCATGGTCGGCGGCAGCATCCGCAATGTCACCCTGCCCGCGACGGTGACCGTCAACGCCGCCGAAAGCTTCATGTCGGTGGCCAGGCTCGGCCTCGGCCTGATACAGGTGCCGCGATATCACGCCGAAAGGGATCTCGCGGCGGGCACACTCGTTCACGTCCTGCCGGACTTCCCGCTGACGGAAACCCCGGTCTCCCTGCTCTACCCGCGGAACCGGCAGCTCTCACCCCGCGTTCGCGTTTTCATCGATTGGCTGGTGAAGGTCTTTGCTCGACAATCCTAGCGAAAAGCGTTTCACTTGGGTCAACTGTCAGAACCGGGAGATCTTCCATGGCCATCACAGACGTCACCGTGCATCCGAAGGAAGGCAGTTTCGTTGTCATCTTCACGGAGCAGTCGGGCAATAACATATCGGTCACGCTCTATGCCGCTGCCTCTCCCGGCCTGACGAGCGACAATGCGATCACCCGTGCAAGGGCGTTGCTCGCGACAACACTCCAGAGTTCACAGGCCGATGGCGCACGTGGCAAGGATGCTGCGCTTCTCGAAGAAGAACTGGAAGAAGGTCTCGAGGATACCTTCCCGGCAAGCGACCCCGTATCGGTAACGGGTTCCTCCATCTCGGCGCACGACCCGAAGGTCGGTCATTAGGGTCTGAGATACGGGAAGCCCGAAACAGATGACACATGCCGTTGGCGCGATCGGCGCCGCTCCCCTGGCCGGCCCGGAACTTACGCGCTATTTCGAGCGTGATGCTATCGCTGTCGCCCGAGATTTGCTCGGTTGCCATCTGCGCGTTGGCCATGTCGGCGGCCGCATAACCGAGACCGAAGCTTACTATCCCGATGACGGGGCCTCGCACAGCTTCCGCGGCCCAACGCCACGAAATGGTGCGATGTTTGGCCGACCAGGCAATGTCTACATCTACCGTATCTACGGCATGCACTGGTGCCTGAATTTTGTCTGCACGCCCGGCTCGGCAGTGCTGATCCGCGCAATCGAGCCGGAAGCCGGCATCGCCACCATGATGGAGCGCCGCAGCAATGATGCGCTGACACAGCTCTGCAGCGGTCCCGGCAAGCTCTGTCAGGCGCTCGGTATCAGCCTCACGCTGAATGACAGGCTGCTCGACCGGCCGCCCTTCTCGATTGCCCCGTCGGCTCCCGCCGAAATTGTCGCCGGCAAACGGATCGGCATAACGAAAAATGCCGAAGCACCATGGCGCTTCGGCATCTCCGGATCTCGCTATCTCAGCAAACCGTTTCGCTGAGCATCACTCCATAACGGCGCTGTGATCTATCGCTGGGGCGACTTTCGGCTTGCGCAGCAGCAGCGCCAGCGGAATGACCGCGAGCGACATAAGCATCAGCAGCTTGAAATCGTCCATATAGGCTATGATCGTCGATTGCAGGGTGATGACCTCGTTGAGCGAGGCGCGACCTGCAGCAGTCAACGGACTCATCCCCTGCGCCGCCGTCGCCTCGAAGGCGCGGTTGAACGGCGTCACATAGGCCGCGATGTTCTCGTGGTTCACCTGCGCGTTCTCGACGAGCAGCGCCGAAACAATCGAGATGCCGACGCTCGAGCCGATATTGCGCGACAGGTTGTAGAGGCCGGTTCCGTCGCCGCGCATGTGCGCCGGCAGCGTCGAGAAGGCGATCGTCGTCAGTGGCACGAACAGAAAGCCGAGCCCGGCGCCCTGGACGAAACCGACGGAAACGATCGTCCACTGCGAAACATCAGGCGTCCAGCCGGTCATGTCGTACATCGCCCAGGCCGTCAGGCCGAGACCGAACACCAAGAGCAGGCGCGTGTCGACCTTGCCGATCAGCCTGCCGACGATGAACATGCAGAGCATCGTGCCGAGGCCGCGTGGCCCCATGACGATGCCGGCGGTCATGACGGGGTAGCCCATCAACGTCTGCAGATAGGGCGTCATCAGCGCAAGCGAGGCAAGATATGTGATGCCGATCACGAAGATGAAGAGCATGCTCACCGAGAAATTGCGATCGAGGAACAGCTTCGGATTCACGAAGGACTTTTCCGCCGTCAGCGTATGCACGATCAGCAGATAGAAGGCGCCGGCACAGACGATCGCCTCGATCATGATCTCGCCGGACGCGAACCAGTTGAGCTGTTCGCCGCGGTCGAGGAACAGCTGCAGCGCTGCGATGCCGAGACTCATCATTGCGAACCCGAACCAGTCGAGCTTCGCCAACGCATCCAGTTTCGTCTCGGTGACGTAGATCACGATGCCGGCAAACGCCAGCGCGCCGATCGGCACGTTAATGTAGAACACCCAGCGCCAGCTGATGTTATCGGTCAGCCAGCCGCCGACGACAGGTCCCAGGACCGGCCCGACCATGACCGAGACGCCAAATAAGGCCATGGCCGAGCCGCGCTCCTCGACACTGTAGATGTCGAGGAGGATGCCCTGAGAGAGTGGAACCAAAGACGCGCCGAAAAGGCCCTGGAGAAGTCGGAAGGCAACAATCTGAGGAAGGCTTTGAGCCAAGCCACACAAGACCGAGGCAACGACAAATCCCGCGATTGCCGCCAGCAGTACCTGCTTGCGCCCGAACTTGGCGGCCAGAAAGCCGGACGGCGGCGTCATGATCGCAGCCGCCACGATATAGGAGGTCAGAACCCAGTTGATCTGGTCAGCGCTCGCCGAGACACTGCCCTGAATATAGGGCAGCGCGACGTTGGCGATCGTCGTGTCCAGCGCCTGCATGATCACGGCCAGGATGACGCAAGCCGTGATCGCGCCGCGATTGGCGACCGGGGTGGCCGGCGATGCAGCGTTACTCATGGTCCTTGCCGCCAGAGCGGCCCAAAAGCTTGGAAACGAAATCCGGAAGACCGCGGGAACGACCCGTATCGACGTCGACGACCGTGCTCATGCCGACGCGAAGCGGCGGCTTGC
>NZ_AKKA01000028.1 GCF_000282035.1 Rhizobium sp. CF122
CTACCCCTTTTCTAAGTCAACAGCGGTTTTCAAAAAAAACGAGATTTCTTGCATGGCATTGAATTTTAACGCGGATTTCCAGAGGCCAGCTTCTCGGCCCCGCGATTGCGCGGCCAGCCGGATCATTTCTAAGAAAATAGGGTCCCAAAACGCAATGGCGAGGTACTTCGCCCTCACATCTTCACATTCAGGTGGTCTCAAGGGCGAATGATTTGGGTGTGCGCACCCGGCCCATTTGACTTCTATTGCCAAACTATGCACTTTTCGGCGCCAGCCACAGCTGCCCGAAGACGCCCACCGAAAGGACGCGGATCCACCTGCCATGATGACGGAGAAGATGATGATCCGCTCGTTCGGCAACGAGCCGCCGCTTCTCGCCGATGGCAGACGTGCGCCGGACCGCCGCGAGGTTTCATTGCGCTGGCTTTCGGGTACGTTCCTCACCGGCATAACATCGAGCGTGCTGATGGGCGTGGCGCTCTTCGCCGCACTCGACGGTCGCCAGCAGCTGGCGATCCCTGCCGAGGCTTACGCCAATATCAATGCCGAGGCGCATGCCGATACCGACGTGACGCGCGGCAGCCGCCTGATTGCCTCCGCGATTGCAGCCAAGCCGTCGGACCGCAAGATCATGGAGGTCTCGACCGTCGTCCACGAGGGTGACAAGGAGGTTGTCCGCCGCCAGCCCTTTGCACGTGTGAAGATAACGCTTGCCGCCAACCACGTCGCGACCGAGGACTATCCAAGCTTCAACCCGCTGACGATCTTCTCGGCGGACGAGCCCGATGCACAGCCAAACGTTCGCACCGGACAGATCTACGGTTCGGACGTGGAGTCTGAGGTCAGTCTGAAAACGGTAGCCTACCCCACGGCAAAATCCGATCTCCAGGTAGCAGCCGGTATGACCCTCGACGAGATCGAGGAGAACGTGCGCTCCAACGGCTCCGTCCTGACCGACGGTGCGGCCCAGGTCGCAGCACTCTACTATGTGGACCCACGCCGCTTCTCCAACGATGACAATGACGTTGACCTGACGGCCGGCCTGACGGCCCGTGTCCTCGAGCAGAACATGACGGTCTCCGCACCGGAATCGATCACGCCGCAAACGGAAGAGTTTGCCGACGACATCATCCCGGTACGCCAGGACACCTCGATCATCAAAACAATGACGGAGTCGGGCTATCCGGAGCCGCAGGCCAAGGGCCTGTCTGCCTATCTGTCGCCCATGATCGGATCGGACGATCTCTCGAAGGGCGATGTGTTGCGGATCGGCATCCTGCAAAGAGGCGAGCAGGCCAAGATCATCCGCGCCAGCGTCTATCGCGGCACCCGCCATCTTGTCACCGTGGCGCTCGACGACCACGACCGGTTCGTCGCCGGGCACGAGCCGCCGCAAATCGATGCGGTCACGACCGCCTTCGACGACAGCTCGACATCGATCCCGTCCAACCAGAACCTGCCGCGCGTTTATGACGGCATCTATCGTGCTGCGCTCTCCTACGGCATGACCAAGGACATGACCGCGCTGATTATCAAGCTGCTGGCGAGCAGCGTTGATTTCCAGGCGGAATTGCGCCCGACCGATACTCTGGAGGCTTTCTTTTCGGTCACCGATTCCAGCGGACAGGCAACGGCCGATTCCGAGCTTCTCTACGTGAATGCGCGCTTCGGCGACACGCAGACCCGCTTCTACCGCTTCCAGGATCCGGAAGACGGTTCGATCGACTACTTCGATCAGGACGGTAAGAGCATTCGGCAATTCCTGCTGCGCAATCCCGTGCCGAACGGCATTTTCAAGTCGGGCTTCGGCATGCGCCGGCACCCGATCCTGGGTTTTGCCCGCATGCACACCGGCGTCGATTGGGCCGCTCCGCGCGGCACGGCGATCATCGCCGTCGGCAACGGTACCGTCGAAAAGGCGGGCTGGGATTCTGGCGGCTACGGCAACCAGACCATCGTCCGCCACGCCAATGGCTACGAATCCTCCTACAATCACCAGAGCGCCATCGCCAAGGGCATCATTCCCGGCGCCAAGGTGCGCCAGGGCCAGGTGATCGGCTGGGTCGGTACGACAGGCGAATCCACTGGCCCGCATCTGCACTACGAGATGATCGTCAACGGCACCAAGGTCGATCCCCTGCGCGTGCGCCTTCCGGGTGGCAAGTCGTTGAAGGGTGAAGCGCTGGCAAAGTTCGAAGACGAGCGGCAGCGTATCGACACCCTTCTCGGCAACCAGCCGCCGCCGCAGGTGGCAAGCAAATAGCATCCACAAAAATGGCGGCCGAAGCCGCCATTTTCTTACTGAGATCGAAGGATCTTAGGCCGCTTCGTTGACCGCGGTATTCCGGGTGCGGAACAACAACCGGTCGGTACCGCTGGTGATCTTCACCGTCGATCCATCCGGCACCTGGCCGGAGAGGATCTGTTCGGCCAGCGGATCCTGAACATACTTCTGGATCACCCGCTTCAGCGGCCGCGCGCCATAGACCGGATCGTAGCCCTTGTTGGCGAGCCAGGTCCGCGCATCGTCGTCGAGCTCGAGCGTGATCTTGCGCTCGGCAAGCAGCGCCACCAGACGCTTCAGCTGAATGTCGACGATCGCGCCCATTTCCTCGCGCTTCAGGCGATGGAACAGGATGATCTCGTCGATGCGATTCAGGAACTCCGGCCGGAAGTGACTGCGCACGACCTCCATCACCTGCTCGCGAACCACCTCGCTGTCGTCGCCTTCCTTGAGCTGGGTCAGGTATTCGGCACCGAGGTTCGACGTCATGATGATCATCGTGTTGCGGAAATCGACCGTCCGGCCCTGACCATCCGTCAAGCGGCCATCGTCCAGAACCTGCAGCAGGATGTTGAAGACATCAGGGTGCGCCTTCTCGATCTCGTCGAACAGCACGACCTGATACGGCCGGCGGCGAACGGCTTCCGTCAGCGCACCACCTTCATCATAGCCGACATAGCCGGGAGGGGCGCCGATCAGCCGGGCCACGGAGTGCTTCTCCATGTACTCGGACATATCCATGCGCACCATTGCCGTCTCGTCGTCGAAGAGGAAGCGGGCAAGCGCCTTGGTGAGCTCCGTCTTGCCGACACCGGTCGGGCCAAGGAAGATGAACGAGCCGATCGGTCGGTTCGGATCCTGTAAGCCGGCACGCGCACGGCGCACCGCACGCGAAACGGCCTGAACCGCGTCACCCTGACCGATCACCGATTTCGCCAGTTCGTCTTCCATCCGAAGCAGCTTGTCGCGCTCGCCTTCCAGCATCTTATCAACCGGGATGCCGGTCCAGCGAGAGACGACATGCGCAATGTTGTCGGGGGTCACGACCTCCTGCACCATGGCGCTGCGATCGCTATCCTGCTGTTCGGCCTCACCAAGCTTCTTTTCCAGTTCCGGAATGACGCCATACGTCAGCTCGCCGGCACGCTGGAACTCGCCCTTGCGCTGTGCGATCGCGAGTTCGTTGCGTGCTTCGTCCAGCTGCTTCTTTAGGTCCGCGGCAAGGCCAAGCTTCTGCTTTTCCGCCTGCCAGCGGGCCGTGAGGGCATCGGCCTCTTCCTCAAGACCCGTCAACTCGGTTTCAAGCCGCACCAGCCGGTCGGCGGATGCCGTGTCGGTTTCCTTCTTCAGCGCCTCGCGCTCGATCTTCAGCTGCATGATGCGCCGATCGAGTTCGTCCAGCTCCTCAGGCTTGGAATCCACCTGCATGCGCAGCCGCGCAGCAGCTTCGTCCATCAGGTCGATTGCCTTGTCGGGCAGGAAGCGGTCGGTGATGTAGCGATTGGAAAGCGTCGCAGCCGCGACCAGGGCCGAATCCGAGATGCGGACCTTGTGGTGTTGCTCGTATTTTTCCTTGAGGCCGCGCAGGATCGAGATCGTGTCCTCGACAGTCGGCTCCTCGACCATGACTGGCTGGAAGCGGCGGGCAAGGGCCGGGTCCTTCTCGACATGCTTGCGGTATTCGTCGAGTGTGGTCGCACCGACGCAGTGCAGCTCGCCGCGGGCAAGCGCAGGCTTCAGCAGGTTGGAGGCGTCCATCGCCCCATCCGCCTTGCCGGCACCGACCAGCGTGTGCATTTCGTCAATGAACAGGATGATCTCGCCGTTCTCGGCCTGCACCTCGTTGAGTACGGCCTTCAGCCGCTCCTCGAACTCGCCGCGATACTTTGCGCCGGCAATCAGCGCGCCCATGTCGAGCGCCATCAGCTTCTTGTCCTTGAGCGATTCCGGCACGTCGCCGTTGACGATGCGCAGCGCAAGACCTTCGACGATGGCGGTCTTGCCGACGCCGGGCTCGCCGATCAGCACCGGGTTGTTCTTGGTGCGGCGCGAGAGAACCTGGATCGTGCGGCGGATTTCGTCGTCGCGGCCGATGACGGGATCGAGCTTGCCCTCGCGAGCCTCGCCAGTCAGATCGCGTGCGTACTTCTTCAAGGAGTCGAAGCCCTGTTCGGCATTCGAGCTGTCAGCCGTGCGGCCCTTGCGGATCTCGTTGATCACCTGATTGAGCGCAAGCGCAGTCACGCCAGCGTTCTTCAGCGTGGTAGACGTCGACGCCGAAGACTCGATCGCCAATGCCTGCAGCAGACGCTCGACGGTGACGAAGCTGTCGCCAGCCTTTTTCGCTGCCTCTTCAGCAGTCGAAAGAACCTTGGCAAGCGGCTGAGCAAGATAGATCTGCCCGTTGCCGCCGGAAACCTTCGGCAGCTTAGCAAGTGCGGCATCGTTGGCAAGACGCGCAGCCTTCGGGTCACCGCCTGCGCGCTCGATCAGCGAAGCGGCCATGCCCTGATCGTCGTCAAGCAGCACCTTCAGAACATGTTCGGGGGTGAACTGCTGGTGCCCCTGCGCAAGCGCATAGGTCTGGGCGGATTGAATGAAACCGCGCACCCGCTCGGAGTATTTTTCAATATTCATACTGTACCTCCATGAATCGCCCTGCCCTCATAAGGCACAGGCCGATGACTGAGATTGAGCTCCCTTAAATGGCAAGCCCATTGTTCCGCCGCGGTTGGGATTTGCGGCCGACGAACTTTGGCTGGATATGGTGGAGGATTTTAACAGTTTAAAGAGGCTACCAGGCGAAAAACCACGACATCAAACGCCAGGACCTGATGGAAGCTGTCGCCGCGCTTCTCGGTCTACAGCATATTAGCTACCGCTTGTGAATGGCGGGCGCGGAGCGCAAGATGCCGCGGCGGAAACGCGCTATCTCGCCTTGGGGAGGAAATCATGGACGACCTGAACCTCACGACCCTCAAAAAGGGTCAAGCGTTAGTGAAAGACGTGGTCATCGAAGGCCTTGCGGCAGGGTTGCGCGGCAAGTTGCTGAGTGGAAAGGATGCAGATTACGACGCGGCGCGGGCTATATGGAATGCCATGGTCGACCGGCGCCCCGGCCTTATCGCGCGCTGCGCTGGCGCAGCCGATGTCATGAGAGCAGTTCGGTTTGCGCGCGACAATGGACTCTTGCTGGCTGTTCGCGGCGGGGGGCATAACATCGCCGGCAATGCCGTCTGCGAAGGCGGCGTCGTTATAGACCTGTCGCCGATGAAATCGGTAAGGGTTGACCCAGGCACGAGACGCCTGCGCGTTGAGCCGGGCGCGACACTCGCCGACGTGGACGGAGAGACGCAAGCTTTCGGGCTTGCCCTGCCCACCGGCATCAACTCCACGACCGGCATCGCGGGATTGACACTCGGTGGCGGCTTTGGATGGCTAACCCGCAAATTTGGACTGACGATCGACAACCTCATTTCGATGGACGTCGTGACAGCGGAAGGGAAGTTCATGCGCGCCAGTGAACGCGAGGAGCCGGACCTTTTTTGGGCCTTGCGCGGCGGTGGCGGCAACTTCGGTGTGGTGACCTCCTTCGAATTCCGGCTTCACGACCTGCCTGGAGATGTCCTCGCGGGTCTGGTCGTTCATCCCTTCGCCGATGCAGACACTGTGCTCAAGCAATATCGCCAGGCACTCGAAACCGCGCCTGACGAACTGACGTGCTGGGTCGTCATGCGCAGGGCACCACCGCTTCCCTTCCTGCCAGCAGAATGGCATGGCAAGGAAATCGTAGTGCTTGCCATGTGCTATTGCGGCGACGTCGAAAAGGGAAAGGCAGCGACTGCCGAGCTTCGCGCCATCGGTCGTCCGATCGCCGACGTCGTCGCTCCGATGCCCTTCGCCGCCTGGCAGCAGGCTTTCGATCCGCTGCTGACACCGGGTGCGCGCAACTACTGGAAGAGCCAGGACTTCGCCGAGCTTTCGGACGCGACGATCGCGATACTTCTCGACGCCGTACGCAAGCTTCCAGGTCCGGAGTGCGAAATCTTCATTGGCCATGTAGGCGGCGCGGCAGGCCGCATCCCCGTGGAGGCCACGGCCTTCCCGCAGCGAAACTCGCATTTCGTCATGAACGTTCATGCACGCTGGCGTGAGAAGTCGATGGATGACACTTGTATCGGTTGGGCGCGCGCGCTTTTTGAGGCGACAAAGAAGAATGCCATCGGCACTGCCTACATCAACTTCATGCCGGAGGATGAAGCCGATCGTGTTGAAGCGGCCTATGGTGCCAATTACAGGCGCCTAGCGGCGATCAAGCAGCACTACGATCCGCAGAACCTTTTTAGGATGAACCAGAATGTGAAGCCGGAGACGGAGATGCGGGCTGCCAGCTGACCGGCAAGCAAAGCGGCAGCGGCCAGGATCCGGCGACAATGCCAGACGAGATGCCAAGACCGTAAAGGCCGTTAGACATCAAAAAAGAGGCCGTCCCAGGACGGCCCCTCATTCATTCCCCACTTCTCCTGGAGGGCCCCACGTCTTCCTAAGGGCAAGTGCAATCCATTAATCCGAGGTGACGTCTACCAGGACGGGCGGTTCGCCGGAAGCGGCTTCTCCCTCATCCTGAGCCTCGCCTTCCGCAGCGCGACGCGAACGACGCGGGCGGCTGCCGGCAGTGCGGCGACGTGGCTGACGTTCGCGCGGCTGGCCTGCGGCGCTTTCTTCGTCCATCGAAACCTCCACCGGGATACCTTCGATCTCCGGCTGCGGACCGCTGCCATCGATGACTTCGGGTTGCGGCGCTACAGCAACGGCTTCAACCGGAGCTGGCTGCTGTTCCTGACGCCGCGGCTGGCGAGGTTGCTCGTCGTTGCGACGCGGCTGTTCATCGCGGCGACGCTGCGACTGCTCGTCCGAACGGCGCTGCTGATGCTCGTGCTGCTGACGCGGCGGCTGGACGATGACGACGTCGTCGTTGTCGATGCCCTCGACGTCGTCTCCTTCGCGCTCGGCGCCTTCACTGAATTCATTACGGTCGTCGCGCTGGAAGCGCTCCTGCATCTGCGCCTGTGCGGCGGCAATGATGCGATTGTAGTGTTCGGCGTGTTGCAGGTAGTTTTCGGCGATGACACGGTCACCCGAGCTCTGCGCGTCGCGAGCGAGCTGCGCATACTTTTCAGCGATATGCTGCGCGGTACCACGGATCTTAACGTCTGGGCCGGAGCTGTCATAAGTCCGCGTCAGCGGATTGCCGCCCTTGCGGTTGAAGTTGTTGTTATTGTTATTTCCACCACCGCCGCCGCCGTTGTTGCCACGCCCGCGACCGCGCTTGTTCTGCTGTCCTGGCCTCATAGATCGTTCACCTGAATTCTCTGTTTGTTGTGGAGTTATGGCACCAACCGCCGTGGCCGGTTCACCGGCTCAGGGCCCTCGTGCCGCAAGCATACTGCGCCTTCGCGCCAACCTGCCGCTTGTTCTCAAGTCAGTTTGACTGATTCACGCGTTGGGTCGTGTTCAACCTTTGAAGCTCTCGTTTAAAAGAGCGGACCCCCTAGGCCGAGCTAGTATCGAACGACTCGTCGTTCTGTCCTATCTCTCCAACGCGTGGGGTCAACCTATATTGCTTCCCGTGGAAATCCAAGCCTTTTCTTCGCAATGACACCAATGTCCTGTTCAATGCTTTGGGTTGCCGCGCATCACTTGAGCGCGAACACAAGCGCCCGGTCATTCTGGCCGTAATCCTTTACGGATTCCAGAAGCTTGAAGCCTTCAGCCTCGAAAACGTCTGTCACGTCGCTTCGCTGGTCGTAGCCGATCTCAAGTCCCACAACGCCATTCGGCTGCATGAACCTTGCCGCATCCTTGGCGATGGTTCTGTAGGCGTCAAGCCCATCCGCGCCGCCATCCAGTGCGGCAGGTGGATCAAATTTCGTCACTTCGGGAGCGAGAGTGTGAACAACCTTAGAAGCGATATAGGGCGGATTTGAGACAATCGCATGAAACGCGCCGTGGATGTTTTCAAACCAGCTGGACCGAATGGCTTCGAAGCGATCCTGTAATCCGTTTCTTTCCGCGTTTGATTTCGCCGTCCTCAACGCATCGGTCGATATATCGCTGCCGACGCCTGACGCTTCCGGACATTCGCTCAATAGCGCCAGGCATATCGCCCCGGTTCCGGTTCCTAGATCAAGGATATGGATACGGCCCTCGGTATTTGCAAGATCGCGCAGATAAGGAAGCATCGTATCGACGAGAATTTCCGTATCGGGCCTGGGCTCAAGGGTTTCCGCCGACAAAGATAGTGGCAGGCCATAGAACTCGCGTTCGCCAAGAATGCGATGAACCGGCTCATGCGCCAGCCGGCGCTCGATCGCTTGCTCGAGCAAGACCGCCTGCTCCGTGGCGACGGTCTCGCCACCGCGCGTCACGATAGCAGTCGTCGAGAGTCCAAGCAGCCCTGCGACCAGCACACGAGCATCCGCGGCAGCGCTCTCTATGCCGGCTTCGGTGAAGCGACGGCGAGCCTCAGCCAGCATTTGGGAAACCGTAGGCTCGGCCTGTTTCCCGCTCATGCTCATTGCTGCTCGCCGAGTTGAGCCAACTGGCTCGCCTGATAGTCGGCCATCAGCGCGTCAACCACCTCGTCGATCTCGCCGACCATCATCCGGTCGAGCTTGTAGAGCGTCAGGTTGATGCGGTGGTCCGTCACCCGCCCCTGCGGGAAGTTGTAGGTGCGGATGCGCTCGGAACGGTCGCCGGAGCCGACCTGGCTCTTGCGGTCGGCAGAACGCTCACTGTCGGCGCGTTGACGCTCGGCGTCATAGAGCCGCGAGCGCAGAACCTGCATCGCCTTGGCGCGGTTCTGGTGCTGAGACTTCTCCGAGCTGGTGACGACGATGCCGGTCGGCAGGTGGGTGATGCGCACCGCGGAGTCGGTGGTGTTGACGTGCTGACCGCCAGCACCGGAGGAGCGCATCGTATCGATGCGGATGTCTTCCGGCCGGATCTCGATGTCGATCTCCTCCGCCTCCGGCAAAACCGCCACCGTCGCGGCCGAGGTATGGATGCGGCCACCCGCTTCCGTTTCCGGCACGCGCTGGACGCGATGGACACCGGACTCGAACTTCAGCTTGGCGAACACGCCCTTGCCGGTGATCGTCGCGATGATTTCCTTGAAACCGCCAGCTTCGCCTTCGCTCGACGACAGCACTTCCACCTTCCAGCCGTGAGCGGCGGCATAGCGCTCATACATCCGGAACAGGTCGCCGGCAAAGAGTGCGGCTTCCGAACCACCGGTTCCGGCGCGGATTTCCAAAATCGCGCTCTTTTCGTCGGCGGCGTCCTTCGGCAGCAACAGGATCTGGATTTCCTGCTCCAGCGCTTCCAGCCGCTCCTTCACCTCAGGCAGCTCCAGCTCGGCCAGATCGCGCATCTCGCGGTCGACTGATTTGTCATTCAGCAGGGTTTCGAGGTCCGCAAGCTCCGCAATTGCCTTCTCGTAGACGCGGATCTTCGTAACGACGGGCTGCAGCTCTGAATATTCGGAGGCGAGCTTGACGTAGACATCGGCCGAGGGGCCAGCCGACATGCGCGCTTCGATCTCGCCAAAACGGCGTTCCAGCTCGCGCATCTTTTCAACGGGAAGCTTCGCCACCCTTCACTCCGATTCTGCTTGTCTTGAACTAAAGAGGAATATTGTGAGCATCGGCGAAGTGGGCAAGCACGTCACGCATCGGGGTCGCTGACTTGGTATCGTCAAGCGCCTCGTTCATCACCTTTGCCAGCGCCTCGGCGTCGAGACCGAGCAACATCGCCTTCACCGGACCGATTGACGCCGGCGACATCGATACCGAACGGAAGCCGATGCCGAGCAGTGCCATTGCCGAGATCGGCTTGCCGGCAAGCTCGCCACACAGCGTCACCGGCGTGTTGTTGCGCTCGCCCGCCCGCACGATGTCGCGCAGGATCCTGAGGAACGGCTTGCCAAGCGGATCGAAGCGGTCGGAAACGCGCGCATTGCCGCGATCGACCGCCATCGAAAACTGGAACAGGTCGTTCGAGCCGACCGAGACGAAATCGACCGCCGACATCAGTTCGTCGAGCTGCCAGAGCAGTGCCGGCACCTCCAGCATCGCGCCGAACTGCAGCTTGCGCGGCAGGCCATGGCCAAAGCGGGAGAGATGCTGCACTTCCTTCTGCAGAAGCTCACGCACCGCAGCGATCTCGGAAACCTCGGTCACCATCGGCACCATCAGCTTCAGCTCGATGCCGGCCGCCGCCTTCAGCATGGCGCGCAGCTGCGTGCGCAACAGACCCGGACGATCAAGCGACAGGCGGATCGCCCGCCAGCCGAGAGCCGGATTTTCTTCTTCATGGCCGCGGAAATAGGGAACGACCTTGTCGCCGCCGATATCAAGCGTGCGGAACGTCACGACCCGTCCGGCCGCCTGCTTCAGCACGTTGCGATAGAACAGCTCCTGCTCTTCCGCCTTCGGCATCGTGGAGGCGATCATGAACTGCAGCTCGGTGCGGAACAGCCCGATGCCTTCGGCGCCCGAGTCCGAAAGCTGCGGCAAATCGACCAGCAGCCCGGCATTCATCATCAACGACACGCGCTGCCCGTCCTTGGTGCGCGGCTCGACGGAGCGCAGCGCCCGGAACTGCTCCTGCCGACGGGCGCGGAACCGTACTTTTTCCTCGTAGGAACGCTGATGCTCCGGCATGGGGCGAAGATGCACATGCCCGCCATCGCCATCGATGATGACGGCATCGCCGTTTTCGGCAAGCGCCACCACGCCCGCCGCCTGGCCGATAACGGGAATGCCCATGGCACGCGCGACGATCACCACATGGCTCGTCACCGCGCCTTCTTCCAACACCAGGCCGCGCACATTGGCGCGCGGATAATCCAGTAGCTCGGCCGCGCCCATCGCACGCGCCAGGATAATGGCGTCGCTCGGGAAACCATCCCCCGCGGTGCGGCCCGTATAGCCGGTCAACTGCCGCAGCAGCCGGTTGGCGAGATCTTCGAAATCGTGCATCCGCTCCCGCAAATAGGGATCGGTCATGCGGATCATGCGCGCCTTGGTGTCGCTCTGCACCTTCTCGACCGCGGCTTCCGCCGTCAGGCCGTTGCGGATCGCTTCCTCGAGCTTGCGCACCCAGCCCTGGTCATAGGCGAACATGCGGTAGGTTTCGAGAACCTCGCGGTGCTCGCCCTCCATCGAAACGTCACGCTGCGACAAAAGGTCATCAATCGAGATGCGCAGCGATCCGAGCGCCTCGCTGAGACGGCGGATTTCCTTCTCGGAATCCTCGTTCAGCAGGTTGGTGACGACGATACGCGGCTCGTGCAGCACGACGTAACCCAAGCCGATACCTTCGTTATAGGTGTCGCCGTCGATGGTCACCGAACGTGTCAGGTCGAGTTCGAGGCCGGGCTTGGTGATCTTCTTGAGCTCGCCGGTGGCGATCATCTCGGCAAGCACCATCGCGGTCGTCTCGAGCGCTTCGAGCTCTTCTTCGCGATAGGTGCGGCTTGCCTTGTTCTGCACGACCAGAACGCCGAGCGAACGGCCGGTGCGCAGGATCGGCACGCCGAGGAAGGAATGATAGATCTCTTCGCCGGTTTCAGGCAGGTAGCGGAAGGCCGGATGCGATTGCGCGTCGGAGAGATTGAGCGGCTGCGCCGATGCGGCGATCGTGCCGACCAGACCCTGGCCCATCTTGAGCTGGGACAGGTGGACCGCTTCCTTCTTCAGACCTTCGGTTGCATAGAGCTCGAGAACGCCGTCGGCGCGCAACACGTAGACGGAGCACACCTCCGCCACCATGTTAGCTGCAATCTGGCGAACGATCCGATCGAGACGCTCCTGCGGCTCCAGCGGCTCCGCCATCAACTCGCGCAGCCGCTTGAGCAGCACGCGCGGACCGCCCGAAAGGTCTCTCATTGCGTCTCAAGCTCCAAAACAAACATCAAAGTCTTACAGCCAACAGCCGCGTGACTTTTCAACTTGAACGCGCGGCAAGCCTGTTCAGAATCAGTTCTTATCCAGACCGTAGCAGGAATGCAAAGTCCTGACAGCGAGTTCCGCATAAGGACCGTCGATCAGGATCGAAATTTTGATCTCCGACGTGGTAATGGCCTTGATATTGATGCCCTTGTCGGCCAGTGCCTTGAACGCGGTGGCGGCGACGCCCGCATGGCTGCGCATGCCGATGCCGATGACCGACACCTTCACCAGGCCCGATTCGTTCTGAACGACGTCGTAGCCGATCTTTTCCTTGTTCTCGCCGAGAACCTTGATCGCCTTTTCGACATCGCCCGACGGAACCGTGAAGGTCATGTCGGTCTTCGAGCCGTCTTCGGAGATGTTCTGGACGATCATGTCGACGTTGATGTGGCTTTCGGCCAGCGGTCCGAAGATCGCCGCGGAAACGCCCGGCCGGTCGGCAAGACGGCGAAGCGAGATCTGAGCCTCATCCTTGGCATAGGCGATGCCGGTGACTACTTCCTGTTCCACGATTTCATCCTCGTCACAAATCAGCGTTCCGGGCGGATTCAAGAAATCACCCATGCCCGGAGCATCGGGATCTTCGAAAGAGGAGCGCACGAAGGTACGAACCTTGTGCACCATAGCGAGTTCCACGGAACGCACCTGCAGAACCTTAGCGCCAAGCGAAGCCATTTCGAGCATTTCCTCGAAGGCGATCTTCTTCAGGCGGCGTGCCTGCGGCACGATGCGCGGGTCCGTCGTATAGACGCCGTCGACATCGGTATAGATATCGCAGCGATCGGCCTTGACCGCAGCGGCGATCGCCACCGCCGACGTATCGGAGCCACCGCGGCCAAGCGTCGCGATGCGGTTGTCGGGGCCGAGGCCCTGGAAGCCGGCGACGACGGCCACCTGCCCCTCGCTCATGCGCTTGATGATGTCGGAGCCATCGATATCGAGAATGCGCGCGGCGCCATGGGCATTGTCAGTGCGGATCGGGATCTGCCAGCCCTGCCAGGAGCGGGCGTTGATATCCATCGCCTGCAGCGCGATCGCGAGCAATCCGGAGGTCACCTGCTCGCCCGACGCGACGACCGCATCATATTCGCGCGCATCGTAGAACGGCGAATTGGCGCCAACGACCTTCGGCGTTCCCTGCACCCAGCCGACCAGTTCGTTGGTCTTGCCGGACATGGCGGATACGACGACCGCCACTTCATGGCCGGCATCGACTTCACGTTTCACATGGCGGGCAACGTTCTTGATGCGGTCCAGGTCAGCGACGGAGGTTCCGCCGAATTTCATTACGATGCGTGCCATATGCCTCTACCACGACCTAGTGCCGAGAGAGACCAAAGCCAGACCCGGCATCACGAGCCCCACACGGAACCGCACGGCCGAAGAGCCAGGAATTGGGAGTTTCTGGAACCCTTCTAAAGCCTTGCGCCCCAAGGGCCCAAGTTGCCGCGTCTCTTAGCGAGTTTGTGGGGGGGTGGCAAGGTGTGGAACGGAGAATGGCGGCGTGCTGGCGCCGAAGGCGGATGGCTATCCTTGAAGTGGGTGGGCGCGGCGCTAATTCCCCCATCGGCCTTCACCTTTGACGCAGACAGGACAGCATAGGGAGCGATTTGTTTTGCGCGAAATGAACCACGCTGAGCGCCGGCGGAGCTTGGTGCACCTAGAAGGACTGATGGCAATCCTGAAACCTCTTGCCAATGCGAACGAGAACACGAAGCTCTGCGTGGCGATGACGCGGGTGCAGGCACTTTTGCGAGACAGTCTTGACGATGTGGCCGAAGCAGCCAATCCGGTCGCCGATGAAATTGTCGAGGAAGCCGTTCAAATCGTCGCAGAGATCGAATTCAGGCTGACGATGGGCCTCCGTTCCGGCACCGTTCATTAGCATATCAGGACGACAGAAGAACCGGCGCCCGTCCCGCCTTGCGTCCGTATTTTAGAGGGGATCAAGCTTGTCACAACCCGTACTGTTCACCCCGTTTCGCGTCCGCAATGTTGAGCTTGCAAATCGGATCGTGATTGCGCCGATGTGCCAGTACTCTGCCGAAAATGGCTGCATGACCGATTGGCATATGATCCATCTCGGCCAGCTGGCTTTGTCGGGCGCGGCGTTGCTGACCATTGAGGCGACGGCTGTCGTTCCCGAAGGGCGGATCACGTTTGCGGATGTCGGGCTCTACGACGATGCCACCGAAGCGGCGATGGCCCGCACTCTCGAAGCCATCCGCCGCTGGTCCGATATACCAATTGCCGTGCAGCTTGCCCATGCAGGCCGCAAGGCATCCACGGAGGTTCCGTGGCGCGGTGGCGCGCAGTTCCCACCCGATCATTCGCATGGCTGGCAGACCCAGGCACCATCGGCGATCGCTTTCAATCCCAACTATGTGCCGCCGACGGCGCTGAACCAGGAAGGCCTGAAGCGCGTGCGGGACGCCTTCGCTGCCGCGGCCGTACGCGCAGCAAGGATCGGCATCGATGCCGTTCAAATTCATGGCGCGCACGGCTATTTGCTGCATCAGTTCCTATCGCCGCTATCCAATCACCGTTCCGACGAGTATGGCGGCTCGCTCGAAAACCGCATGCGGTTTCCGCTTGAAGTCTTCGATGCCGTCAGAGCGGCCTTGCCGTCCGACAGAACTGTCACGATGCGGGTCTCAGCGACAGACTGGATGGAGGGCGGCCTGGACATCGACCAAGTCATAACCTTTG
The DNA here is from genome assembly GCF_000282035.1 of Rhizobium sp. CF122. Classification (GTDB taxonomy): domain Bacteria; phylum Pseudomonadota; class Alphaproteobacteria; order Rhizobiales; family Rhizobiaceae; genus Rhizobium. The sequence continues at coordinate 15,007 of NZ_AKKA01000028.1, forward strand.
CCCAGAATCTCAAATCAAGGGGGTGCGATGCAATCCACGTATCGAGCGGAGGGTTGCATTCGGCCCAGCAGATTCTTGTCGCACCCAACTACCAAGTGCCGCTTGCACGTGCGATCAAATCTGCCGTCGATATACCTATTGTCGCAGTTGGCCTGATCACCGAGCCTATACAGGCCGAGGCTATTGTCGCTACCGGCGATGCCGATCTGATCGCTCTCGCCCGCGCGGTGCTCTACGATCCTCGTTGGCCCTGGCACGCTGCAGCAAAACTCGGCGGCAAGGTGAAGGCCGCCAATCAATATCTCCGCTGCCAGCCTCCGCAGTTCAAATCGCTGTTCATGACCTGACGGCGCGCACCGGCCCCGTAAGCATTCAGCCGGGACTATACGTCGGAGCTCCAACCGCCCGAAAGGCGCAGTTGCATCACGCCACGGAAACAGGCAGCCTGACTGCGCCGAGAAGACGCCGGCCGTCCATCTGCGTCCATCGGCTCCGACGCAAGGGCTTCGATCGCATATGACGCGTGCGCAGCAAATCGGCGTAATCATTGGCCTCGCCATTGTCGCGGCCCTCACGGTGCTGCGGGCAAGCGATCCGCCACTCTTGCGGCAGATCCGCGACATCACCTTCGACGAATATCAGCGCATTTCACCACGCGCTTTCGAGCCAACGCCGGTCCGCATTATCGACATCGACGAGGCATCGCTCAAGGAGTTCGGCCAGTGGCCCTGGCCGCGCGACCGGCTGGCCGTTCTCGTAGAACGGCTATCGGATCTGGGTGCTGCTGCGATCGCCTTCGACGTCCTGTTCGCCGAGCCTGACCGCCTCTCGCCGCGCACCGTCATGCGCGATGTTGCCGGCGTTGACCCGACGTTGCTAAACCGCCTGCCTGACAATGACGAGCTTTTCGCCGAGGCGATCGCCGGACGCCCCGTCGTGCTCGGCTTCGGCCTGACGACCGAGGGTAGCTACCGACCACCGGTCAAGGCGGGCTTCGCCTTTACCGGCGAAAGCCCAGTTAACGCTCCTCCCCGCCTCGATGCAGCGACCCCGATACGCCCACAATTGCAGATCAATGCCACGGGTCTCGGCCATATCAGCCTCAATCCCGGCAATCCCTCCGCTGTCGTACGCAAGGTGCCGCTCTTTTTGACGGACGGCGAGCAACTCTATCCGAATCTGGCGATCGAGGCTCTGCGCGTTGCCCAAGGCGCTTCAACCTATGTGCTGGCGGCCGCCCCCGAAGCTCCCGACACACTGACATCGGCCAAGATCGGCGAGTTCATCGTGCCGGTGACGGCCAGCGGCGAACTGTGGCTGTATACCAGTCCCGATGTTGCAGAGCGCTATATCTCCGCCGGCAAGATCCTGGCCCCGCAGGGCGTCGATCCGCAAATCGCTGCCGCCATCGAAGGAAGCATCGTCTTTGTCGGGACGTCCTCGGCCGGTCTGCAGGATATCCGGACGACGGCTCTCGGCCAGAACGTCCCTGGTGTTTCCATGCATGCCCAGACCGTCGAGCAGATCCTGACCGGTCATTTTCTCTCCCGGCCCGACTGGGCGGATGGAATGGAAATCCTTGCGATTGCCGTGCTGGGCACGATCCTGGTTGTGCTGACCACCTTCGTCAGCCCGGCCGTAGCGCTCGTCTGTGGCCTCTGCATTACGGCGCTGGCGCTTGCTGCCTCATGGTTTGCCTTTTCTGCCTGGGGCCTGCTTTTGGATCCGCTCGCACCAATCATCGCCGGCTCGATCATCCATTTCGCCGCGACCTCCTTTCGCATTCTCGTCATCGACCGCGAACGGCGCGAAGTCCGCCGCGCCTTCGGGCAATATCTTTCACCCTCACTGCTTTATCGGATCGAGCACACCCGCGATGCGATGCGCCTCGGAGGCGACGACCGCGAACTGACCGTGATGTTCGTCGACGTTCGCGGTTTCACCGAACTCAGCGAGCGGCTGCAGCCGGCCGAAGTCGTCCGCTTCTTGAACACGTTGCTCGATGCGCTGAGCCGCCACGTGACCGCCAATGAAGGCACGCTCGACAAGTTTATCGGCGACTCGATCATGGCCTTCTGGAACGCTCCGGTGGATGTCCTGAACCATCCTGCCAAGGCGGTCCGAGCAGCCCTTGCGATGCGTGAGACGCTCGCCTCACTTAACGCATCGGATGCCTTCGGCTTCGGCAAGGAGTACCAAGTTGGCATCGGTATCGGCATTCATACAGGCCTTGCCTGCGTCGGCAACATGGGGGCCGAGACGCGCTTCAACTATTCCGCTGTCGGCGATGCCGTCAACGTCGCGGCACGCATCGAGTCCGCCTGCAAGGAGGTTGGTTTCGACATTCTCGTCTCCGAGAACACGGCTGGCGAGTTGTTGCATTTTGCGCTCCTCGACGCCGGCCTACTTGGACTGAAGGGCAAGAGCAGCAGAGCGCACCTTTATGCAGTTATCGGCGGCGAACAGGTTCGAAGCTCCGGCGCCTTTGCTGACATGCAGCACATTCACACCGAGCTTGTCACGGCACTGCGCGCCCATTCGGCGGAGAGCCGGAAAATGCTCAGCGTCGCCAAGCTCAAGGCGGCGGAACTAACAGCAACTCTACCTCAGTTCTACAGCCGCCTTGGGCGCCGGGCCGAACACTTCCGTGACAGTCCCGGCAACGACGATGACAGCACTCGTGCGGGCTTGCCGCGCGAACCCAAGGTGCATCTTGAACCTTAATAATTTCCGCTTCGGCCTTCGCGACCACGACGACCGTCGCGATCGTGATCGTTGTCGTCCCCGCCATGTCCGCGATGATCGCGATCATGGTGGTCTCGACCGTGGTGATCCCGGTCATGATGATGATCAGGCTTGTCCGGTTTATCCGGCGGATCTGGCGTGTCCGGTGCCTGTTGCTGTGGCTGTTGCTGTGGCTGTTGCGGCGTCTGCTGTGGAGCCTGCGGTGCTTGCTGTGGTGCCTGTGGCGCAGGTCGCTCCTGCCGTTGTTGTGGCTGCGGCCGATCCTGGCGGTCCTGGCGCAGCGATGCCAGCCCACAACTGGTGCGGATGCCGCCAAGCGCCCCGGAAAGCTGCTGATCCCCCGAAAGGAATGGCAGCGCTCGCGGATTGCTGAGTGTCTGGAGTGTACGGCGGTCGACCTGGCTGGGATCGGTCATCCTGCCGCCGCGTGTTGCAATCACGCAATCGCACTGCTGACGCAACTGTCTGCAGCCGCCCGGGCCGCAGAAGCTCGCCGCTCCGTTGAGCAATACGATGGCGGTCGTGCCGTTGGGTCCGACGTAGAAATCGAAGGCCGTGCCACGTACCCCGATTGTCCCGGCCGGCGTCACGATCGAATAGGCCGAGGAGGCCGAATTGCCGCTGATCCATCGGAACGTCCCCTTCGCCGCCTTGATCGAAAGGCGCTTCACAGAGGCGGAATCGTCATAGACGAACTTGTCGATCACAACCGTCGAGCCAGCGCCGACAGCGAGCTTCGTACCGTCCTTGAATATGAACTGCCCGAGGCCCGATTTAGAGGTTCGGATGCGCTCGTCGCGGTGAACCGGCGATCGAACGACGAGCGGACCGGTTTCACCCGTCACCTCGGTGCGGATCAGTGTCGCCTGCCCCACCGGCTCGGCGGAAAAGGCCTGCATCGGGCTAAACAAAGCAAAAAGGACACCTGCAGCGACAGCACCACAGAAGCGTGACATGGTCGATCCCCAACAAACTATCAGTATATTAGCATATTGTTAACTTTAACGTCTCCTCATCTTCTTGGTGTAGGCTGCGCTGCAGTTCGCCTCATTTGAAAGTTGCTTGCGACACTGCGTCCGCGGTCAGCTCTTGACTTCCTCACAGCTTCGTCCGACTTCACTCGGAACGAAATGCGAGGACGGAAACATGAGCGAAGCGGCAAAAAGCACGATCGATCAGGAAGAGGTGGACCGCTTCTCGGCGATGGCGGCGGAATGGTGGAGCCCTACCGGCAAGTTCAAGCCGCTGCACAAGTTCAATCCCGTACGGCTCGCCTACATCCGCGACAGAGCAGCGGAAAACTTCGGACGCGACATCCGTAGCGCGAAGCCGCTGGACGGTCTTCGCGTCCTCGATATCGGCTGCGGTGGCGGCTTGCTGTCGGAACCGGTTGCGCGGATGGGCGCCAGCGTCGTTGGTGCGGATCCATCGGAGAAGAACATCGGCATTGCCTCGACGCATGCGAAGGCCTCCGGTGTGCCTGTCGATTATCGGGCGGTGACGGCCGAACAACTTGCGGAGGCCGGCGAAACTTTCGACATCGTCCTCAACATGGAAGTCGTGGAACACGTCGCCGACGTCGATTTTTTCCTGACCACCTGCGCCGGGATGGTTCGCCCGGGTGGCCTGATGTTCGTCGCGACTATCAATCGGACGATGAAGGCAGCCGCACTCGCCATTTTTGCCGCAGAAAATATCCTGCGGTGGCTGCCGCGTGGCACGCATCAGTATGAGAAGCTGGTTCGTCCGGAAGAGATCGAAAAGCCCGTGACGGCAAACGGCCTCTCGATCATCGATCGCACGGGCGTCTTCTTCAATCCGCTGTCAAATCAGTGGAATCTGTCGAAGGACATGGACGTAAACTACATGATGCTGGCGAAACGTACCGTCGTATAGAGTTTGCGGGGGGCAGATGCCCCTCGGCGTGCCTACCGTGAGCCACAACATTCTTTGAAGGGTTTGCCGGAGCCGCATGGGCACAGGTCGCGACTGCGTCGTTGCAGACGACCGATCAAGCGCACCTTCGCCGCCGACGGCAGCGACGATGCCACGAAAGCCGCCAACTTTGCCGAAACACCTGGCACCACCAGGCGACGGCCGGATTTGAACCCGCGCCACGCGCGCTCGGCCACATAGTCGGAGCTGAGCTTGGGCAGGATCTTGAACAGTGCAGCCCGGCCCGCGCCTGACCGCTCCAGGAACTCCGTCGCAACAGGTCCGGGCGCGACACAGGTCACCGTCACGCCGGTCGATTTGACCTCCTGATGCAACGCCTCCGAAAAGGAGCGAACGAAGGCCTTGCTGGCGTAGTACAGCGCCATGTTCGGACCCGGGGTGAAGCCGGCAATGGAACCGAGGTTGAGTACGCCGCCGCGCCCACGGGCCACCATTCCCGGCAGGAAATGCAGCGTCATATCGGTCAGCGCGCGAATGTTAACGTCGACCATGCCGAGCTGGTCTGCAATCGGAAGCGCTGTCGCCGGACCGCGCAAACCATAGCCGGCACTGTTCACCAAAACGTCGCAGACCAAGCCGTTGGCCGTGAGGAAGTCCTTCAGTCGCGTCGAGGCGTCGGCCGCGAGAAGGTCGAGCGAGAAGGTGAATGCTTCGCCACCGGCCGCTTTCACATCGTCTGCGGCGGCAGCCAGCCCGTCCAACGACCGCGCAACGAGGACGACAATCGCACCTTCGCATGCGGCGACCTTAGCGATCGCCCGGCCAATGCCGCGGGACGCGCCGACCACGACGACGGCGGGGCGCAATGTTTCACGTTGTTTGTCTGTCATGATGCCTCTCCCGACGCCGCCTCGCCGGGGATCGCTCCACTTGAAGCCATGTCTCGGACTTCATCTGTGATGGCTCCGTTCAAAATGTTTTCGAAGCGAATCAGGGCGCGGGCTACATTGGCGCCATCCATCACCCGATGGTCATAGTGGACGCGGACGGTGACCGTTCCGTCTTCGGAAATCGAGCCATAATTGAAAATGGTGGTCAGCGGCGTCAGCGGGTTCAGCGATTCTGCGCCCAGGCCCGAATAGACCGACAGCTGGAATGTACCGAAGCGGCGTCCGCGCTGCCGCCCGAGGTTGAGCCCCAGCCACATCAGCAGCCAACGAATCGGGCCAGGCGCGCGCGCAAATTTCAGAGCCTTGCGGAACTGCTTGATCTCCTGAACAGGCTTTGACCTGGCGGCCAGAAACAGTTCCTCGATCTCCCCTATTGACCGATGCTCCGGATCTTCGATCGTGCTCAATAGCACGATCCGCTCCCCCTCGTGCTCGCGCTCGTGAGCGACGGAGGCAATACTGACCGGATATTCGTAGAGCTGGGGCCGGGGCAGCTTGACATAAGCGCGCCGCAGTTCCGGCACGTCCTGGCTGAGAAGCGCATAACCCTTCAGGAACAACACGGTCCAGGATGTCTTGCTCTGTTGCGCCATCCTCGCTTGCTGTAATGGCCCGAGGTTCATCTGCCGCTGCACCGTGACGCGCGGCACGCCGATCGAGAACCGCATGAGGTCTCCGACCAGACGTCGTGATGGCGAAAGCTTGATGGCACGTCCCCGCATCATGCGTCCTCTAGTAGATGTAGGGGATAATTCGCTTTGTCCGGTCCATGTAGGCACGATACTCAGGGCCAAAAATCTCCAGCATCATGCGCTCCTCCTTGTCCACCCGCAAAAAGAAGAGGACTGCGAAGCCGATCACGCCTGCCAGCCCAACCACCCAATTTGCCAGCAGAAATACCTGGCCGAGCGCCATCAGCAGAAAGGACGTGTACATGGGATGGCGCACAAATGCGTAGGGACCGTGGGAAATCAGCTCGTGCTTCTCGCGAATCTGCAGGGTGATCGACCAGTTGCGGCCGAGCGCCTTGTGCGTCCTGCGGAAGACCCACATGGCTGTGCAAAACAATATTGCGCCAAGGATCACCGCCCATGAATGCGCCGTATAGTCGGCAGCCTCCGGCCTCCCCGTCGCGACATAGAAGCCGGGAACAAAGGCAAGCCCCAGGAGCGCGGCCGAAAGACCTACCGATTCAACTCCCGAACGACGGTCGCTGACAACCCTCGTTCGCCTCGCGCGACGTTCCGAAGGATAGCGAATTGCGTACCAGGCGATAATGCCAAGTACCCACACAATTTTACCAATGAGAGCAACGCTCAATTCAGATCACCGGAGCCCTTCGTCGATCATGCGGACGCGATGACCCGATGGGCTCGCTCCGCAGTCACGTATTCATCTCTCGAAGCTTTGTAATGAACTCTTGCGGACGAAGCCAGATGCTGGGTGTCTTGTATCCCATGGAACCTGCGATCTCGCCGACGAAATTGTTGCAATTGTCGACCGTGGCCTGCCACAGCTTCGATTTTGCCTGCAGTTGGCGAATGAAGGCGACGGTCTTGTTGTACTCGGCTTCCGTCAACAATATGCGCCAACTTGCCGAACGATAGGCTTCTTCAAGGTCTCCATCTGTCGCTCCGGTCGACGCGGGAACGGGAATGAAGTGCCCGAGAACGTAAGGCGCGGCGTCTTCAGAAGCAGGCGCAAGCCCGGCGACCTGCGGATTGATCATCCCGCCGGACTTGTTCAGGCGCCCGAAGACCGCATAGGTATGACCATAGGTCAGCGCGTAGCGTGAACGGAATTCGATGAAATACTGGCCCTCCCGCTGGGAGGCTTTGCTGACTTGCGCGCCACTTGCGTTCGAGGTGAACCTCGGTTGCGGCGGCTTGTCGTCCGATTGGCAAGATGTGAGCGCGAGGGCGATGAGAAACAGGAGGGATTGGTGGCCTTTTGCAAGCGTCATAACTACGCTTCATCTCCGAGATCGAATGAGCACAGACCACCACGCAAAAGTGCCAGCCTAAGGTTGTGCATTTGCCCGCAGGCAGCCCGGCTCCGACAACAATTTGGGGGAGGGGCCACGAAGTCCCTCCCCCTTCCTCAAAGGTCAGATGTTACTTGGTGATTGGTGCGGCCTCTGCCACTGGCGGCGGGGCTTTGCCCTTGCCTTTACCAACTGATCCGCAAGCCGTCAGGCTCGAAACGGAAAACAACGCAACAAGGCACATTATTAGGATTCTGCTCATCAAGTAGTCCTCTCCGTTAGCATGGAATAGGTTATCGAAGGCAACGATTCTACTAATAGCGGTAAAATAGCCCCAAGCCAAGTGCAGAAAGGGCACAGTGCGCCCGTCGCGTCGCGCAAGCGACCCGCAATGCTAACAGACGGTGGCAATATCGATACAAAATGTAAGTATCATATGACCAAAACGCTGGTCCCCACGGGCGCCCGACCGTAGAGGTGAACGATGTCTTCATTGGTCATACGGATGCAACCATTCGACACCGCCTGTCCGATCAGCCACGGCTCGTTCGTTCCATGGATTCGGAAGTAGGTATCCTGCCCGCCGCGGTAGAGATAAAGTGCCGCCGCACCGAGAGGATTGTTTTCCCCTCCGGGAACCCCGCCGGCATACTGCGCCAACCGCGGCTTGCGTTCGATCATGCTAGCAGTCGGCGTCCACGATGGCCACTCGGCCTTTCGCCCGACAACGGCATTGCCCTTCAGAGTAAGACCTTCCTCGCCGACTGCGACGCCATAGCGTGTCGCGCGGCCCTCTGGCTCGACGTAGTAAAGGTAGCGTTCGTAGGTGTTGACAACGATACTGCCCGGCTGCTCGCTGCCCGAATATGCAACCTCCCGTCGCCGGATACGGGAACTCGTCGAAGAAAAGGGATTCTCTATCGGCCAACTCGCCGTCGTGCATCCAGAGGCCATCAAAGCCACACAGCCCAAGATTAGGCTACGGCGCGTAATATGGTCGTTATCCATCGTTACCTGCTGATAATGGTGAGCCCTATCGTTTTCCTTTAGCATCCCGTTGTTTTCAGGCCAAGTCATCGGCGGACCGCTGCAGCGCTCTTCTGTGCAGAAACCTCCCTATCGTTGTATAAGTCCTTCATAATGTCGTCCCGTCAGAGGGCGCCTCTTGCGGCAACAGGTGCCGCAAAGCTAGGTTGGAACGGTTCGCGCCGTAGCGCCGGTGCCCTACACGGGCTTTCAGGCAGGTTGCAACTGTTCGCGTTTGAATTGGTCTGGCTGCAGGGGAGCGGTAGCAAGAAACGATGAATCTTGGTTTCGAAGGAAAAGTAGCGATTGTCACCGGCGCGGGCTCTGGCATCGGCGCGGCCATCTCCCGGCAATTGGCCGAGGAGGGTGCGGAGGTTGTTGTCGCGGATATCAATGCCGAAGCAGCAGAGCGCGTTGCCGCGGAGATTCGCGGAAAGGGGGGCAAATCTCGCCATTTTGTCGTCGATGTCACCGATGCGGCGGCGGTTGAAAAGCTGATTGCAACGGTCGCCGAAATGTGCGGAGGCCCGCATCTTGCAGTCAACAATGCCGGCGTCGACGGCGTGCGCAGGGCGACGGGCGACTACCCGCTCGACAACTGGCACAAACTGATGGACGTCAACCTCAACAGCGTTTTCTACTGCATGAAGTACGAGATCGCGGCCATGCTGGCCGGCGGTGGCGGGGCGATCGTCAACGTGTCGTCCGTGCTCGGTGCCGTCGCATTGCCAATTGCATGTGCCTATACGGCAGCCAAGCACGGCGTCGTCGGCCTGACAAAGGCCGCGGCTATCGAATATGCGCGCTTGGGCATCCGCATCAATGCGGTCGGCCCCGGCTGGATTGAAACACCGCTTTCGTCAGAACATCGCGATATTGCGAGCAGTCGCCGCATGGAGGCACTGCAGCCGATGGGCCGGCGCGGCACGCCGGAGGAAGTGGCAGCGCTCGTCTGCTTCCTATTGTCAGAGCAAGCAAGCTTCATCACCGGCAGCTACCATCTCGTGGACGGAGCATACAGCGCGCACTAGCTTAATTCACATCGTCGGGCAGAACAGGCAGGGCGGCAATCTCGATGCCCTCCTCAAGGAGTGCTTGCGCTTCATCCATAGTGGTCTGCCCGATGATCCCGCGGGCGTCGCTCTCTCCATAGTGGATCTTGCGCGCTTCCTCGGGAAACCGTGTTCCGACATCCTCGGAATTCGCCTTGATCGTCGCAACGGCCTCTTTTAGCTTCTGGAACGCGTCCCGACGCATCGTATCCATCGCGAGCGTCTGCATTTCGTCCTTCTTGCGCGCCGTCGAAACGGACGGCGCCATCAGGAGCTTGGAGATGGACGCGGAATTGCAGACGGGACAGGTTAGAAATCCTGATGCGACCTGGCGATCGAAATCGGCGCTTTCGGAAAACCAGCCTTCGAATTCATGGGTATTTTCACAACGCAGGGAATAACGGATCAAGCGGCCACACCTCCTGCAACTGCCCCTGCAACCCTCTCGATGGAAAAATCACGGCCATTTTTCAGGTTCGGAATCTTGTCATGGGCGGCCTTGACGGCAGCGGTGTCAATGTCGGCGATGATGACGGCCTCCTCAGTTGGGCCGGCCGAAGCCAGTACACGGCCCCACGGATCGATGATCATCGAATGACCAAAAGTCTCTCGTCCGTCCTCGTGACGACCCGCCTGAGCAGCGGCAATCACAAAAACGCCGTTCTCGATTGCGCGCGCACGCAGCAGGATTTCCCAATGCGCTTCGCCGGTCTGCTTCGTGAAGGCGGCAGGCACTGTCATCACTTCAGCGCCCGCAACGGCCTGGGCGCGGAAAAGTGCGGGGAAGCGAACATCGTAGCAGATCGCAAAGCCCATTTCGGCGAAGGGAAGCGACAATACGCGCACCTCGGACCCCGGGCGGTAGGCCGCGCTCTCGCGCCAGCTTTCGCCGTTGTCGAGATCGACGTCGAACATGTGGATCTTGTCATAACGATTGAGGATCCTGCCATCAGGGCCGAAGAGATAGCCGCGGTTGGCGAGCTTCCCGTCATCCAGCGCGATTGCGGTAGATCCCACGTGCATGAAGATGCCCAGATCCCGTGCTAGCTCCGAACCGGTCCGGACGATGACATCAGTGGTTTCGTCGCGCAGGAGAGCCTTGGCAGCCGCCCGGTCGCGCTGCAGCATGCCTGTCATCTCAGGTGTCTGCACATACGTCGCGCCCAGGCCCGCAGCCTCGCGGACGAGGCGCGCCATCGCCGCCGCGTTCCTCTCGGGATCGACGCCGGAACACATCTGGATGGCGGCCGCCGTAAACGTCATCGCTCTTCCTTACGCAGCAAGCAGAGGATCAAGCCCACCGGCACGATCCAACGCATAGAGATCATCACATCCGCCGACATGCTGCTCGCCAATAAAAATCTGCGGGAAGGTCGTGCGACCGTTGGACTTGCCGATCATCTCCTGGCGAAGCTCCGGCGCAGAGGTTGCATCGTGCTCGACGAAATCGACGCCCTTTTCGGACAGCAGCGTTTTGGCGCGCGCGCAATAACCGCAGGCTTGGCGCGTATAGATGGTGACGGGTGCCATGAGGACTCCAGACAATACAGGTTATCTTTTTCGTCATATAGTTTCTGAAAGAGCCCTTGCAAAGGTCAAAACCATGATGTCCGCCGCTCCTGCCTTGCGCAATACCTTCGCTGCCGCGGCAACCGTGGCACCGGTCGTGTAGACATCGTCGACAAGGATAAGCCGTTTGCCGAAGGCGTCGTTGTCCCGCGCCTTGGCGATGGCAAAGACACTGCCAACATTTTCTTCGCGCGCCTTTGCGCCGAGGCCCACCTGAGGGCGGGTGCGTTTGATACGCATCAATGTTGCAGGCAAAAGCGTCTTGCCGGATTGCTGCGCGAGATGACGCGCCAGCTCGGCCGCCTGGTTGAATTTGCGCGAAAACATGCGGCTTCGATGCAGCGGTATCGGCAAGATGGCGTCACAGCACTCGACCATCCCGTCACTCGCCCTGAGCATCCACTCGGCCATCATCGGCGCGAGATCTGTTCGGTCGCGACATTTCAGACCATGCACCAGCTGGCGCACCGGCTCGTCATGAAAAGCGGCAGACCGCAGCCGCTCGAAAGGCGGCAGATTGGCAATCGCCTCAGCATGAGGATGCCAGACCCAAGATCATGCGAGAACGGTATGCCAAGGACTTCGCAATTCGGCCGTTCAATGAAGAGCATTTTGGACCAGCACGTCGGACAAAGGCCGTTGTGGCGGCCGGTGGCGATCCCGCAAACCACGCATCCCGGCGGATAGACGAGGTCAACCAGCAGCCCGAAGGAACGCATCAGAAGCAGCCCTTTCAGCTGCATGGGCAATCGCAATCTCCTAGGTCCCATTGCCCCCTCAACATGGGGTAATCGCGGCGCGAATCGCCCCAGGCCATTTTTCTAAGATGATGGCTGGCGGGGGTGGTTGCCCCCGATAAGATGGAAAAACGGGCTCACGATTGGAACCGGGCCCAAACATCTCGAATGGAGGCAACCATGGACCAATATATCGGGCTTGACGTTTCATTGAAAGATACCGCGATCTCGATCCGACAGGACGGGAAGCGGATCTGGCGGGGGAAGTGTCCTTCGGATCCAAAGGTTCTGGCGCAGGTGATCCGGAAACACGCCCCGCACGCCAAGCGCGTTGTGTTCGAGACGGGGCCGCTGTCGACGTGGTTCTATCATGCACTGACGGCCGAGGGGTGCCGGCGATCTGCATTGAAGCGCGGCACGCGCAAAAGGTATTGGACGAGACGCTCAACAAGACCGATGCCAATGATGCGGATGGCTTGGCCCAGCTGGCCGAAGCCGGCTTCTACAAGGCGGTCCGGGTAAAGTCGTTCGACGCCATGCTGACGCGCACGCTGGTCGGGGCTCGCAATCAGCTCCTGAGCATCTCAACCCAGCTCAGCAACCAGATCCGCGGCCTGATGAAGACGTTCGGTCTCATTGTCCCCAACGGAACAGGTCGGGTATTTGATGGCAATGTGAGGGAGCTCCTCGATGGGAATGACGGCCTTGCCAGGATCATATTGCCTCTGCTTGAGGCGTGGCGCGACATACGCAAGCGCGCGGCCGATCTTGGTCGCCAGCTGGTCGCAGCGGCGCGGGAGAGCCAGGCGACGAAGCTGTTGATGACGATTCCGGGTATCGGCGCCGTCACGGCCGTCTCCTACGTCGCAGCCATTGAAGATCCCGGAAACTTCCGGACGTCGCGCTCGGTTGGCGCCTGGCTCGGGCTGACAACGCGGCGTTACCAGTCTGGCGAGGTCGATTATGACGGCCACATCTCGCGACGAGGCGACAACCATTTGCGGGGACTGCTTTATGAAGCGGCGACGGTGATCCTCACAAGAACCAGTGCCAGGAACGAGAGCAGTCTCAAGAGCTGGGGGCTTAAGCTGCGTGAACGGTTGGGCTTCAAGCGCGCTGCGGTGGCGGTCGCCCGTAAGCTTGCGGTCATCATGCACAGCATGCTCAAGACAGGAGAGGTATTCAACACATTGGCTGGCGCCACAGCATAGGCGAAGCGCCAGCCTTCTAACCTCAGCGCGTCAAATCTGATTTGAGCACTGAGCGTCCCTGCTGCGGACGTGGGTTCGATCATTCCGTCGCACTGGGCTGCAGCTCGTTCGAGACTGCGCCCTCGACATAGGAAGATCCTACCTGCGAAGACCCATTATGCGGCGACCATTTGTCGACCGCGGAGACAACCCTGCTCCCGGCGTTGGACAGCTCTGAAGAAAATATGGAAAGACTAGCGCGTTTCGCCTCTGAGGAAAATCGCCTTGCGGCACTGGTTCCGCGGGACTATGCAACGCGCCATGGATATCATCTTCGACCAGGCCCGGATCGCCACGAACCGGCATCGCGCGCTTTTCAACCACGACCCGAAGGCGACCTTCCTCCTCGATATCGCCGCAGAAGAACTCGGCGAGCGCCTCGCCGTGGTCGAACGGACCTTCGAGCACGCGGTCGAACTACATGGCGCCACGGGTGCTGCGGCCCGCGCTGCGATCGCGACCGGCAAGATCGGACAACTGACGCGCGTCGAGAGCGAACGAGCTTATGCTGAGGCGCAAGAGGCCTTCATCGAAGCCGCGCTGGAGGAGGTTCCCCTGGAGCCGCAGTCGGTCAACCTTGTGCTGGCGCCGCTCAGCCTTCACCTAACCAACGACACCCCCGGCGTCTTCATCCAGATTCGTCGCGCCCTCAAGCCAGATGGGCTCTTTCTTGCCGCGGTTCCCGGGTCGGGCACGTTGCAGGAATTGCGCGAGGTGCTGCTCGCAACCGAGATAGAGATGACGGGTGGTGCGAGCCCGCGGGTGATCCCCTTCGCTGACGTCCGCGATGTCGGCGGTCTGATGCAGCGCGCCGGCTTTGCCCTGCCGGTGATCGACGCCGAGACCTATACGGTTCGCTACGATTCGATCTTTCCGCTGATGAGGGACCTGCGGGCAATGGGCATGACCAACCCGCTCGTCGCGCGCAGTCGCAAGCCTTTGACGCGCGCCTTTTTCATGCGGGCGGCTGAAATCTATGCCGAACGCTATGCCGATTCGGACGGCCGGATCAGAGCGACCTTCTCAATTATCTATGTCTCGGGATGGGCGCCGCACGAAAGCCAGCAAAAGCCGCTTCGCCCTGGCTCGGCAAAGGTGAGGCTCGCCGACGCGCTGAAGGTCGAGGAGCATAAGCTGAAGCAATAGAAATCGGCTTAGTTGGGGAACTGGTTGGCGATATAGCTCAAGATGCTGTTGATATCACCGCCAAGCACCTGCGCCCCACCAATGAGAGCGACGGATATGAGGGCCGCAATCAGGCCGTATTCGATCGCGGTTGCGCCACGGATGTCTGCCAGAAATGCCCTTACTACTCGCATACCCACCTCGGCGCTAAGCGGCGGTCATCTATCACGTTGCGGCTGCCGCTGCAGCAACGCCAGTCTCAGCAGCCAGCCCCGCTTCCGTAACCCTGCACCACGCAAACGGAACCTGGCGTCTCCTGAAGGACGCTCCGGCGGATCGTATAGCGCTTGCCGCTCTCGGTCTTCGGAATTGAGCCCGTCGTAATTGTATCGAATTCGGACGGCGCACTCGCGAAGACGCTCGACTTGGACTTGTCGGCAAGCATCGGCGTCAAGATCAAAGTCAAGGCCACAACAGCCGTACCAAACAGCAGCGCGATGTTCAGCACTCCCGTTCTGCTCGAGGCAGTCGAGGCCTGTTCTTTCTCTCTCACAGCTTTCCAGAAATCGTCGTCCATGCGTCAAGCCTTCTACACACACGCCAGTTGCTTGATTGAGGCCGATATTTGGCAGAAGGTGTTAAACGATCCATTAATATCCACACGCAAATTGGACGCGCGCAGGATAATAATCAGAAGCTTCTAAAGTAGATCCTGCAAAATCGGAATAAGCGGCTCGTCAGCGGGTGGCATCGGGTAGTCGCGTAGAGCCTGCGGCTTCACCCATTTCAACGCTTGCCCTTCTTTCCCGTGCGGAATTCCTTCATAGCGCCGGCAGACATAGAGCGGCATCAGAAGATGGAACTTCTCATAGGTATGGCTGGCAAAACTGAGCGGCGCCAGACATGCGACCTTGGTCGTGATCCCAAGCTCTTCGTGAAGCTCGCGCACCAGCGATTCCTCCGGCGTCTCGCCCGGCTCGACCTTGCCGCCCGGAAACTCCCAAAGTCCGGCAAGCGACTTTCCCGCGGGGCGCTGCGCCAGCAAAATGCGCCCGTCGGAATCGATCAGCGCGCAGGCAGCAACAAGAAGGATGCTTCGGGCGGCGTCGCTCATCGCGACGGCTCCTGCCGCCAATAGGAATAGCGGTAAGCCTCGTGGAAGCCGAGCCGTTCGTAGAGCGCCAAAGCCGGAGCGTTCGTCGCCTTCACCTGCAACCAGGCGGAACGGGCGCTGCGCATCCTCGCCCAGCGCAGGGCGGACGTCAGGATTTCCAGGCCAAGCCCTTCGCGGCGTCGCTCCTTGGCGACGGAAAGCGACATGATGCCGGCAAGATCATTGTCCTGGACGCAAAGCACGGTCGCAAGCGGCCCCGTCTGCGGATCCTCGATCATGAACAGGCCCGAGGGCGGCTTGATCGCGTTGATGATCTCCGCAAGCGCCGGCTTGAGCTTGGACGAGACGCCGTCGGTGGCCAGATTGGCATCCACGAAACGGCCGATATCGTGCGTTGGCAGGTGATCGAGCGTGTCCGGCAGGTCTGCGTGCGCGAGATCGCAGGTCATGACGATCGTCTCGTCGAACGAGGTCCACTGCTGCTCCCGCACGAGGTCGATCAGCACCGGCGAGGCGAGCGGCGTCTGCCGCAGGACCGCCGGGCGACCATAAGCTTCGAACTTGCGGCTTGCCTTGGCAAGCCGAATCGCGACGTCGCGGTGATCCGAAGGATCGAGCGGCACGATCGAGTTCAGCCGATTGGACGGATGCCCCGCGGTTAGCCGTACCTGCCAACTGCCGTCATACTGCACGGATGAGGCAGGCCAGGCCCGGAAGCCGACGGCCTCCAGCCTGCGCACGAGCGGCAGATTCGCCTTCTTGGGTAATGTTTCAGTCAATGAAAGATCAGCTCCGGTAGTCACCGTTGATGGCGACATACTCCTTTGTAAGGTCGCACGTCCAGACCGTGGCGGTCCCGTTTCCGAGACCAATGTCCACCTTCACAGGAATATCCTGCTTTCTCATCACGTTGGTTGCAGCTTCTTCGGAATAGCCGGCGTCGCGCTCGCCGTTGACGGCAACACGCACATCACCGAACCAGATCGCCAGCCGGTCGCGGTCGGCCATTTCGCCCGACTTGCCGACGGCCATGACGATGCGGCCCCAGTTGGCATCCTCGCCGGCGGCTGCGGTCTTGACGAGTGGCGAATTGGCGATCGAGAGAGCGATCTTCTTGGCCGCGGCATGGCTTTCGGCGCCTGTCACGGTGATCTCGAGCATCTTGGTCGCGCCTTCGCCGTCGCGAACGACCTGCAACGCAAGATCCTTGAGAAGATCGTTAAGGGCAGCGCGGAAGGAGGCAAGGCGCGCGTCATCGGCGTTCTCAACACGAGCCTGACCGTCTTCGGCGGCCGCACCCGTTGCAAACAGCATCAGCGTGTCCGATGTCGAGGTATCGCTATCGACCGTCATCGAATTGAACGTCGGATCGACACCGGCAGACAGGAGCGACTGCAGCGCGGCGGGGGCAACATCAGCGTCGGTGACGACGAAAGAGAGCATGGTCGCCATATCAGGCGCAATCATGCCGGCGCCCTTTGCGATCCCGTTGATCGTCACCTTCACGCCGCCGATCTCCGCGCTGCGGGTGGCGACCTTCGGATAGGTGTCGGTCGTCATGATCGCCTTGGCTGCCTCGAACCAGAAGTCGCCGGTCGCATCCTTGTACATCTGGTCAAGAACGCCGGAGAATTTCGTCGCGTCCAGCGGTTCGCCGATGACGCCGGTGGAAGCGAGGTAAACTTCGTCCTCGCCGCAGCCGACAGCGGCAGCAGCGGACTTTGCCGTCAGCGCCGTCGCCTCGCGGCCCTTAAGTCCGGTGAATGCATTGGCATTGCCGGAATTGACGACGACGGCGCGTGCAGCGCCATGCGGCAGGTTTGCGCGGCAGAAGTCGACAGGTGCCGACGGGCACTTCGAGCGGGTAAAAACGCCGGCGACCGCGGCCGGCTTGTCGAACACCATCATCAGCACGTCGGTGCGGTTCTTGTACTTGATGCCGGCTGATGCAGTGGCCATGCGCACGCCACGCAAGGCGGGCACGGTGGCATAGGATTTCGGAGCGAGCGGAGAAACGGAACCGGACATGGCGATCGACCTGGTGGCTGGAAGGATTTTCCGGGCGAAGTATAAGCCGGCTCGCCCTGCGGAAATACGACAACTGTTATAGTGAAGGGCCCGGAAGAACCGGGCCCTGCATTCTAGATTACTGTTGCGGCTGCGCGGCGGGCTCATCACCCGGCTGCGGCTGCTTGTTGGCATCCTCGTAGCCCTTGCGCAGCGCCTCGTCGGTGATCTCGACCTTGGACTTTTCCTTGGCGGCAGCGAGAAGCGCGAGATACTTGTCACGCATGACGAGCTGGCGAACCTGGTCCTTGACCTGATCGAAGGCCGGCGGAGGGGCGTCGCGCTTATCCTCGACGAGGATCACGTGATAGCCAAAATCGGTTTTCACAGGGGTCTTGGTGTAGGTACCCTTCTCAAGTGCGAAGGCAGCCACTTCGAATTCCTTGACCATGCGGCCCTTGGTGAAATAGCCGAGATCGCCGCCGTCAGCCTTGTTCGGATCGGTGGACTTTTCCTTCGCCAGGTCCGCGAAGTTCTTGCCGGCGTCGAGCTGCTTAATGACGTCCTTGGCCTCATCCTCGGTCTTCACCAGGATATGGCGGGCGTGCACTTCTTCCTGCTTCGGGAGTGCTGCAACTTCCTTGTCGTAGCGCGCTTTGACTTCCTCATCGGTGACCGTATCGACGACGTGCTTCTTGAAATAAGCGTTGTGCAGTTCGCGATCGGCGAGATACTGCATGCGCTTCTTGAATTCGGCTGTCTGGTCGAGCTTTTCGGCGATCGCGTCCTGCGCCAGCAGCTTGACGTCGATGGCAGCGGACAGGGCGGCGACCTTTTTCTGGTCGTCCGGAAGCTGTGCGAGTTGCGGGTCGAGATTGGCGACGGCCAGATCGAGATCCGACTGATGAATCTCGACATCGCCGACCTTGGCAACGACGGCATCTGGCTTGTCTTCCGCATGGACCGGCGCCTGAAACGCAACGAACGTTGCGAACGCCATCACAGCGATTTTGTTGTAGTTCAACATCAAATAACCCTTCACAGTTAAACCCACCGGCTTCAACGTCGTGAATCCAGCCTGAAACAGCCATCAACACCGGAATGTGGCCTTTCTATATCAGCCAAATCCGTTGACATCATTCGACCCCCCTCTTATCTGTCACGCAACCTCGCGTCCAGAAAAGTTTCCTGGCGTTTCGAGACGTGTGCCTGAAATTCGGCCGGGCTACGGATAAGAAAAGCCGGGGAAGAATATTGAGAAAGGACCAGTCATATGGTCAGCTTTGGCGGTATAGCCCGCAAAATATTTGGCTCTGCCAATGATCGCCGCGTGCGGTCCTTCCAGCCGAACGTCGCAGCCATCAATGCCATCGAAGAAAAGACGAAGGCCTTGAGCGACGAGCAGCTGGCTGCGCAGACGGTCGAGTTCCGCAAGATGCTTGCAGACGGCAAGACGCTGGACGACATCCTCGTTCCGGCCTTTGCGGTCGTGCGCGAAGCGTCGCGCCGCGTTCTCGGCATGCGACCCTTTGACGTACAGCTGATTGGCGGCATGATCCTCAATGACGGCGCCATCGCCGAGATGAAGACCGGCGAAGGTAAGACCCTCGTCGCTACGCTGCCGGTCTACCTGAACGCGCTCGCCGGCAAGGGCGTGCACGTCGTCACCGTAAACGACTACCTCGCCCGGCGCGACGCCGCCACCATGGGCAAGATCTACGGCTTCCTCGGCTTGACCACGGGCGTCATCGTCCACGGCCTCTCGGACGAAGAGCGCGCAGCAGCCTATAACTGCGACATCACCTACGCGACCAACAACGAACTCGGCTTTGATTATCTGCGCGATAACATGAAGTACGAGAAGAGCCAGATGGTCCAGCGCGGCCATAACTTCGCGATCGTCGACGAAGTGGACTCGATCCTCGTCGACGAAGCGCGCACGCCGCTGATCATCTCGGGACCGCTCGACGACCGCTCCGATCTCTACAACACGATCGACGCCTTCATCCCGCTTTTGTCGGAAGGCGACTACGAGATCGACGAGAAGCAACGCTCCGCCAACTTCTCCGAGGAAGGCACGGAAAAGCTGGAGAACCTGCTACGCCAGGCTGGCCTGCTGAAGGGCGCTTCGCTCTACGATATCGAGAACGTGGCGATCGTCCATCACGTCAACAACGCGCTCAAGGCTCACAAGCTGTTCCAGCGCGACAAGGACTACATCGTCCGCAACGACGAGATCGTCATCATCGACGAATTCACCGGCCGCATGATGCCGGGCCGCCGTTATTCGGAAGGCCAGCACCAGGCGCTGGAAGCCAAGGAAAAGGTGCAGATCCAGCCGGAAAACCAGACGCTGGCCCAGATCACCTTCCAGAACTATTTCCGCATGTACGACAAGCTGGCCGGTATGACCGGTACAGCGCAGACCGAAGCGGAGGAGTTCGGCAACATCTACGGCCTCGACGTCATCGAGGTGCCGACCAACCTGCCGATCCAGCGTAGCGACGAGGACGACGAGGTCTACCGGACCTTCGAGGAGAAGTACAAGGCGATCATCGCCGAGATCGCCGACGCGCAGAAGCGCGGCCAGCCGGTTCTTGTCGGCACGACCTCGATCGAAAAGTCCGAATACTTGGCCGACCTGATGCGCAAGCAGGGCTTCAAGGACTTTCAGGTCCTGAACGCCCGCTACCATGAGCAGGAAGCCTATATCGTCGCGCAGGCCGGTGTGCCGGGTGCGGTGACGATCGCCACCAACATGGCAGGCCGCGGTACCGACATCCAGCTCGGCGGCAACCTTGAAATGCGTGTCGAGCGCGAGCTTGGCGACGTTGAGCCCGGTCCTGAACGCGACGCCAAAGCCGAAGCGATCCGCGAAGAGATCAAGCAGCTCAAGGAAAAGGCGCTTGCCGCCGGTGGCCTTTACGTGATCGCCACCGAGCGCCACGAAAGCCGCCGCATCGACAACCAGCTGCGCGGCCGTTCCGGCCGTCAGGGTGACCCCGGCCGCTCGAAGTTCTACCTGTCGCTTCAGGATGACCTGATGCGCATCTTCGGCTCTGACCGCATGGACAGCATGCTGCAGAAGCTCGGTCTCAAGGAAGGCGAAGCCATCGTCCATCCCTGGATCAACAAGGCTCTGGAGCGCGCGCAGAAGAAGGTCGAAGCCCGCAACTTCGATATCCGTAAAAACCTCCTGAAGTACGACGACGTTCTGAACGATCAGCGCAAGGTGATCTTCGAGCAGCGCCTTGAGCTGATGGAATCGCCGAACATCTCCGAGACCGTTTCCGATATGCGCCGTGAGGTCATCGAAGACCTTGTCGAGAAGCATATTCCAGAACGCGCCTATGCCGAGCAGTGGGATGCCGCCGGCCTGAAGGAACGGACCGCCGCTCTGCTCAATCTCGATATGCCGATCGAGGACTGGGTGAAGGAAGAAGGTATTGGCGAGGACAACATTCGCGAGCGCCTGACGGAAGCGTCGAATGCGGCCTTCACCGAGAAGGCCGAGCGCTTCGGTCCCGATATCATGCACTACGTCGAGCGCTCGATCGTGATGCAGACGCTCGACCACCTGTGGCGCGAGCATATCGTCAACCTCGACCACCTGCGCTCCGTCGTCGGCTTCCGCGGCTACGCGCAGCGCGATCCGCTGCAGGAATACAAGTCGGAAGCGTTCGAGCTCTTCACCTCGCTGCTCAACAACCTGCGCGAAGCCGTAACCGCACAGATGATGCGCGTCGAGCTCGTGCAGCAGGCGCCGGCCGAGCCGGAACCACCATTCATGCAGGCGCACCACCTCGATCCGAATACCGGCGAAGATGATTTCGCGCCCGCCTACCTGGCCTCGGAAGTGGTTGTCGCCCCGGAAAACCGCAATCCGGCCGATCCGTCAACCTGGGGCCATGTTGGCCGCAACGAAGCCTGCCCCTGCGGCTCCGGCAAGAAGTTCAAACACTGCCACGGCGCCTTCGCACAGGCTTGAGCCTGGCCGGCACGCTGAGTACAAGGCCCTTGCGATGGGAACGTCGCGAGGGCTTTCTCACTTCCGGATGCCCGCTCCGGCCCATGCACAACTCTTGATTTTATAATCCGCGCAAATTTCAGCCACATAACCGTCGCTTTGTTCATCGAGCTTGGCGCCATATTCAACCAGATTGCCGAGAACGTGATGAACACTGGTGCCCTAGCGGCTCCCTATTTCAGTCAATGGGAAACGGCGTCGATGACGCTGCCCGTACTTGAAAGCGGCGCGTCTGCACTGATGAACGACCCGCTCTGGCGCCAGTCAGGCGCCGAGACCACCGAGGAATATGCCCGCTGGGCCGTCAATATCTGCGGCATGGCATGCCTGAAGATGGCACTTGCCGCACGCGGCGAGACACACCGGACAATCGATCTGGCGCGGGCCTGCACTGCCTTTGGCGGATACGTCGTCAACGAGGCGGACCAATCGATCAAGGGGCTGATCTACGCGCCGTTCGTCACCTTCGTCGGACAGAGCTTCGGCCTCAAGGCCGAAACGATCACCAATCTGCCGACCACTGATATTCCCGATCTGCTCCGGCAGGCACACATTCTTCATCGCCTCGGTCAATAGCCAGATCCGGTGGCCGGATCGCGAGCCGCCCTCGCGCGGCGGCCATCTCGTACTGGTGGCGGCGGCAACGCCCGAGACCATCCGCTTCCACAATCCATCCGGCCATGACGTTCAAAGCCAGGCAGACGTCGTGCTGTCGCTCTCGACCTTCGACCGCTTCTTCGCTAATCGCGGCGTGGCCATCACGCTCTGACAACATCAACAGGGAACAATCATCATGCCGACCACGCGTTCTGTCGAAAGTGACCAGCCCCGATCCTCGCGCTTGCGGGTAGCTGTCCTGTTCGGCGGGCGCTCGCCCGAGCATGATGTCTCGATCCTGTCGGCAACCAATGTCGTCAATGCCCTCGATCCCGACCGCTACGACGTTCTTCCCGTCTTCGTGACGAAGGAAGGTCAGTGGTTGCTGACGGCACGGCAGACGGAACTGGCGACCGCGGCGGTTGCTAGCGACGCCCCGGAACTCGCACTGCTGCCAGGCGGTCGCGGTCGCTTGCTCGCCATTCCTCAGAATGCAGCCCCCTACGAAGTGCCACCGATCGATATCCTGTTTCCGGTCCTGCACGGCATGCACGGAGAAGATGGGTCGGTCCAGGGGCTGGCCGCCGTCGCCCGCATGCCGCTCGCCGGATGTGGCATCCTCGGCTCGGCAACCGCCATCGACAAGAACATCGCCAAACGCCTGCTGAAGGAGGCCGGTCTGCCGGTGGCGAAGGCCGTCTGCATCGAACAAGACGCGCAGCAGTCCTTCGACGATGTCGTAAAGGAACTCGGTCTACCGCTGTTCATCAAGCCGGCGCGTCAGGGCTCCTCCGTCGGCGTCAGCAAGGTAACGGGCGCCGAAAGCTTCGCAGCCGCCCTGGCCGAAGGCTTCCGGCACGACAACAAGCTGCTCGCCGAGGAATTCATCGCCGGCCGCGAGATCGAATTCAGCGTGCTGGAACATGCCGATGGCTCGCTCTTCGTGTCACTGCCGGGCGAGATAGCGCCAGCCGAAGCCCACGGCTTTTACAGCTACGAGGCCAAATATATCGACGAGAACGGCGCAGCGCTCAGGGTCCCAGCACAACTGCCGAAAGAGATCGAGGACGAGCTGCGCCGCACCGCCGCCAATGCTTTCAAGGCGCTCGGCTGCGATGGAATGGCGAGGGTCGATTTCTTTTTAACGCCCGACATGTCCTTCGTCGTCAACGAACTCAACACCATACCTGGCTTCACCAATATCAGCATGTATGCCAAGGCCATGGCGGCGAGCGGCGTCAGCTATGCCGAGGTTCTCGACCGGTTGATCGAACGTGCGCTTTCCCGGCCAGATCGCTGATATCAGCCGCTCCAGCGGTTCGGCCGAATGACGCTGTCACAACCGTTTCTTAACGCTGTTCTGGCAAGACTTCCGCTAGGATTTGCCTGAAGAGTTTTGCGTGTTTGTGATGGCGGTCATTGAGACGGCGGAAAAGATGCTGCCTGCGGGTCTGCGCCCGGCGGGGAGTCGTATGCTGCGCTCCCTCGCTGCCGTTCTCACCGCGCGGGGCGAGAAGGCCGCCGCCCAGCGCATGGCGCTGATCGCCTTCTCCATCCGCATTGCCAGCGCCGCCCTCGCCTTTCTGTCGCAGATCGTCCTGGCGCGCCTGATGGGCGAATACGAGTACGGAATCTTCGTATTCGTCTGGGTGCTGATCGTCCTCTTCGGCGATCTTTCCTGCCTCGGCTTCCACACCGCGATCGTCCGCTTCCTGCCGCAATACAAGGCAGCAGGCGCTCTTGAGAAGATCCGCGGGCTGACGGGCACCGCCCGCATCTTCGGATTGCTTTCGGGCACGGCCGCGCTTGCCATCGGCATGATCGCTCTGCAAGTCTTCCGCGACAGCATCGAGAACTACTACGTCGTGCCGATCTTCCTCGGACTGATCGCCATGCCGATGATCGCCCTCGGCGATATTCTGGAAGGCACGTCGCGTGCCAACCACTGGCCGGTCATGGCGTTGAGCCCCGCTTACATCGTCCGGCCGATCCTCATCATCCTCTTCATGCTGACCGCGATCGGCCTCGGCGCCCCGCATACGGCGGTGACGGCGATGCAAGCAGCGCTCGCGGCTACCTATGTCACCGCCGTCGGGCAATACGTGGCAACCCTCCTGCGCCTGCGTCGGCACTACCAGGAAGGTCCGCGCGCGGTCGATTTTCTCGGCTGGCTTGGCGTAGCCTTCCCGATCTTCCTCATCGAGGGTGTCAGCTTCCTCCTGACCAATTCGGACGTCGTCGTGGTCGGCATCTTTCTCGAACCACACGACGTCGCCATCTACTTTGCCGCCGCCAAGACCATGGCGCTGGTCCACTTTATCAATTTCTCGGTAAAGGCGGCATCCGGTCCACGCTTCTCAAGCCTCATCGCCGAGGGGACACGCCAGCAGCTCGCGGCCGCCGCCATCGACGCCGCCAGGTGGACGTTCTGGCCTGCGCTGGCCATCGGCCTTGCCGTCGTCGCCACCGGTCACTTTCTGCTCTCCCTGTTTGGCGGCGCTTTCACGGCCGGCTATGTCGTGATGGCGATCCTGCTGGCCGGTATTCTCGCCAAGGCGCTGGTCGGACCGGCAGAAACGCTGCTGATGATGACCGGCAAGCAGAACATCTGCGTTCTGCTCTATGCCGGAGCCCTGATCGCGAATATCAGCCTCAACGTTCTCCTCATTCCCGGACTGGGTATCAAGGGCGCCGCCATCGCCACGGCCTCGGCCATGGGCGTGGAAGCCATCCTCCTGCATTTTGCCGTCCGGCGCGCGCTTGGCATCGCGCTCTTCGCATTTGCCACGCCTCCGGCCAAAACAGACATGGAAGCCCGATAGAATGGTGCGCAATCCCCCAGCCAGCGAAACGACCGATCTCACAACGAACCGCATGGTTCACGAGCTCGCAGCTCTCGATTTCGACACGCCGCAGGCGGATGCCCGCGTGGAAGTCGGCCGCACGGGCCGCGAGCTCTGCCTCTACTCCGGCAAGCTGGGCTACGAGTTGCAGGAAGAGCTTGATTTCCTGTCCAACCGCGCGATGGAGCCGAATGTTTTCTTCACTGGGCGCTTTCTCGCGCCGGCCATGCCGAGGCTGGACGACAGACAGGTGAACTTCGCCCTGCTGCGGGACCAGAGCGACACGCGAAGCCGGATGCGCTTCCTGATGCCGTTCTCCGTGGAAAAGCCCGGCTTCGCCGTCGGCCCCTCGATCGTGCGTGTCTGGTCGAACAGCTTTGCGCCGCTCGGCACGCCACTCATCGATGCCGAGGATGCAGGCGAGACGCTGGACAATCTCTATGACGGCCTGACCCATCGCGACCTGCGCCTGCCGCCAATCCTCGTGCTGCCGGATGTCAGGCTGAACGGCATCTTTGCGCGCATGGCAAGGGCAGTCGCCATTAGCCGCAACCTGCCGATCACCATAACGAATCCCTATCAACGTGCCATGCTGCAGAGCGACGAGGACGCAGCCACCTATCTGCGCGATGCGATTTCTTCATCGCATCTGAAGGAGATGCGCCGGCAATGGCGTCTGCTCGAGGAGCAGGGCACAGTGGTCTACAGCGTCGCCCGCCAGCCCCGTGACATCCATATGCGCTTCGAGGAATTCCTCGCGCTTGAAGCAGGCGGCTGGAAGGGCAAGAAGCGCACCGCCCTGGTCACCGACCGCTACCACACCGCCTTTGCCCGCGAGGCCGTTTCCAATCTCGCCGCGGTCGATGCGGTACGTATCCACACGATCGACCTCAACGGCAAGGCGATCGCCTCGATGGTGGTCTTGATGATGGGCAGCGAGGCTTATACGTGGAAGACGGCCTACGACGAAGCCTACGCGCGCTATTCGCCAGGCAAGCTGCTGATGGGCGAGTTGACGGAATGGCACCTCGACGACGCCAACATCGTGCGCTCCGACTCCTGCGCTATTCCCGATCATCCGATGATCAACCGCTTCTGGCAGGAGCGGGAGGAGATGGGCACCATGGTGATCGGGCTTCACCAGAACGGTGACCGCGACGTTCGCCAGGTGGCCGCGCAACTTCATATGTACAGCAGCACCCGCAATGTTGCGAAGATGCTGCGCCAAAAGATCATGTCGCTTGCCAGGCGCGGCAAGTCTCCTCAGTAGTCACGCCAAACGGTCTCAGCTAGCGCTGGCGCGCTCGCGAAGTATGCGGCGGATCACCTTGCCTGTCGTCGTCAGTGGCAGTTCCGAGACGAATTCCACTTCGCGCGGATACTCATGCATCGAGAGCCGCATCTTCACCCACTCCCTGATATCGGAGGCCAATCGGCCACTTGGCTCGAAGCCCGGCGCCAGTACGACATAGGCCTTGACGATCTCGGTGCGCACGGGATCGGGCTTACCAACGGCGGCAGCGAGTTGCACAGCCGGATGGCCGATAAGACAATCCTCGATTTCCGCCGGTCCGATGCGATAACCTGAGGACGTGATGACATCGTCGTCCCGCCCGAAGAAGGTGACATAGCCGTCCGCATCTTGGCGCCCGATATCGCCCGTCAGCAGCCAGTCGCCGACAAACTTCCGTTCGGTCGCCGCGCCATCGTTCCAATAGCCGAGGAACATCACCGGATCCGGCCGACGGATCGCGATCTGCCCGGCTTCGCCAGCCGGCAGCACTTCGCCTGTGTCGCTGATAATCGCTACGCAATGCCCCGGCACCGACCGACCGATCGCACCGGGACGGCTGACACCGATTGCGGCATTCGACGAGAGCACGAAATTGCACTCCGTCTGGCCGTAGAACTCGTTGACGGTGATCCCGAGCGTGCGTTTGGCCCATTCCAGCGTTTCGGCGCCGAGCGACTCGCCCGCCGAGCCAATCGTGCGCAGCACGAGGTCATACTTCGAGCGCGGATCGGGCACCGACTTCAGTAGCCGGAGTGCCGTCGGCGGGATGAAGCCGTTGCGCACCCTCATCTCGGCCATGATGCGATAAGCTATGTCCGCATCGAACTTCTGCGCCGGCGACGAGACGACGGGAACGCCAAGCAGCAAGCTGGGTAGGAGCGCATTCAGCAAGCCGCCGGCCCAGGCCCAGTCGGACGGCGTCCAGACCTTGTCGCCCGGCTGCGGGAAGCCCTCATGGGCAAACTGCATCCCCGGTATATGCCCGGCAAGCACCTGGTGGCCGTGAAGGGCTCCCTTCGGCGGACCTGTCGTTCCCGACGTGAAGATCATCAATGCCGGATCATGTGGCGCCGTCTTCGCGACCTCGAAGACTAGCGGATGGCCTTCCACCAGCGCCGCGAAGGATCGTGCGCCGGGCTCATCGCCGTCAACACTGATGACCTC
The DNA here is from genome assembly GCF_000282035.1 of Rhizobium sp. CF122. GTDB lineage: Bacteria > Pseudomonadota > Alphaproteobacteria > Rhizobiales > Rhizobiaceae > Rhizobium. The sequence continues at coordinate 42,387 of NZ_AKKA01000028.1, forward strand.
GGCCAAGTCAGGCAGTCGTTCCCGGATCAGGCTGATGCGCTCAAGTCCGAATGCATTGGTGATGACGGCGGAAACACCCGCCGTCCGCAGCCGGTACTCCAAGGCTTCGACGCCGAAGAGCAAAGCCAGCGGCAATGCGATCGCGCCCATCTTGTAGATCGCGACATGCGCGACGACCGTCTCGAAAGACTGCGGCAGCAGCAGCGCGACCCGATCGCCCTTCTTCAACCCCAGTGACACAAGCGCATTGGCGAGCGATGACGATCGATCTGCCAACTCCCGGTAGGTCATGGAAAGGTGACTGCCACCAGGGCTGAAATGCTCGAGGCAGACGCGATCCGGCGCCCGCGCGGCCCAGTCGTCGCTGACCGCACGGCCGATATTGAAATCCTGCGGTATGTCCCACACAAAATCGCGGTAAAGGTCTTCGTAGCGATCGCGCTGCGGCAGTCTCATCGGCAGAAATCCAGTCAGATGCTGCAGCAGCTAACACCCAGAACCCGGCCTACGCAAGTGCGAGATCGGCCGGACATCCTTGGATCGGTCACAAAACTTTTGTGTGAGTGGCCGACACTTTCGCGCTTGCCGCGCTAGATCAAAGGACGCGCTGGGTAGCGATCTGATGTTTGGAGCAATTTCATGGACTACATCAAATTTGGCGGCACTGGGCTGGAAGTGTCGAGAATCTGCCTGGGCTGCATGACCTTCGGCGAGCCTGGCCGCGGCAACCACAGCTGGACGCTCGGTGAAGAAGACAGCCGGGCACTGATCAAGCAGGCGCTCGACCTCGGCATCAACTTTCTCGACACCGCCAACACCTATTCGGATGGCTCCTCGGAGGAGATCGTCGGCAGGGCGATAAGGGACTTCTCCAGGCGGGACGACATCGTGCTCGCGACCAAGGTTTTCAATCGCATGCGACCCGGCCCGAACGGCGCCGGCCTCTCACGGAAAGCCATCTTTGACGAGATCGACAATAGCTTGCGTCGCCTCGGCACCGACTATGTCGACCTCTATCAGATCCATCGTTTCGATCACACGACGCCGATCGAGGAAACGCTGGAAGCCCTGCATGATGTCGTGAAGGCAGGCAAGGCACGCTATATCGGCGCCTCCTCCATGTATGCCTGGCAATTTGCCAAGATGCTCTACACGTCGCGCGCCAACGGCTGGGCGTCCTTCGTCAGCATGCAGGACCACCTGAACCTGCTCTACCGCGAGGAGGAACGCGAAATGCTGCCCTTCTGCCAGGATCAGAAGATCGCGGTGATCCCGTGGAGCCCGCTCGCCCGCGGCCGGCTGACGCGCGACTGGGATGAGAAGACGGTCCGCAGCGAGACCGACGAATTCGGCAAGACACTCTACAAGCAGGCGGAAGAGGCCGATCGCGCCATCATCGGCATCGTCGGCAAGCTGGCCGAGAAACATGGCGTCTCCCGCGCCCGGATCGCTACCGCCTGGATCCTGCAGAAAGGTGCTGTTACGGCGCCGATCATCGGCGCGTCGAAAGCCAATCATCTGGCCGACGCGGTTGCCGCCTTGTCCGTCAAGCTGACGACCGAGGACATTGCGGCGCTGGAAGAACCGTACGTTCCTCACAGGGTCGAAGGCTTCAAATAACGAGATCGTTTGGAGAATGCCCGGTCGCTTGTGTTGAGCCGGCGACCGGCCGTTCCGCTCAAGGATATTGCCATGACGACCATTCCCTTCCAGGCGCGCCGCTTTCAGTCCACGGCCGCCTACTATACGCGCTATCGCGTTCCTTATCCGGATGAACTCATCGAGCGGGTCGCGGCCCGTGCCGGACTCGCAGTCGGCGAGCGCGTACTTGACCTCGGCTGCGGCCCCGGTCAACTCGGCATCGCCTTCGCGCGACTTGCCAAAGCCGCCGTGACCGGCCTCGATCCCGAACCGGAAATGCTGGATGCGGCGCGCACCGATGCAACCGCCGCCGGTGTCGATGTCACCTTCATCAAGGGCTCTTCCTACGATCTTGATTCGCGCTTCGCGCCTCTCAAGATGACGGTCATGGGACGCTCCTTTCATTGGATGGACCGCCCGGCGACGCTAAAGGCTCTCGACGCGATCACCCTTGCCGACGGCTGTGTCGTCTTGTTCGGCGACCGTCACATCTCCTCAACGCCGGACTGGCGGCAGTCCGTAAATAAACTGGCGGAAACCTTCGCGCCGGAGCGCAATGCCGATCGCGAACTGCGAAAGGGACCGGATTGGATCGAGCACGAGAGCATCCTGCTCCGTTCCACCTTTAACGATCTGGAACGAATCTCCGTTGTCAGGGAACGCAGGCTCAGCCTCGACGATGTCGTCGGCCGGGCCTTCTCGACCTCGGTGACGTCGCCACAGGCGCTCGGCGAAAGGACTGCAGCCTTCGAGACCGAACTTCGCGCCACCCTTCTCAAACTTTCGCCCGAGGGCACGTTCGCGGAGGTGGTGGAAATCGGCGGTCTGATCGCGCGCCGAGGCTAACCGTCGGTCCTGCTTGCTAGGGAAAGTGCGTCGCGCGTCGTATAAAGAAAACTATCGGAGAGTTCGCGGCTCTCGACGGCGCGCGCCAGAATCACCGCCCCCATCATTGCGGAAAGCGTTGTAAACCCCCTCTCGCGTCGCTCCTCCGAGGTCTCGCCGGGAACGATCTCGGACAGAACGTCGACGAGCATTGAAAGCCCATCGTTGAAGGTTTCGCGCACCGCCCCGCGGCTGCGGCTAACCTCCTGGGCAAGCGAGGCGAAGACGCAGCTGCCGCCCGGATCGTCGACGCTGCAACGCGACAAATAGTGATTGAGCAACGCATCGAGCGGCCGCCCCGGCGCCGAAGCGATGATCTCATTCCAGCGGATCTTCACCTTCTCGATCAGCGCGCGGCTGACTTCCAGCGCCAGCTCTTCCTTGGATTCGAAATGACCGTAGAATCCGCCATGCGTCATTCCGGCGGCCTTCATGATGTCGGCGACGCCGATGCCGTCGAAGCCCTTTTCGCGAAACAGCACGCCTGCGACCTGCAGGATCTTCTCGCGATTTTCGGCAAATTTCTCTCGGCTGACCCGCATTCGCTTCTCCGCAATTAGCAGCTTGACAATTTATATGACGTCCATCATCAATACGCAACAATTATGATGACCATCATCTAAAAGCTTCCGATAGTCTCCGACAACCTCAAGACGGGACGGCCACATGGTATCGACTGCACTTGCCTCATCGCTGGCGCGACGCAACATCCACTATGGATGGGTGGTTGTCGCGGCAACCTTCCTCACCATGCTGGTGACCGCCGGCGCGATGGGCGCCCCCGGCGTCCTCATCAAGCCGCTTCAGGACGAGTTCGGCTGGGAGACCTCGCAGATATCCTCCGCACTCGCCGTCCGCCTGATCCTGTTCGGGCTCATGGGACCGTTCTCCGCCGCCTTCATGAACTACTTCGGCGTCCGTAAGGTCATCGTCTTCGCCATGGCCCTGATCGGCGGTGGCTTCGTCGGCTCGCTCTTCATGACTGAGCTCTGGCAGCTGCTTCTGCTCTGGGGCGTCGTCGTTGGCTTCGGCACGGGACTGACCGCAATGGTGCTCGCAGCAACCGTATCTGCCCGCTGGTTCACCAAGCATCGCGGCCTCGTGGTCGGCATGCTGTCGGCAAGCTCGGCGACCGGGCAGCTGGTCTTCCTGCCGCTGATGGCCGAGCTGACGGAGCGCTACGGCTGGCGCGCAACGGTCTTTCTGGTCTGCGGCATGATCATGTTCGCCGCCCTCATCGTGCTGGCCTTCATGCGCGACCGCCCCTCCGACCTCAACCTGCCCGCCTTCGGTGAAGAACACGTCACCCAGCCGCCGCCGACGCAGTCCGGCCTGCTGGCGATGCTGGCAACTCCGATCACGGTTCTCAAGGAAATCTCCGGCACGTCGACCTTCTGGATTCTCTTTGCCACCTTCTTCATCTGCGGCCTCAGCACCAACGGCCTGATCCAGACGCATTTCGTCACGCTCTGCGGCGACTTCGGCATCATGCCGGTCGCTGCCGCGAGCGTCCTCGCCGTCATGGGCATCTTCGATTTCTTCGGCACCATCGGCTCCGGCTGGCTCTCCGACCGCTTCGACAATCGCTGGCTGCTCTTCTGGTACTACGGTCTGCGGGGCCTCTCGCTGCTCTTCCTGCCCTTCAGCGATTTCAGCTTCTACGGCCTGTCGATTTTTGCTGTCTTTTACGGCCTCGACTGGATCGCCACCGTTCCACCCACGGTCAAGATCGCCGCCGACCGCTTCGGCCGCGAAAAGGCTGGTCTCGTCTTTGGCTGGGTCTTCGCCGGACATCAGCTGGGAGCGGCAACCGCCGCCTACGGCGCCGGCTGGTCGCGCACCGAACTGCAGAGCTATCTGCCCGCCTTCTTCATCGCCGGCGCCTTCTGCCTGCTCGCCTCGATCCTTGCGATCACGTTGAAGAAGTCGGGTCTCCACCAGCCCGCCGCCGCTGGCGCGCATTGATGCTGTTTCCGGCCGCAGGTGGCAGGCCGGAAACTCCAATAAATCAAGCCGAGAACTTCGCCCGCCGTCTTGCGCGCGCGGGCGAACGCATGCTAGACAGCCGCCTCGTCGGTATCCGTTGCCCCATTGGCGGAATTGGTAGACGCGCTCGACTCAAAATCGAGTTTCGAAAGAAGTGCTGGTTCGACCCCGGCATGGGGCACCACCGACAATCCACGAAAGTGTCATCGTGCGATCCGCTCCCGTGCTTTTCGGCCGCAGGCGTGGCAGGCTTCAGTGGAAACTCTCAGCGAAAACGACGCCGAGGGAGATAAAAATCAGAGCCCCCACAAGCGCCACAAGCTTCCGGGTTGCACCAGGAACCTGAATGCCTGCCGCATCGACCTTAAATGCCAGATAGAGCGGGAAAGCCACGAAGAAGATTGAGATCCACTTCGGACGCATCATCGTCGCGTCGACGGCAAGCATGATTACGAAGACCAGAAACATGCTGATGAGAAGCATACGGCCGATCACCCGCGTCCATTCGCTGCTCGCGGCTAAGATCGTGCGGATATGACCACGATAGACGACGGCAAGGATAGCCAGCGTCAACGCAGAGCATTTGACAATCGATGCCAGCAGCTGCCACGCGGCCACCAGTTGGACGGGAGCCTCGTGGCTTGCTACTCCCCGCATCTTCGTCAGCGTGTCGCCGGTTGCCGTATCGAGATGGGTCATAACCCAGTAGACATGTGGTCCGGCGACGGCGAGACCAACCGCGATGGTCACCGCCAGGCGCCAGTTGAAGACCAATCGCCGCATACCGGGTTCAAGTAGGAGCGCGACGACGGTCGCGACGGGGATGATCGCAAAGTTGTACTTCGCAAGCAATCCAACACCGGCAGCCGCGCCAAGAAGCGCATAGTTGCCGGTTGACGGCCGTTCCGCCATTAGCGCCAGCACGTACAGGAAGAATGCAACGGCAGCGAAGGCGCCAACGCTATGAGTCAAATCCCGCTGCGAGAGCAGAAAGATCGCAGGCAGGCTGAGCAGGCCGAGGACGGAGATCCAAGCAGTGTCGCGCGCCCCCACCACTTTGCGGGCCGCCAAGCCGAGAAAGATGCAGCTCACCAGCAGCGTGGCATTTTTCAAGAAGGCGAGTGTGTCGACCGACGCGCCGAAGACCTTGCCAAAACAGTAAAACAGCCAGTTGTAGAGCGGCGGCTGATCGCCGTATCCCAGTTGCAAGGCATGCGCGAGCCTGATCTGTTCTGCCTCGTCGGACCCGAGATCGCCACCGCGAAGGAGCCTAAGGGCAAAGCTTGCCGTGAAGTACGTCGCCAATAGTAGGACAGGCAAAAGCGCGTCCAGCCGCGCAGCGCGTGGCGCGGAAACGTATGAACCATCAGCAGTATCAGTCAATTCGGCCCCACGATCGGCTTGATCGGATCTTCACTGACAGGAACATGCAATTCTTCTGATGCACTGTATAGCGGTTCACCCGCCATTTCAGGCACTTGCCAGCGCCGTTCCGACAAAGTGTGTTGCCTCACTGCAACGCCTGCGCCACCAGCGCTCACAGCATTGCTGCCTCAATTGCGCTCTACCCAGCAATTGGTCGGACGTGGCAAATCAACTGTTTAATTTCTCGGGCGTTTCGGCCAAACTGCGCCCGCCAAGAGGGAAAGTGCACGCGTGCATCAGGAAGTATCGCTTATTGCCACAGTTGCCGTGAGTTTCGTCTGTGCGGCGATACTCGGCTATATCGCCGATCGAGTGCGTCTGCCGCCGCTTGTCGGATACTTGTTGGCCGGTATCGCCATGGGGCCGATGACGCCCGGCTTCGTCGCCGACGCCGGGCTTGCCAGTCAATTGGCAGAAATGGGCGTCATCCTGCTGATGTTCGGCGTTGGCTTACATTTTTCCACCGCCGATCTCCTCGCGGTACGCGGCATCGCCGTGCCGGGCGCAATCGCGCGCATCGTTATCGTTACGCTGCTCGGTGTCGCCCTCGTCAAATGGTGGGGTTGGGGCCTGGGCGCGGGGATCGTCTTCGGCCTCAGCCTGTCGGTAGCAAGCACGGTTGTGCTGCTGAAGGCCTTGGAGGAGCGAAATCTGCTCAACTCGGCCAGCGGCCGCGTTGCCGTTGGTTGGCTGATCGTCGAAGACCTTGCCACGGTTCTGGCATTGGTGCTTCTGCCCGCCGTCGCCGAATTGCTCGGTGGCCATGCCGACAGCGGCAGCCTTGCACAAAGTGCGGGGTTGCCTCTTCCGCTGACGATTGCGCTGACACTGTTGAAAGTCGGCGCTTTTGCGGTGATGGCGATCTTTCTCGGCCCGAAGATCGTCCCTTGGCTCCTGACGCTGGTCGCCAGAACCGGTTCACGCGAACTCTTCACGCTGACGGTCCTCGCCATAGCGCTTGGCATCGCATTCGGCTCCGCGCAAATCTTCGGCGTCTCATTCGCGCTCGGTGCTTTTTTCGCCGGCGTGGTCATGAGCGAATCCAACCTCAGCCATCGAGCCGCTGCCGATTCGCTGCCGCTTCAGAACGCCTTCTCGGTGCTGTTCTTCGTATCGGTCGGCATGCTGTTTGATCCTTCGATCCTGGTGCGCCAGCCGATGGCCGTAATCAGCGCCCTGGCGCTGATCATCATCGGCAAGACCGTCATCTCCTTCCTCATCGTGGTCATGCTTCGCTATCCGATCGGAATGGCGTTGACCGTATCAGGCGGACTGGCGCAGATCGGTGAATTCTCGTTTATTCTTGCTAGTCTCGGCGTTTCTCTCGGATTGCTGCCGAATGACGGGCAGGACATCATCCTCGCGTCCGCCATCATTTCGATCACGCTCAATCCGCTCGTCTGCGTGGGCGCCGAAGCGCTGCACACCCAAATCCACGCCAGATGGCCGGCGCTCAGCAATCACTTCGGCCGCCGTCGGCATGAGGCACTCGGCCGCGAACTTGAAAAGATCCGAGCGATCAACGAAGCCCGCGAGCACAAGCATCAGCTCGAGATGCAGGAGCTTATCGAAACCTTTCCACTCTTTGCCAAAGTAGACGAGGATTCGCAGGAGGAATTGCTGCTCCTCTTTCGGCCGAAATCGGCCTTGCCAGGCGAGCGCGTGATGCGCAAGGGCGACCGAGGCGATGGTATGTACTTCCTGTCGTCGGGCGCGGTGGAAGTTCAACTGCCGGGTGAGCCGATCCGACTGGACCCTGGCGCGTTCTTTGGCGAGATGGCGCTGCTCAGCGGCGGTCGCCGCACCGCAGACGTCGTCGCCGTGGATTTCTGCCAGTTCTTTGTGCTGGAAAGGCGCGATTTCAACATGTTCACGGCAAAGCATCCCGTTTTGCGCCAGGCCGTCAGCGAAATGGCCCGCGAACGAACGGAAATGAACGTCATGCGGCAGAAGCACGATCAGCCCTCCCGCGTCGACTCGTGAGCTCCGTGCTCAGTGCGATCACGAAGATTTTTTGGCACGTCACCCTACGAACGACACAGCAAGCATTTACAGCCGCACCGACGCCCCATAAAGCTCATGCGCTCGAAGCGAAAGGATTGGAATGCTCCGCAGACTCTACGACTGGACCATGTCTCTCGCAGCTCGGAAATCGGCCGAAGTCTGGCTCGCCGTTATCGCCTTCGTCGAAAGCTCTGTCTTCCTGGTTCCTGCCGACGTTCTTTACCTGCCGATGGCGCTCGCTAAGCCGGAGCGCGCCTATCGCTACGCGCTGGTCGCGACCGCCGCCTCCGTCCTCGGCGGCATCGCCGGCTGGATGCTCGGCTACTACGCTTATGACGCGATCGCCCGCCCGGTTCTAGAATTTTACGGAAAGCTCGACGCCTTCGAGCAGCTGCGACTCTATATCCACGACGAGTGGGAAATCCTGCTGCTGCTGCTCGTGACCTCAGGCTTGGCCCATCTACCGCCGATCAAAGTCGTGACGATCCTCGCCGGCGTCATTCACATGAATCTCGGCTTCTTTATCATCTCGGCGATCGTCGCACGCGGCGCGCGCTTCTTCTTCCTCGCGTGGCTGCTGCGCCGCTACGGCGAGCCGATCCGCCACTTTATCGAAAAGCGCCTCGGGCAGGTTGCGGGCGTCGTTGCCGCCGTCGCCATTGCCCTCGGGATCGCCTATAAATTACTTGCCCACTGAGCCATTTGCGCGGAGTCCGTTCATGCCTGCCTCGTTTTCCCTTGCTCGCCCGGTCGTCGGCTACTCGATGGTGCTCGCACTCGGCATGGCGGTGGTTGTCGGCACCGCGCTCGGCTTTCAGTATCTTGGCGGCTACATTCCCTGTGCGCTTTGCCTGCTGCAGCGGCAGCCCTATTACTACGGCATTCCGATCGCGATCCTTGGCGCGATTGCTTCCGCAGTCGGTCTTCCCAGCTGGATCGGCCGCGCATTTCTGCTCGCCGCCGGCATCCTGATGATCGTCGGCGCCGGCATGGGCGTCTATCACGCCGGTGTCGAGTGGCAGTTCTGGCAAGGGCCGGCAACCTGCTCCACGACGGCGGGCAGCATGACACAGAACGCCGGCGACCTGTTGGGTGAATTGAACAGCATCAAGGGTCCGTCCTGCACCGACGCCGCGCTACGCGTCCTCGGCCTGTCCTTCGCAGGCTGGAACGTGATTGCGAGCCTCATCCTGGCGGCCTTCGCCTTTATCGGCGTCCGCAAGACGGCCTGAGCCTGACGGATGGGAGACTGATCAGGGCTGCAGTTCGCTATCCCAGTAGAGATAGTCGAGCCAGCTGTCATGCAGGTAGTTTGGCGGGAAGAGCCGGCCGTTGTTGTGCAGATCCTGTACCGTCGGCTGGTAAGGCTTCTGATTCGGGAACATGCCAGCCTGTTTCGGCAGCTTGCTGCCTTTTCTGAGATTGCAGGGGGAGCAGGCCGCAACGACATTTTGCCACGTCGTCTCCCCGCCATGGGCACGCGGGATGACATGGTCGAAGGTCAGGTCGTCATGCTCGCCGCAATACTGGCATTCGAACTTGTCGCGCAGGAACACGTTGAAGCGGGTAAAGGCCGGATTGCGGGAAGGCTGGACATAGGTCTTGAGGCAGACGACGCTTGGAAGCCGCATCGAAAAGCTCGGCGACGATACCGAATGTTCGTATTCTGCAATGATATTCACACGGTCGAGAAATACCGCCTTGATCGCGTCCTGCCAGGACCAAAGCGACAAGGGGTAATAACTCAGGGGCCTGTAGTCAGCGTTCAGGACGAGCGCCGGCAGGGCCTGTGGGGAAACTGCAATCGTCAAGGGACTCTCCTGATCGATTCGGCATCTGCCCTCTTATATTAGGCCGGTTGTGACGGCATTGTGAAGTCTAATAAATTCAAGCATCAATGCCGCGATGCAAAGCGCTGTCGCTCAGTCGATCGGCAACATGCCGCGACCGAGCTTGATGGCATAATAGGCCCAGAAAAGCCTTGCTGCGACCGACCGCCATGGCGACCACGCACGGGCCAACGACGCCAGCTCGCGGGCAGGCGGGCGAGCGCCGAGACCGAATGCCGCAGCCACCGCGTTCTGCAGGGCGACGTCGCCGGAGGGAAAGACGTCCGCGTGGCCGCCGCAGAACATCAAGTAAACCTCGGCGGTCCAGGGACCGATTCCCTTGAGAGCCGTAAGCTCAGCCAGCGCTTCGTCAGGAGGCAAGGCGGAGAGCGCGAGGAGATCGAGGCGCCCGGAGGCGACCGCGTCGGCAATACGCGATAGCGTTTCCGCCTTGGCGCGCGAGAGGCCGAACTCGCGCCACGCGTCGGGATGGAGAAGCACGTAGTTGTCCGCCGTCAGCACGCCTTCGACCGGTCGCATCCGTCTCCAGATCGCTTCGGCGCTGGCTCGCGACACCATTTGCGAGACGATGACGTGCGCGAGACCCTCGAAACCCGGTTCGCGCAACCGCAAAGGGAGGGGCCCGGCCTCGGCCGCAATGGCTGCAAGCCGCGGATCAAGACGAAGCAGGTTCTCCAGCCCCTCCCTCACATCATCATCGCTGCGAATGATCAACACGCTTCCTCGCGATCCTATCGAATCCATGGCAGAAGAAAGCATGACCGCGAATCCTCGTCAAAAGCCTGTTTTTCGTTTTGCGCCGAGCCCCAATGGCCCGCTTCATCTTGGTCACGCACTCTCTGCCTTTCTGAACCGAGACATGGCGATATCGGCCGGAGGACGCTTCTTGTTACGCATAGAAGACATCGATCTGACGCGCTGTACACCCGAATTGGAGGCGGGCATCTATGCCGACCTCGAATGGCTCGGCATAGACTGGGAACGACCGGTGCGGCGGCAGTCGGAGCATTTCGCAGAATATCAATCAGCCCTTGAACGGTTGATCGACCTCGGCCTCGCCTACCCCGCATTCATGACCCGGGGCGAGACCAGGACGTTGGTCGCAGCCGCCGAAGCAGATGGTAAGCTCTGGCCGCGAGACCCAGACGGCTCGCCGCTCTATCCGCCTGACGATCGTGAGCGGTCCGATGTCGACCGGCGGCAACTGCTCGCATCGGGCCTCAAGCACGCCTGGCGGCTCGACATGGGCAAGACTTTGGAGGCATTGGGCGAGGCCCTTTCTTGGGAGGAAACCGGAGACGCCGACCGTGGCCTGATCGCCGCAAATCCCGGCGCCTGGGGAGATGTCATCCTGTCGCGGTCGGATGCGCCGTCGAGCTATCATCTCTCGGTCGTCCTTGATGACGCCCTGCAGGAAGTTACCCATGCGGTTCGCGGGCTCGATCTCTTTCATTCGACTTCGGTGCATCGACTGCTCCAGACCCTGCTCGGCTTGCCGGCGCCGGTCTATCACCACCATCGCCTGATCACCGATGAGGGCGGCCGCAAGCTTTCCAAGAGCGAAAGCGACACAGGGCTCGCCGAACTCCGCGGGCGCGGTCTTTCACCGACCGACATCCGCCGCCTTGTGGGGCTTTGACGTCTTATTCTGCCTCCCGCCGAGGAAGTTGTTCTTGAAGATTGCACGCACGCGAAACTTCAGGAGGGCGGCATTGAGCTCGGCGCCGATAATGAAGATGACACCGACCATATAAAGAAAGATCAGAACGATCATCACCGATGCCAGACCCGCATAGGTCGCGGTGTAGTTGGCGAACGTCGCCAGGTAATAGGCGAAAATCAGGGCTCCCGCCAACCAAAGCAACAGCGTCACCAGCACGCCCGGCACGACATCGAACACACGGCGTCGCCCGGCCGGCAGCCACAGGTGAACGACGAAGAGGCCGACGGTCAGCATGAACAGCGTTCCGTAGACGCGCCAGCTGAAGACGACTTCGAGCGTATCGGCAAAGAGCGGGAACCACTGGCGCGCATAATCGAGGGCAAGCGGCACGGCCACAAGCAGGATGCTGACAGCCGCAAAGATGATTACGGCGATGATGACATAGCCAAGACTTGCAAGGCGGGTGATGTACCATGGCCGCGTTTCCTGAACACGGTAGGCGCGGTTGAGCGATATCCGCAGCGCCTCGACCCCGTTCGAGGCGAAGTAAGCCGCCGCCAAGACGGACACAGTCAGCAGGCCGCCGCGCGGCACGGTTAGGACCTGGATTACCTGGTCGACCAACGGCTTGGCGATCGCCTCCGGCCAGGTATCGAAGATCAGATGTATCGCCCGGTCTGAGAATTGGTCAGCGCCCAGAAAGGTCGCGAGCGTCGTGCCGAAAATGAGAAACGGAAAGACAGCCAGAAGCGTAGACAATGCGACATGGCTCGCCATCGCGAAGCCGTCGTCTTCAATAAGGTGGCAGATAGCATCGTAGACCACATCATAGAAGATGCGCATTATCTTCGGCATTCGGTCTCCCGGCTTTGGTCGTTGTGTCGCCCGTTCGAATATGGGAAACCACTCCCATTTTGTACAGGAATCATTCCATGTCGGACCAGCGCACCATCATCGTGACCGGATGCTCTTCCGGGATCGGCGCATACTGCGCCCGGGCGCTGAAGGCCGATGGCTGGCGGGTCTTTGCCACGGTGCGCAAATTCGATGATCTGGCGCCGCTGGAAGCCCACGGCATCGAGGCCTTCCGCATGGACTATACGCGCATCGACACGATTTCGGATTTCGTGCGCGATGTGACGGCGCTGACCGGCGGACGCATCGACGCGCTGTTCAACAACGGTGCCTACGGACAGCCCGGCGCCGTCGAGGACATTCCGACGGACGCCCTGCGCGCTCAATTCGAAACGAACGTCTTCGGCTGGCATGAGTTGACGCGTCAGATCGTGCCGCTGATGCGCAAGCGCGGCCAGGGCCGGATCGTTCAGTGCTCGTCGATCCTCGGCGTCGTGCCGTATCGTTTCCGCGGCGCCTATACCGCCTCCAAATTCGCTCTCGAAGGTCTGAGCATCAGCCTTCGCATGGAGTTGCAAGGCAGTGGCATTCACGTAAGCCTGATCGAGCCGGGCCCGATCGCCTCCCGTTTCACGGCAAACGCGCTCGCAAAGATCAATGAGCACATCGACGTGAAAAACTCGGTGCATGCGGCAGATTACCGCCGTCAGCTTGCACGGCTTGACGGATCGGGCCCTCCCAATCGACATAAGCTCGGTCCGGACGCAGTCTATGCCGTGCTGAAGCACGCATTGAACTCGAACAATCCGAAACCACATTACCCCGTAACCACGCCGGCCAAGCAGGGTATGGTACTGAAGAGGCTGCTGCCTGCAGACCTGTTCTACCGCCTGATGCGCTGGGTGGACTAATCAGGAAAGCCAAAGCCAGCATGTCCACGGTCACCTACATTCTCGCGATCATCGTCATGGGCATCGTCGCCCTGGTGCTGATTCGCGGCCTTTTCAACATGATGAAGGGCGGCAATCCGAACCTCTCCAACAAGCTGATGCAGCTGCGCGTGCTACTGCAGGCGATCGCCGTGCTCCTGATCATGCTGACGCTCTGGCTGACCGGTGGCGGCCGCCCTAGCTAAGTCAGGAAAAGGAGGGGTAGGCATGGTCAGGCTCAACAAGATCTACACGAAGACCGGCGACGACGGCACCACCGCACTCGTTTCCGGACCGCGCCGTCTGAAATACGATCTGCGCGTCGAGGCCTACGGCACCATCGACGAGGCCAACTCCGCCATCGGCGTGGCGCGGCTCCACATGCAGGGCATGCCCGTCCTGGAGAGGATGCTGACGCTGATCCAGAACGACCTCTTTGACCTTGGCGCCGACCTTGCGACGCCAGATGATGGCAAGCCGCCCGCACACGAGCCGCTGCGCATTGTCGATAGCCAGGTCGCGCGCATCGAGAGCGACATCGACGAATTGAACGCCGACCTGCAGCCCTTGAAATCCTTCGTGTTGCCGGGCGGGCACTCGGCTGCCGCTCATCTTCATCTCGCCCGCACGATCGCACGTCGCGCGGAGCGGCTGATGGTCGAACTTGCCCGCACGGATGGCGAGGTCGTCAGCGACGCCGCATTGAAATATGTCAATCGGGTTTCGGACTTCCTCTTCGTCGCCGCCCGTCACGCCAATGACCGTGGCAATGCGGATGTGCTTTGGGTTCCGGGAAAAAACAGGTAACCTCGCCCTCGACCACGTGACGCGAACGCCGGGGGGCAGGCTTCATGTTCATACCGTTGCACGATGCCAATACGCTGAAGCACATCAAGGTCCAATGGGTCACCATGGGGCTGATTGCGGTGGACCTCGTGGTTTGGCTATTCACTGGGGTTGTCGCCAGCCAATCCGTGTCGCAGGCGACGATTGTCGGCCTGGGTTACATTCCCGCGGTTGCCTTTCACCACGCAAGGTTGGAGCCGGCGCTGGCCTTCATCCCGGAACCGCTGACCTACATCACCTACTCCTTCGTGCATTCGGGTTTCTGGCACCTGGCTCCCAACATGCTCTTCCTTTGGGTCTTCGGCGACAATGTCGAAGACGCGATGGGTCACCTGCGCTTTCTTGTCTTCTATCTGCTCTGCGCGGCGGCCGGCGCTCTCGTTCATGGCCTCGTGGGGACGACATCGGAAGCACCGCTTGTGGGCGCCTCCGGTGCGATCTCGGGCGTAGTTACGGCCTACGTCGTCTTGCATCCTCGCGTAAAGGTCTGGGTACTCGTGCTGATGCGCGTGCCATTGCCGTTGCCCGCCTTCGTCCCGCTCCTTCTCTGGATCGGCCAGCAATTCGTGATGCTGGTCTTGGAACCCGATGGCAGCATCTCCTGGGGTGCCCATGTGGGCGGCATCCTCGCCGGCGGCCTGTTGGTCCTTCTCATGCGCCGCCGCGGCGTCCCTCTGTTCGATCGGGAAGTCGTTACACCGCGGGCCGTCAGAGACCGGCGAACAGCCAACCCGGCAATGGCCGTGGCGCCCGGCCAGCAGTTACGCCCGCGCCTTCCCTGGAACAGGGAATAACCGCAATATTGACGTGAACGTAAACGTCATTTATTGACGAGCTCAATTTGCCTGTCTGCGTCATGGAAGCGTTGTGTTTGGAGGAAAAACGCGTATCCATGTCGCCATTCGACAATCGGAGCAGCGCCGAAACGCGCATTTTCTTGGCGAAAGAGTTGAAGGAAGGACCCCATGAAAATTCTCGTCCCCGTG
>NZ_AKKA01000029.1 GCF_000282035.1 Rhizobium sp. CF122
GTGGCAAACGTATTCGAAGTGGCGGCAACGTTGATATAAACAGGGCGGACCTCCGTGCAATCAGAAGCCGCTGATCAGTTCTACCTTCGAGCCGTCAGTGAAGCGCGAGAGTCGGAACGCGCTCGCGTCCACGACAGGCGCCCTGCCCGTGACGATATCAGCCATCAATCGTCCAGCTGCCGGCCCAATTCCGAAGCCATGCCCGGAAAACCCGGTAGCAATGTGGAAGCCGGGAATGGCGTCGACCGCCGAGATGACAGGCACGGCATCCGGCGTAACATCGATGTAGCCGCCCCAACGCTGCGCGATTTCCACCTTCTCGAACATCGGAAACGCCCTCTTCAGGCCTCCGAGTGCATCCTGCGTCAACTTCTTCGAGGGCACTGGATCGAGAACCCGGTGATACTCGAACGGACTTGCGTCATCCATCGACCAGCGCCGCGGAATACGCAACTCGTCGAAGTAGCGGCCAGCAAGGCGGAAGGAAAGCGACTTCCACTCCGACCTCAAGGCCGGCAGAAACGCTGAAGCATAGCGGAACGAGGCTGGCACGATATCGACGACGTTGTCGTGTCCGCAGGCGACGGTATAACCACCGTCCTGTCGCTTGCGGATCGCGAAATCCTTCGCCCAGATGGTCTGTTCCGGGCCACCCTCCAGCGGCTTTGTGCGCATCACGCTGTTCAGCACCTTGAGCTGCGGCAGGTCGATGCCGAACCGACCGGCAAACAGGCTGGACCAGGCCCCGCCAGCCAGAACCACAGCCTTGCAGGCGATCGCACCACGCTCCGTCACTACGCCGCTGACGGCGCCTGCCGCGGTCTCGATGCCGCGTACGGCGCATTCCGTCAGAATGGTCGCTCCCTTATCGCGCGCCGCTTCGGCGATCGCCGGTGCCGCCTTCTGCGGCTCCGCCCGGCCGTCAGCCGGAGTGTAGAGGGCTCCGGCGATGTCCAGCCTGGATCCGGGAACAGTCTCGGCGAATTCCCGCGCCGTCAGCATGCGGGATTCGATCTCGTAGCCGTCCAGATTGGTGCGCCAGCGTTCGTGGTCGGCCTGTTCCTTCTCGTTGGCGCAGATGAAGATGATGCCGGCGCGCTTGAATCCCGCATCGCGCCCCGTGCGCTTGTCGAGGCCATCCCAAATTCTCAGCGCCTCGGCCATCAGCGGCACCTCGCGCGGATCACGCATCGAAATCCGCACCCAGCCCCAGTTTCGGCTCGACTGTTCCTTTCCGATCCCGCCCTTCTCGCAGAGCGTGACGCGCAAGCCACGTTCGGCGAGCTCCAGCGCCGTAGAGCAACCGATAATGCCGCCGCCGATCACCACGACGTCGCACTCTTTCGGAAGTTCCTCGTCACCATGGACGGGAACGACATACGGACCGGGCATGAGGGATTGTCTCCTGGCAGGGCTTCAAGATCGTTCGACTATGGTAGCCCTACAACCCCGCCACGCGTTTAGAAACCCTGCCCACGCTTTTGTCAGATACCTGCCACTCTCAGGATGGCTTGAAGGCAAAGACATCGACGGGCTCGCCCAATCCCCTGAGGGGGAACGAGCCGAGGCTTTCCATGCCCTCCTCACACGTCGCCATCTCGACGAAGGCTCTGGAGAAGAGTACCGGACGCTTGATCTCCTTCGTCAAGCTTTCCAGGCGCGAGGCGACGTTGACCGCGGGTCCGATGACCGTAAAGTCGAGCCGCCGGCGCGAGCCGATGTTGCCATACATCACGTCCCCAACATGCACGCCGATGCCGTAGCGCAGGACCTCGCGACCATCACGCCCATTCTGCTCGTTCAGGGCGGCAACAGCGCCCGCTGCCTCCTTGATCGCCGCCAGCAGGTTCCTGCAGGCCATCGGATCGGCCAGCGGGAAGATCGCCAGCATGCCGTCGCCCATGAACTTGAGGATCTCGCCGCCATGTTTTTCGATCGGCTCCGACATCGCGTCGAAATAGCCGTTGAGCAAGTCGATCACGTCGTCGCGAGGCCACTGATCCGAGATCGTCGTGAAATCGCGCAGGTCACAGATCAGGATTGCCGCACCGACGGTCGTACCGCTACCGCGTGTCGTAGCCCCGGCAAGGATCTGTCCGCTGGCATGGGGACCAACGTAGGTTTCCAGCAAAGTCCGCGCGAGAATGTTTTTGATGCGAATCTCGGTGACAAGCGTCAAGGCAGGCAAAATGTCCTTGAGGAAGGCGATATGTTCCTCTGCAAAGCCGCCGGGCCGATCGCTGGAAAAGGTCGCAATATGCCGTTTGCCAAGCGTGTGTTCTATTGGCCAGGCGATATACTCTGTGAGCCCGTCACGTATCAGTTCGTCATAGAACTGATGGTGGCCGTCGCCGTCGCGCATCGTCTCGAGGTTTTTGCGGACTTCAGTCGCACCGCTGAAGATCTCGTTCACGGGGCTGTTGCGGAACTGCGGTGTGTTCTCGACACCGTAACCGAATGTGTCGATCTTGGCCTCGGCCAAACCGGTTTTCCAAAGAATACGTGCTCCGAGCCATTGCGGATGGAGCGTCCTGAAGTGCAACGATGCGCGCGCGACGGGTACACCCTCGTCCCGCAGCCGCTGGCACATTTGCACGAATATGTTGTCGATGAAGCGCTCGTCGCGCGTTTCAGTGACCAGCCAATCAATGATCTTTCGCCGACGCGAGGGCCACACGCCTTCGCTCTGGTCCATGAAATACAAAGGCACGTCGGAAAGGGATTGCATGGCTACGCTCCACAAACACAGTCGCTTCCCGATTGAGGGAAGACATTACTCATCCACTAGATGGTGCACGACACGTCAGATTGAAATAGCCGAGACCATCCGAGTATGATTCGTGCTGCTTTTAGCCGAGCATACGCCGGGTCTCTGCAATCGTCGCGGCGCTCGCCGCCAACGGCCGATATTCCAGCCCGATCGCACCACCGTAGCCATGTTCGGCGAGCCAATCGACGCGCCGCCTAAGGTCGATATCGCCGCTGCCCGGCTCGTTCCGTCCGGGATGATCGGCGATATGGATGTGGAAAACCCGGTCGATGTTGCCGCCAATCACCTCGGCCGTGTCCTCTCCCATGACGGCGGAATGATAGACATCGTAAACGATGCCGATCTCCGGACGGCTCGTCGCCTTTACGATCTCGATGCCTTCGACCGTTGAATGAAGGAAATAGCCAACGTGATCGATCAACGTGTTGAGTGGCTCGAGACCAAGGCGGACCCCGCTGCCCTCGAGAATCTCGCCAGCGGCGGTCAGGGTTTCGATCAGCGCCGCCTTCTGCTCTTCGCGAGACTTGCCGGGAAGGTCATCGCCCGCCTGCGCAATCAACGTGTGGGCACCAAGGCGCCTGGCCATTTCCACGGAACCTTTCAAGCCTTTCAGGAACGCGTCCTTATTGGCACGATCGGTAAGAGCAATCATCGGTTCTGCAACAAAACTACTGAGTTCTATACCGGTTTCCGTCAGCGCCCACTCGATGCTGCCGATATCCTTGTTCGTCCACTTCCAGAATTCGACGGCCTCCGCGCCATGTGCATGCGCAAGCCGGATCCTGTCCGCAAAGTTGTCGGCTTCGGCTGCGAACAGCCATTCGATGCAAGCGGAAAGTCTCATGGCGGCCTCGCTCAATCGGGAGCTTTTCTTCCTGACAATAGTCGAGCAGCGGCGACAGGCATATGGCAAAAACCTTCCATGCTCCGTTTCTGTCTTGACGTCATATTCAGCATTGCTAACGTGCAGGTGCGTATTAATCTCCCAACTACGCCCGTCATCATTGACGGGCGTATCTTTTCCGGCTCGACGTAGAAGACAGGATTTGCGGCAGAGGGACGATGGCTGCTGTGGGCGTATCGTTTGGCAAAGCAGGCATCGTAATGGTGGTAGCCGGCTTTCTGCTGGCGTTTCCACGGATGGCCCATTCCCAGCCGCCTGCCGCCACATCGCATCGCGTCTGCGTCTATTCGCTTGCGGTACCGAACTCCGGCGAGCGCCTTTGCATCACACGCGAAACATATGGCCGCGATCTCTGCGTCGCGATCGATCACTTCGCGCGGGAAAACCACCTACCGCCGGAATATTTCGCCCGCCTGATCTGGCGGGAGAGCCGCTTCAGGGCGGGCGCCATCAGCCCCAAGGGCGCGCAGGGTATCGCACAGTTCATGCCCCATACGGCCAGGCTGCGCGGCTTGAGGGACAGTTTCGATGTCCTCGAATCCCTCAAGGAATCAGCACGATATCTCGACGAGCTGCGAACACGCTTTGGCAATCTCGGCCTTGCGGCCGCAGCCTACAATGCCGGCGAGCAGGGACTTGCAGACTATCTCGATAAAGGCCTGCTGCCCTTCGAGACGCGCAGCTACGTCCTTGCCATTACTGCGAATACGATCGAACAATGGAAGAACAACCCTCCTGATGAGGCCGCGCAATTTCTGACCTCGGACAAGCCCTTCATCGATGGCTGCATCGAGCTTGCCAGCAAGCGCCGGCTGACCGAAACCGCCTCGGTTCAACAGGGGCCGTGGGCACCGTGGGGCGCGCAGCTTGCGGCACATAACAACGACGCAGCCGCCCTTCGCCTGTTTTCGGCGGTCGCACGTCAGCTTCCGGCATCGCTCGCGGGTGAAGAGCCGGTCATCGTACGCGTGCGTGACCGCAGCTTCGGCTTCAGGCCGCGCTACGCAGCCCGTATCGGCAGGCAGACACGCGCCGAAGCCGACAAGGTCTGCGTGACCGTCCGCGCCGCCGGAGCGGCCTGTACCGTTTTTCGAAATTGAGACAGTTTCGAATATTGCAGCGAAGACTTTTCTAGCGCAGCCATGAACATTGGCGCGAGTTGTGCGTTTCCCCCGCGGGAGGAAAGGCCATGCACAGCACATCAAACAGACAGATCAGAAATCCGGGGCCGCGGGGTCGGAGTATCGTCAACCAAGGCAGACGCACCGGCGCCGATTCCGCAGAAGAGCGCAAGCTGCACAAACTCCTCAAACGCCACGCCCCTGAACAAGATATTCAGCCGAGTGGCATCAGTAAGCCACCGAAACTTCGATAGCGGCCGCCGAACCGAAAGTATCAGTCGGTCAGGAAATCCGGGGCAGTCTGCTGATAGGTCAACTTGAGTGTTCCATCAGGCTGGACCACGTATTTCTCGAACGTGCGGTAACCCCATTTTCCCAGGAACGTGTTCTTGATCACCGTTCCAGGTGGGTATGGTGAGTACGCGACGCGTCCATAGGTCAGGCTTCCGGGTATGGGCTCAAGCGGCGGCACAGTTGTGTTGCAGCCGGCAAGCGCCATTGCAACGAGTATCGCGGCATATCTCACGGTTTCCTCCTATGCCGTCCCTTAAAAAGCTGGCCGCATGAGAATGCGGCCGGCTTTATGCACGATCGCCGAGCGATTGCCGGCGAGACACTGTTAGCCTTGCGGCGTCAACGTCATGGACGTTCCGGTAGCAGCAACATTGATGCCGAGCTGGCCGGTGACGCTCAGTGTCTGCAATTGGACCGAGCCGCTAGTGCCGCCAACGAGGATGTTGGCACCGACACCAGCAACAAGCGTCGCTTCAGCCGATGCGCCTTGATAGAGGCCACCCAGCGAACCGCGATGGTATCCCGTGGTCGGTGCAAACACCGCCCATACGATCCGGCCGCGCGTGGTGAACCCGACATCGACGCCCAACTTACGGATCGCGCCGGTGTATCGATCCTGCGCCTCGCTACCCGAGGTCGGGCTGAAGACGCAATCAATCGATTTTGCCGAACCGAGGACGTAACCGACACCACCACCGACATCGCAAGTAAGTATCCCGATCTTGACCCCGTCACGCACGTCGGCCTCGGGCGCTTGGTAGGTGGTCGCCAAATCGGCCGCGACAACGCTTGAGGCCAAGGCTTGCATCAGGGATGCGGCAGCAACAACGGTTGCGATCTTCTTCATCATTTTCTCCTTGTATTGCACGGCGATAGATAGCGTATCGCTGCGGTTTACCAATGCCGTTGATGCATGGCTGCCCTTCGTATCTTGCAGCCTAAATGAAGCTATTCGGGAAGCATCCGCGCCGTCGCGACCGGCACGACACTGCCTACCTGGTCGCCAAAACAGCGCGATCACGGCGAAGCACAAAGGCGTCGCCGTGATCCGTGTGCTCAGACCGTGAGGTAGTCCGAGCTAGTTGAGGTTTTCGAACTGAGCCATGTTCTGCTGGGTCACGAGCTGGAACGGGATCCAGACCTCGCGATCCAGTTTCTCGCCTCTCACGGCCTTTAAGGCTGCGTCAATCGATCCCTTGCCCTGCCCCTTCGCGTCCTGGAAGACGGTGACCTTCAGGTCTCCAACCTTCATTGCCTGCAGGGCCTCAGGCGTGGCGTCGATGCCGGCGACGAGAATCTTGTCGGTCGACGCACCTGAATTCTTGAGTGCGGCAATGGCACCCAGCGCCATTTCGTCATTGTTGGCGATGACCGCATCAAATTCGAGACCCGAGGTCAGCCAATTCGAGACCAGATCGGCACCGTTGACGCGGCTCCAGCTTCCGACTTGCTCCTGAACCACGTTAAGGCCGCTGCATTCGGGCGTCTTGATAACGTCATGCACATCCTGCGTCCGCTGACGGGCGGCCTGGCTGGTCAGATCACCAATCATGATAACGACATTTCCCTTGCCGCCGAGCATCCGACAGACTTCCTTCGTCTGCAGCGTCCCGGATTCGACTTCGTTGGAACCAACGAAGGCCTGCTGCTTGCCGAGCGTCGACAGATCAGTTGGCTGCACGTTCACGTAGATGAGCGGAATGCCGGCCTCTTCGGCAACCTTGCTGAGCGCGGGAGTGCCATCGGAATCGACAGGATCCACGATGATCGCCGACACGCCGCTGCTCGCAAAGTTGCGAACCTGATCCAGCTGCTTGTTGACGTCAGTCGTTGCATCTTCGATCTGCAATTCCACGCCGATCGACTTGGCGTAGGCGTCCATACCGTTGACGATCAGCGTCTGGAAGTTGTTCGACAGCGTTCCCATTGAAACGCCAATGCGTTCGGCGGCATGAGCTTGAGTTGCAAGCACCAGTGCGAGCGCGCTGGCGCTCAAGAGTTTAAACATGTTCTCCTCCCAGAGATGGTGCGGCACCCGATGTCCGCATCAAGACGGTAGCTGCGCCCGCTTCCCTCGTCCGCGAAAATTGTGATGAAAAAACCTCATCTTGAGAGGTTCGCCGGCATCTATGAAAGCAAGAGCCCGGCGTATCGCCGGGCTCTAAGCTCAGGAGGATGATTGATCTCTCAACTTGCCTGCTGCTGTCCGCGCGCCTTCTTTTCCTGGCGCCGGCGCGCCTGCTCCATGAACCGCTTGTCCATCCGCTCCTGCGCCTCAGCCGAGCCGTCGTGGAAGGTGCCGAACCACTTGTCGAGCGGGATCACACCGTCAGCGTAGTTGCACTCGAAGTACTTATGATGGAGGTAGTGGTCGTAGGCGTGGGTGTCGATCGCGCTGTCCTCGCCGAAGACGATCTTGTCGAAGCCGGCATGACCGGGGGCTGGAGCAAGCCCCGCATGCACCAGGTGAAACATCGCATGGACGGGGTTGGACGGCACGATCCAATGGATCACCACGCCCGAGAAATAAAGCAGATGCTCGACGGGATGCATGGCCAGGCCGGACCAGGGGCCGGGATTGACGTTGTTGTGATGCAGCTTGTGGACGGCATGGTAGAGCGGCGGCCAGTGGATCAGACGATGCACGAGGTAGAAATGGAGGTCCCGAAACGTCGGAATAAGAAGCATGATGATGCCGCAGTAGACCGGATGATCCGCAAACGAGACGTAGGGGATAATGCCGTTCGCAAATGCCCAGAGCGTGACCGCCTCGAAGGCGGTCCAGATCGGGACCGCGCTAGCGAAGGTCCAGATCACGTTGTCGATGGTCTGATTTCCGAAGAGAAACGCGTCGTTGCCGACCGACGGCCATTTGGCATTGTACTTGAAGTTCGTTCCCTGCTTGCGCTGCATATAGAGGCGCAAATGGAACATTCCGAAAAACATGAACACGAGCGCCGCATTGCGCACCAGGAGATAGGCGATCCAGCCGATGGAGAAGGTCTTCGTCGTTTCGAACGACGGCGTCGCGTATAGCCAGAGCACCGTCCCGACGACGGCATAGAGGACGTTCCAGGGCATTAGATATCCCGGATAGCCAAAGACCCACTTCAGAAATCGGATCGGCTGAACCGGCCAAACGAAGACAGGTGGGTAGGTGAGCAGTTTGGACGGCGCCCAATCGCCCCTTTTGTTGCGCTTTCCATAAAGTGTATCGTCCATTGCCACTCCTCCGCATCGATTAGCTCTGAAAATACCGAAGCAGTCGGCGGGAGCCCACACATTGCTTGAGGTGTTTTCCTCATTTTGCAACTGTGCTCATATGCTGCCGCTGACCGATAGTCTCGGCAGGAGGAGCCAAACATGTCCAAAGTGACTCTGAAGGACGTCGCCCGAGAGGCGAAGCTCGGACTGGCGACCGTCGAACGTGTCATCAATGGCCGCGGTGGCGTCACGGAGAAGACCATCGAGAAGGTCATCCGGGCAGCAAAGAAGCTCGAATACGGGACACGCCAGTCGCATTTCAACCGCGGCGCAATCCGCATTGAGGTCATCCTCGTTCGCCCCGAAACGAGCTTCTTCGCCCGGCTGAATCAGGCCTTCGAACGGATCGCCGCGTCGCTCGACAAAAATGTCATTCTGCACCGGACCTTCGTCAAGGAGAGCGATCCTGTTGGCATGGCGCGTCACGTTGCCAATCCGGCGTTCCGGCGCTCCGGGCTGATCATATGCGCACCCGACGATCCGAGGGTCAGCGCAAGTCTCCGCAAGGTAAGCGCGGCCGGCGTGGAAGTGGTTCAGATCGTTGCCCGTTGCGATCCCGATATTCCGTTCGTCGGCATTGACGACTACGCAGCCGGTCGTTGTGCCGCCTACTACATGACCGGCATGCTTGGTTCCCGCGGCGGAAGGCTGGTTGCCCTCTGTCATAGCGGTGCCTACGCAAATCACCGCCAGCGCATCAAAGGATTTTCCGACTACATCGCCGAGAAAGGTTCTCCGGAGCATTCCTTCTCGCTTGTCATGTTCGGCCATGACGACGATCTTCAATCGGCTGAACTCTTGAGCGAAGCGCTTCGCCACAACCCTGAGATCATCGGCGTCTATTCGGCAGGTGGCGGCGACGAAGGCGTGGCGATCGTCCTGCAGCAGTGGGCTAAGCAGAAAGATGTCTTTTGGGTCGGCCACGAGCTGACGGACAAGAAGAAGCGCCATTTGCAGTCCGGTCTCATGGACATATGCATCGACCAGACGCCCGAGGTTCAGGCGCGCCGGGCCGTCGACATGATCCTGCACAAGCTCGACATTGTCAGAGCCGAGATCATAACCGATCCCGTGCGCTTCATGACGATCAATGCCCAGAA
The DNA here is from genome assembly GCF_000282035.1 of Rhizobium sp. CF122. Taxonomy (GTDB): domain Bacteria; phylum Pseudomonadota; class Alphaproteobacteria; order Rhizobiales; family Rhizobiaceae; genus Rhizobium. The sequence continues at coordinate 9,454 of NZ_AKKA01000029.1, forward strand.
CGTGTAACCGCTTTGCATTTGATCAAAACACCTCAACGAACGCCTCGCCACGACCGCAATTTCATGCTGTTTAGCCCTCAACTGAACTTGTGGAGGCGCTGATGCAATCCCTATCCGTCTTCCAGTCGCTTTGGGCTATGGAACGTCGCAGCGCCATCCAGCCTGAACTCTCGCTTGAAGAAAGCATCGAGCAGATCGCAGAAGCCGGCTTTGATGGGGTGAGCGCCCATTGGTACGACCGGAACTACGTCAGGCGCTTGCACTCGCTCCTGAAGCCGCACGGCTTGAAGGCTGAAGGCCAATGCTTTCCGAAGAGTGTGGATGACCTGAAGCCGGTGCTGGAGAACGTTGCCGAATACGGTGTTGCCCATATCTGTCTGCAACCCGACGTCCGGCTTCGCCGCGTCGAGGACTGTCTTCCGCTACTCGAGGGCTGGCAGCGACTGAGCGAGGAAGCGAAGATTCCGGTTTATGTCGAGACCCATCGCGACCGGATGACGACCGACCTCTTCTTCACCCTCGACCTCTTGGATCAACTTCCCAGTCTCCGGTTGCTCGGCGATCTGTCGCACTTTCTTGTCGGGCGCGAATTTGCCTGGCCGGTATCGGCCGAGAACCATGGCATGATCCATCGCATCCTAGACAGTTCGTGGTCCTTCCACGGACGTGTCGCCTCGCGAGAACAGGTGCAAATAGAGATCTCGTTCCCTCACCACCAGCCGTGGGTCGATCTCTTCATGGACTGGTGGGAGTATGGCTTTCGGAGCTGGCGACGCCGGGCTGGCCCCAATGATACGCTCGCCTTCACCTGTGAACTCGGCCCAAAGCCCTACGCCATCACCGGCCGCGACGGGCAGGACACTACCGACCGGTGGGAGGAAGCACTGCTGCTGAAACAGCGCGTGAAGGAACTCTGGGCACGCACCGCCTGACAATTGATCGCAAACAACAATCTGGGAGGAATTCGACATGGACGTT
>NZ_AKKA01000030.1 GCF_000282035.1 Rhizobium sp. CF122
TGGCTCGACCGCCAGTCGCGCCAGATTTTCATCGCCCCCGCCGTGATCATGATTCTCATCTTCTCGGTATTCCCGACGATAGCATCGCTGGTGCTCGCCTTCTCCAACATCCGCCTCAGGGCCGGTTCCTATCAGGTCCAGTTCGTCGGCCTGAGGAACTTCCGGAAGCAGTTCTTCGGCACCGAGCAGTTCCATTTCCTCGGGACCTTCACCAGCATCAGCCTGCTTGGCTGGATCGTCACGATCGCGAGCGCGGCCGGCCTCATCTGGTGGCTCTACCGCTACGCCAAGCAAGGCTTCGCGATCCTCGGCTTTATTGGCCGGCTGATCACCGCCAGCGTGGGATTCGGTCTGGCGCTTCTCTTTTCCGCGACGCTGTTCAGCGGCAATCCGTTCGGCACGCTCGGCGTGACCATCCTCTACGTGCTCGTCGGGTGCACCATCCAGTTCCTGATCGGCCTTGGCCTCGCCGTTCTTTGCGCCCAGCCGATTAAGGGCAGGACCTTCTTCCGCGTCGTCTTCTTCATCCCCTTGATGATAACGCCGATCGGCATCGGCTACAGCTTCCGCATGCTGGCGGACACGACCAAGGGTCCGTTCTCGCCGGTTTGGCAGTGGATTGGCCTCGGTGACTTCGGCTGGGCTAACCATGCCTGGACCGCCCGCTTGTTCATCGTGATCGGCGATTCCTGGCAGTGGATCCCGTTCATCTTCGTCATCCTGCTTGCAGCGCTTGAGAATGTTTCCCGTGATCAGGTGGAGGCCGGCCAGGTCGACGGTGCCAGCGGTTGGCAGGTGTTCAAGGAAATAACCTGGCCGCAAATTGCGCCGGTTGCCGCCACGGTGATGCTGATCAGGATCATCGAGGCCTTCAAGCTGGTCGACCTTCCCAACATCATGACGTCCGGAGGCCCCGGCATCGCGACCGAGTCAATGACGCTTCATTCATTCTTTGCATGGCGGGCGCTGAACCTTGGGGATTCTGCGGCGATCGCCTACCTACTCCTGTTCGTGACGGTGGTCTTGTGCGTCTCCTTCTTCAATCTCATCGTCCTCAAGCGATTGAGGCCGACATGATCACGCAAGACATCCGGATGTCACCCCAGAGATCCTTGCTTAGGCGGTGGTTCGAGCCGAAGTCGATCAAGCAGATGGCGCCGGCCACGGCCGTCATCGTCTACGGCCTCCTCATGCTTTGGGCGGTGTTCGTCCTGTTTCCGCTCTATTGGCTCCTGATCACGTCGTTCAAGTTGCCGGCCGACGTCAACGCCGGCCCGGTCTACCTGCCTTGGATCGACTTCACGCCGAGCCTGCATGCATGGCGCGAGTTGTTCGTCTTCGACTACGAGGACACGCTGAGGGCCTACATCAACTCGATCATCATCGCGCTTCTCGCCACAGCCCTTTGCGTCACCATCGGCTCGATGGCCGCCTATGCCTTGGCGCGCATTCAGTACAAGCCCAAATTCGCGACGATTGTTCTCTTCGTTCTGTGTTTGGTCGCGATGGCGGTGGTGGTCGGCCGTTGGGGGGTCGATTGGCGTCTGTCGCTTGCCGTCGCGCTCGCGGTCTTCTTCGTTCTCGCGCGCGCTGTTGGTCGCCATTTCAAGGCCACGCTGGGAAATGGAGATATCCTGTTCTGGATGATCTCGCAGCGCATTCTGCCGCCGATCGTCGCCGTCATTCCGATCTACATGATGTTTCAGAGCGTTCGGCTGCTCGACACCCACATCGCGCAGATCCTCGCCTACTCGGTAGTCAACCTGCCGATCGTCGTTTGGTTGATGTACGACTTCTTCGTCACCATTCCGACCGACCTCGACGAGAGCGCGCAGCTCGACGGCGCCACCCGATTTGCCACCTTCGTCGAGATCATCCTGCCCCTGGCGAAGCCCGGTCTCGCGGCGACGACGCTGCTGGTGCTGATCCTGTGCTGGAACGAGTATTTGCTGTCGCTGTTCCTTTCGACGTCCAATGCGCAGACCATGCCTATCCTGGTCGCCGCCATGAATGCGGGCGAGCGCGGCATCCTGTGGTGGAGTATGGCGGTGGTCATCATCGTCATGATCATTCCGGTCGTACTGATGGCGCTCGTGCTTCAGCGCTTCATTTCCAAGGGGATACTGTTGGGGGCGGTGAAGGGATGAACGTGGAAGCGAGGGGCATCGACACCGGTCATCGAGCGCAACGGCTGTCGCTGCGCAGCCTGAACAAATCGTTCGGTGTGGTTCACGTCGTCAAGGATCTCAGTATCGATGTTGCGCCGGGTGAGTTTCTGGTGCTGCTCGGGCCCTCCGGTTGCGGCAAGACCACCGGGCTTCGGATCATAGCCGGCCTGGAAACCGCCGATTCGGGGCAGGTGGTGCTCGGCGATAACGACGTCACCAACATACTGCCGAAGTACCGCGACGTGGCGATGGTGTTCCAGTCCTATGCCCTCTATCCGCACAAGACCGCCGCCGAGAACATCGATTTTCCGCTGAAGGTCCGTGGTGTGTCGAAGCAGGAGCGGGAGCTCGCTGTCCGCGACGCTGCTGCGCAGGTCCATATGGAGGATCTCCTCGACCGGTACCCGCGCCAGCTGTCCGGCGGCCAGCGTCAGCGCGTGGCCCTGGCAAGGGCCATCGTGCGGCGGCCCTCGGTCTTCCTCATGGACGAGCCGCTTTCCAACCTCGATGCGAAGCTCCGCGGCTTCATGCGCGCCGAACTCAAGCGCATGCAGCATCAGCTCGGGGTGACCACCGTCTACGTCACCCACGATCAGGTCGAGGCCATGACCCTTGCGCATCGCGTTGCGATCATGGACCGCGGTGTGCTGCAGCAGATCGGCCCCCCCCGCGAGGTCTATGATCGCCCGGCTAACCTGTTCGTCGCCGGCTTCATGGGCTCGCCGCCGATGAATTTCCTGCGCGGGCGGATCGAGGACAATCGCTTCGAGAGCCACGGTGTGAGCCTGCCGGTGGCAGCAGATAAGGGAACCATGGCCAAGGATGTGGTCATGGGCTTCCGCGCGGAAGACGCCAACATCGTCAAGCCCGGCGCTGGTCTGTTCGATGCTACGGTCTACGCCGCTGAGCCTACCGGCGACGTGACGTTGGTCACGCTCGCGGTGGGCGAGGAGAGCCTGTCGATCAAGATGCCGAGGGATTACGACATCGACTTCGACAAGGCCGTTGCCGTGCACTTTCCGCTCGATCGAGGCTTTCTGTTCGACGCCCATTCAGGTGTGCGCCTGGCCGCCCGGCTCGTGTCCGTATCCTGACCGATTCTTGCAGGCTCCAAGCCCGCATCTGGTGAACTAGTCTAAGTGCCAGGCTTTGACGGCCACCCTTGGCGTCAAAACCTACACTCTCGATTCGGTGCCCCCGGATCTTCGATCTGGCCATATCGATCGCCGACTGCTTCCGCTTCCCGGACGTGGCGCTGGAAGCGCTGCGCATGTGCTGGCGGTCCAGAAAGGCCGCGCCCGACGACACCGCCAAAATGCGCAAGCGTGACCGGATCGCGCCGGAGCGTGGTATGGATCGGTGACGGTACTTTTCGACACGGAGACGTGAATGCCGCTAGTCGCTAGGAGGTGCGAGAATCATCCGATTGTCCCCGATAGTTGGCGAAGCCTCGAGAATATTTTCGTTGCAATTTAACGTTTAAAATCAATATGGTAGATTTTTGACAGCCTCTGTGCATTTCGGCGTGCCATACAAGAATTCTGCAGTTATTTCAACGAGGTATAGATTTTTGAACAATCGAGTGGGAGTAATCTGTCGGCTGCCGGCGGTATCCAGTCGTACGTCAGCGTTCTCGACGTCAGGGACAGCAGATTTTTTGCCGGGGGAAACCGTCGGCGGGTGGCGACCGCCGTCGGCATACCGCCTGTCGCTATGTCTGGATGTTGCACATCCGCCTGCACCGTTTGGCGGGCTGCGCCGGCATCATTGAAGCCGCCGTGATTCACGGCAGCTCGTCGAAAAACAGATAGACGGCGGCAAGCTTGCCGTCCCGCGCGATTACGAAATCGGTTCCGGCGTAAGCCGGCGGCTCTCCGGGATTGCCCGCCACCGGACCCGACCGCCATCGCCCGCCTCCCCCAGGAGGGGCGACGGGCTGATACCGGAAGTCAGGATGGGTTGCCTTGATCGCGCCGGCGATGCGGTCGATTTCGTCGCGGCCACGATAAATGCCACCGTTAGGGTCGTAGAATACGGCGTCGTCGTCGAAGATGTCGTCGATCGCTGCACGTCGACGCGCGGGGTCAATCTCGCCGAACACGTCGCGCAGATTGCAAAGCAACAGGGTCAAAATAGAGTTGGGCATGGCTTTTCTCAGATTGGTGTCGCTCTCGGCTCATAGAAGCGCCGTGGCTGATCAGGCGGTGGCTACGGCGTTTGCACCGACCTCGACGATCTTGTGCCGATTATCGATGCTGAGCGCACGGGCTCGCCATGTTCGCCAAAGTGGCCGAGGAGCGCTCGTTCGCTGGGGCGGCCCGAACCATGGGTGTATCGGTGGCCACCGTCTCGCGAGCCGTCACGCCTCTTGAAGACCGGCTTGGGGGTCTCCTGTTCAACAGAACGTCCCGGCGGCTTGCGTTGACTGACTACGGTCACACGCTCGCCGAACGGGCCTCCAAGATCTTCGCGGGACGCAGGAGAGGCCGAGGACTTCGCCCGTGAAGCCTCCAGCCGCCCGCGAGGCCTCGTGAAACTCGCCGCCCCGCTGTCCTTCGGCGCGCGCTGGGTCGCACCCATGCTGCCGGAGTTCTTTCGACGCTACCCCGACATCGCAATCGACCTTCATCTGACCGATGCGCAGACAGACCTGATCGGCGACGGCTTCGATGCCGCGCGATGCATCGCCGTTCTGGAAGACTCATCGCTCGTAGCGCGACTGATCGCACCTGTGCGACGGTTCGTTGTCGCATCGCCGGCCTACATTGCAAGGCATGGCCGTCCGCAGCATCCGCATGATCTCGTCACCCATCAATGCCTCACCTACAACAAAAGCGCGAAGGACGACGTCTGGCGCTTCACGCACTGGGAAACAGGTGAAGAGTCTGCGATTACGCCAAGATGGCCGCTACGGGGAACGAGTGCCGAGGCATTGTTACCGACAGTGCTTGAGGGCCTGGCGATCACCGAACTCCCAGAGTTTATCGCGGCTGAGTATTTTCCGAATGAGCAGCGTGAACCTGTTCTCACCGATTGGCGGTTGCCGGAAGGTGGATTGTATTTCGTGACGCCGACCGCTCGCGGACGTCCCGCGAAGGTCTCTGCCTTGGCGGATTTCCTGATCGCCGGCCTGACGGATGCACGCTGGAGGGCGGAAGCGACGACCGGCTCGCAACCCCCGCAACAGGGAAAGCAGACGTAGGTCAGCGAAAGCGAGCCTACGGCTGCAATGCCGCGCGGTGGCCGGCCTCGATTGTCAATGCTAGAATGGCACCCTAGTTGCCATTCTAGCCGGATCGTGGGCAATCGATCGATTGCTTGGCAGAACTGGACGTCCCGATGAACACTACCAGCGAACAGGACCGTGATACCGCGAGCCCCAGAATACGGCCGCCGTTGCTCTTTCTCGGCTGCCTGATCCTGGGGCTCGTGCTCGATCGCGTGCTGCTTCCGCCGTTCGCGTTGCCTGAGACTGCTTGGGTGCGCTGGGTAGCAGGCGGCGGTTTGATCTTCCTCGGTATTGCTGTATTCGCCGCTGGTCTTTGGAACTTCTCCCGGGCCGGGACACCGGTGCCCGGCAATCGGCCTGCACGCGCGCTGGTGACGACCGGTATTCACGGCCTGAGCCGCAATCCCATCTACGTCGGCATGTTCCTCCTCTATACCGGGATCGGCTTGGCTGCACGCAGTTCGTGGATTCTTATCCTCGTGCTATCTATTGCCGTCATCATGCGATACGCCGTAGTCGCACGCGAGGAGGCCTATCTCGAACGGCGCTTCGGGGGTGCCTACCGCGATTATAAGGTTCGTGTTCGTCGCTGGCTGTAACCAGGAACGAGCGGGTTGGCTCGATCGCAGGCCTCCCCGGCGCCGAAAAGCCGCCGATCTTGTTTCCCGCCGCCCGTCGATTGCTCGCGCGTTGCCATGCAGGATGTGCCGTCTCACCAGATGAGCGGAATCAGGCGGTAGCGCACGCGGCGCGCATAGTCGTCATAGCCCTCGAGACCCATGCGGAGCGCCTTCTCTTCGACGCCGATCCGGATGCCGAGCAAGAGGGCTAGCAAAGGCGCCGTAGCAAGTCCCCACCAGGAGCCGAGCACGAACGACGTCCCAGCGATGTAGAAAAGCGCGCCGAAATACATCGGGTGGCGGACGATGGCATAAGGGCCTGTTGTGATGACCGCCTGCCCGCGGTCCCTTTGTATTTTCACGACCGGTGCCGCGAAGCTGTTCGTGCGCATGGTCCAGTATATGAACAAAATCGCCGCCAGGAGTAAGCCGCATCCTGCCCACTGCACGGAAGGTGGCATTATCGACCAGTGCCAGCGCGCAGCATCCGCTGCCATGAGTCCCATCCCTCCAAACATGAGAAGCAGGATTGGGATGAGGACCAGCTTGTCCGCGAGCGGTTGGTCCCTTTGCACGGGCGGCTTCAGGCGCTCTTGAAGCAAGCCGGGATCGACGCGCGCCATGTGCAGCCCAAATACGACTGAGATGGTGATCATCACGCCCAGATAGAGCCACCCGCCGGTGTAGTCTATCGTTCCTGCAGCACCGAAGATGATCGCGCCCATGAGGCCGAACCAGACGATTGTCTGGGCAAGAAGATTCAGAACGAGGCTCATTTCTTTCCCTCTCCCGGTCCATGCTATTGACTCGTCCGCATGGGACGTCGCTGCGAGATTTCGCCTCTCATCGCGGTCGGCGACTCAGCTTCCGGCGGCGCATCGCGCCTTCCATGGCGCGCCGCACATCACCCGATAGGATTCAGCCATCTCCTCGAGACGTGCGTTTTTACTTCCTGGGCGGAACGATTCCGGCTCCGGCCGCCAGCCGCTCGGCCATTGCGTCGAGTAGCCGGTTCTGTTGCCCGATCATAGCTTCGTAATCGTCGGCCACGGGCGTAAAGCGCGCTTTGTTCCACGCGCGCTGTGGCGACGCGCAAGCGCGTAGCCCTCCAACAATCGCGCTGCCAACCTTGCGCTGCTCTTGCTGATCCCGAGGACCTCGGTGATCTGGTCGAGGCTGACGGGCTGGGGCAAAGACGCAGATGCCCGTAAAGCCGGGCGGCGATGGGCGGAACGTCCCAAGGTGCGTGCAGCCAAGCCACATCCTCTACGAACCGCTGCCCGTCCTTGCGTGACTTGTTTGACAAATTCAGCATATACAAGCGAAGAGGCTGGCGGCAAGTGGCCGTCCGAGGAGGAGCCATGCTTCCCTATCATGTCGCCGCAATCATGGTTATCGGGCTGCCGATGCTCTACGTTGCGGTGCGATACCGCGAGTACCGCAAATTCCTCGCCGGCGCGTTCTTTGTCAGCAGCGGCACGCAAATCTACTTCTACCTGGCGAAGATCCCGATCCCGCTGATGTGGACCAATGCCGTCCAGTCGCCTCAGCTTAGCGCCCTACGCGGCACGATCCACTTTGTGCTCTTTCGTCTGTCTGTATTTCGGGTGGTTCTTCCGCGCCAAGCACCGCACGGATTAGGGCGGCAGCGCGGAAGACGGTAGCGCGGCCTCGGTCGCGTGGATTGCCTCTATCTGGTCGCTGCCGCGCATGTTTTCTGGCGCCGTTGGGAGAATCCGGTCCTCTTGGACGCAACAGCGCTCTAACGGGCGCAGTCCGCGCGTCCTATTTTTTAGCCTTCCGGCGGGCGGCACCTGCCGGGCCGTCCAGCCAATCCTGATGACCGTTGATCATCGGATTCGGTTTCGTCTTCGCGAGATCTTCTGCCAGTTTGCCGTGCGGATTTCACTGTGACGGTGGCTGCCACCGACTACGCGCTTCAAGCGGTCGTGGTCCCGTTTCTGGCGGAGTTGCGGCGGAGAGCACCTCGCATTCGCGTTGCCGTGCGTCCCGCCGACAACGGTCGCGTCCAAGCTCAATTTGAAAACGGGGATCTTGATGATTACGCCGGAGAGGCGCCGCCTGATCTACACGACCGGTGCTTGTTCGACGAGCGCTATATCTGCGCGCTGCGCGCCGATCATCCCGATGCGGCGACCGCGCCTCTGACAATCGATAGGTTCTGCGCTCTCGATCATGCGCTCGTATCTTACGGCGGCCAGCAATTCTGGGGAGCGACGGACGATGCTCTGGCGAAGCTCGGAAGAGAACGCCGAGTCGTGCTGTCGGTCACCAGCTTTCTGGCACTCGCCGAGGTGCTGCGTATGACCGATCTGATCGCCGTCGTTCCGCGCCGCCTGGTGGCGGACGGCGACGGGCTCGCAATGTTTGAACCTCCAGTCAATCTCCCCGGCCTCAGCAAGCTCGCGGTCTGGCACGAGCGCACGCATCGCGATCCCGGCCACCGCTGGGTGCGATCGATCCTCTTTGAGACGTACGGTGCTCTGGAAGCGAACGATAGCTCCCTTGCTTGAGATCAAGACCCGCCCGACAATCCGATCAGAAATCGAGGGACTGCTGCGCTGGTTTCGGCGGCGCCATGCTGACGCCCTCAAGTTCGAGCATCCTCTGCTTCGATGACGAACCGCCCGGTGCGGAAAAGCCGCCGATCTTGTTTCCGGCCGCAAGTACACGATGGCACGGGATGATCAACGCCACCGGATTTTTCGCCATCGCCTGGCCGACATCGCGCGCCGCCTCCGGCCCGGCGCCGAGTTGCTTTGCAAGAGCGCCATAAGTCGTCGTGTGGCCCCAGCCGACCTGCCGCGCGGCATTATAGATTTGTTTGAAGAAGGGGTCTTGGCCAGTGAGGTCGAGCTTGATGGCCGAGAAGTCCGTCGGCTCTCCCTGGAAATAGCGCCTTACCGCCGCTACCGCGTCTGTGATGGCGGGCGTTGGCGTCGCGGGCTCGGCGCCCGGAATGCGACGCAGGAGAAGGCGCTCGGTCGAATCTGCGCTCGACGTCGGCAATTGGAACCGCGTGATGCCGCTAGCGTTCCAGGCAATGCCGCAAAAGCCGCCGACGGTTTCGAAGATCAGATAGTGGTGCGTTGCCTGTTTCATCGTCACTGCCTCCATGCTGGATCACCCTGAAAATCGTGCAGCCGAGCGCTGAATTCAACCCGTTTCTTGCGCAGCACCAAACGCTACCGCCGCGACTCACGATAAATGTTCTCTGTTTGTTCTTATGCTTTCAAGATCAGATGATACGATCCCCACATTCCCTGGAGAACGAAAAGGCCGGGCGAATGCCCCGGTAGCTGGTCATGCACGAACAGAGCCTACAGGTATCCTTCGAGTTCGCTTCCCCGAAAATCAGACCGCGCGCATCACGCTTCGACAAGGAGAATCTCTTCTTTGCGATTTTGCCGGACGGACGATCGCTTTGCGAATACCTGGAGATCCAAAGGCGGCTGCAGCTGGATCACCTTCCCTTCGCCTCGCCGCGTCCCGCCCCAGCTTCTGCATGTCTCGCTCTACAACGTCGAACAGAGCGCGCGGATTTCAGATGCAGTGATCTTCGCGGCCTGTCGGACCGCCAGTGCCATCGACGCCTGCCAGTTCGAACTATCCTTCGATCATGTCGCGACCTTCAGGAAGTCGCGGCGAAACGCCATCGTGCTGAGCGGCAACGGCGGCCGGAGCTGCTGCGGCAGCTACATGTGCAGATGGGCAATCTCGGAGAAGACGCCAGAATAAATCGGAACCTTCAGCCACATGCGACGCTGCTCTACGATAGCGAGGTGATGCCGCGCGTCACTCTGCAGAAACCCGTGGTCGTCGCTGCGCGCGAATTCGTGCTGCTCCGTAATCGCCCGGGCGAACATGGCTACGAGTTTGTCGATCGTTGGCCACTGCGGCGCGAGGATAACGGCTTGCCTCGGGCTATTGAAGTCGCTTAAAGCTCCTGCGACGACGGCATGAAGCGGAGAACGACATGAATACGTCCGAGATCATCATTGCGGGCGACACGGCGGGTGTCGACTGGCGGCTGCCCGTTCTCCGTTTCAAGGGCGGCGATCCAGCGGCACCGAAGGTCTATATTCAGGCCGCTCTGCACGCCAACGAACTGCCGGGCACGGCCCTGATGCACTTTCTGTGTGAAAAATTGCGCCAGTCCGAAAGTGCCGGCCAAATCAGAAGCGACATCATTGTCGTCCCGCATGCCAACCCGATCGGTGCGGCCCAGTCTCATTTCGGCGAACTCCAAGGCCGGTTCGATCTTGGATCGCGCACCAACTTCAACCGCGAATTTCCGCTGATCTCGGTGAAGGATCGCGACGGACTGCTTGAGAACCTCGAGCGCCTTTCGGCCGTCGACAAACTGAAGCGCCAGCTGCTGCATATGGCGCTCGGCTGCGATCTGGTAATCGACCTGCATTGCGATGATGAATCACTGCAGTATGCCTACATCGACGAGGCGTTCTGGCCTGAGGCGGCCGACCTGGCCTCCGCGATGGAGATGGAAGCCGTTCTTCTGTCCGACGGCGAGAGTTCCGCCTTCGAGGAGGCCGTCGGTTTTGCCTGGAAATGCGAGACGTCGGAGAAGCAGTCGCGCTTGCCCGGCAAGCTGTCTGTAACCGTCGAGCTTCGCGGCCGCCGTGATGTCTATCCTGACTTGGCAAAGAAGGATGCCGAGGGATTGTGGAAGTTTCTGGCGAGCCGCGGCGCAATCGATGTCACCGTCTCGCTGCCCGCTTTCGATGGCCCCGCCGTCCCGCTCGACAATATCGAGATGGTCCGTGCGCCGGAGGCAGGCACGGTCCTGTTCCACCGCAATATCGGCGAATGGGTTGGCGAAGGCGATGTGCTTGCCACGTTGATCACCCGCCCCGGCATGGCTGACGGCAGCGTCGAGATTCGTGCGCCGCAGGCTGGCCTGATTGTGATGCGCAGCTCTCAACGGCTCGTTCGTCGCGGCGCCGACATGATGAAGATTGCTTGCAAGACCGCCAGCAAGGCGACACGCAAGCCTGGAACGCTGGAGAACTAAGTGACCGTCACCATATACGGCATCAAGAACTGCGACACGATGAAGAAGGCCCGCAACTGGCTGGAAGAGCATAACGTCGCCTACCAGTTTCATGACTACAAGGCCGTCGGAATCGATCGCGCACACCTGCAGGCCTGGACAAAGGAAGCCGGGTGGGAAACGGTGCTTAACCGGGCTGGCACGACCTTTCGCAAGCGGCCTGAGGCCGAGCGCGAAAATCTCGACGAGGGCAAGGCGATCGCGCTGATGCTGGAGCAGCCATCGATGATCAAGCGGCCGGTTATCGAGGCGGACGGCAAGTTGCTCATCGGCTTCAAGCCCGAGACCTACGGCAGCTTCTTCAAGGCCTGATTGATGTCCAAAACCACGCGCGCCACGCAGGTTCTCAGCAAGGCCGGGATTGCCTTCACGGTCCATAGCTACGACTACGACCCGAATGCAGAACGAGTCGGCCTGCAGGCTGCGGAAGCACTTGGCGAGGAGCCGCATCGCGTGTTGAAGACGCTGATGGCGGAGGTCGACGGCAAGGCCGTCTGCGTCGTCGTGCCGTCGGATCGCGAGGTCAGCATGAAGAAGCTCGCAAGCGCCTTTGGCGGAAAGTCCGCCAACATGATGAAGCCCGCCTATGCCGAGCGCCTGACGGGCTACCACGTCGGCGGCATCAGCCCTTTTGGACAAAGGAAGCTCGTCCCGACGGCAATCGAAGAGGCAGCGCTGACGGAAACGCACGTCTACATCAATGGCGGGCAACGCGGGCTGCAGGTTCGGCTTGACCCGAAAGACGCGTTGAAGACGCTGAAGGCTGCAGCGGCACCCCTCATTGCCTAGTCTTAGCTGAAGCGCGCCAGCAAAGAGGTGAGTGCCGCAGCATCGGCCGTGCTCAGTTTGGCGCCGAAATTGTCCTCGATGGCTCTGGCATAGACTTGCCACATGCGCTTCTGCAGGGAGCGGCCGTCCTCGGTAACGACCACCCATTGTCCGCGTCCATCCTGATCAAAGGTTTCGCGCTGCACCAGCCCCGCCTTCTCGAGACGATCGATCAGGCGCGAAAGATTGTATTGGGCAAGCAGTGTGCGCTCTTCGATTTCGAACGGCCGCAACCTGCCCTGCGGCGACCGCACGAGTTCCCAGAGCACATCGTACCAACTAAGCGGCGGAAGTCCGGCTGATTTGAGATCCGCCTCGATCTGGCCGAGCAGCCGCTGCTGGGCGCGCATCAGCCCGATCCAGGCATCGGTCACCGCATCGGAGGGCGTCGCATCGTTCTGCTTTTCATTCATATATGCATCTACATCTATCTTGAATCCCCGCGCAACGACTATTATATGCAATTGCATCTACAATGGAGATTGCGTCATGGATCATTTGCCTATCCAAACATCCGGTTCGGCTCTGCTGCTCGTCAGCCACCACCTTTGCCCTTACGTCCAGCGCGCCGCGATCGCGCTTGCGGAAAAGGGAGTGCCCTTCGAGCGCGTGAACATCGATCTCGCCGACAAGCCTCGCTGGTTTCTCGAGATCTCGCCGTTGGGCAAGGTGCCTCTGCTTTGCATTCGCCACAGCGACGGCAACCAAGACATCCTCTTCGAAAGCAGCGTCATCTGTGAGTATCTGGAAGAGACGCAGGACGGTCACCGCCTTCATCCGGCCGACGCGCTTACCCGCGCCCGTCACCGCGGCTGGATGGAGTTCGGCTCTTCGATCCTGTCCGACCTCTGGGTCTACGAAACGACGCAAGACCGCATGCAGCTGGAGGCGAAACGGCAGGTGCTCGCATCGAAGTTCGCGACCATCGAAACGGAACTGAGGAGTGGTCCGTACTTCGCGGGCGATAGCTTCAGCATGGTCGATGCCGTATTTGCGCCGATCTTTCGGTACTTCGACGTCTTTGACGCCATCGGTGACAGCGGCATTCTTGCCGGCCTGCCCAGCGTCCAGGCCTGGCGGACAGCATTGTCCGAAAGACCGAGTGTGAAGGCTGCGGTCGGACCGGACTATGCCGACCGGCTGATGGCCTTCCTGAAACGTCACGACGCGGTGCTGTTGCAGCAGCCATCCGTTTCGGCCGCGTGATCCCGGTATAGACCGATGGCGGCAAAGAGCGCCATCGGTCGACAAGCGAGCTTCAATTTCGCCGCAAAGGGGTCTAAGTCTACCGGCCAATCCGTTTTGTTCGAGGAGTGACTGATCATGAATTTCATGCCGCAAAGCCAGACCTCCGTGGATCCTGCAAAGCTTGAAAAGCTGGCGGAAGTGGCCGTCAAGGTTGGGCTGCAGCTGCAAACGGGCCAGGATCTTGTGATCACGGCCCCCGTAGTCGCCCTACCGCTCGTCCGCCTGATCACCAAGCATGCCTATATGGCGGGCGCCGGACTGGTGACGGCATTCTATTCCGATGAGGAATCGACGCTCGCGCGCTACCGATACGGCAACGATCAGAGCTTCGACCGCGCATCCGACTGGCTCTACGACGGCATGGCCAAGGCCTACGCCAGGGGCACTGCCCGCCTCGCCATCGCCGGCGACAATCCGATGCTGCTTTCGGAGCAGGATCCGGCAAAGGTTGGCCGTGCCAACCGGGCGAACTCCGCCGCCTACAAGCCGGCGCTGGAGAAGATTTCGAATTTCGACATCAACTGGAACATCGTCTCTTATCCCAACCCCTCATGGGCGGCGCTGGTCTTTCCTGATGATCCGGAGGCCATCGCAGTCGCCAAGCTTGCAAAGGCAATCTTTGCCGCATCGCGCGTCGATGTCGAAGACCCGATCGCCGCCTGGGCCGAGCACAACGGCAGCCTTGCCAAACGATCGAGCTGGCTGAATGGCGAACGCTTCGCTTCCCTGCACTTTACCGGACCCGGCACCGATCTGATGGTCGGCCTTGCCGACGGTCACGAGTGGCACGGTGGCTCGTCGACCGCCAAGAACGGCATTACCTGCAACCCGAACATTCCAACCGAGGAAGTCTTCACGACGCCGCACGCGCTGCGTGTCGAGGGCCACGTCTCGAGCACGAAGCCTTTGTCGCATCAGGGTACGCTGATCGACAATATCCAAGTTCGCTTCGAAGGCGGCCGAATCGTCGAAGCAAAGGCTTCGCGCGGCGCAGAAGTACTGAACAAGGTGCTGGACACCGACGAAGGCGCGCGCCGGCTCGGCGAGGTGGCGCTGGTGCCGCATTCCTCGCCGATCTCGGCCAGCGGCATTCTCTTCTACAACACGCTGTTCGACGAGAACGCCTCGTGCCACATCGCGCTCGGGCAGTGCTATTCGAAGTGCTTCGTCGACGGCGCAAGCCTGACTCAGGAGCAGATCAAGGCCCAAGGTGGCAACTCGAGCCTGATCCATATCGACTGGATGATCGGCTCGGGCCAGGTCGATATCGACGGCATCAAGCCGGACGGCTCGCGCGTTCCGGTGATGCGTCAGGGCGAATGGGCCTGACGGACATCGTGCGCTGACTGAGCCAGACGCTCGCAAGCACCATTGCGAAGCCGAAAAGCTGCGCGGGCGTCAGGTTTTGTCCGAGAGCCAGCCAACCGAGAAGGGTGGCGGTGACCGGACTCAGGAAACCCAATGAGGCCGCTGCGGACGGCTCCAGGCGAGCAAGTCCCCGGAACCACAGCAGATAGGTAAACGCCGCGCCGATCAGGCCAAGATAGGCCATGCCGAGGACATTGGTCGCGGTCGGCGCCGGCAGCGCGGGTTCGAAGAAGAATACGACGGGCGCAAGCAGGATACCGCCGGCCGTGAGCTGCCATGCGGCAAAGGCAAGATTCGAAACCGGCGGAACCCAACGCCGCGTCAGCACGGTGCCGAACGCCATCGAAACCGCGCCGGCAAGACCAGCAATGACGCCGATCGGATCCAGCGCCGCGTTGGGCGTAAGGACAAGCAGGGCGACACCCGTCATTCCGATCAGTCCAGCCCCAACAGCAAGGGCATGGATCGGCCTGCCGAGGAAAATGCGCGACAACAGGATGACGATCAGCGGCTGAATGGCGCCAACGGTCGCGGCGACACCGCCTGGCAGACGATAGGCCGACACGAACAGCATCGCCCAGAAGAACGAGAAATTGAGGCCGCCGAGCACGAAGGCGCGAAACCACCAGACGCCCCGTGGCAGTTGTCGAACGATCGCAAGCAACAGTAGCCCGGCCGGCAAAGCGCGAAGGAAGGCCACTGTCAGCGGATATCCGTGTGGAAGGAAGGATGTGGTAACGAGATAGGTGCTGCCCCAGATCGTCGGGGCCAACGCCGTCATCAGCACATCGGAAAGAGGCGCACCAGTTTTCTTCATTTCAAGAATCTCTATATCAAGATAAATGCAATCTAGCACCATTTATCTTGACGTCAAGATATGTGATGGTAACAGTCTCTCAGGAGCTGGCCGATGGATCGCGTTGACAAGATACTTGCGCAGTGGAGCAGGGAACGCCCCGAGCTCGATACCGAGGCGATGGGTATCATGGGCCGGCTGAAACGGCTGACCACGCATCTCGCCCGCGAGGTCGAGCAGGTGCTTCAACAGCACGGTCTCTCCTCCTCCGCCTTCGACGTGCTGGCGACCCTCAGGCGCTCGGGCGCACCGTATCGGCTCTCGCCAGGCGATCTGCTGTCGATGACGATGGTCAGTTCCGGCACGATGACCAACCGGATCGACCAGTTGGAGAAGGCCGGATTGGTCGAGCGTGTTCTCAATCCGGACGATCGGCGGAGCGTGCTCATTGCGCTGACCGAAGCAGGGCTTACCGCCGTGGAAGGCGCCGTCGGCGCCCATGTGGCCAATCAGCAGCGCCTGATGCAGAGCTTTAGCGCGGAGGAGAAGGCTCAGCTTGAAGCCCTGCTGCGCAAGTTCCTAGCGACCTTCGAGTAGCATAGGCGTTCACGCGGTGAGCTGCTTGCGCGGAACAGTTGGGAGTACTCCTCTAGATATTGAGATCGACCCATATCGCCGCGTGATCCGACGCCGCGTGTTTGGGCTCGGTCCGTTCCGGATAGGTCTCCCACAGCTTCGGCCGGCTTCCGGGCTAGGCGCCCTTGCGGAAGACACCGCCGCGCTCGACCTTCTCGAAAAGCTTCGGCGATAAAAGAAGGTAGTCGATCTTGTTTCCGGCGTTGCCAAGGCCGAAGGTACCGGGAAAGCCCCCGTCGTCGAACGCGGGATGCGTAAAGGCGTCCTGGAGCGTGCTCTCCTTCGGTGGCGCCAGAGGGGCACTGTCGGGCGTGTCGTTCAGGTCGCCAATCAGCGCGATGTGGTCAAATCCTTCGGCAATACGCTTCTCGTAGATCTCTCGCGCCCGTTGCGCTTGTGCATGCCGGCGAGCATCGGAGGACTGGGCACTACCGAAACCCTTACTCTTGAAATGGTTGACCATGACAAGCAGCGTCGCTCCGTTCGGCGTCGTCACGTAATATTCGGGGCAATCGCGCGAGAAGATCGGGTTGCCTGCCGCGTCCCTATCATCGACGTGGCTGCGCATAATATCGAGCGCGATGCCCTTTCGGGTCATCAGCCCGACATCGATGCCACGCTCGTCGTTTCCGTCGATCACCATGACCTGCGTGAAAGGGTTGCCGCCAACGGCCGGCAGCACCTGCGTATCGAAGGCCATAAGGACGGGCCGGCTCTCAACTTCGACGATGCCGAGAATATCGGCCTCCAGATCGCTCATGACGCGCGCCGTGTTTTGCATGGCGATCTCATCGATCGGCTCGTCACGCAGCTCCAGCGATCCGACCCAACCGATCCGGCCATTCGCGGTAATGACCACACCGCCGGCCCTCGGTCGCTTCAGAAGATTGCCCCGATTGCGCCGAAGATGACAAAGGGGCCTGTATCGGTCTTTTCTATCCCGAGTTCGATAATCAACGTGGCCATGCGCGCCTTGTCAGCGTCGCTATAGGTCACCTGCCCCAGCAATTTCTCCAATTCGGCAAAGCGGTCGAGAACAACCCGGCAGTCGGCCCAGGTTTCCAGGTTCATCGCCTTCGCACGATCAAACAGGTTTTCGACATTGAACGATGCAAGTCTCATGTCACGCCCTCCCGTTTACGAGAAGAATGACACGTATATGTTGCATTTCAATGATGTCGGCGCTGCAATTGAGCCGACGACGTTACCTAGAATAGGCTTCCTTGCTTCGGCGGCGCCTGTTCATCCTGCGGCTTTGCGGCGCGCTTCTTCTGCGCGGCGGACGGCGGGCCTCCGTCGGTAGTTACCGCGCCGACACGGCCGTCGGCGAACTCGATCGAGATGCCTGCGCCCGATGACAGCATTGCGGCTTGCGACACCGGCCTGTTCTCGTCGTCACGAATAACGGCATAGCCGCGCTTCAAGACATTCTTGTAAGACAAGGATTGCAGTACGCGATCCTGCGCCGTGAGCTCGCCGCGTGCCCGTGTCAGCTGATGCCTGACAGCCGTATCGGCGTGACGTGACAGATTGGCAAGGTGATCACGCAGCCGAGCGGTCTGCGTTTTCAGGCGCGCCGGCAGGATCGCGAAGATCGCATCTGCGCGGCCAACCCGCGATTTCGAGCGATCGATAAGGCGCTCGACCGTCCGCTCGGCGCGCGTCATCCGTTCGTTCAGGTATTGGCGACGCTCGGTGATACGGTTCGACAGGACATGGGGACGCAAATGCGCAGCAGTGCGCTCGAAGCTGCGGCGCTTGTTGATCGTATTCAGTTCGAGGCCACGACCGAGACCGGCGGCGGCCTCATCGAACCGGCGTCGCGGCAGGGCCAGCAGTTGATCCAGCGACGGCAGCGCGCGGATCAACGCCCGCACCGACTGGCGATGATGATCCATGCGGCGGCTCATGCAGCCCTGCAGACGCGCGGCAAGCGCCGCCGTCTGCGCCTCCAGTTCCGCCTTCACGGGAATCGCCATCTCGGCCGCACCGGTCGGCGTCGGCGCACGCACGTCGGCAGCGTAGTCGATCAGCGTCCAGTCGGTTTCGTGGCCGACCGCCGAGATCAACGGGATCTGGCTCTCGGCGGCGGCGCGCACAACGATTTCGTCGTTGAAGCTCCAGAGATCTTCGAGGCTACCGCCGCCACGCGCAACGATCAGAACATCCGGGCGCGGCATCCCCCCGTGCGGCTCGAAGTTGTTGAAGCCTCTGATAGCGTTGGCGACTTCCTCGCCGGAGCCGTCACCCTGCACTTTTACCGGCCAGACAATGACGTGAACCGGGAAACGATCGGAGATACGGTGGAGAATATCGCGAATGACGGCGCCGGTCGGCGAGGTCACGACACCGATCACCCTTGGCATGAACGGCAGCCGCCGCTTCCGGGACGGGTCGAACAGGCCTTCGGCGCCAAGCCTGCGCTTGCGCTCCTCGATCAGTGCCATCAGCGCGCCAGCGCCGGCAGGCTCCAGCGTTTCGATGACAATCTGATACTTCGATGAGCCGGGAAATGTCGTCACCTTGCCGGTGGCGATCACCTCCATCCCCTCTTCGGGGCGGAATTTCAACCTGGAGAAGGTGCCCTTCCAGACGACAGCGTCGATGCGGGCGCGATCGTCCTTCAAGGCAAAATAGGCGTGCCCGGACGAGTGCGGGCCTCTGTATCCGGAAATTTCGCCGCGCACGCGCACCTGGTCGAAGGCAGTCTCGACCGTGCGCTTGATCGAGCCGGAAAGTTCCGAGACCGAGTACTCGGTAAGATTGCTCGGCGAATCATTCTCGAAGACGTTGCTCATAGTCCTGTTCTAGCCGATCGGGCAGCAAAGAGCAGCCGCCAAAAGGGGATGATTTTTATGTGCGGCTCAATGACGGTAACTGTTGGCGCAGTTCTTTTTTTAATTATGTCAAAGGCTTAGACCGAGCTAGCAGGAAAGTCGGCGATCGATTACCTCTCGGTTTTCCCCGGCAATCCCTGCAAAGCGATGATCGGACAAACGACAACAGCAGTTTCCATGTCTGACCGCTTCGCCTCCCATGCGCCCTCGCTCAACTGGTCCTGCGAGCGCCGGCTTCGCCGTCCTCCCCAATGATAATCTCAACCTCGCCGAAATCACGAGGGCACTTTATGTCGGCATTGGAGGAGACCTGGTCGTCACCATGGCATCCGGGCAGACCCTTACCTTTGCCTGGTGTCCGACCGTTCGATACTGCCGCTGCGAATTTCTCGGGTCCATGCCACCGGCACGTCAGCAGAGAGCATTCTCGGGCTGACTTACGTCGTCCGTTATGCCGTACATCGTCACTGTGCCGATTGGAAACACTGGGGAAAGCGGTAACAAACTGCTCGATTAATTGTTCGACAAGACAAAGCCGGCTATACTGAAGCGAAGCAGGAGACGCTGATGATCGCCCTGACGGCCACAGCACTGGGTTTCGTTACCGCACCAATGCGCTCGATCTTTTCGATGGTGTTGGTCGGCTTCCTTGTGTGCGCCGTCTATGCCTGCGCAGCCTGGGTCTCAACCACCTCGATTCTTGACCTTGCCGTCGCCATTGTCTGCTACGACAGCGGCCTTCTGATCTGCCTTCTCGGCCTCTACGCTCTCGATCGCATGCGGGATCGCCGGCGCTTCGTCTGAACCTACGAGCCGGCAGGCACGTAGCGAAAGAACCGAATAGGCGTGCCATCACGCGTCGGCATGGGCTTCAGATAAGCCGGAACGACGCCTTTCGCCAGTTGTGCGTATAGGCCATCCGGCTTCATTTCCGCAAGCTCCCTGGTCTGCGGATTATCGGCGCAAAAGGCGAGAACCGTGGCGCCTGCACCTTTCAGGAACGCCTCGGCTTCCCGTGGCTCTGCCAAGCCGATATGCAGTTCCGTGAGCATGCCACCCTGGTTTCGATGGTACGGCGCTGCCAATATCCGATTCTCGGTAAAGCGGAGAATCGAGACGCCCACGTCGGACGGCGCGACTACCAGGCCGATCGGCACTTCGGTCAATGGCGCCAGAGACGACTTCGATGAGCAGGACGGCTTTGCGGCCGCAGCCTGGAGGATGCTTTCGCCATTGCCCACCTGCATGCCGATAAGCCCGCCTGCCAGCCCCCAAACCGCCGCCACGCTCATGAGAACCGTGGAAAGGTAGCAGAAGGCGGCCGCGACATCGTCGCTGTCGCTGGCCGATATCCGGCGCATGTCGATGATCAACAATGTCAGCGGCAGGATTGCGAGCAGATTGGAAAACATCGTGCCGCGCACCTGAAAGGCGGCGATTGCCCAACTCACGCCGAGGAGAAAAAGCAAGACCAGATGCACCCGCACACGATCCCCGTAAACGAGGCGGAACACACAGACGGCAAGTGCGAAGACCCCGGTCGAGTAGTAGAAGCCCAACGTAAAAGGATCCTGCCTATCGAGTGCAAGCATCGATTGCGCCTCCTGCACGCGGTCCAGCCAGAGCTTGACAAGAAGCGGATCGAGATCAGCCAGCGGATTGCGGAGGCATTGTGGAGCTATCGTGATGGCAGAGGTGAGGACGACCGCGCCGATCCCGCCCAAAGCGACAAATCGCAGCAACCGGATTCCTCTACTTGCGAAAGTGGCGGCAATGAGCAACAGCCCGCCGCCGATCGTCGAAAGGCTGCAGTAGCTGAGCGACAGGTTATCGCAGGTGACCGCCGAATAGAGACGCGGCGGAACGGTACCGAAGAAAAACAGGCTAATGGACAGAGCCAATGTGAGCCCGAAAGCCTTGGCGGCGCGCGCAAACGGCTCGCCTTCCCACGCCCACGAAACGGCGACAACCACGCATACCGCCGCTACGAAGGGCGTCGTTTCGGCTCCGATCGCGATAGCTGTCGCGGCCGCCAATCCGGCGATGGCATAACTGAGCGGTCGATGGTCTTCGTCAAGCAGCATCGCGGTCATAATCGCGACAAGTGCGAACTGGACATTGTGATGATCGATGGCGCCCGGCAGGAAGCGGTTGCTAGGGACCAGCAGAAATGCCGTCAGTCCCAACGCAATGTGCATTCCAAACGTGCCGCCGATACGGCGCCCGGCAAGTCCCACGGCCCACAGACTGGGGATGGTCAGGGAAAGCGGCCAGACGGCGAGTGCAAGCGCTTCCGCGCGCTCCTGCGGGAAAAAGAAACCGAAAAGCCTGATCAGCGTAGCGATTGGAAGATCGATCAGCCGGGACCAGTGCATCAAGGTGCCCGCGCCCAGTCCCATGCGATATTGCATCACGTCGAACCAGCCCTGTCCGTTCAGGAAATCGCGTACTTCGACAAGCCGCATGCCGTCATCGTTATCGGCGCCGACATAGTCGGTTGCGCCAGGCAGCTTCAGAGCGAGGATCGCAGCAATCAGCAGTGCGCTGTAAAGAAGAACGGACGGCAGTAGCCCGCACATCAGGGCACGCAGCTTGGCGATCAACGACGCCGACGCGGTATCATCGATCATCTGGGCAACATTCGTCATGAGCGGATCTCACCGTTTGAGTGCCGAGATCCTACCCCTCGCCTATCAAGAAACCGTAAAAGTCCTGCTGACAAACGGTTTTCGCGGACTTCATAGCTACTTGTTAACGGCCGCCCTTTATTCTTGTGCGGATTTCTTCGCCATGGGTGTGATCATGAGTGGATCGCGTATCGACAATCTGAATATTGCCGTGCTCTTACCCTGCTACAACGAGGGCGCGACCATCGGCGCCGTTGTCCGGGGGTTCAAGGCCGCGCTGCCTGGTGCGCCAATCCACGTCTACGACAATAACTCAACGGATGGCACTGCGCTCCACGCAATGCTTGCCGGCGCTAACGTCGTGCGCGAACGGCGGCAGGGCAAGGGCCATGTTGTCCGGCGCATGTTCGCCGACATCGACGCCGACATCTATATCATGGCGGATGGCGACGGAACGTACTCGCCTGACGATTCCGAGGAACTGATCCGCACCCTGCTGACCGAGCGCGCCGACATGGTGGTGGGCACGCGGCGCGGCGTGCATGCCGACGCCGGCAGACAGGGGCATGCCTTCGGCAACAAGATCTTCAACATGCTGTACCGAACCATCTTCGGGACCGATTTTACCGACATCTTCTCGGGCTACCGCGTCTTCTCTCGGCGCTTCGTCAAGAGTTTCCCGGCCGTCTCGGCAGGCTTCGAGATCGAGACGGAAATGTCCGTTCATGCGTCGCGCCTGAAACTGCCCGTCAGCGAGCTGGAACTCGATTACGGCCGCCGGCCGGAAGGCTCTCACTCTAAGCTTTCGACCTTCAAGGATGGTGCCAAGATCCTCTGGATGTTCGCGATGCTGATGAAAGAGACACGTCCCTTTGCCTTCTTTGGCATCATCAGCGGTTTCTTCATGCTGGCAAGCATGGCTTTCATGGCACCCGTCCTGATGGAATATTTCGAAACCGGCCTGGTCAATCGGATGCCGACCTGGGTCTTGTCCATGGCGCTGATGATGATCTCGTTCATGGTCTTCACCGCAGGCCTCATTCTCGATTCCGTCGCGCGCTCGCGCTCCGAGCAGCTGCGCATTTTCTATTTGAACGTCGCGGCCAGAAGTAACGGATCGACGACGGCCGAGCGTACGACTGCCCCACCCAAAAAGACGACTCGCATCGCATGATTGCTCAGCGTGACACGGTACAATTTTCATGAACAGAGAAACCACGAACCGAATTCGCTTCGTTCTCGAAGACGTTCTGCCGCCATTTCTGCGGGACTCCGGCGTCTTTCGCTGGGCGGCGAAGCGCGTCTGGGGTGACCATATCAGTCAGCTTGCGAAGTTCCGCGAACGGGCGCCGTTCCTTTCCGCGGAGGAGTATGCCGAGCTCTACCGCAATCATCCGCGTGTCCATGAAGGTACCGACAACTCCGCAGCATGCATCGCCCGGATTGTCGGATCGATCGAAGGCGGAAGCGTATGCGACGTCGGCTGCGGCACCGGCGCCTTGCTGAGCCGCATCCAGTCGGCCCATCCAAACCTTGCCCGCCTCGTCGGCGTGGATTTCGTGATTGATGACGCCTCGTCGCTTCCCCGCATCGAGTACGTGGCCGCCAAGGTGGAGAGATTGCCCTTCGCCGATGGCGAATTCGACACCGTGATCTGCACGCACGTCATCGAACATATTCTCGACTATCGGCAAGCCATCGCGGAACTGCGCCGCATCGCCAAGCGACAGCTCATCATCGTCGTGCCGCGGGAGCGCGAATATCGCTACACGTTCAATCCGCATTTCAACTTCTTCCCGTATACGCACTCGTTTCTGCGAGCCGTTCACCCGGTCCCCCCGACATTCGTCTGCGAAGATATCGGCCGCGACATCTTCTACATGGAAGACAGGCAAGCTGCGAATTGAAAGACGGCCTCATGCTCTCCAACCTTTCAATCAGCAACTGGGTCGGCCTTATCGGCACGCCGCTGCTCATCGCCTCCGGCCAGGTCCTGTTCAAAATGACGAGTGCGACAGCCGGCGAACTTAGCGTACGCAATCTACTCGCGCTGTTTCTGAACCCTGTCCTGATTGCCGCGCTTCTGCTTTACGGTCTGGGCACTATCATCTGGATCTATGTCCTCAAGGCGGTGCCATTGACCATGGCCTACTCCTTCATGGGATTGACGTTCTGCTTCGTGCCCTTGCTGGCGCAGGTTTTTCTCGGCGAAGCCCTGACGCTGCGCTACGCGATAGGTGCAGTTTTTATCATCGCGGGTATGCTGGCGATCAATGGCTGAGCGCGGGCGCAATGCGTTGTTTTGGCGCTTCCTTGCACTGTCGATCGTCGGTGTGGCAGCGGATCTCCTACTCTATCTCTTGCTGCATACCGCACTGAGCCCCTTCATCGCACGCGCTCTCAGCCTGCTCGCCGCACTCATCGCAATGCGCACTCTGTTGCCTTGGAGCAAAGTGACCACCGGCGGCAGATTGGCCGTCAGCGACGCCGGTGTCGCAGCCATCCTGATGATCGCCGTCCTCTTGAACTACGGTCTGTTCGCCTCGCTGATCGCGATTTCGCCATCGCTGCAGCCGCTGGCGGCGATGACATTTGCCTCGGTCACCTCGCTAGGCTTCGGCTGCTTCGGCTACCTGCGATTTGTGCTGCGCGGCGAATAAGCGTCAGACCGTCTCCCAGCCATCCTTCTCACTGGCGCGGTAGATCGCATCGATGAATTTCTGGCTGAGCTTAGAGCTCTCCAGCGTCACGACCTCTTCCTTCTCGCCCTTGGCTGCACGCGCAAACGCTTCGGCTTCGCGCTTGTACTGCCGGCTATCCGGGAAGCGGAAAATCGTCGATTCATTGTGGCTGCGGTTGGTGAGCTCGATCTCCTCGGCGCCCCAGCGGTCGGCGTTGAACGGCGACTTGACCTCGATAAAGCCATCGGTGCCGTGGAACACCATGACCTGGCGGTTGGCAAGCTGGGTGGCGATATAGAAGCTCAGCTCGAAGTCACCGAAGTCGGCTTTGACACTGGAATAGATGTCGGTGCCGAACTCCGGGTCGCGGCGGGTGACAGCCTGGACGCGCAGCGGCTCCTTACCGGTTGAAAAGCGTGTGCTGATCGTCGGGTAGACGCCAATATCGGGAAGCGCGCCGCCACCGAGCTCGGGAATGTTGCGCATATTGCCCGGGTCGCGGTTGAAATAGGTGAAGGCACCCTGGACGTGCTGGAGCGTGCCGATTGCACCATCGGCGATCAAAGAGCGCACCTTCCGCCAGACCGGCGTATAGGTGACCATGTAGGCTTCCGTGACGAGCACCTTGTTGCGATCGCGGGCGGCGATCAGGCTGTCGATCTCATCGGCCTTGAGCGCGATCGGCTTTTCGCAGAGCACATGCTTGCCGGCATCGGCGGCCTTGATCGTCCACTCGACGTGCTGCGAGGTCGGCAGCGGGATATAGACGGCGTCGATCTTGTCGGAAGCCAGCATTTCCTCGTAGGAGCCGAAGGCGTGGAGAACGGAAAAGCGATCCGCCATCTCGCGCGCTCTCGCCAGATCGCGGCTGGCAATCGCCGTCACGACGCAGTTTTCCGCGTCCTGGATGGCCGGGACGACGAGTTCGCGGCCGATCTTCGCGGTCGAGAGAATACCAAAACGCAGCATAGCCTGGGTCCTCCTGGTTCGATTTTCGGGCACCTTAGTGAGGCGACGACCGCGGCGCAATGGCGCGATCACAATTCGCGGAGTTGGTTTCCATCTGGCCGTAGCCGCGCTAGGTTAATCCCCGGCGGCGTTCTGCCGCGTCAGCGATTTCAATCAATTCAGCACTTTAGGAGAGCGCCATGGATATGCGCCGTCTTGGAAAAACTGGCCTTTCGATCGCCCCGATCGTCTTCGGCGGCAACGTCTTCGGCTGGACCGCCGACGAGAAGACTTCCTTCGACATTCTCGACGCGTTCTTCGATGCGGGGTTCAACACGATCGACACGGCCGACGTCTATTCGGCCTGGGTGCCGGGCAACAAGGGCGGCGATTCCGAGGAGATCATCGGCAAGTGGCTGAAGCGCGGCAAGGTGCCGCGCGACAAGGCGGTCATCATCACCAAGGTCGGCTCCGACATGGGCCAGGGCAAGACGCTGAAGGAGAACTACATCCTGAAGGCGGTCGAGGATTCATTGCGCCGCCTGCAGACCAACTATATCGACCTATACCTCTCGCACTGGCCGGATGAGAACACGCCCTACGAGGAAACGCTCGGCGCGTTCGCGAAACTGAAGCAGCAGGGCAAGATCCGCGCGATCGGCTGCTCTAACCTGGACGCTGCGCAACTCCAGGCCTCCTTCGATGCGGCCGAGAGGGCCGGCGTGCCGCGCTATGACGTCATCCAGCCGGAATACAATCTCTATGAACGCCCGAGCTTCGAGGGGCCGCTGGCCGATCTCTGCGTCAGGCAAGACATCGGCGTCATCACCTATTTCAGCCTTGCCGCCGGCTTTCTTTCCGGAAAATATCGCACGAAGGCCGACACGGAAGGCCGCGCCCGCGAAGGCCGGGTTGCGCAATATCTCGACGACAAGGGGTTGCGCATCCTCGCCGCCCTCGACAAGGTGGCTGCGGAAACGGGCGCCAAGCCGGCAGAGATCGCGCTGGCCTGGCTGCTCAGAAAGAAGGGCGTGACGGCGCCGATCGCCAGTGCCACCAGCCTGTCGCAGCTTGAGAGCCTGACCAAGTCAGCGACGCTTTCGCTCTCCGACGACGCGATGGCGCTGCTCGACAAGGCCGGCGCCTGACGGGAGGGAACGATGACCGTGACGATCCGCGATGCGAGACCCGAGGACGAAGCGCGCTGGCGCGAGCTTTGGGCCGACTATCTCGCCTTCTACGAAGTCACGGTCGACCCTGATATCACCGATGCAACGTGGCGCCGGGACTCCGATCCGGCGTCGGCGATCTTCATGCGTGTCGCCGAGGTGGATGGCAAGGTCATAGGCTTCACGCTCAGCCTGACGCATGAAGGCACCTGGATCCGCGGCAAGGACTGCTATCTCGAAGACCTCTTCGTCGATCCGGCCGCACGCGGAAAGGGTGTCGGCCGGGCCTTGATGGACGACCTCGTTTCGCTCTGCAGGAAGAACGGCTGGTCGCGGCTCTACTGGCACACCAGCGAGCAGAACAAGACGGCGCGGGCGCTCTACGACAGCTACGTCGAGAGCGACGGGCACATTCGCTACCGCATCAATTTCTGAGCGGCGGGAAGCCCTCGTAGAAGCCGGCGTGGCTGCCCTCCCAGTTTTCCATGCCTGGCTTCGTCAGGATGCCGCGTGGCCTCACATAGCTCTGGATCACGCGCCGCGGCCGCTCATGCCACTGGATGTTGAAAGCCCAGAGCTTGGGGAAGAAGCAGAGCGAGGCATAGGGCAGACAATCGTGGATCCACCAGGCAAGCCTCTGCCAGTCCTCCTCGTTGCTGTAGTTGTCGATCATCCACGGGACGACGACGCAGGCGGTCGCCCCCATGCAGCCGTCAAAATCGCGAAGGTCCCAGATGTGATCGGCTGCCGTCGCGGCGTTTGACGAGCAGTTGAGATTGTTGCGGTTGCCGAACTGGTTGACCTCAGGCGAGCGATAGCCGGAGCGGATGTGCAGCCGGCCGAAGGTCGCCTGCAGCGGTTCCAGCAGTTCCTCGCAGAGCCGCTTCCCCGCTTCAATCGCCAGATCGGGATTTTCAGGGATGTTCGGGATGCGGTAGAAATCGGCAATTTCGGAATGCAGGAAATCGCGGAGGAAGAAATTCTTCGAAAGACGCGCGCGTCCGAGTTCCTCCAAGCCCTTCATGGAACCTGGCTTTTTCATACACCGCCTCCTGCTTCCATGCGACCCTCCCCTGTCGACGCGCTGCGGACCACCCGTTTTCTTATGCCTGTGGGCTATATCTGAAGAAGTCGATGAAGGCGCGCAGGGCCGGCCGCATCTGGCGGCGGCTGGGATAGTAGATGAACGGCCCGGGATAGGGTGAGCACCAGTCCTCGAGCACGCGCACGAGCTTTCCGCTTGCCAGTTCATCCTCGACGCGCAGATCGAAGAGATAGGCGAGCCCGGCGCCGTTCAGCGCCGCCATCAGCGCCAGCCTGTCCTCGGCGACGATCAATGGCCCATCAACCGCGACGACGAGTTCCTGCCCGTCCTTCTCGAACTCCCAGCGGTAGATCGTACCGTTGGTGAAGCGCCGCTTGATGCAGCGATGGTGGACGAGATCGGAAGGATGCAGAGGTTTGGGGTGCCGCCCGAAATATTCGGGAGAACCCGCAATCACCGTCGTCAGGCTGGGCGAGGCCCGCACTGCGATCATATCCGCCTCAAGGCTCTCCTCCAACCGGATGCCGGCGTCGAAACCTTCCCTGACAATATCGGTGAAGCCATCCTCATTGGCAATTTCGAGGGTGATGTCGGGATAGCGGTTCAGGAACTCGCCGAGCCGCGGCGCAAGCAGGATATCCGAGGCAAAGCGTGGGGCGGTGATGCGTAGATTGCCGGCCGGTCTTCCGCCGGCCTCGGTGACGGCTGCCAGCGCGATCCCGATCTCGTCCAGCGCCGGCTTCAGGCGCTGCAACAAAAGGCGGCCCTCTTCGGTCGGCGCCACGCTACGCGTTGTCCGCGCCAGAAGTCGAACGCCAAGGCTCTCCTCCAGGCTGGAGATCGCATGACTGACGGCAGAGGGCGCAATCTCCAACTCCTTGGCAGCCGCGCGAAAACTCCGCCGTTCGGAAACGGCGGCAAGAACGGCGAGTTGGGCAAGCTGTGTCCGGTTCATTGATCGAATCATTAGAACAGCCTGTTATGTATTGCACGTATTTTTTGATGATTGATCGGGCGCTACGTTACGTCGGTACCGCCGGCATCGACCGCGGTTTGAACTTCGCTCGACAAAGGAGCCTCCGCATGAAAACCCGCAAACTCGGAAACGATCTGACCGTCTCTGCCGTCGGCCTCGGCTGCATGGGCATGAGCTCCGCTTATGGCGCCGGCGATGAAAAGGAAGCAATCAAGACGCTGCACCGCGCCGTCGAACTCGGCGTCACCTTCTTCGACACCGCCGAAATGTACGGCCCCTACACCAATGAACAGCTTCTCGGCCGGGCGCTGAAGTCAGTGCGCGAGCGCGTCGTGATTGCCACCAAGTTCGGCTTCAAGCTCGATCCCGAAAAGTCAGGGCCGGCCGCAGCGACGGGTGTCGACAGCCGCCCGGAAAATGTGAAGCGGGTCGCCGAAGCCTCGCTGACGCGCCTTGGCGTCGAGACGATCGACCTCTTCTACCAGCATCGTGTCGATCCTGATGTGCCGATAGAGGAGACCGTCGGCGCCATGGCTGAGCTGGTGCGGGAAGGCAAGGTCCGCGCACTCGGGCTCTCCGAGGCCGGCAGCGCCACGATCCGCCGCGCCCATGCCGTCCACCCGATTGCGGCGCTGCAGAGCGAATATTCGCTTTGGTCCCGCGATCCCGAAGATGGCGTTCTCGATACCTGCCGCGAATTGGGCATCGGCTTTGTACCCTTCAGCCCGCTCGGACGCGGCTTTCTGACTGGGGCGATCCAGACGCTGGAAGACCTCGACGCAGATGATTACCGGCGCCAGCTGCCGCGCTTCCAGTCCGGTAATTTCGACGCGAACGCGGCACTCGTGGCCAAGCTCGAAGCGCTCGCGAAGGAACTGGGCGTGACCACCGCGCAGCTGGCCCTCGCCTGGGTCCTGCACCAGGGCGACGACATTGTGCCGATCCCTGGCGCGCGCAAGACCAACCATCTGGAGCAGAATGCCGCTGCGGCCGATATCGTGCTGAGCAAGACGGAGTTGACCGAACTGACCGAGACCATTCGGCTCGATCAGATCGCCGGCAAGCGCTACTCGGATGCATCGCTGGCGATGACCAACCTCTAAAGGTTGAAGCTTCGAATGCATACCGCATCCTTCGGCGACCTTGCCGCAAGCAGTCCCTGCACTATGCTATGGACATGTTCTGGCGAGGTGAGACATGTCGGACCAGCAAGCAATCGAAGCAGTCGTTCATCTTTATGTCGAAGGCATGACCTTCGCGAACGAAGCTGCATTGCGGAAGGCCTTTCATCCGCGATGCGACATTATCGGGCACTACGAAAACGCCGTGGAGTGGCTGAACCGGGAAGAATTCATCGCTGCGATCGTCGCCGAGGGCTCGGCGCCGCCCACAACACAGCCCCATATGGACATCCAGATGCTTGACGTCGTCGGCGATGCGGCGTGCGTGAAGGTCAGCGACGATTTCGCTGGCATGCGCTTCACCGACTATCTGTCGATGCTGAAGATCGAGGGCCGCTGGATGATCGTCAACAAGCTCTATTATCTCCACACATAATAAGGCCGGCGAGACTATCGCCGGCCTTTGATCTCAAAAAACGCAATATCCTCAGGCCCTGAGGACGCCGCCGGTGAACTTCGTCACGCTGGCGACGATCTTCTCAGTCAGTGCCTCGAAATCCTCGTCGGTCAGGGTGCGCTCGACCGGCTGGATCTGCACCTCGATTGCCACCGACTTCTTGCCTTCGCCGAGCGACGCACCTTCAAAGATGTCGAAGACGTTGACACCGGTTACGAGTTTGCGGTCGACGCCCGATGCGGCCTTGATGATCGCGCCCGCTTCCACCGACTTGTCGACGACAAAGGCGAAGTCGCGCTTGACGGCCTGGAACGGCGAAAGCTCCAGTGCCGGCTTGGTGCGGGTCGCCTTCTTCTTCGGCTCGGCCATCGCATCGATATAGACTTCGAAGCCGCACAGCGCGCCGGACACATCCAGTGCTTCCAGCGTTAAAGGATGGAACTCGCCGAAATAGCCGAGAACGATTTTCGGCCCCATCTTGATCGTGCCGGAGCGGCCCGGGTGATACCATTCCGGTCCGCCCTGCTCGATCTGGATATTGCCCATCGGCAGGCCGCAGGCTTCGATCACGGCGAGCGCATCGGCCTTGGCGTCGAAGACATCGACCGGCTTGCCGCCGCCCTTGGCATTGTTCGACCACATGCGGCCAGCGCCGGCCAGCGATGCTGTCCCGCGGCGGATGCCGCCGGCGACGCGGCGCTGGCCTTCCGGCCGGTCGTTCTCATAGGTGCCGGAGACTTCGAAAATGGCGACGTCGCCATAGCCCTTGTCGGCATTGCGCTGGGCGGCGCTGAGCAGGCCCGGCAGTAGGGACGGGCGCATGTCGGACATGTCTGATGCAATCGGATTGGCAAGCTTGAGCGCCGGCGAACCGCCGCCGAAGAGCTTCGCCTGATCTTCCGAAATGAAGGACCAGTTGACCGCTTCCAGCATGCCGCGCGAGGCCAGTGCGCGCTTGGCGATGCGGGTGCGGATCTGCAGCATCGTCAGGATCTTGCCGTTGACGGCCGCATGGCTTTCCAGCGGCGCCGGCTTGATGTTGTCGACGCCATGGATGCGCATGACTTCCTCGACGAGATCGGCCTTGCCGTCGACATCGGGACGCCAGGAGGGAACGGCGACCGAAACCCGCTCGCCGGAGCCGAAGACTTTGAAGCCGAGGCGCGTCAGGATCTCGGTGCTTTCCGTGGTGGAGACCTCGAGACCCGTCAGACGCTTGACCTCCGAATAGGGGAAATCGACAATCTTCGGTTCATGGCCCTTGTAGCCGACGACGTCGGCCTTGGCCGCGATGCCGCCGCAGAGTTCGAGGACCAGTTCGGTGGTCCGCTCGAGGCCGGGCACCATGTATTCCGGATCGACACCACGCTCGAACCGGTAGCGGGCATCGGTGATGATACCGAGGCCGCGACCGGACTTCGCGATGTTCATCGGATCCCAGAGAGCGCTCTCGATGAGGACGTCGGTGGTGTTCTCGTCGCAGCCGGAATGCTCGCCGCCCATGATGCCGCCGATCGACTCGATGCCATCAGCGTCAGCGATCACGACATTGTTGGGGCCAAGCTTGTATTCGCGCTGATCGAGCGCAAGCACCGTCTCGCCGTCCTTGGCGCGACGGACGGTCAGGTTGCCCTTGACCTTGGCGGCGTCGAAGACGTGCATCGGGCGACCCTGGTCGAAGGTCATGTAGTTGGTGATATCGACCAGCGCGTTGATCGGACGAAGGCCGATCGCGAGCAGACGCTGCTGCATCCACTTCGGGCTCGGGCCGTTCTTGACGCCGCGCACGAGGCGCAGCGCAAAGCCGGGGCAAAGCTTCTCGTCATCGAGATCGAGCGTCACCTTGACGGTCGTTTCACCTTCGACGGCAAAGGACGGGGCGGCCGGCGCCTTCAGCGTGCCGAGGCCGGAGGCGGCCAGATCGCGGGCGATACCGTAGATCGACGTGCAATCCGGACGGTTGGGCGTCAGGTTGATCTCGATCATGGGATCGTCGAGATGAGCGTAGGCGGCGTAGCTCTGGCCGACCAGCGCATCTTCCGGAAGGTCGATGATGCCGTCGTGATTGTCGGAGATCATCAGCTCTTTCTCGGAGCACATCATGCCGTGGCTTTCGACGCCGCGGATGTTGCCGACGGCAAGTGTTACGTCAATGCCGGGAACATAGGTACCGGGCGCCGCAAAGGCGCCGATCAGGCCGGCGCGCGCATTCGGAGCACCGCAGACGACCTGGACCGGCGCGCCCTTGCCCGTGTCGACCGACAGCACCTTCAGGCGATCGGCCTGCGGGTGCTTTTCGGCCGAGAGGACCTTGGCGATGACGAAGGGCTTGAACGCCGCCTTGTCGTCGACATTCTCGACCTCGAGCCCGATCTCGGTCAGCCGCGTGCAGATTTCATCGAGGGTGGCGTCGGTCTCAAGATGATCCTTGAGCCAGGAAAGCGTGAATTTCATTGTCTTGTTCTCGTCTCAAAAATCATCAATCGGTCGGTCAGGCAGCCCTTTCCGGGGCCTTGGCGCCAGGGGCCTTTATGCCCAAGAACATGTATTTAACCGAAATACCCTCGTCGATGGCGGTCCACCAAATCCCTTCGTACATCAACTCGATGTCGTTGAGTTCGCCATCGTCGAGTTCCGACAGGAAGGGATACCACCAAAGAGGCGTTGCGATGACACGCCCGTCCGCGAGCGCGACGTAGACCTCACCACCGGCGCACCAAGCCCGAACTGGTTGCATTTCGTCGGTTTCAAAGGCCAAAGAAGTGTCATCCCAAGCGCCTATCCATTCGTCACGATGCTCGGAGGCCACCTTGAGCAGCCTTCCTATTTCCTGATCACTATACCCTTTGTTCTGCGCGACTTCCAAACTCTTCAGCCAGACCTTCAGGGACTTTCCGTCCTTGACGATATGGACATGCGGTGGTTTGCCGACATCCAAAGCGTAGAACCTGAACTTGTACCCATGCCAGATCAGCAAGGTCGGCATTGGCTTACGCGCTCAATCCGCCGAACAGGGTCGGCATGTCGAGCGGGCGGAAGCCGTAATGGGTCATCCAGCGGACATCGGC
Source organism: Rhizobium sp. CF122 (assembly GCF_000282035.1). GTDB lineage: Bacteria > Pseudomonadota > Alphaproteobacteria > Rhizobiales > Rhizobiaceae > Rhizobium. Next base: position 32,915 of record NZ_AKKA01000030.1, read on the forward strand.
GTTGAAGAAGTCGCGCAGGTCGGGCATGCCGTATTTCAGCATGGCGATGCGGTCGAGCCCCATGCCCCAGGCAAAGCCCTGATACTCATCCGGATCGAGGCCACCGGCGCGCAGCACGTTCGGATGCACCATGCCGCAGCCGAGGATTTCCATCCAGTCGGTGCCTTCGCCGAACTTGACGATCGGGCCTGAGCGGTCGCACTGGATGTCGACCTCGAAGGACGGTTCAGTGAAGGGGAAGAAGGACGGGCGGAAGCGCATCGTCACGCTATCAACCTCGAAGAAGGACTTGCAGAACTCTTCGAGCACCCAGCGGATGTTGGCGACGTTCGCCTTCTTGTCGACGACCAAGCCTTCGACCTGATGGAACATCGGCGAGTGCGTGGCATCTGAATCCTGGCGGTAGGTCTTGCCCGGGATGATAATGCGGATCGGCGGCTTCTGCGCTTCCATGGTGCGCACCTGCACCGGCGAGGTGTGGGTGCGCAGCACCTTGCGCTCGCCGTTCTCGTCCGGATTGAAGAAGAAGGTGTCGTGCATCTCGCGGGCCGGGTGACCTTCCGGGAAATTCAGCGCCGTGAAATTGTAGTAGTCGGTCTCGACATCGGGGCCCTCGGCGATCGAGAAGCCCATGTCACCGAAGATCGCGGTGATCTCGTCGATGATCTGGCTGATCGGATGGATGCGGCCACGCTCGACCGGAGAAGAGCGGACCGGCAGGCTGACGTCGACCGTCTCTGCCTTCAGGCGCGCATCGATCGCGGCCTTCTTGAGCTCCGCCTTGCGTTCCGTGATCGCGTCCGTGACGGCGTTCTTCAGCGCGTTGATGGCGGCGCCACGCGTCTGGCGCTCTTCCGGCGTCATCGCGCCCAGCGTCTTCAGGAGCTCGGATACCGAACCCTTCTTGCCGAGTGCGCCGACACGCACGGCTTCGATTGCCGGCTCGTCGACAGCGGCTGCCACATCAGACAGAAGTTGC
>NZ_AKKA01000031.1 GCF_000282035.1 Rhizobium sp. CF122
TTTCACCTGCCATGCACCACCTTCAATTCTCGTTTCGGATGGAGAAGACTTAGAGCAGGTCGATGGCGAGAAAAAGAACGAAACGATGGTGCAACGGACGTCGCCCTCTTTTTATCGACGACGGCTTAGCAAATTGATCGTGCGAAGCTTTTCGGTCGGAGTGACTGTTCAATAATGCTCGTCAAGAAGCATATTTGACTATAATATCGGCATTAGTTTTCAATCACGCATGCAACTTAGCGTAATAATGGATAAAGTTTATGTGTCATTTTAAATAGAATTGACTTCTGTTCGCAGTTTCTGCGAAGAATTGTTTGCGTTGGCATATCTGTTGATGAATCTGAAAGCGCAATTCAATGAATTCATCGATCAGAAAGTTTATATTCCATGATCTTCAGGCGATCGAAGGATATATTGATCCGCCTGATGCGCTGGTCTTTCTTGCGGTTTTGCGGTCCCAGCAATCGGCATCCTTGCAAGGTGGCTTAGCCGAGATTGGTGTCTACTACGGCCGATCCTATTTCTTGCTGCGGAAAATCTGCGGAGAGACGGAGAAGATCGTGGCTGTCGATCCCTTCGATATCGTGAACCCCGATCATGGCGCGACGCAGTATGAACGTTTCCTGGCTGGCGGCCGTCAACTTGGCCTTTCCGTGGATGCAGAATGCGTCATCAAGAGCGACAGCACGCTGATCAGGCCCGGGGACATTATCGAGAGGGCTGGCATGGTCCGCTTCTTCAGCATCGACGGTGGCCACATGCTGCATCACGTCGAGGCCGATAGTCATCTTGCCGCCGCGTCGCTTGCCGAGCACGGGATCATCGTTTTCGACGACACCTTCAATCCGGCCTGGCCGGAGGTCACTGCCGGCGTCACTGACTTCCTGCGCGCCGAGGCCGGTCGCTTTTCCGTTTTCTGCCTGACGAAATACAAGACCTATGTGTGCCGCCAGACATTCCACGAATTTTATTCGCACACGGTCAAGACTTCACCCGAGCTCAAGGCATTCGATCACCTTGAGACCCAGTTCCTCGGCTCGACGGCAATCCGGCTACACAATCCGATGCGGCGTCGCATCGCTTACGAAGTGATGGTTGGGCTCGGCATGCGTGCGTTGTCTGAGCGTGCCTATCGATGAACTAGGTTAGACCTGCGGTGGATCCGCTTCTTTCAGTCTGTATCCGACACCGGTTTCCGTCGTGATGTATTGCGGCTGGTCCGGGCTCTGTTCGATCTTCTGGCGCAGCTGGCGAACGTAGACGCGCAAATATTGCACGTCGGCAGCCGGTCCCCAGATCTGCTTCAGCAGGAACTGGTGGGTCAGGACCTTCCCGGCGTGCTGAGCAAGGACCCGCAGAATATCGTATTCCTTGGGAGAGAGCTTGATCTCCCTGCCATCGATCTTGACGATGCGCTTGACGAGGTCGATGGACAGGCCTCCGGCCTGAAAGATCGCCCGCTCGCCCTGTTGTTGCAATCGATGGCGCAGGGCGACACGCAGCCGGGCGCCGAGTTCGTTCATGCCAAACGGCTTTGTCAGGTAGTCATCGGCCCCAGCCTCGAGAGCGTTGACGATACCCGTTTCGTCTGTGCGGCTGGAGAGGATCACGATCGGCAAGGTGAGGCCGGCGTCTCTCCACTCCCTCAACAGTTCGTGACCTGATTTGTCCGGCAGGCCGAGGTCGAGCACGATCAGATCAGGTGGTTCGTCCTTCGCCGATTGTAGGGCCGCAGCGCCGTTCGGCGCCTCGTGCACTTCATAGCCTTGCGCGGTGAGACCGACGCGAAGCAGCTTGCGTATCGGAGGCTCGTCGTCGACGACGAGAATTCTAACGGCTGAACCGGTCATTTGAGCTCATCCAATTTCGGAATTTCATTTGGTCGTGGAAGACGGATGGTGAAGACGGCACCGGAACGATCGGAGCGATTTCCGGCAGTGATCGTTCCACCCATCGCCTCGACAAAACCGCGACAGATGGAGAGGCCGAGGCCCGTCCCCGCGCGAACCTGGTCGCCTTTGCGCACGCGATAGAATGTATCGAAGACGCGATCCACGTCAGCTGGCGGAATGCCCGGTCCCTCGTCCGAAACCTGAATCATGACATTATATTCGTCCGTCCACCCATCGATAAGGATCGATGACCCTTGCGGCGCATATTTGGCAGCATTATCGAGCAGATTGAAAACCACCTGTTCGAACAACACAGGATCGACACGGACCATCGGCAGGTCCGTCGGAATCGTCATGACGGTCTTGTGGTGCGTGAGAATTTTCTCGGCACGGCGCAGCGCGCTTCCCGCAATGTCGCCGGCATAGTGCAACGCATAGTTCGGCTCCATCGCCCCGGACTCGATTTTCGTCATGTCCAGCAGGTTGGCAATAAAGCGGTTGAGCCGTTCGGACTCGTCGACAACGGTCGATAGAAGATCCACACGATCTTCCTGCGGCATGGAATCGAGGTAGTCACGCAGCGTACCTGCAGCGCCAAGGATAGCCGCGAGCGGCGTTTTCAGGTCGTGCGAGATCGAGGTCAGCAAGGCAGAGCGCAAACGGTCCGCCTCAGCAGCAAGTCTTGCGCGATCAACATCCGCCACGAGTTGAATGCGCTCGATCGCAAGGGCCGCCTGGTCCGCCAATGCGTCGAGAAGACGTTGCTGTTCCGGTGTCAGGAGAGGGCCGTCGCGCCGGTCATTGTCGAGGCCGATCACGCCAACGGCGGCGCGTCCGGTTCGCAGCGGCACATAGAGGCGCTTAGCGCCCGGCAATGTATCGGCGCCGCGGCCGGCTGCGTGATTGTGCTCCCACGCCCAGCGCGCAGCAGCAATATCGGCCTCGTCGAGCGTATCATCCGGCGGATAGCCGGCTTTGACGGCGATGCTGCCTTCTTCGGGCAGCAGGAGAACGACGCGCACTTTAAGCATCGACGCCAGTTGGAATGCGGTGGCCCAGAGAACGTCATCGAGCGTGCCGGTGCCGGCGAGTTTCTTGGAGAAGAGGTAGAGGTCTTCCGTCGTCCTGGCGCGCTGGCGGGCCGCCGCTGCCTGGCGTTGGACCGTTGCGGTCAGGTTGCTCGCGATGACGGCGACGCCCAGGAAGAAGAAGAGTGCAAGCACGCTCTCCGGATCGCTGATCGTCAGCGTATAGCGTGGTGGCAGGAAGAAGAAATTGAAGGACAGTGCGCTGATGATGCAGGTGTAGAGCGCTGGACGAAGCCCGTGAATCACCGCTGAAGTCAGCACTGCCATCAGGAATACGAGGGCGAGGTTGCGGACATCAAGAACCTGATCAAGTACCACACCAGCGATGAGCGCGATTGCCACATAGGCTGTGGCGGAGAGATACGCCTGGATGTTAAAGACGGGCGAGGAGGGGGCGACTTTGACGCCGCGCGTGGATGCTCCTTCCTTCTCACTACCGGAAATCACGTGGACGCTGATATTGCCCGATGTTCTGATTAGATCGTCGGCTATGGAACGGTGAAGCCAGTCCCGCCATGTCGGCTTGCTGGGGGCGCCGATGACGATGTGCGTGACATTGTTGGCCGCGGCGTGACGGACAAGCTCCTCCGAGACTTCCCGGCCGGGAATGGTGATTGCTTCACCACCGAGCTGTTCAGCGAGGCGGAGTGTGGCCGCAATTGTGTCGCGGTCAGCTTCCGTCAGGCTGATGGATCGGTTGGTCTCTACATACACCGCCGCCCATGGCGCGCGTAGTCGAGCGGCCATTCGTGACGCATAGCGTACCAGCGAGGCTGAGCGCGGGTGCTGATCGACAGATACAAGAACCCTTTCACCGGCGGCCCAGGGACCAGCGATGGCATGCGCTTGCATGTGAGTCAAAAGCTGGTCGTCAACGCGCTGCGCGGTTTTGCGTAATGCGAGTTCGCGCAGCGCCGTCAGATTGCCGGGGGTGAAATAGTTGGTCAGAGCCCGTTCGGCAGTCTTTGGAACATAGACTTTTCCGTCGTGCAACCGCTTGATCAGATCATCTGGCGTTAGATCGATAATCTCGACGTCATCGGCCATGTCGATGATCGAATCCGGGACCGTCTCTCGCACGCGGATGCGGGTGATCTGCGAGACAACGTCGTTCAGGCTTTCTACATGTTGAATGTTCAGCGTAGAGTAGACGTCGATGCCGCGCTCGAGCAGTTCCTTTACATCGAGGTAGCGTTTCGGATGGCGGCTACCCTCGGCGTTCGTATGAGCAAGTTCGTCAACGAGAACGAGGCTTGGTTGGCGTGCGAGGATAGCGTCGATATCCATTTCCTCGAGGGGGCGGCCCTTGTAATCGATCTTGACGCGGGGGATGACTTCGAAGCCGTCGACCAGAGCCTGTGTTTCCTTGCGTCCATGGGTCTCGACGATGCCGATCACCACATCGACGCCATCGGACATCTTGGCACGGCCCGACTCCAGCATCTCGTAGGTCTTGCCTACTCCTGGCGCGGCACCGAGGAAGATTTTCAGACGGCCGCGGGTCTCCTGACGCGCCTTCTCAAGCAGCGCATCGGGCGAGGGCCTGCCAACCTTGTCGCGGTTGTCTTCCGGCATGCGGGTCATCTTTCCCTGACGAGCAAGCCCCGGTCGCACGCAGGCACCCGGGGCTTCCAACCTTACTCAGACATAGAAGCATCAAGGGACTGGTTCAATGCCAGAACATTGACGGTGGGTTCGCCGAGAATGCCGAGCTCTGGGCTATTGACAGCGGCATCGACAATCGCCTTCAGTTTGGCTTCGTCGACCCCACGCGCCTTTGCGACCCGCGGTATCTGGAAGTAAGCGGCCTCAGGCGAGATGTGCGGATCGAGGCCGCTGCCGGAGGCCGTTACAAGATCGATCGGGACCTCAGCATTTGGATTGGTGGCCTTTGCTGCTTCATAGTCAGTCTTCACGCGATCAAGCAGCTTCTGGCTCGTCGGGCCAAGGTTCGAGCCGGACGACGCGGCGGCGTTGTATCCATCGCCCGCTGCCGAAGGACGACCGTGGAAGTATTTGTCACTCGTGAACGCTTGGCCGATGAGTGTCGAGCCGATTACCGTGCCGTCCTTCTCGATCAAGCTGCCATTTGCTTGGGTCGGAAAAAGCGCTTGCGCGGCGCCTGTCATGGCGAGCGGGTAGAGCAGACCGGTGATCGCGGTGGTGGCAACGATCATGACGATTGCGGGACGAAGTTCTTTCAACATGATGTCAACTCCTTAGGCGAGACCGATGGCCGTAATGACCATGTCGATTGCCTTGATGCCGATGAACGGGACGATGATGCCGCCGACGCCGTAAATGAGTAGGTTGCGGGAGAGCAGCGCGCCGGCGCCGATCGCGCGGTATTTCACACCCTTGAGCGACAACGGGATCAGCGCGACGATGATCAGCGCGTTGAAGATGATGGCGGACAGGATGGCGCTCTGCGGGGTCGCCAGGCCCATGATGTTCAGCACACCGAGCTGCGGATAGAAGGCCAGGAACATTGCCGGGATAATGGCAAAGTACTTGGCAATGTCATTGGCGATCGAGAAGGTTGTCAGCGCGCCGCGGGTCATCAGCAACTGCTTGCCGATCTCGACGATTTCGATGAGCTTCGTCGGGTCGCTGTCAAGGTCGACCATGTTGCCGGCCTCGCGGGCGGCAACCGTGCCGGTGTTCATGGCGACGCCGACATCAGCCTGGGCGAGGGCGGGGGCGTCGTTCGTGCCATCGCCGCACATCGCAACCAGCTTGCCCTTGGCCTGCTCCTCACGAATGAGGGACAGCTTGTTCTCCGGCGTTGCCTGCGCGAGAAAGTCATCGACGCCGGCCTCAGCGGCGATGGCTGCGGCGGTCATCGGGTTATCGCCTGTAATCATCACCGTGCGGATGCCCATCCGGCGCAGTTCAGCGAAACGCTCGCGAATGCCGCCTTTGACGATGTCCTTCAGCTGGACGATGCCGAGAAGGCGTCCATCGCGGGCAACGGCCAGCGGTGTACCGCCTGCCTTGGCGATCTCATCGGCGATCGCCTGCAGTTCCCGCACGACCTCGGTGATGCTGCGAATGGCAACGACCGCATTGCCTGAAACCTGTGCCGGTGCGGCGCCGACGTAGGCAAGCACGGCATCGACAGCGCCCTTGCGGATCGACGAGCCTTCAACATCCACACCGCTCATACGGGTCTGAGCGGTAAATGGCACGAACGTGGCCTTCAGGCTCGCCATATCGCGGCCGCGGATGCCATACTTTTCCTTGGCGAGCACGACGATCGAGCGGCCTTCCGGCGTTTCGTCGGCCAGCGAAGCAAGCTGTGCCGCGTCTGCGAGGTCCTGTTCGGTGACGCCGCGGACCGGGCGGAACGTCGTCGCCTGACGGTTGCCGAGGGTGATCGTTCCCGTCTTGTCAAGGAGCAACGTATCGACGTCACCAGCTGCTTCAACTGCGCGGCCAGACATGGCAAGTACGTTGAAGCGCACGAGACGGTCCATGCCCGCAATGCCGATCGCCGAGAGAAGCGCTCCGATGGTGGTCGGGATCAGTGTCACGAAAAGAGCGACAAGGATGATAATTGGAATAGAGCCGCCGGCATAGCTTGCAAAGCTCGGGATCGTGGCGGTTGCCAGAACGAAAATCAGCGTCATGCCTGCGAGCAGGATGTTGAGCGCGATTTCGTTAGGAGTCTTCTGGCGCTCCGCGCCTTCGACGAGCGAAATCATGCGGTCGAGGAAGGTGTGTCCCGCGGCAGCGCTGATGCGGACGCGTATCCAATCGGACAGGACCTGCGTGCCACCGGTAACGGCTGAACGGTCGCCGCCGGACTCGCGGATAACCGGAGCGGATTCGCCGGTGATCGCGGCTTCGTTGACCGAGGCTACGCCCTCAACCACCTCGCCGTCGGAGGGAATGATGTCGCCAGCCTCGACGAGGACGAGATCGCCGACCTTCAGGCTCGTGCCCGGAACGAGACGGTAGCCGGTGCCGTTATTGGCCGTCAGCAGTTTTGCCTGAGTCTCGGTGCGGGCCTTGCGCAGCGAGTCCGCCTGTGCCTTGCCTCGCCCTTCGGCGACTGCTTCGGCGAAGTTGGCGAAGAGCACGGTGAACCAGAGCCAGAGGTTGATCTGGAAGGAGAAGCCGAGACTTTCGCCGCCGGTGACGAGATCGCGGATGAAAAGGAGGGTGGTCAGCGTCGAGACCGTGGCCACAACAAACATGACCGGGTTTCTTGCAAGTGCCCGAGGGTTGAGCTTTCTAAAAGCGGCGCCCACGGCCGGAATGAGAATGCGAGAATCCATGATGCTCGCTGATTTTGCCTGGCTCATAAGAGACTCCAGCTTGAAAGAGTAAGGCGACCGTTGTGCGATCAGCCGTGCAGAATCCGAAGGACCGCGACGATGACGAGGAGACCGGCGAGCATCACGAGGATGATGTCGGAGGCGCGGGTCATCCGCTGGCTGTCACGTCCCGGCGAACCGGGACGTGCGTTGAAGGATTTGCGAAGCCTGTGACGAAGGATCATGCTTCACCTCAGAAGGTCTGGCCGGCGATCATGACCAGGTGCTCGATGACCGGGCCAAGCGCCAGCGCCGGGAAGAAAGTCAGGCCGCCGACGATCAGGATCGTGCCGGTGAGCAGGCCCACGAAGAGGAGGCCATCCGTCGGGAAGGTGCCGGCGGAGGCCGGAACGGTCTTCTTGGCAACGAGCGATCCCGCGATCGCGAGTGCCGGAACGATGACCAGGAAGCGGCCCATCAGCATGCCGATACCGAGCGTGATGTTGTACCAGGGCGTGTTGCCGGTCAGGCCGCCGAAGGCGGAGCCGTTGTTCGCGGCAGCCGAGGTGTAAGCATACAGGATCTCGGAGAAGCCATGTGGGCCGCCAGTGCCGATCGAGGCAACGGCGGACGGCAGGACGCTGGCGATCGCCGTGAAAACGAGCATCGCAAGCGGCAAGCAAAGAATGGCAAGCACTGCCATCTTCATCTCCTTGGCTTCGATCTTCTTACCAAGATATTCCGGCGTGCGTCCGACCATCAGCCCAGCGACGAAGATCGCGATGATGACGAAGAGCAGGATGCCATAGAAGCCCGCGCCCACGCCGCCGACGATGACTTCGCCAAGCTGCATGTTGATGAGCGGGATCAGGCCGCCGAGCGCCGTGAAGCTGCCGTGCATCGCGTTGACCGCGCCGCAGGACGCAGCGGTTGTTATGACCGCAAAGAGCGATGACATGGCGACGCCGAAGCGGACTTCCTTGCCTTCCATGTTGCCGCCCTGCAGACCAAAGGCATGCATCAGAGGGTTGCCCGCGGATTCAGCCCAGTAAGTGACTGTCACACCGGCGATGAACAGGATTCCCATGGTGGCGAGGATTGCCCAACCCTGCCGCTGGTTGCCGACCATGCGGCCGAAGACGTTGGTGAAGGCGGCGCCGATTGCGAAGATCGAGACCATCTGGATCATGTTCGAGATGTTGTCGGGGTTCTCGAACGGATGCGCCGAGTTGACGTTAAAGAAGCCGCCGCCGTTGGTGCCGAGCATCTTGACGGCAAGTTGCGAGGCGACAGGGCCGAGGGCGATCGTCTGCTTGGCGCCCTCGAGGGTCGTTGCGTCGACATAGGGGCCCAAGGTCTGTGGAACGCCAAGATAGACATAGACCAGCGTCAACACGATGCAGATCGGCAGGAGGATGTAGAGCGTGCTACGCACCATATCGACCCAGAAGTTGCCGATCGCCTTACCCGACGCACGCGAGAACGCGCGTATGAGCCCGATAGCAATCGCCATGCCGGTTGCGGCAGAAACAAAGTTCTGCACAGTCAGCCCGGCCATCTGCGTAAGATAGGACATCGTGCTTTCGCCGCCGTAGTTCTGCCAGTTGGTATTGCTGACGAAACTCGTAGCAGTGTTGAAGGAAAGCTCGGGCCCGACGGCAGCCATGCCTGCCGGGTTATAGGGCAGGACGGCCTGCAGGCGCATCAGAGCATAGAGAACGATGACGCCGAGGAGGTTGAACATCAGCATCGCAAATGCATACGAAGTCCAGTGTTGGTCTTCGCGTTCGCTGGTGCCGGCAAGCGCGTAGAGCCCTCGTTCGATCGGAACGAGGACTGGTGAGAGAAGCGTGCGCTCGCCACTGAAGACGCGTGTCATGTAGCCGCCGAGCGGTTTGACGAGCACGATGATGATCCCGCAGTAAAGCAGGATCTGAAGCCATCCGTTGAGGGTCATGGGAGGTAACTTTCAATACCCGATTGGTTCTGCCTGGCGCGTAGTTCCCGCAAGGGATGCGACGGTCAAAAACGCTCGGGGCGAATGAGAGCGTAGGTGAGGTAGACCGTGAGGAACACGGTGACGCCACCGCTCAGAATATAGTCGAGGGTCATGGCGCTTCCTCCGGTCAAAGCCGGTCGCAGGCTTTGGTGTAAGCAAAGCATAGGGCGAAAAATACGATTGCTGTGGCGAGTAGAACTATGTCCATCATCGATCTTGACTCCTGTTGTTCTTCTGGAGTCAGACAAGACAAAGGGCGCCATCCACCGGATGGCACCTTTCATGCTTTCTGGCGTGGAGATGATCCTTGGATCTCTCGGACGTTAATATGCGACCGAAGCGCATAAGCGTTCGAGATTGGCGGCAGGCCGCGGATATAAAAATCTTATAAATGCGGAGAAAAGAAAAATGCCTCGCCGAAGCGAGGCTAGTCCAAGGCCGCTTCGGGGAAAAGAAGAAGCGGCGCGATCGTTCTATTGCTGCTCTGTTCGGCTGCAAAGCGCACTTTCGGGCATTTTGGTACGCCTGGCAAGGATTGAGCGAAGCGCGTCAATTGTCGGCGTGGCCAGCCTTCAGGTTTCGAACGACATTTCTGCCACGTCGCAGTGCCGTGAATGCGGCACCGATGGCGATCAGCCAGAGAGCCACGAGCAGGACCTGGTTGTGCCCGTTCCAGAGCGGCTCGAGGATTGAGAGAACGGCTGCGGCGGTGATCGTCGCCATGCGGTGTTGCTTTGCCATCGGGCCTGAGAAGTCGCTCGGCGTTCCCGTTGCTCGTCCGAGCTCGCGAACGTAGGCTGTCAACACGGCAAAGGATGCCGCTGCCCAACCGAGCCCAGGCGATCCGATGCCAAACCCCACACCGGCCAGGATGAGGATGTCGGCGACGCGGTCGGGGAACTCGTTCCAGAACGGTCCGTCGGCTGCGCCCTTGCCGCCTTCGACGGCAACCATGCCATCGAAGAGATTGCACAGCAGTCGTAATTGGCAGAGGGCGGCCGCGAGGACGAGCAGAAGAGCCCGGCCCCATCCGATCTCAGAACCGGCAAAGCAAAAGGAGCCGCCCGCCAGCGCCGCGGCGACCATGCTTACCTGGGAGATCTGGTTCGGCGTAATCGATCTCGCCGCCAGCCATTGCGCAATGCGCCTTGCCCATTGCGTGTCCCTGCTTGCCAACGGCCGGCGATCGCCCGTTTCCGTCATGCCTCGATCCTCTTTTGATAGAGAAAGTAATTGTAGACCGCCGCGTAGCTCGTCGAGACGGCCAGTGGCACTGCTATGGTCTTCAGGATTTCCGGCGTACCGCTTAATGCGTGGATCGAGATCAGCACGGTAGTAGAGCCAAGGCTGGCGATCAACGGTGGCGCCCATAGACCGGCGCGGCCTTCGAACTGCTTCGAGAGTCGTTCGATCACCGTCTTGAGAAAGAAGGTGAGGCAGGCCGAGAGTCCGCCTTGCACAACGCCGGCCAGCAGGGCTCGCTGCAGCGGGTGATTGCTGTTGGCGAGGACCGCCCAGCCGCCCATGGCGACAAACGCGATAAGCACGTGCATCACACTGCTCTGGGCGAGCCGGCGTAGCGGCGCCATCATGTGGCTGACCACCAATAGCGGACAATGTGGAAGAAGATCGGTGCGGAAAAGATGACGGAATCGAGCCGGTCGATTAGTCCGCCATGGCCTTCGATAAGGTGGCCCCAGTCCTTGACGCCGCGGTCGCGTTTGATCGCCGACATGACGAGACCGCCCAAGAAGCCCATCATCGTGATGACGAAGGCCATGACCCCGGCCTGAAACGGTGTGAAGGGCGTGATCCACCACAGGGCGGCGCCGATCAGTGTCGCACTGGCCACGCCCCCGACAAATCCTTCCACCGTCTTCGATGGAGACAGGCTTGGCGCGATCTTGGTGCGACCGAACAGCTTGCCCCAGACATATTGCAGGACATCGCTAAGCTGCACGATGATCACCAGGAAGGCGATCAGGAGAACGTTGCGGCCCTCGTAGCCTGGAATCGTCAACGTCAACAATGCCGGAACGTGTGAGGCACAGAATACACAGATCATCAGCGCCCATTGCACCTCGGCGATGCGTATCAGGAAACGCTCGGTGTCGCCGCGCAATACGGAGATGATCGGCATTAGGAGGAACGCGTAGACCGGGATGAAGATCGAGAAGATGCCGTATTGCCTCTCCCACAGCAGCCAATACTGGAGCGGGAGCACGACGAAGAAGGCAGCCGCGAGTGCCCAGTGATCAGCGCGTTTGGTGTCGGTCAGGGTAATGAATTCACGCAATGCCGCGAAAGAGCAGAAACCAAAAAGGAGGAGCACGCCGATCCGTCCGGCGAGAAAGGCGAGGCCGATCAGGATCACCATGATCCACCATGCCTTGATCCGCGCGTTCAGGTTCTCGATTGCGGCATTCGACTTACCGGTGGGCAGGCGTTGCTGCAGCAGGTAGCCAATGGCCGAGGAAACGACGAGGAGCGTGAAGATACCAAGAACAAGCGTCCACAGGTCGGAGTTTGCTGCATTCATTCGTTACCGCCCGGGTGCTTTGGTGAAAGATCAAGTAGCGCGGTGCGCGCCCTGTCGAGGAAGTTTTCCTTGCTCTCACCGGCTTCGATTCGCATAGCGTTGCCGAAGGTCACGGTGCAGATAAGGGGGATCGGAACAATCTCGCCCTTTGGCATGACCCGATTGAGATTGTTGATCCAGACCGGCACGAGCTGAAGGTCCGGCCGACTCGAAGCAAGATGGAAAAGCCCGCTCTTGAATGGCAGCAACTGAGCATCGGTCTGGTTGCGAGTGCCTTCGGGGAAGAGAATAAGCGACGATCCGGAATCGACCACCTCGGCCATGACTTCAATCGGGTCGCGGGCCCGCTTCTCGCGATCCCGCTCGATAAGCACTGCGTCGAAGACATAGCGGCCGATGAAACGGTTGATCGATGATTTCAGCCAATATTCCGCGCCGGCAACGGGGCGCGTCCGGCGCCTCAGACGGGGCGGCAGGACGGCCCAGACCAGAATGAAATCGCCGTGGCTGGAATGATTGGCGAAATAGACACACTGCCCCTCGGGAATGCCGTCATTTGGCCAGATGGCGCGCACGGCAGTAATTGCACGCGCAAACACCACGATGGCCGCCGCGACAGGCTTCGCGATCACACTTCTCACCGATTTCAGCCCCCTCGCTGCACCGACAAAGCAGCTTGCAGAAGCCTAGCGGCATTTTTGCCGTTTCGGAAGTCCTGCTTGTGGCGGAAGGCAGCGCTCAAAATACCCGCTCCGAACCCGCCGGTGAGAGTCGCGGTAGATCGAGCTGGCACGTTTGCCTGATGGGGAGAGGAAAGCGTTAACCATGGTCAGCTAGGAATGAGTCGAACGCAACGGAATGAGTCGATGCCAGTACAGTCAAACAAAACTCTGCAAGCAATGACGACAAGCGAGATCGTGCTTTTCCCGGTCGCCTCGCGCGCCGGTGACATTGATCGGTGCGCGGCCGAACTGGACCGCCGCCACGGTGAGGACGCGGTGCGCTTCTGGAAGACAGAGTGCCGCCGGTTGGCAGACGAGTTGGCGTCGCTTGGCTGCTCCGAAGACGAGGTGCGCGCCCAGGTCATGACATTTCAAGCCGAGGTACAGGCCGAGCTGGTTCGCCGCCATCAAGTGCGGGCAATCGCCGAAAGCCGCAGCGGTCGCGCCATCAAGCGTTAATCTCATAGCAATCGGTGCTTGCCGCCAGTTAGGCTGCCGATCTTGTCGGATGGCCCTGAGCGGTTGAACGCGTCGTCCCGGCGACGAATTCTTTCCATATTTTGCGCAAGACGAACCGTCTTGGTTCAGAAATTCCGCGCGCCCAATGCTAGCATCCTTTTGTTCTCACGTGGATCTCCAAAGATCCCGTGCGTATTCAGGTCGTTGCCTATTTCGGGAGGAAGGGCAGATGCGGGCGGAAGATCTATCGAATACTCGCCGGAGCAAACTGGGCGGTCAGAAACCGGCCGACCGGAAATGCTTGCCATTTTCACATTCTTCAACGAAATTTATCGAGCCGACCGGCAGTGGAGGAGCTGCCGACAAGATACGCGCGTGAAAACAATGACGGGAGAATAACGACACACGCATACCGGACGCTGCGGTAAGCGCGCGCCGGACTTGGGAGGGAAGGCATGTATTCCGGTGGTTTGAGATTTGGTCTGGCGGACGAGATCGAGGCGCTCCGCGACAGCGTTCGACGTTTCGCGACGGAGCGCATCGCACCGCTCGCTGCCGAGACCGACAGCAGCAACAGTTTCCCAACGCCGTTGTGGCGCGAGATGGGTGACATGGGGCTGCTCGGGATCACAGCTGAAGAGGCCTACGGCGGCGCCGGATTAGGTTATCTGGCCCATTGCATCGCGATGGAAGAGATCAGCCGCGCTTCGGCCTCCGTTGGACTCAGCTACGGCGCTCATTCCAATTTGTGCGTCAATCAGATCAGCCGGAATGGAACCGCTGATCAGAAGTCGCGGTACCTGCCCAACCTGATTTCCGGTGAACATGTCGGCGCGCTTGCCATGTCCGAGCCGGGCGCCGGATCCGACGTCGTTTCGATGAAGCTTCGGGCGGAGAAGCAGGGTAACAGTTACGTTCTCAACGGCAACAAGATGTGGATCACCAACGGTCCGGACGCCGATGTGCTGGTGGTCTACGCAAAGACCGACCCGGAAGCGGGACCGCGCGGCATCACGGCCTTCCTCGTCGAGAAGGCCTTCAAGGGCTTCTCAACCGGGCCCAAGCTCGACAAGCTTGGCATGCGTGGTTCCAATACCTGCGAACTGATCTTTGAGAATTGTGGGGTTCCGGAGGCAAATGTGCTCGGCACCGTCGGTGGTGGCGCGCGCGTTCTGATGTCGGGACTGGACTATGAGCGCGTCGTCCTTTCCGCTGGGCCGATCGGCATCATGGCGGCCTGCATGGATGTCGTCGTGCCCTATCTTCACGAGAGAAGGCAGTTTGGTCAGGCGATTGGCGAATTCCAGCTGATGCAGGGCAAGCTCGCCGACATGTATGTGACCATGAACACGGCGCGCGCCTATGTTTATGCGGTGGCGGCCGCCTGCGATCGCGGCGAGACGACACGCAAGGATGCCGCCGGCTGTATTCTTTATGCTGCCGAAAAAGCGACGCTTATGGCCCTCGAGACAATCCAGGCGCTCGGGGGCAATGGCTACACGAACGATTATCCTGCGGCCCGGCTGCTGCGCGACGCAAAGCTCTACGAGATCGGTGCCGGCACTTCCGAAATCAGGCGCATGTTGATCGGCCGCGAGCTTTTCGCGGAGACGACTTGACAAGAGAATTTATCCGATAACCTATCCTGGTGACGAATGACGATTTTGAAGTCGCAGATTTCGCCGAATTCGGAGAGCTTCAGGACGAATCGCGCGGCGATGACCGAAGCGATCCGTGTCATCGAAGAAGCGGCTTTGAGTGCCGCAAACGGCGGCGGAGCTGCAGCCCGTGAGCGTCACGTCGCTCGCGGCAAGATGCTGCCGCGGGATCGGATCGCCGGACTGCTCGATCCGGCGACACCGTTTCTCGAGATTGGATTGACCGCGGCTCACGGCATGTATGGCAACGAGGCGCCCGGCGCTGGCCTGATAACCGGCATCGGTCGCGTTTCGGGCCGCGATTGCATGATTGTCTGCAACGATGCGACGGTGAAAGGCGGCACTTACTATCCGATGACGGTGAAGAAGCATCTGCGCGCGCAGGAGATCGCCGTACAGAACAATCTGCCCTGCATCTACCTCGTGGATTCGGGCGGTGCGAATCTGCCGAACCAGGACGAGGTGTTTCCGGATCGAGATCATTTCGGTCGGATTTTCTACAATCAGGCGAACATGTCTGCGGCGGGCATTCCGCAGATTGCGGTGGTCATGGGCTCGTGCACGGCGGGCGGTGCCTATGTGCCGGCCATGTCCGATGAGGCGATCATCGTTGAGGGGCAAGGCACCATCTTCCTTGCCGGCCCTCCGCTGGTGAAGGCTGCGACCGGCGAAGTCGTCTCGGCAGAGGACCTCGGCGGCGGCGACGTGCACACAAGGCTCTCCGGCGTTGCAGACCATCTCGCTCGTGACGATGCACAAGCGCTGGCATTGGCTCGACGCGCTGTCGCCAACCTCAATCGGTCCAACTCGGGTGGCGTCGAGCGTCAGCCGGTCGAAGCGCCGCTCTTCGATCCGGCGGAAATCGCCGGTATTGTCCCTGCCGACCTGCGCGTCCCTTACGATGTGCGCGAGGTGATTGCGCGTCTCGTCGATGGTTCCCGTTTTGACGAGTTCAAAGCACGCTATGGAACGACGTTGATTTGCGGCTTTTCTCACATCCATGGCATCCCCGTGGGTGTGGTTGCGAACAACGGCGTGCTGTTTTCCGAGTCGGCGCTGAAGGGTGCTCATTTCGTCGAGCTTTGCTCGCAACGCCGGATACCGCTCGTCTTCCTCCAGAACATCACAGGCTTCATGGTCGGCCGCAAATACGAGACAGAAGGCATCGCCAAGAATGGTGCCAAGCTAGTGACCGCGGTCGCAACGACTGCTGTGCCGAAAGTGACGATGCTGGTTGGAGGTTCCTTCGGTGCCGGTAACTACGGCATGGCGGGTCGCGCCTTCTCGCCGCGCTTTCTCTGGACATGGCCGAACAGCCGCATCTCGGTCATGGGCGGAGAGCAGGCGGCCGGTGTCCTTGCGACCGTCCGGGGAGAGGCGCTTTCCCGTGGCGGCACCCCTTGGACGCCGGAGGAGGAGGCTAGTTTCAAGCAGCCGGTGCTCGATCTCTTCGAACGACAGAGCCATCCGCTCTATGCGTCGGCGCGCCTTTGGGATGACGGGGTGATCGATCCGGCCAAGAGCCGAGATGTGCTCGGTCTCTCGCTGTCTGCGGCGCTGAATGCACCGATTGAAGACACGCGCTTCGGCCTGTTCCGGATGTGAGGTAGCGATGTTCCAGAAAATTCTCATCGCAAACCGTGGCGAGATTGCTTGCCGGGTGATCCGAACTGCCAGGCGCATGGGGATTGCCACTGTGGCAGTCTATTCGGATGCCGATGTCGGCGCGCTACATGCAGAAATGGCTGATGAGGCTGTCCGTCTGGGGCCTGCCAGCGCGCAGGAAAGCTATCTCTCTATCGAGCGGATTCTGGCCGCGGCGGAAAGGACTGGCGCCGAAGCCATTCATCCCGGTTATGGGTTTCTATCCGAGAATGCCGATTTTGCAGCAGCCGTCGAGGCGGCAGGCATCGTCTTTATTGGGCCGCAGGCATCTTCCATTCGCGCCATGGGATTAAAGGATGCGGCAAAGGCGTTGATGGACCAGTCGGGAGTGCCCGTTGTCCCGGGTTATCACGGCGAGGAACAGAATGACGGGTTTCTGGCCGATCAGGCGACCTTGATCGGCTACCCCGTCCTGATCAAGGCCCGCGCTGGCGGCGGCGGCAAGGGCATGCGCCGTGTCGACAGCGAAGAGGAATTTCCCGAGGCGCTCGCCGCCGCGCGGCGTGAGGCGAAGGCTGCCTTTGGCGACGACGCCGTGTTGATCGAGCGGTATCTCGTTCGGCCACGCCACATCGAAGTTCAGATCTTCGGGGATCGGCATGGCAACGTTGTTCATCTTTTCGAGCGCGATTGCTCGCTCCAGCGCCGCCATCAGAAGGTGATCGAGGAGGCGCCGGCTCCGGGCATGACGCCGGAAATGCGCCGTGCGATGGGCGAGGCGGCCGTGCGCGCGGCGCGTGCCATCTCCTATCGCGGTGCCGGCACCGTGGAGTTCATTGCGGATGTGTCAAACGGCCTCTGGCCGGATCGCTTCTATTTCATGGAGATGAATACCCGCCTTCAGGTCGAGCATGCCGTCACTGAGGCAATCACTGGGGTTGATCTGGTCGAGTGGCAATTGCGCGTAGCCGCCGGCGAGCCCCTGCCGAAGAAGCAGTCGGAGCTCGAAATCTACGGCTGGGCCTTCGAGGCGCGAATTTATGCCGAGGATGCGGCCAAAGGTTTCCTGCCCGCGACGGGTACGATCAGGCATCTAGACTTTCCTGACGTTACGGCGCGGATCGATGCCGGGATCCGTCCCGGCGACACGGTCTCCGCCCACTACGATCCTCTGATCGCGAAGATGGTCGTGCACGGGCCCAGTCGGAGTGTCGCGCTGTTGCGACTGACCAGGGCCTTGCAGAGCTCGCATGTCATCGGCGTCACCACCAATCTCGATTTTCTCGCCAGGCTGAGCGCACAGGAAGAATTTTCCGCTGGCCACCCGGATACCGGGCTGATCGATCGCAATCTGCAATCGCTGACCGCCATCGAGCCGCCAGTCGACACCGTCGTTGCGCTTGCCGCCGTCCTGTCGCTGGGCGCGCTTACGCAATCGTCGGATGGCGATCCATGGCTGACGCTGGGGCACTGGCAGCTCTGGAGCGAAATGCAGCGTATCGTCGTGCTAACCTACGAAGGTGGGCATTCAACGCTGCGAGTTGCCGCCAAGGGCTTCGATTTCTTTGCCGTGCATGATGGCCGACGAGTCATTCCAGTGAAGATCGTCAGCCGGCAGGATGATGGCTGCAGGGCGGAGGTCGATGGCCGACAGGTGCAGGTCAAGGCGAGCGTGGCGGCGCATCACATGGTTGTCAGCGTGGACCACAGAACGCATGTGTTCCACCTTGGCAACCCGCTCGATTTCAGTGCGGCTGATGTGGCTGACGGCAACAGGTTGATCGCGCCGATGCCGGGCTTTGTGAAGATCGTGCGCACGAGTTCGGGGGCGGAAGTCTCCAAGGGCGATGCGCTTGTCGTCATGGAAGCGATGAAGATGGAACTGACGCTCGTTGCGGCCCGCGATGGGACGGTGGAAGCCGTTGAGGTGAGTGAAGGACAGCAGGTTGATGAAGGCGCGGTGCTTCTGACGCTCCGGGTAGAGGAGACGTGATTGTGCAGCCCGGAGAATCGTCACTGCTGCCGCGGGATGTCTCGATCGTTGAGATGGCTCCGCGTGATGGCCTTCAGAACGAGAAGGATCTGATCCCGACGGCGACGAAGATCGCTCTGATCGACATGATCTCCGAATGTGGTTTCGAGCGGATCGAGGCGACAAGCTTTGTCAGCCCGAAGTGGGTGCCGCAGCTTGCCGACGCCGCCGAGGTGATGGCAGGTATCAAGCGAAGGCCGGGGGTCCGCTATGCCGTTCTGACACCGAATATGAAAGGCTTCGAGGCCGCGATGGCGGCGGGCGCGGACGAAGTCGCGATCTTCGCTTCCGCCTCGGAGAGCTTCTCGCAGCAGAATATCAACTGCTCCATCGCCGAGAGCATCGAACGTTTCAAGCCGGTTGCAGACGCAAGCCATGCGCGCGGTGTCCCTATGCGCGGCTATGTCAGCTGCGTGGTCGAATGCCCGTATGAGGGGGCCGTCTCGCCGGATGCGGCGGCGCGGGTCGTCGAGAGCCTGCATGCATTGGGCTGCTACGAGATCAGCCTCGGCGATACGATCGGCCGAGGACGTCCGGAGGAGGTCGATCAGATGCTGGTGACGGTCCTTTCCTATGCACCGGCGACGATGCTTGCCGGTCATTTCCATGACACCGACGGCTGGGCTCTCGATAATATCGAGGTTTCGTTGAAGCACGGGCTGCGGGTTTTCGATGCGTCGGTGGGCGGATTGGGCGGCTGTCCCTATGCCCCCGGCGCGAAGGGGAACGTTGATACCTTGGCTGTCGCGCAGTTCCTTGCCCGCAAGGGCTACCGGACCGGACTCTCGGCAGAGAAGCTGGAACAGGCTGCCCATTTTGCACAGAGCCTGAGGAGCGCAGGATAATGCCGGAAACGCTGATGATCTCGATCGACGAGCGCGGTGTTGCGCGGCTTACGCTTGCCCGTGACGACAAGCACAATGCCATGTCGGCGGAGATGATCGACGAGTTGACCGAAGCCGCAAGCATGCTTGGGTCGGATAAGAGGGTACGCGCCATCGTGCTTGCCGGCGCAGGGAAGAGCTTCTGTGCCGGCGGCGACCTGGAGTGGATGAGAGCCCAGTTCAAGGCGAGCCGGGCGAAGAGAATCGCCGAGGCGCGACGACTGGCGATGATGTTCAAGGCGTTGAACGAAATGCCGAAGCCGCTCATCGGTTGCGTCCACGGAAGCGCCTTCGGCGGCGGTATCGGGTTGATTAGCGTCTGTGACACCGTAATTGCCTCGGAGGCCGCGCGTTTCGGCCTGACGGAAGTCCGGCTCGGCCTGATACCGGCAACGATCAGCCCTTATGTCGTAGCGCGGATCGGCGCCTCTGCTGCGCGTTCTCTTTTCGTCTCCGGCCGAACGTTTGATGCTGCCTATGCCAAGTCGATCGGTCTTGTCGCTTCCGTTGTCGCGCCCGCCTATCTCGATCGCGCCGTCGACAAGGAGACGGACGAATTCATCGCGGCCTCGCCGCAGGCTGCAGCGCGCGCCAAGGCTCTCGCACGTTCTCTCGCCGCGCCCATCACGGACGAGATCATCGACAGCGTGATTTCTCAACTCGCAGACAGCTGGGAGACGGACGAGGCACAGGCCGGTATTGCCGCTTTCTTCGAAAAGCGCCGGCCGAATTCATAGCGGGCAGCTTCGACTGCAGCGGAACAACTTGGCGTCAAATTGAAAGTCGCGAATGGGATCCAATGGCGGAGAGGGTGGGATTTGAACCCACGATGCCGCCCGCCAAAACGGCATCAATGTCTCACCGAAGCCGCTGTCTTGAGTGTATTCTATTACTCGGAGACTTTCAAAAACAGGGCGACCAGCCGATCGTTGATATAGTAATTGTTTCTGCCGCTTTGATGTTTGCTAACAAAACCTGCGTCCGCCAACGTATCAAGGTAGCGAGCAGCAGTCTGTCGAGTGACATTTAACTCTTGCTGCACATAGTCGATCCGCGTGTAAGGATGCCTGAATAGGTTATTCAAAAGATCCTGCGAATATAGCTTCGGGAACTCTTCCCGAAGTCTTCGCTTGGTTGTCGATATCTGCTCGCGAATGTTTTCGATGAGATCGAGAGTCGTCTTTGCTGTCTCATCAACAGCTTTGAGCATGTAAACCAGCCAACCTTCCCACTCGGCGGTGTCGCGCACATGTTGAAGCAGCCGATAATACTCGCCCTTCGAGTTATTGATTGCCCGGCTAAGATAGAGAATAGGGGTTTCGAGCAGATTGGCGCGTGTCAGATAGAGCACATTCAAAATACGCCCTATGCGGCCGTTTCCATCCGGGAACGGATGTATGCTCTCAAATTGGTGATGCACCAGCGCCATCTTGATGAGCGGGTCAAGCGGTGACAACCGATCGTCATTGATGAACCGCTCTAAGGCATCCATAGCGAAAGCAATCTCTCGCTGATCTTGTGGCGGGATATAGACAATCTCGCCAGTCCGATCGTTCCTCAGCGCAGTGCCTGGAGTTTGCCTGAAACCATCGTCCCGCTGCTTGAGGAGACGGAACATGCCGACGATAGTTGAATTGGGCAGCAGACCCTCAAACTGGGTGAGTTTATCGAAGCCATACTTAAGCGCATCGCGATATAGGGAGACCTCTTTTGCTGCTGGAGACTCTGGACCTTCCGGAAATAGCTCC
Source organism: Rhizobium sp. CF122 (assembly GCF_000282035.1). Taxonomy (GTDB): domain Bacteria; phylum Pseudomonadota; class Alphaproteobacteria; order Rhizobiales; family Rhizobiaceae; genus Rhizobium. The sequence goes on from NZ_AKKA01000031.1 coordinate 20,886, forward strand.
GCTTGAAAGAGTTCATCCTGCGTCGTGACGATATTTTCGATTTCTGAGCTGGCCTTCGCTTCTTGTAGTGCCAGGGTATCGATCAGGATACCTCGGTTCGGTATCGCAGCCGCTCGCCCTTTCAGCTCAGCGAGCGATCTGTTCGCGGAGGCGAGTGCTTTCAATACCTCAATGGTCTCCAAGTCGGAGAGTTTAGAAAGATCTGGCAAGGAGTAGGTCGGCTTTAACATGTGCGACTCAATGAGTTAAAAAAAACGCATTTTCTTAACACGTCTGAGCCTCATGTTAAACTAGCGAACATTCGCTTACATGCGGCCAGACATCGCCAGCCGGTAGATCCTGAATATTGGGATGCGCGGCAAATACTTGGTCGTGCCGAGAATGTGGCCCTAGCCAATTTGGGCGACGATCCAAGCTTGACGAAAACCAGAGGCTGCGGGAAAACCTTGGAACACAAGGGATCCAATGGCGGAGAGGGTGGGATTTGAACCCACGATACCCTTGCAGGTATGCCGCATTTCGAGTGCGGTGCATTCGACCACTCTGCCACCTCTCCGCGGTCTGGTCGGCGCTTGTTCGGCGCGGGCGTTCTCATAACGAGAGAATGACAAGCTGGCAAGACGAAATCTCAAAGCTTTTCATCCTTTTGCCTTGACAGTTTTTTGGGGCTCGCGTATCTCGGCTCCGCAATAGGTGTGGAGAAGTCTGCGCCTGCCTGTCTCGCGCTTGCGCGGGCAGATCACCGGCAGTGAGAGTTCTGGGCTGAAGCTCCTGAAATCCCTGCTTAACCTCGACTGATAAAAAGACGGCCACCTGCTGTTTGGCGGGCACGAGCCGGAACGAACATGAAAGGATAAAAAATGTTCGCAGTCATCAAGACCGGCGGTAAGCAGTACCGTGTGGCAGCAAACGACGTGCTGACCATCGAGAAGCTTGAAGCAACCGCTGGCGACGCAATTGAATTCACCGAAGTCCTCGTAATCGGCGAAGGCGCCGACGCTGCGATTGGTGCTCCCTTCGTCAAGGGCGCTTCCGTCAAGGCCGAAGTGGTCGAGCACAACCGCGGCAAGAAGGTCATCGCCTTCAAGAAGCGCCGTCGTCAGAACTCGAAGCGTACGCGCGGCCATCGCCAGCATCACACCGTTGTCCGTATCACGGACATCGTGGCTGCTAAGTAAGATCACGGGACTTTAAGGTTTAAAGGAGAACTCCAATGGCACACAAAAAAGCTGGCGGTTCATCGCGCAACGGTCGTGATTCCGAATCCAAGCGCCTTGGCGTGAAGAAGTTCGGCGGCGAAACCGTCATCGCAGGCAACATTATCGTGCGTCAGCGCGGTACGCAGTGGCATCCGGGTTCCAACGTCGGCCTCGGCAAGGATCACACGATCTTTGCTCTTACCGCCGGCAATGTGAACTACCGAACGAAGGCCAACGGTCGCGTATACGTGTCTGTAATGCCGAAAGCGGAAGCAGCGGAATAAGCCGGTAGCGCTCTAAAACAGCCGGCGTCTCATCGACCCGGCTGAGCGTAACAGGTTCAGTCTAGAAAACAGGGGAGATGGGGCGCCATCTCCCCTTTTTTCTTGTCCAACGAAGGAGGACTGAACATGCAAGGCGAATTGTTGAGGGAAGGCCAATCGCGGTCTCCCCGGGAAGACCAGCGGTCTCCCAAGGAACGGCTGAGGCCAGAGCGGTTAAGGACCGATTGCCCTGTCTTGTTATCGGAACGGCTCGTCATGCGCGCGCCCCACGAAGAAGACATCGACGCCCTTGCCCATCTTGCCAACAACGCCAAAGTCGCCACCATGGTGTCGCGCATGCCGCACCCGTACACGGCCAATGATGCTGCCGACTTCGTGCGTCGCACGAAAAACGGCGAGATTGGCAAGTGCGTCTATGCGATCACCAAGGCGGAGAACGGCGCATTTGTGGGGTGCTGCGGGGTCGAACCGCATCTCGATGGGCGGACCGTCGAGATCGGTTACTGGCTCGGAGAACCTTATTGGAACCAAGGCTTTATGACAGAGGCATGCCATGCTTTGGTCGATATGGTCTTCCGCACACGGCAGGATGTCGACCAGATCGATGCCCGTTGCCGGGTGATGAACGTCGCTTCGCGGCGGGTCATCCAGAAGTGCGGTTTCCAGTTCCAGGGATCGGGGCTGGCGGCATCGCTGGCGCTCGGCAGCAACGTGCCGGTCGAGTGGTACAGGCTCGACCGCAAGACCTGGATGTCGCTGAGAAGCTGGGGGAGCGTCCTATGAACGCGATCAGTCTTCAGAGGCCCAGGAGCCAGTCGATGACGCCCGGCCCGCTGCCGGTCATCGCTACCGACCGGCTGGTGCTGCGCCCGCACAGGCTGGGCGATGCAGATGCGATCGCGGATACGCTGTCCGACTTCGCCGTTACCCGCATGCTCGCGCGCGTTCCTGCGCCTTACGACAGGCAGGATGCGCTGGACTGGCTGGTTCCGGTGACGGCGGGTGGCATGCCCGACTGGCAGTTTGCCATCACGGCCGGCGACGACGCCCATATCGGCGTCGTCGCGATCGAGCTTCGCCATGGCCTTTGGCACCTCGGTTACTGGCTGAACCGCTTCTACTGGCGGCGCGGCTATATGAGCGAGGCGGTCTCGGCCGTGCTGGAGCGCTTTTCGCGCCGTATGCCGGAGACGACGGTTCATTCCGGCGTCTTCGCGGACAATCCGGCGTCGTTGAGGTTGCAAGAAAAGCTCGGCTTCCGCATGACCGGTTGTAGCGAAATCTACAGCTACGCGCGTAACACCATGGTCACGCATGTCGAGACCATGCTGAAGCCGGGTGCCCTGCAACAGGCCAGGATCGCTTGAGATGAAAGGAGGCGTCCCGATGTGTCGGGACGCCTCAAGCCTTAGCCATCGATCTCGACCCAGACAGGGAAGTGATCGGAGCCGACCGAATTTGTGTCGATCTTCGCGGATTTCAGGCGGCCTGCAAGGCCGCAGCTGACGAAACAGTAGTCGAGATGCATGCGTTTGCCGTGATCCTTGGGATCCATCCAGCTATAACTGCCGGGCGTATAGGCCTTCAGCGCCGCGAGTGTGTCGATCGGTGTACCGATACGCTGGACACGACCGTAATAGCCATCGCTGGCGCCGGCGAAAATGCAATATTCCGGCGATTCCGGCGTCATGTTGAAGTCGCCCATCACGACGTAATCCTCGGCCAGCGGCGGATCGCTGATGTCGAACTCTGCGCCACCCGTGAGCGACCCGCCCTCGGCAACAAAGGCGTTGATGTGCTCATTCAGATGGGAAAGCTGCCGGCTGCGCTCGTCGATGGAGACATGATCGAGATGCACCGAATAGACGCGCAGCGCGCCGGCGGGTGTCCCGACAACGGCCTCGGTCGCGCCACGCTGAAGATTGATCTTGGAGATCGTTCGGCTGCGCGGCAGAAGCAGCGTTCGGGTCGACAGGATAGGCCAGCGCGAGAGCACCATGTTTCCGAACTGGAAGCGGGTTCCGCGCGGCGGCCAACCGTCCGAAGCCTCTTCGACATGCAGATCACAAGCCGGTCCATAGGCCCAGAAATGGTCGGGAAAAAGCGCTGCGAGGTCCGCAACCATGTCGGCATAATCGTTGCGAACGAAGCCTCGGGTCACCTCCTGCAGCGCGATGATGTCGCCGCCCTCAAGGCTCGCGGCGATTCGGTCGAGGTCGTAGATGCCATCAAGACCGAAGCCGTACTGTATGTTATAGCTCGCAAACTTCACGATAATCCTTTGACCTCCGATTGAACCGCCTATATCGAAAGCGGCAAGAGGGGCGATGAACTGCCACTGGACAATGGAAGTAAAATGAAATTTCTCGACGAAGCAAAGGTCTATATCAAGTCCGGAGACGGCGGCGCGGGTAGTGTCTCGTTCCGGCGCGAGAAATTCATCGAGTTCGGCGGCCCCGATGGCGGTGACGGCGGACGCGGCGGCGATGTCTGGGTCGAGGCGGTCAACGGTCTCAACACGCTGATCGATTTCCGCTACCAGCAGCACTTCAAGGCCAAGATCGGCACGCACGGTATGGGTAGAAACCGCACCGGTGCCAACGGCGATGACGTCACACTCAAGGTTCCGGTCGGCACGCAGGTTCTCGAAGAGGACCAGGAAACATTAATTTGCGACCTGACGAGAGAGGGACAACGGTTCCGGATCGCGACTGGCGGCAATGGTGGTTTCGGCAACGCGCATTTCAAGTCGTCGGTCAACCAGGCGCCGGATTGGGCAAATCCGGGGCTTCCCGGCGAAGAAAAGACGGTCTGGCTGCATCTGAAGCTGATTGCCGATGCCGGCCTCGTCGGTTTGCCGAATGCCGGTAAGTCGACCTTTCTAGCGGCTGTAACGCGTGCGCGTCCGAAGATCGCCAACTATCCCTTCACGACGCTTCACCCGAATCTCGGGGTCGCCACAATCGACGGGCAGGAGTTTATTCTCGCTGATATTCCCGGGTTGATCGAAGGCGCGCATGAGGGTGTGGGCATTGGCGATCGCTTCCTCGGACACGTTGAGCGCACGCGCGTGCTGCTGCATCTCGTGTCTGCGCAGGAGGAAAAAGTCGGCAAGGCCTATACGACGGTCAAAACGGAGCTCGAAGCCTATGGCAACGAACTGACTGATAAAGCCGAGATCGTTGCGCTTTCGCAGATCGACGTGTTGGACGACGCGACGCTGAAGAAGAAGACGAAGGAACTTGCCAAGGCATGCGGCAAGACGCCGTTCCAGATTTCGGCGGCGACAGGCAAGGGTATGACCGAAGTGTTGCGTGCCCTGCGCGATATCATCGTCGAGGCGAATGCCGGTGCGGCGGAAAAGCTTGCCAAGGCACCAAAGCTTCGCCACCGCGACATGGTCTCGGATGATGAAGGCGAGGTCAATGACGACGCGTAAGTCGCTCCAGCGCTATCGCCGCGTCGTCATTAAGATCGGCTCGGCTCTTCTCGTCGATCGCAAGACGGGTCTGAAGAAGACATGGCTGGACGCAATGTGCCGCGATATTGCGGCGCTGAAGGCCAAGGGCGTTGACATCCTCGTCGTTTCGTCGGGAGCGATCGCGCTCGGTCGGTCGGTCCTCGACCTGCCTTCGGGCGCCTTGAAGCTGGAGGAAAGCCAGGCGTCGGCAGCCGTCGGCCAGATCGCCTTGGCGCGTGCCTGGTCAGAGAGCCTTTCGCGGGACGAGATCGTTGCCGGCCAAATTCTCCTGACGCTCGGCGACACCGAGGAGCGCCGCCGTTATCTCAACGCGCGAGCCACTATCAATCAGCTTCTGAAAATCGGCGCCGTGCCGATCATCAACGAGAACGACACGGTTGCCACCAGCGAAATTCGCTACGGCGACAACGACCGCTTGGCTGCGCGTGTCGCGACGATGACCGGCGCCGATCTGCTCATTCTGCTATCCGACATCGATGGGCTCTATACGGCGCCACCGCACCTCGATCCACAGGCGGAGCTTCTCGCCACGATCGCTGAGATCACACCTGAAATCGAGGCCATGGCTGGGGGTGCTGCGTCCGAGCTGTCGCGTGGCGGCATGCGTACCAAGATCGATGCCGGCAAGATCGCGACGACGGCCGGCTGCGCAATGATCATTGCCTCCGGCAAGACGGACAGCCCGCTCTCGGCAATCGAGAAGGGCGCGCGCTCCTCGTGGTTTGCCCCTTCAAGGACTCCCGTCACGGCACGCAAGACCTGGATTGCGGGCCAGTTGCAGCCTGCGGGCGAACTTCACGTCGACGAGGGCGCCGTCGCTGCGCTCGGCGCGGGCAAGAGCTTGCTTCCCGCGGGCGTACGCAAGGTTATCGGGCTTTTCAGCCGCGGCGACACGGTGGCGATTGTCGGCCCGAACGGCCGCGAGATCGCCCGCGGTCTTGCCGGCTACGATGCCGAGGAAGCGCGGCGGATCACTGGCCGCAAGTCGACAGAGATCGAGGCAATCCTCGGTTACGCAGGACGCTCGGCCATGATCCATCGCGACGACATGGTGATGACGTCGCAGATCAGTTCAAAATCGGAAAGGCAGAAGAAGGACACAAGCTATGCTTGATACTGTTGCGCAGAGCCCTGACATTGACGCGCTGATGAATGACATCGGCCGCAAGGCCAAGGCTGCGGCGCGACCGTTGGGCTTCGCAACCACCGAGGCGAAGAACAGGGCGCTGAATGCCATGGCAGATGCGATTCTCGCCCACAAGGATCACATCCTCGCTGAAAACGCCAAGGATCTAAAGGATGTCGCCGGAACGGATATGCTGAAGTCCTTCGTTGACCGCTTGACTCTGACCGAAAAGCGCATTGTCGAGATGGCTGAAGGCATCCGCGCGATCGCCGCTCTCAAGGACCCGGTCGGTGAGGTGATCGCGGCCTGGGAACGGCCGAATGGTTTGAAGATCGAGCGCGTCCGCACGCCGCTCGGCGTCATCGGGGTGATTTTCGAGAGCCGCCCGAACGTGACGGCGGATGCTGGAGCGCTGTGCCTGAAAGCCGGCAATGCGGTCATTTTGCGCTGCGGTTCGGACTCCCGGCGTTCGTCGCAGGCAATCCATGCTTGCCTCGCGCAGGGTCTGAAGGCCGCCGGACTTCCGGAGCACGCTATTCAGCTCGTGCCGGTGACCGATCGCGCTGCCGTTGGCGCGATGCTGCGCGGACTGGATGGTGCGATCGACGTTATCGTTCCGCGTGGTGGCAAGAGCCTCGTTGCGCGCGTTCAGAACGAGGCGAGGGTGCCCGTCTTCGCTCACCTCGAAGGGCTTTGCCATATCTATGTGGATGCCTCGGCCGATCTCGGAATGGCCAAGGAGATCGTCGTCAACGCAAAAATGCGGCGCACGGGTATTTGCGGTGCAGTGGAGACTATTCTCGTCGACGGCGCTGTGGCCAGCACGCATCTTCGCCCGCTGGTGGACGCCCTTACAGGAGCCGGTTGCGAGATCCGCGGTTCGGCAGCCGTCGTTCAGGCAATGCCTGGCGTGAAGGCAGCCACCGAGGAGGATTGGTCGACGGAATATCTGGATGCTATCGTTTCGGTTGCCGTCGTGGAGGGCATTTCCGGGGCGATCCAGCACATCCAGACCTATTCCTCCAACCACACCGAGGCTGTGATTGCCGACGATCCCGATGTGGTCGAACGATTCTTCACCGAGGTCGATTCCGCGATCCTGCTGCACAATGCATCGACCCAGTTTGCCGATGGCGGCGAGTTCGGGATGGGTGCCGAGATCGGCATCGCGACCGGCAAGATGCACGCCCGCGGCCCCGTCGGCGTCGAGCAGTTGACATCCTTCAAGTATCGGGTGCACGGCACCGGACAGACCCGGCCCTGACGTGATCAACGACGAAGTCGACCGACGTTATCTTCGCATGCCGCATACGGAGCGCGGCATGGTCGTTGGTCTTTTCGGTGGTTCCTTCAATCCGCCGCACGACGGACATGCGCTGGTTGCCGAAATCGCGATCAAGCGGCTTGGCCTCGATCAGCTGTGGTGGATTGTTACCCCCGGCAATCCGCTCAAGGATCGGCGCCATCTCTTGCCACTTGCCGAACGCATCGCGCTGAGCGAGCGGCTTGCCCGCCATCCCTTAGTCAAGGTCACGGCGTTCGAGCGCGATTTCGCGACGAGCTTTACGGCAAACACGTTGGCTCGCGTCAAGGCGCGCAATCCGCATGTCCATTTTATCTGGATCATGGGGGCGGATAGCCTGAAGACTTTCCATCAGTGGCAACACTGGCAGGACATCGTCAACACATTTCCGATTGCCGTTATCGACCGCCCAGGCTCCACCCTGTCGCTTTTGTCATCGAAGATGGCAAGGACGTTTGATTTCGCTCGCATCGACGAGGACGATTCGCGCGCGCTCTGGAAGCGGCCGGCGCCAGCCTGGACCTTCATACACGGTCCGCGCTCCGGCCTAAGCTCGACTGCCATCCGCGCCACGAACGGCGCTCTGAAATAGTTCGATTTTTCCGGGGTTTGACAAATGAAAAGCCCGACGGGGGAGGAGATCCGTCGGGCTTTGTAAACTTGATCGACAACTGGGAGGAGGAGTGCTGCCGATCCATATCCAACGGCTTTGGGAGGAGGAGATCGCCGTTCGATGAGTGTGTTGTACCATAGTAACCGGATTTTTGAACCAGTTTCATTGCATTGCAGCAATGCATTGAAAGCATGGCTATGCGAGGCGACCGGTATCATCCTGCCTAATTATTTCGCAGTTTCGGGGATTTCTGTCGAGATCCCAAACCTTTGGGGAATCTTCCCCTAAAATCATGGGTTCATTTTTGCAAATTTGGGAGCCGAAGGCGTTTAGACATGCAGTTCACGAATGTGTGAAGTCTGAAGTTGACGAGTGATCCGAGGGGTTATGCTTGTTGAAATATAGCGCTAGCCAAGGTGCTGGCGACGTTATATTTCTACGAATATTTCGAAACTCGGGGAGGTATCATGCACAGTCGCCGCCAATGGATCAAATTCGCTGCCGCCGCCTTTTCGGCCGCTTTTCTGGGCGTTGCCGCAACACCTGCCGCAGCTGCGGAGAAGGTCACCGTTTTCGCGGCGGCCAGCCTAAAGAACGCGCTCGATGCAGCGAATGCTGCTTGGGCGAAGGAGGGCGGCAAGGAGACTGTTGCCTCGTACGCTGCGAGCTCGGCGCTTGCTAAACAGATCGAAGGCGGCGCACCGGCGGACATCTTCATCTCTGCCGACCTGGACTGGATGGACTATCTTGCGAAGAAGAATCTGATCAAGGCCGACAGCCGGTCCAATCTGTTGGGTAACAAGATCGTGCTTGTCGCAGCTAAGGATGACGCCAAACCGGTCGAGATCACGAAGGGCTTTGACCTTGCGACTTTGCTCGGTGATGGCAAGCTCGCCATGGGTGAGGTGAAGTCGGTTCCGGCTGGTAAGTACGGCAAGGCTGCGCTTGAAGCGCTTGGCGTGTGGCCCTCGGTTGAAGCCAAGGTCGCCGGCGCTGAAAGCGTTCGTGCCGCGCTTGCGTTGGTATCGCGCGGCGAGGCTCCCTATGGCATCGTCTATCAGACCGATGCCTCCGCGGACGCGGGCGTTGCCGTCGTCGGCACCTTCCCGGCGGATTCGCATCCTCCGATCATTTATCCGATCGCCATTCTCTCCGAGAGCAAGAATCCGGATGCCGCGACCTACCTGGAATTCCTGAAGTCGGAGAAAGCCGCTCATTTCTTTACCGAGGAGGGCTTCACCATATTGAAATGATTGCGATTTTTCGCATGAAAGCATAGCCTGAGAAGGCCCGTTCGAACGGGCATTCTATTTTTGGAGAGACTGGCTTGGACGCACTCGGCCTGAGCAATGATGAATGGACGGCAATCTTGCTCAGTCTGCGCGTGTCAGTGGTCGCGATGCTGGCAAGTTTGCCATTCGGTATCGGAGTCGCCCTGTTGCTGGCGCGCGGACGGTTTTGGGGTAAGTCGATCCTGAATGGTGTCGTTCACCTGCCGCTGATCCTTCCGCCTGTCGTCACAGGCTTCATTTTGCTGATCCTCTTTGGGCGGCGCGGACCGATCGGCAGTTTTCTCGACCAGTATTTTGGCATCGTCTTTTCGTTTCGCTGGACAGGTGCAGCACTCGCCTGCGCGGTCATGGCCTTTCCCCTGATGGTGCGTAGCATCCGGCTCTCGATCGAAGCGGTCGATCGAAAACTGGAGGAGGCAGCCGGCACACTGGGAGCCAGCCCGCTCTGGGTTTTCATGACGATTACGTTGCCGCTGACACTGCCCGGGATCATCGCCGGAATGATCCTTTCCTTCGCCAAGGCGATGGGGGAATTCGGGGCAACCATCACGTTCGTCTCCAACATCCCTGGAGAAACACAGACCATTTCTTCGGCGATCTACTCCTTTACGCAGGTGCCGGGCGGTGACGCCGGCGCCCTGCGGTTGACGCTCGTCGCGGTCGCCATCTCGATGGTCGCGTTGCTAGCGTCGGAATTGTTGTCGCGCATCGCGGGGCGGAGGATTGATCCGGAATGACGCTTGTCGTGAAAGCAAAGCAGCGGCTTGGCACCTTCGCCCTTGATACCGACTTCACTTCTGAGCGTGGGATCACTGCTCTTTTCGGTCGTTCGGGCTCCGGCAAGACATCGATGATCCGTATCATTGCCGGGTTGGCGCGGCCTGACAGTGGGCAAGTGATCCTGGACGGCGACGTCATGACCGATACCGACCGGCGGATCTTTGTCGCCAAGCATCGCCGAAGATTCGGCTATGTCTTCCAGGAGGCGCGGTTGTTTCCGCACCTCAGTGTCCGTCATAATCTTCTATATGGTGGGTGGTTTACCAAAGCGGCCGGTCCGGCGCAGAGCCTGGATCGAATTGTCGCGCTGCTCGGCATGGAAAACCTGCTCGAGCGCCGACCGGAAAAGCTCTCTGGTGGCGAGAAGCAACGCGTGGCAATTGGCCGGGCCCTGCTCTCGGCTCCCCGCCTCTTGTTGATGGACGAACCCCTAGCTGCGTTGGATGATGCCCGAAAAGCGGAAGTCATGCCCTACCTCGAGCGGTTGCGCGACGAGATGGATATTCCGATCGTCTATGTCAGCCACTCGATCGCCGAGGTGGCGCGCCTCGCCAATCAGGTCGTGGTCATGCGGGATGGCAAGGTGGAGGCGGTCGGCTCAGCCGTGGATGTGCTGAACCACCCGCCTGCCTCGTTCGAGCGGCGTGATGCGGGTGCACTCCTCGAGGGAAAGGTCGAAAGCGTCGATGCGCTGCATCGCATTGCGACGATTACGCTGAAATCAACGCAGCTTCATGTCCCGGGCGCGGCGCTCACACCCGGGAAGGTGGTTCGGGTCCGGATCCCCTCTCGCGACGTGATGCTCGCAATGAGAAGGCCCGAGGCGCTGAGCGCGCTGAACGTGCTTGAAGGCACTGTTCGGGACATGACGCAGGCCGATGACGCCACGATCGATGTGCTCGTCGATTGCGGTGGGGATATCATTCTCTCACGGATCACGAGTTTTTCGGCAGAGCGGCTGGGCGTGCGCATTGGGGCGTTTGTCTTTGCCGTCATAAAAACCGTCGCGCTCGAACAGTGATCAACGATCGGTTTGCGGCGATCGGTTGGCCTCCAGCCAGGCCAGATCCTCCGCAAGGGTGAACTTCACCATCCGCTCCATCTTTCGGAAGCGGGCAAGGAGTTCATCACCGAACGGCGTGAGCGCTGCACCCCCGCCCTTCTGGCCACCGCGCTGGGATTCGACCACGGGGTCCCGGAACATCCGGTTCATGTCGCTGACAAGCAACCAGGCACGACGATAGGACATGTCCATCGCTCTGCCTGCGGCGGAAATCGATCCCGTTTCCCTGATATGTTCGAGCAGTTCCATCTTGCCGCGCCCGAGACGGTCCTCATGAGGAAAGCTGATGCGGAGGATAGGAATGAGCGTGTCTTCGGCGGGGCTTTTCATAGGACGGATCTTTGCGGTCGGAACGGAACTTACTTTACGTGCGGTGATAGGGACTGTACACAGCGGGCCACATACGCACTCCTCCGTTCAACAATGGTTTGTGATCAAGACGGACATTCACGCTTTGTGATTGCACGCGTCTTGAAACGTTAATGGTTTGGTGCCTATCTTAACTATGATTTGGTCACCAAATCAGTGATGTGCATGTTTTGTCATTCCGAGAAAGGGAAAGCACTGACAACAGTACACGCCAAGGGAAAAACGCTTGCCGTTGTCCCGAAGAGCCCGGAACGTGGCGCTGATGCTGCCGCCCGCGCCCTGCACGCCGTCCTCACAAGTCTTGAGGACTCTAAGGCTGAAGATATCGTCACCATCGACATTGCTGGAAAATCGGCACTGGGAGACTTCATGGTCGTCGTCTCCGGGCGCTCGAACAGGCATGTCATGGCGATCTCCGACCACCTTCTGACTGATCTCAAAGACGAGGGCCTTGGAAGCGCCCGTGTCGAAGGTCAGGAAGGCGGCGATTGGATCCTGATCGACACCGGCGATGTCATCGTCCATGTCTTCCGTCCCGAGATACGCGAGTTCTACAACATCGAAAAGATGTGGGCCGCGCCTGATATGGACGAAGAAACAGTGCACTAACAGGCTGCCTGGACGCTGTGTCCAGCGCCTGAGAGACGGCATTTTATTGGCCGGATGATCGAACCCGGCCGGCGGCATGTGTGTGCCGCCCTGTGCCGAACTGCGGGAGCGGATAATGCGTGTTGGTCTTTTTGCAGTGGGGCGGCTGAAGTCTGGCCCGGAGAAGGATCTTGCGGCCCGCTATTTCGATCGTTTTGCCAAGGCCGGTCCTGCGGTCGGCCTCGAATTTTCCCGCGTGGCCGAAGTTGCTGAAAGTCGTGCGTCGAACGCCGATACCCGTAAGCGCGACGAAGCGGCGATGCTCCAGAAGTCGCTTGCGGACGGAAGCGTTCTCATTCTGTTGGATGAGCGGGGCAAGGCGCTGGATAGCGAAGGGTTTGCCACTCTCCTGGGAAACTATCGCGATCAGGGCAAACGCGAATTGGTGATCGTCATCGGCGGCGCAGATGGTCTCGATCCTTCGTTATACAACCTTGCCGACGCCACGCTTTGCCTCGGCAAGATGACGTGGCCGCACCAATTGGTTCGCACGCTGATCGCTGAGCAGCTGTACCGAGCTGTTACGATCCTTTCGGGCCATCCCTATCATCGAGTTTGATGGGCACTGCTTCTCACGCAGGCGTATCCGTCGTGGTGCGCGCGGCCCCTCAATCGATCTGGCAAAGAATGCCAAATCAGCTTAATCTCCGCGCGATTTGAAAGGATTTCGAAGCTCGTATGCCGACACGTGCGTTCAAGCATAAATACGTCATTCTGTCGGCTTTGGCCGCAGGCTTGAGCGTGTCTTTGGCGGCAGTTGCGAACCGCCCCTTTGCCGTCAGTGCCTTTGCGCAGGATGCGTCGGAAGCTGTGCAGATGACACCGGTCGAGGCGCCTCCTGCGACAACTGCCACGGTTGCCCAGGAACGGCCCGATCCGGCAGCGAATCTGGCGAGGAAGCGGGAAGAGACGCGCGCTGAACTCGAAGCCTTGTCGAAGACGATTGACCTTTCCTCCGACAAAGTTGCCGAGCTTCAGAAAAGCATTGCGGAGCTCGACAAGAGTACCAGCAGCGTTCGTCAGGCGCTGATCGATTCAGCGACGCGGCGCAAGTCGCTCGAGAAACAGATACTGGAGAGCGAAAAGAAGCTAGCCGATCTGGGGGTAAAGGAAGACGCGGTTCGCCGGTCGCTGCATGAACGGCGCGGCCTGCTGGCCGAGGTGTTGGGGGCCTTGCAGCGCATGGGCCGCAATCCGCCGCCTGCGCTGCTCGTCACGCCAGATGATGCGCTTGCTTCGGTGCGGAGCGCAATCCTGCTTGGCGCGGTGGTTCCCGGCATCCGCAAGGAAACCGACAAGCTTGCCGCTGATCTCACCAACCTTTCTTCACTGCAGGCGGCAAGTGCTGCGGAGAAGTCCAGCTTCGCCGCAACGATGACGAATAGCATCGAGGAAGAGCGCCGGATGGACTTGCTTCTTGCCGAAAACGAGAAGCTGAGCCGCAGCAGCACCGCGGAACTGGATGCGGAGAAGAAACGCTCGGAAGATCTTGCCAGCAAGGCAACAAGCTTGGAGGGGCTGGTCGCATCGATGGAAACCGAAATCGCATCGGTTCGCGAAGCCGCCGCCGCCGCCCGCCAGGCCGAGGAGAACCGCAAGCTTCTGACCGACGAGCAGCGCGCCCAGGCTAAGGTTCTCGCAGAGAGCGGCGTGCCTGATAAAAACCGCATTGCGCCCGCATATCCTTTCGGAGAATTGAAGGCGAAGCTGGAATTGCCTGTGGCTGGCGATATCCTGCGCCAGTTCGGCGATGCTGACGGAACCGGCCATGGGGCGATGGGAATGACGCTTGCCACCAATCCGGAAACGGTGGTTACCGCTCCCGCGGACGCGCTTGTTGTCTATGCGGGTGCATTCCGCAGCTACGGCCAGATGATCATCCTCGACGCCGGCGACGGCTACCACCTTGTCATCTCTGGAATGGAGACGATTAGCGCGCGTCAGGGCAAGTTCGTTTTCGCCGGCGAGCCGCTTGCCGCCATGGGTGCAAAAAGAGTGGCGAGCGCGACTGCATTGGCGCTGGAAACCAACCGTCCAACGCTTTACATTGAATTTCGAAAAGATGGAAAACCGGTCGATTCCCGACCATGGTGGACCGCTAAAGACACTGGAAAGGCACGCAATGATTCGTAGGGCTTCTCTTGTTCTGGTCGGCGCATTGATGGGTGCGACCGCGATGAGCGTCATCTATTCGGCGGGTGTGCCTGCGGAAGCAGCCGGAGCCTCCACTTACAAGGAGCTTTCCGTTTTTGGTGACGTGTTTGAGCGTGTGCGCGCGCAGTATGTGACGCCGCCGGCCGAGGACAAACTCATCGAAAACGCCATCAATGGCATGCTTTCTTCGCTGGATCCGCATTCGAGCTACATGAATGCCAAGGATGCAGCCGATATGCAGACCCAGACGAAGGGTGAATTCGGCGGCCTCGGCATCGAGGTCACCATGGAAGACGAGCTCGTGAAGGTCATCACGCCGATCGACGACACGCCTGCAGCCAAGGCCGGCGTTCTTGCTGGTGATTACATCTCCGAGATCGACGGTCAGTCTGTTCGCGGCCTGAAGCTGGAAGACGCCGTCGAAAAGATGCGCGGTCCGGTCAATACGCCGATAAAGCTGACGCTGATCCGCAAGGGTGCCGACAAGCCGATTCAGCTGACGATTGTCCGCGATGTCGTCGCGGTCCAGGCCGTGAAGTCGCGCGTCGAGGATGATGTCGGCTATCTGCGCGTCATCTCCTTTACCGAAAAGACTTACCCGGATCTCGAGAAGGCGATCGAGAAGATCAAGAAGACGGTTCCGGCCGATAAGCTGAAGGGCTATGTGCTCGACCTGCGTCTGAACCCGGGCGGTCTGCTCGATCAGGCAATCCAGGTTTCGGATGCGCTGCTGCAGCGTGGCGAGGTGGTGTCCACCCGCGGCCGCAATCCGGATGAGACCCGCCGTTTCAACGCTGGTCCGGGTGACCTGACGGACGGCAAGCCGGTGATAGTGCTGATCAACGGCGGTTCGGCATCGGCCTCGGAAATTGTTGCTGGCGCGTTGCAGGACCTGCGTCGTGCGACTGTTCTCGGTACGCGTTCGTTCGGCAAGGGCTCGGTCCAGACGATCATCCCGCTCGGCGAAAACGGCGCGCTGCGACTGACGACCGCGCTTTACTACACGCCGTCGGGCCGCTCCATTCAGGGCACGGGCATCACGCCTGATATCAAGGTCGAGGAGCCGCTGCCGGATGATCTGAAGGGCAAGATGGTCACGGAAGGTGAGTCGAGCCTGCGCGGGCACATCAAGGGTCAGAGCGAGACGGATGAAGGCTCCGGTTCGGTTGCCTATATTCCGCCGGATCCGAAGGACGACGTCCAGCTCAACTACGCGCTTGATCTGCTTCGCGGCAAGAAGACCGACCCGGCCTTCCCGCCCAATCCGGACAAGGCCGTCAGCGCCAAGTAATTGCAATATGAGGCGTCAGGCCGGATGGTATGTCCGGCCTGACGCCTTTTTGCTGTCCTGATTCTGAAGCGGAAAAGAAGTTTGAATACCGATCTGCACGCCCCTCTGGGACAGAACCGAAAGGCCAAGCGCCAGCGGCCGGGAATTCTGCGCACGGGGCGTGTCGTCGCCGGGATTTGCCTCGTTCTGATCGGGGCGTCGTCGCTCTATACGGCGTTTCGCGGTGACGGGCTGAAGCGGGAGACACCGCCGGCGCAGGACCAGACGGCTGCGCCTCCTTCCGACACCGTTCAGAATCAGGTGCCGTCGCAGACTTCGTCCGCTGCCGCTCCGAATGGCATGGTGCCATCCGATCCGAGATCGGGCGCAAATGTGGAGCGGATGGTCACCGGCGACGGATCTGTCGTCACGAAATACTCTCCCAGACAACGCGACGGAAATGGACCGGTGTTGGTCGATGCCTCGCAGGTCGGGCAGGATCCACGGATGGCGGCGCTACCGAATGATGCTCTCCTGGAAGACACCCCATTGGGACGGCTGCCGGTCGTCGGGCCGGACGGACGTCGCCCGATGGACCAGTATGCGCGACC
Source organism: Rhizobium sp. CF122 (assembly GCF_000282035.1). Lineage (GTDB taxonomy): Bacteria > Pseudomonadota > Alphaproteobacteria > Rhizobiales > Rhizobiaceae > Rhizobium. The sequence continues at coordinate 37,079 of NZ_AKKA01000031.1, forward strand.
ATGGTCCGGCGCTCATGGAACACGCATCGCGATCGTCGTCAGCGGTCTCGGGCTTAGCCAGACGGGCACGCAGCGGGCCATCCAGCAACTACCGGAGGAGGTCACCTTCGCCTTTGCCGCCAGCGGCAACAGCTTGCAGCGTTGGATGCAGGAAGCGCGCCGCAATGGCCACGAAATCCTGTTGCAGGTTCCGTTTGAGCCATTTGATTATCCGGCAAACGATCCGGGGCCAGACACGCTGCTAACGTCAACGTCGCTTGCGAAGAATATCGAAAACCTGCACAGGGCGATGGGCGAGATCACCAATTATACGGGCATCATGAACTACCAGGGTGGGCGCTTCCTTTCCGATCCCAACGCCATGGAACCGGTCATGCGCGATATCGGAAAGCGCGGGCTGCTGTTCCTTGATGACGGAACGTCGGCCCAGTCCAAGACCGCGGTGATCGCAAAGGGAACGGAACTGCCCTATGCCTTCGCAGATGTGCAGTTGGACAAGCAGCTTGACGTGAACACCATCATCCAGAAACTGGACGAACTGGAACGCGTCGCAAAGCGCAACGGCCAGGCGATCGGCGTCGCCGCCGCCTTCGATGAGAGCATTGATGCCATTGCACAATGGACGCAGGAAGCTGCAATGCGAGGTATTGAGATTGTCGGCGTTGCGGCACTGGCGAATGATCCAAAAAGACCTTGAATAGAGAGAGCCGATGAGCAAGCTGATCGTCAACGCCAAGGACCTGCCGTATCGCCCCTGCGTCGGCGTCATGATTCTCAACCGCCAGGGCCTCGTATGGGCAGGGCGACGGATTCCGGAAGAAAATTCAGAGTATGACGGATCGCCGCAGCTTTGGCAGATGCCGCAGGGTGGCATCGACAAGGGCGAGGATCCGCTTGAGGCGGCCTACCGCGAGCTTTACGAGGAGACGGGCATTCGCACCGTGACGCTGCTCGCCGAGGCCCGGAATTGGATCAACTATGATTTGCCGCCCCAGCTGATCGGCATCGGATTGAAGGGCAAGTTCCGCGGCCAGACGCAGCGCTGGTTCGCGTTCCGCTTCGATGGTGACGAGAGCGAGGTCGCGATCAATCCGCCGCCCGGCGGCCATGCGCCGGAATTCGATGCCTGGGATTGGAAGCCGATGGAAAGCCTGCCGGGTCTCATCGTGCCCTTCAAGCGGGCCGTCTATGAGCAGGTGGTCGACGAGTTCAGGCACCTGGTTGGTTTGGGTGCCGCAGAGTAAATAACCGGCGGCCGAGGGCTGCCGGTCATGGCAATCGTTACTCGGCCTCGTTGGCGGAGTCGGCATTGAGCTGGCCGTACTTCGATTCGCCGATCTTGCCGAGCAGCTCCAGTTGTGTTTCGAGGAAGTCGATGTGACCTTCCTCGTCCGCCAGGAGCTCCTCGAAAAGCTTCATCGAGACATAATCGCCGGCCTCGTGACAGATGTCGCGCGATTTCTTGTAAGCAGTGCGCGCATCATATTCGCCCGCAAGATCGGCCTCCAGAACTTCTTTGACGTTCTGGCCGATGCGAAGCGGAGCAAGGGTCTGGAGGTTGGGATGACCTTCGAGGAAGATGATGCGTGCGACCAAGCGGTCGGCATGATGCATTTCCTCAATAGATTCCGCCCGTTCCTTCTTGGCGAGCTTGGTGTAACCCCAGTCTTCAAGAAGTCGGTAATGGACCCAGTATTGGTTTACGGCGCCGAGTTCGAGAAAGAGGGCCTCGTTAAGCCGCTCGATGACTTTTTTGTCGCCTTTCAATGTCCGCTCTCCTGTTTTCTTCATGGAATGTTCTCAGGCGGGACATGAAATCAAATATTTCGGCTTCCGTCGAGTGGTGACGGGCGTGATATTCCTCGGTTGTCTGAATGATAATGTCGACCACATTCGGGAAGCAGCCACAGCAGCGGCCCCGTTTTTCCATGGCGTGGTATACCTTTGCAGGCACGATAAGCTGCCAACAATCCTGCTCGAGAAGCTCGTTGATGACTTCCCGGATTTCGTGGTCAGTTATGTAATTGCAGCTGCAGACAAGCACGTCGTCATTCCAAACATGACATTCACTATCGTCTTTTCTGCAAAAGAAGACGGCAGGTGTCAAGAAAAAATCGAGTCATAGGGCAAGCCATTCGTCGCATATTGAAACGATAGAGGCTCTTCAGGTGTGCTGCGATCCAGCAGGTCACGACCTGATGAGCAGCGCCTGCTTTGATGTCGTAGATCCTGATTGCTGATGACGTACAGCGGATTCGAGCGCTTGACCGGCAAGCGCCGGAATCTCGTCGAGGCTCTTTCAATGCCTGGTTTGTCGACGATCGAATTGGAGCCACTGAGAGCCGAAATTGCACCTCGCGAGGTCGATCTGTCTTGAAGTACCTGCTGGATACAAACGTCGTCTCCGAGCTGCGCAAAGTTGGAGACGGTAAAGCAGATGCCAATGTGACGAAGTGGGTCGGTGCGCAAGATTCCAATGACTTGTTCATTTCCGCGATTACGATCCTGGAAATTGAGCGCGGGA
>NZ_AKKA01000032.1 GCF_000282035.1 Rhizobium sp. CF122
AGCGAAGAAATGCGGCGCGGGCAGCATCGAGTGTGATGTCCTGCCCAAAGTGGCACGACGAGCCGCGGCGCCAGCCCACGGGCCGGGACTGCATCTCGCCCCAAGAAGAGCAGAGCGAGTGTTCAGCGACCATCCTTCTCCGGCGACCACCCTTGTTCGATTCGTTCGATGAGCAAAGTGTCGTTCCATATCGATTTAATCGGTAGCTTTCGTTGCTCTTGACTAATCGAACCAACCATTCGGGTGTTTTCCCCGTCCCACAGCCACCAGTTTTCAATCCAGCCAGTTTGAGGATCAATGACCCCCGATCGAAAAAGCGGTAGTTGCCTTGCGTGCGGCGGGATATCGAACAGCCCGACTTTTCGTACAATTTTGCTCTTCAAGGCTGCTGCAAGCGGAAAGAATACGCACCTATCTGCCAAACAAAGGTGATCAATGAAAAGAAAGGCGGCTTGAATCGGCCGCCTTGTGTGAAATTATGGACGGAACGGACGAACGCTGGATGAAAACGGCAGCTTCGGCCCCAGGTCAGGCGACGCTGGACATCATCGCCTTCCATCCCGGCGGTGAGCGGTTCTGCATCAAGACCACCCCGATCCGGGAGATCCGGGATGGGCAGCGGAAACGCCGCTGCGCCGCAACGCCTCGTCCCCGTCTTTCGTCAATGCCGCCCGTAGAAAGATGCACGCAAGAGCAGCACGTATAGGTCGTTCGTCAAAACAAGTGGGCCGGAATATGTGACGACGTTCCGGCTTTATTTCTTCTGTGGCTTGTTCCGATAAGGCAGCAAGACAACCTGATAAGCAACGATGCGCTGCTTTGCTGGGCCATGACGCGCCGGCTGGATCGCAGATCGCTAATGGCGCCCGGTCCGGCGGTGGGTTCTCTGGGTTCTATCGTTGCGCTTGTGGCGTCAGGTGGCGAGTGGATTGAGCTGCTGCTCGATCTCCCGCACCTCCCTGGTCAACAGTGCGACGAGTTCTGGCCTTCTCTCGGCCGTTAACCTGGGGCTCGTGAGATTGATGGCAATCGAAGCGATTGCATCGCGGCCCGGCGGCAAGATCGGCACTGCGATGGAGGCAATCCCTGCGACAAGTTCTCCATCGTCGATCGCATATCCCTGCTCGCGGATCTTCTCAAGCGCGTCCTTGATCTTACGTGACGTGAAGGTGCCAAATTTCTTGTAGAGCATTGCGTTCGTGTTGAGAATGACGTCGGCTTCCGCCGGCGGAAGAAAGGCAAGAATGGCCTGGCTTGCCGGCCCTATACCCATCGGGATCTGCCCGCCGATATGGCCGGTCAGGCTGTCGATCACATAGGTGCCCTGCTGGCGGTCAACACAAACAGTGTTGAAGCCGGCACGCGCCATCAGGTACACCGAGTCGCTTGTCGCAGCCGCAAGCCGCAACAGCGCTGGGCGGGCGAGCTGACGAAGTCCTGTGCCATCGGCTGCCGACACCCCCATTGCAAAGAGCGCAAGGCCCAGCCGGTAGCGCTTTGTTTCCCGCTCGCGATCGACCAGGCCATGGCGCTCGAGGGCGCTAACAATACGATGAACCGTCGGCTGCTTCAGGCCCATGGCCTCGCCGATTGTCGCCATCGACGCACCGCGCTGGCCGACATCACCGAGATACTTCAGGATCGCGACCGCCCTGTCCAGCAGCTGAGTTCCTGTTGCCGCGATCTCGTCCTTCGCCATGCGTTGCCCCCAAACTCAAAGTTCGAGGAATTCCTTATACATCCGGGCGACATTGTAAACGTCTAGCTGGCGCTGCTTAATGTCTCAATCAGCGCAGCCGGATTATGATGGATGCCAAGCCCGTGGACCGCCGTCACAATACCTGCCGTCTGCTCCTGGCTCAGAGCCGACGAGAGCTTCATGAACTTTTCCTGCAGTTCGCGCGCAGTCAGCGGATTTTGCGGTTCGCCCCTTGGATGCAGCACTTCGATCGTTTCGCGTTTTCCCTTCGCCGTCATCGTCACACGTGCCGGCGTGGCGGCAGGAAAAGAATCGAAATAGTCATTTGCGCTCGACAAGCCGATGCGTCGGGCAAGCCCGGTCACGCGCTTGTCGAAAAGGTGCGCATCGTCCATCGGCAGCAACGCCTTTTCGCCGTGTACCAGTGCCAAGGCGACACAGAAGGGAATGCTATACTGTGCGGCCTCGGCCGATTGGGGCTCACTTTGGTTCGGCAGCGTCAGCGCACGCTCGAAGGTTTCAATCATCAAGCCCTCGATATCGTCGGGACCCGCCTGCAGTCGCTGAGCGAGAACCAATGCTCCATCAATTGCGGCATGTCCCCATCGGCAACAACTGTAGAGCTTGAAGTATGCCTCATCGATCGCCCAGGTCTTTGAATAGCCGTCCAGCAGACGTTGCCGGTCGTAGAGCGCGGGATCGTCCAGTATATCGAGGGGGCCACGATGGCCCGCAGCTGCAAGCGCCAGCGCCTGAAGCCCGTTCGCCGTAGCCCAAGGTATGCCTTCCTTGACGGTGTGGCCGAGCCTGGTCCAACCGGTCGCCGCCTGAGATGTCGCGGTCTGTCCCGCGATCGCGATGGCGTTGGCAATCACCGATGTCGACAGCCCTTTCAGCCATCCGCAGGCAGCCGCAACACCCGCTCCACACCACAGCCCTGTGTCCGTTGTGCGGATCGTCCTGATATCGCGCGCAGCCGAAATGCGCACGGCAATCTCGTAGCCAAGGACGATCGCGCAAAGCAACCGGTCGGCGCTGCAGTCGGCTGACCCGGCAATGGCAAGTACGGCGGGCACGATCGCGGCGGCGGGATGACCGGATGCCTTACGGTGCCCATCATCGAGATCAAGGGCGGCCGCGTAGGTGGCATTGACGAAGGCCGCTCCAACAGGCGGTAGACGCCGTTTTGTAAACCAGACGGCCGCTGCGCCGTCTCCCCATATCTCGGCTGCCGCCTTGAGCGAGGCTCGGCCCGCATCCGTCGTCGATCCTGCCGCCGCAACGCCGAGCGTATCCAAGAGTGTGCGACGCGCGGAACTGTGCACGCCTGACGGAACGCGGTCGATCCCGTTGCAACGGGCGGCCAGAACCGAAGCGCCGCATTCGCTGTGGCGGGTCATCGAGATACTCCCTGTGGTAGTATTCAAGTTTCGAGCATCCTTCTGTTGAACTTGCATCTGTGGATTTCTATCAGCATTGACATCCATAATATGGACGCCTAGCCTGTCAACATCAAATCCGGGAGGAAGGATACGAAGATGGTGGATCAGGCCCATTCCGGCCCGAAGAGACTTGCCGCTGCTGGCGCCAAGGCGATCCGGATCATGGTCGATGGTCGACCCTATACTGCCCGGCAAGGCGAGACCGTGCTGACGGCCATCAGGATGGATATCGGTCACGCTCGCAACTTTGAGTTTCTTCCTGAGAGGCGTGCGGGCTTCTGCCTGATGGGCACCTGCCAGGATTGCTGGCTGTGGCGCAAAGATGGGCGCCGCCTGCGGACCTGCACGAGCCGTGTGGAAGCCGACATGGAACTCTTGACGACTGCGCCGGAGGCGATCTGATGGACACGACCCCAGTCATTATCGGTGCAGGACCAGCAGGCATTGCGGCCGCAGCCGCCCTTGCGCAGTGCGGATTGCGGCCGGTTGTCATCGATGAGGCGGCTCAGCCGGGCGGACAGATCTTCCGCCATCCACGGGCCGAGCTCAAAAGAACCGACGACGAACTCTACGGCTTCGACGCAAGAAGGGCGGTCGAATTTCGGGATGGTTTCGCTGCGCTCGCACCGAAGATCGACTATCGACCCGAGACCCATATCTGGAGCGCATGCGAAGGAAAGCTGCATGTCGTCAGTAGAAGCGGGCCCTCCGTCCAGAACTGGTCCCATCTGATCATCGCGACGGGTGCGATGGACAGGATCGTGCCGGTGAAAGGGTGGACGGCCCCGGGCGTCTATAGCCTCGGGGGCGCACAGATTGCGCTCAAGGCGGAAGCATCCTTGATCGGCCAGCGCGTCGTCTTTGCCGGTACCGGCCCTCTCCTCTACCTCGTCGCCTACCAGTATGCCAAGGCGGGCGCGACCGTTGTCGCGGTTCTCGAAGTCGGCAATCCCTTCGGCCATATGGCGCTGCTGCCTGCGCTCGCTTCGGGCCGAACCGCCTTCACAAAAGGGCTGTTCTACATGGCCACGCTTCGCAGGCGCGGCGTTCCGCTATTGACTGGCGTCCGGTTGATCGAGGTCCTGCGCGGCGCCGATGATCATGTGACGGGCATTGCCTATCATTGGCGTGGCCGCGACAAGGTTGCGACCTGCGATGGCCTGGCAATCGGTCATGGCCTGAAGGCGGAAACCCAGATCGCTGATCTGCTGGGGCTCGAATTCTCCTTTGACCCTGTTCAGAGACAATGGTTGCCCCACGCCGATCGCGACGGCCGCTCGTCAATGGCGAACGTCTATCTTGCCGGTGACGGGTTTTCGATCCGCGGCAGCGAGACTGCCCAGGCCAGTGGACGGCTGGCGGCAGCAGCGCTGCTGCGTGACAGCGGTCACATTGAGCCGATCGAGATTGGACGTGACCGGCGCACGGTCGCAAAGACCGCGCGTTTTCGAAAAGCGATGGATCAGATCTTCGCGTTCCCGCATCGGGTCGCTGCCGCGCTTTCGGACGACGTCCTCGTCTGTCGCTGTGAAGGCCTGACCGCGGGGACAGTCCGTCAGGCGGTGGCGGCCTCAGGCGAGGCCGAGATCAATCGGATAAAGGCCTTTTGCCGCGTCGGAATGGGGCGCTGCCAGGGACGACTTTGTGGCGCTTCCGCTGCCGAACTCATCGCTTCGGCGGCTGGCGTTGGCATCGAGACCGTTGGTCGCTTGCGCGCACAGGCGCCCATCAAGCCAGTCACGCTTGCCGATCTTACCGGAGGCGAGCCGTGACCGGGGTCTTCGACATTGCGATCATCGGCGGTGGGCTTGCTGGCTGCTCAACGGCTCTCCATGCCCGCCTCAAGGGCGCCTCCGTGGTACTCGTGGAGCGCGGCCGCTGCGGCGCCCAGGCAAGCGGCGTCAATTATGGAGGTGTCCGTCAGCAGGGGCGTCATCCAGCCGAGCTTGCCCTTGCGCGCAGGAGCCGGGCAATCTGGGGCAGCCTGAAAAGTTTGATCGGCACGGACTGCGAGTTTACGGCCACCGGCCACTTGAAACTTGCCCGCAACGATGACGACATGGCCGAGCTGATTGCGCATCATTTGCTCCTTGGCGCGCACGGCATCCATACGACTGTTCTCGACGCAGACGATCTCAGGGGCAGGTTCCCATATCTTTCGAGCCGTTATGCGGGCGGCTCTTTGTGCGCCGAGGACGGTCAAGCCAATCCGCGGCTCGTCGCGCCTGCCTTTGCGCGCGCTGCCCGCGCACTGGGAGCCGACATTCGCGAGGGTTGCCCGGTGATCAGCGCCGAGCGTTCCAACAGCGGATTTTCCATCCGCCTCGACAATGATCCGATCGTGCTCACAGCGCGCCGTCTGGTCAACACTGCCGGTGCCTGGGGTGCGGCGATCGCCGCGCAATTCGGCGACCACGTTGATGAGACGGTGATGGCGCCGAACATGTGCGTGACCGAGCCGATCGCCCCGTTGATTGGTCCAAATCTCGGCATCTGTGGCGGCGGCATCTATATCCGCCAAACCGCCCATGGAAGCGTCATCTTCGGTGCCGGCCTCGGTACTGCCGATCGAGAGCGCCTGCGCGCCAGGCCGCTCGCCGAAATCACCATGGAGGCGGCCGCAGCAGCCGTCGCCATGGTGCCTGAGCTAAAGAACGTCCTGCTCTTGCGAAGCTGGACGGGCATTGAGGGACGGTTGCCCGACGGACTGCCGGTCGTCGGGCCAAGCCCAACCGTCGAAGGACTCTTTCACGCCTTCGGCTTTTCCGGCCACGGCTTCCAACTCGGGCCGGCCGTCGGTGCGGTGCTCGCCGAGCTCTGCCTCGAAGGTCATTCACCGACATCCATATCCGGCCTCGCCATGACCCGGTTCAACCAGCCTCCGGCGACGGCCGTTCAATCCTGAAATTCACAAGGGAAACGAAAGGGAACAGACATGCGACATCCACTTCATCAATTTCTCGGCGGCGCTGTGGCGCTCACAATCGGACTCGCATCGGGTCCGGCCGCGGCCATCGATCCGTCCTACCATCTGAGCGAAGAAAACGTGCTCTCCGTCGCCATCACCGGCGACATGCCGGGACTGGTCGCCCGCGATGGAAAGCTTGCCGGTTATGACGGTGACATCCTTCAGATCGTGGCCGACAAACTCGGCCTGACGATCAAGCCGGTGCCAATGGAGTGGTCGGGAGCGATCGCTGCCGTGCAGACCGGCCGCGTCGACATTATCGGCGGCAACGTTGCCTGGACAAAGCAGCGCGCCGATACGCTCTCGATGACGGATCCGACAGGCTACTTTCAAAACGGCATCACCTCGAAGAAGGCCTCTGGATGGCACACACTCAAGGACCTCGAGAACCGCAAGGTCGGCTCAATGACAGGCTTCTCGTTCCTGCCGGAGCTTCGACGGGTACCTGGACTGGAACTCTCCCTTTATGACAGCACCGACGCGGCACTTCGCGATCTGCTGGCCGGGCGTATCGAGGCGCTGGTCGGCGACCCGCCGGTCATCGACTATGCCCTGTTGAAGAATCCTGACTGGGGTCTCGTCAATCTCGCCTTTACCGACAATAACCCCGACTTTCCGCTGCTGACGGGTCTCGGCCGCCAGTATGTTTTTGGCCTGTCCAAGGAGAATGCCGCTCTTGCCGCTGATCTCAGCGCCGAGATTCGCGCGCTCTGGAGCTCATGTGACGTGAAGGCGATCGGCAGACGCTACGGCAATATCAGCGAGGCCAACTTTACGCCGTCGGCCGCAAACTTTCGGGTCGGCGCCGATCGCGCCGCCGGCTGGACGCCGCCAGCCTGCGGAAAATAGCAAGAGTGGCGGCCGGGCGACCGGCCGCATCCACCGTTCGAACAAGGAGGTCACCATGGCCGCCGACACTCTACTGGAGGTCGCCAATCTCGGCAAAACCTTCGGTCATCTGACAGTCCTCAAGAATGTCTCATTCAAGCTTGACCGGGGCGAGCGTGTCGCTCTGATCGGTCCGAGCGGCTCCGGCAAATCGACTTGTCTGAGAGCCATCAACTATCTCGAGCCACCGACAGAGGGCGAGATAAGCCTCGAAGGGCAGTTGATCGGACGCAGGCGGAATGGGCAGCCAATGACGGATCGGGAGATGGCGCCGCAGCGGGCGGAAATCGGGATGGTGTTCCAGCATTTCCACCTCTGGCCGCATCTTTCCGTTCGCGCCAATGTCGCGCTGCAGCCACGCAAGGTCAGGGGGATGAGCCGCGGTGATGCCGAGATGCTTGCAGGCGATCTGCTCGGCAAGGTCCATCTGGCGCACAAGGCCGAGGAGATGCCGCAGCGGCTCTCTGGTGGCCAGCAGCAGCGTGTGGCGATCGCCCGCGCGCTGGCGCAGCAGCCGAAGCTCCTGCTCTTCGACGAACCGACATCGGCGCTCGATCCAGAGCTCGTCGGTGAAGTGCTGACCGTGATCAAGGAGCTGGCAGCCGAAGGGCGGGCCATGGTTCTCGTCACGCACGAGATCGCCTTTGCGCGCGAGGTCGCCGATCGCATCATTTTCATGGATGGCGGGCAGATCATCGAAGAGGGATCCGCAAAGGCGGTGCTTGATCAGCCGAAGTCACCTCGCCTGAAGCAATTTCTCGCAAGCCTCAAGCTTGGGGGGGCCGATGAGTGATGCACTTCCAGGCTTGATCGCTGAGGCGTTGTTGACCGGAGCGCTGGTTACCGTCAAGGTCACCGCAGGCGCGCTTGCCGTTGCGCTCGCCATTGGCATGGCGCTTGCCGCAGCCGCCGTTTTGACGAACAACCGCATGCTCCAGACGACCATCCGCGTCTATGTCGAAGCGCTGCGCAACGTGCCGAGCCTGACATTTCTGTTCCTGCTCTATTTCGGCCTTGCATCGCTTGGAATCAGGATGCCGTCGATGCTGGCGGCCATCGTCGGGCTGGGCCTGATTGGCGGCGCAATTACCGTCGACATATTTCGCTCGGGGTTTCTATCCGTTCCCGCCGGCCAGAGTGAGGCTGCGGCATCGATCGGCCTGGCGCCCTTCGTCGCCTTTCGACTGATCGTGTTTCCGCAAGGATTGAGACTGGCGCTGCCCTCGCTCGGCAACTACGCGGTTGCGCTTGTCAAGGATACGTCCCTTGTCGCCGCGATCGCTGCACCCGAGATCATGTTCAACGCTCGCCAGCTCGTCAACGAGACCTTCGAAACAACCCTGATTTATGGAAGTGCCGCACTCGTCTACCTGGTTCTGACTGGCGCCGTTGCGCAGTTCACGTCCCTGGTTGAGCGCCGGCTGGAGACGCGATGATGTTCGTCGAAACCATTGCAGACAATGTTACCGACTGGGTGCCGCGGCTGCTCGTTGGCCTGCGATCGACGTTTGCGCTGACGGTGGGCGGATTTTGCCTCGCCTTCGTACTGGCGCTGCTCATCGAATATCTGCGCAGTCGCCGCAATCCCGCGCTCAGGCTCATTGCACGCCTTTATATCGCATGTGCGCGCGGCGTGCCGGTTCTGGTGATCCTTTATCTTCTCTATTTCGCGTTGCCGGTCGCAGGAATCACCCTGTCGGCCTTGTCTGCCGGAACGATCGGCCTTGCAGCGGTCTATGGCGCCTATCTCGCCGAAGTGTTCCGCGCTGGCCTTAGCGCCATTCCGACGGGCCAGCGCGAGGCGGCACTGGCAAGCGGCATGACACCATTCCAGACGTTCCGGCTTGTTCTTTTGCCGCAGGCGGTCCGGCATACGATTGCCCCGCTGTTGATCAATCTGGTCTCGCTGCTGAAGGACAGTTCCATCTGCGCCCTCATCGCGGTTCCGGAACTGACGCTGGTCTCGCGCGAGATCATGTCTGAGAGTTTCATGCCGCTCTCCGTCTTCGCGCTGACTGCGCTGCTTTATTTTGCGCTCGCCTGGCCGGCCTCGCTCGTTGCCCGCGCCCTCGAGCAGCGCCCTCATCGCCCGGCGGCGCAGCGTGACCGCGGCCGCAGCAAGCGTCCCGCCGTCGAAGTCACGGCCGTGGGGTGACCGCAAGGGTGTTGCCGCAGACCCATGGGGTCCAATAATCTTTACATTGCTATGGGAGTGAAGATGAAAAAACTGATCAACCGGCCGGAAGATGTCGTCCGGGAAATGCTGGAAGGCGTTGTTGCCCTGTCGCCGGCAACCGCACTCCTGGGAGACGAAAACATCGTCGTTCAGGCGCGACTGCCGGAAGATTGCGCCCGTAAGGTCGCGCTGATCTCCGGCGGCGGCAGCGGCCATGAGCCGGCCCATGCCGGCTATGTTGGGCCCGGCATGCTGACGGCGGCGGTGGCAGGCGACGTCTTCACCTCGCCAAGTGCCGATGCCGTCCTTACCGCGATCCGGGCGGTTGGCGGGCCTGCCGGCGTTCTTCTCATTGTCAAGAACTACACGGGCGACAGGTTAAACTTTGGGCTCGCCGCCGAGATGGCACGTGCTGAAGGGATACCGGTCGAGATTGTCGTCGTTGCAGACGATACAGCACTTCGTGACACGGTTCCTGCCGAGCGCCGCCGTGGCATCGCCGGCACCGTCCTGGTTCACAAGCTCGCCGGCGCGGCGGCCGCTGAGGGCCTGCCACTTGGCAGTGTCGCAGCGATCGCCAAGGCCGCGGCAGAGCGGATCTCCTCCATGGGTGTTTCGCTTGGATCCTGTACGCTTCCTTCCGTCGGCAAGCCCGGCTTTACACTTGGGGAGAATGAAATCGAGATCGGGCTCGGCATTCATGGTGAACCGGGTGTCAAGAGGATGGCCAATGCTTCGGCGGACGCATTGGTGGATCTCGTTATCGACACGATGATTGCCGACGGAAAAATCAAGCGTGGAGACGATGTCGCGCTCCTCATGAATGGCCTTGGATCGACGCCGCCCCTGGAGCTCGCCATCCTGGCACGCGCCGGGCTGGTGCGGCTTGAGCGAGAAGGCATGACGGTCGTTCGCAGTTGGGCCGGAACGTTCCTCTCCGCTCTCGACATGCCTGGGTTTTCGCTGTCGATTTTGCCGGTAACGGCAGACGACCTAGTGCGTCTTGATCATCCGGTCGAAACGCTCGCCTGGCCAGGCGGAGGCAAAGTCAATAAACCTGGAGCGACGATCAGCATCCCCTCCCATTCCGTACCCGCCGATGACAGTCGGCGCGCCGTTGTTACTCAATCGGGCCAGCGGTTGCGTCAACTGTTCGCCAGCATCGCCAGCGCGCTTGTCAATGCAGAAGACGAGTTGGCGCGACTGGATAGCATCTCTGGCGACGGCGACCTTGGGGCAAGCATGCGGCGCGGCGCGGACGCTTTGCTGTCCCTGCCTGACGCTGCATTCTCAAGCGTTGCTCAAGCCTTGTCGCAAGCTGGCGAGCGGGTCAGGAAAGCGATCGCGGGAAGTTCGGGGCCGTTCTATGCCACGGCACTCATGCGTGCGGCACGTCGTTTGTCTGCAATTGACGAGCCGACCGCCGCCGACATAGCAGGCGCATTTTTGGACGCGGTTCAGGCGATCATGGATCTTGGTGGGGCCCGTCCCGGCGACCGGACCATGGTTGACGCATTGGAACCCGCTGCCCGGACGCTCAGCGATCAACTCGGTTCGAACGTGGCGTTCAAGACCGCTTGGCGCACGGCCGTGGAGGCAGCCGAGGACGGAATGAAGCGGACGAGTGACATGCATCCGAAGCTTGGACGCGCGAGTTATCTCGGAAAGCGCGCAATCGGTCATCCGGACGCAGGCGCTGTCGCCGCCGTCATATGGCTAAGAGCCACGATCCAATAGCTCGCGGTGCAGCCGGCCGACGTTTTTGCTGTGAGGCGGAAGGGTTTCCAGGTCGATGTTGACGATCCGCTGCAAATGACATCAGCCAGATATTTTCTCTTGGTGGCCCCGACGGCGTCGGCGAGAATGGGATAGCTTTCGGTAGGCAACGAGGCTACGTGATGAACTGAAGGTGTGTGAGAGTGCTGCCGAGGAAAAGCTGAAATCAGCCAAGCCATTCCTCAAAACTGAGTGAACGCAGGCTATTCAGATTCTTGTGTAGAACGTCCTTCATTGGAGATTCTTAGAGAACGATTGCTCGGGTTTGGAGGCTGTATGTTGAGGCGATTTGCCTAAATGGCTTCGATCTTGGTTGCTGCGACCCGTCACCGTAAGGGACGGGAATCGTTCCTTGTTTCGGGCAGGCCTATGTATTTTATAGACAGTGAGAACCTCGCGGTGAAAACGATGTCTAGCGTTGCGGCAAAAGTTTTTGTCCACGGGAAACGCCCTTACGAGACGAATCTTTCGGCTGAGCAATTGGCATTGAAGATTTCCGACCCCGCAAGTGTCGAACACTTTGACGCGTCGGCATTCGGTTTCTATTCGGAAGTCGATGAAGGTCTCCAGCATGCGTTTCTGTATGAAATGCACATCGACCATAGGCCGCATCCGCGATCGCACGGAAATTTTCTGCCTAGGCAGGCTATTCGATGGCGTTAGCTGCTTAGTGCCATCTGTCCTGTGCAGGACGGAACGTGGACGCGGCGGGCGCGTCATACCCTTTGATCGCGTGATCACCCAGCGTCAGATTGACGATTATTCCTCAGATGATTCATGCAGGTCGCCGCCATTGCCGAAGGACACCATTGAAGCGTTCTCACCTACTCTTGACGCAACATAGCTTGGAGGCTATATGATCTGGGAGGTTAAGCTGCATGACGCCTTCGAGGCAGAGTTTGCCGCTCTTGAGCGCGGCGTCCAAACCGAACTTCTGGCTGTCGCCACGCTGCTTGGCGAATATGGCCCACAGCTTGGGCGGCCTTATGTGGACACGCTCAACGGCTCCAAACACGCCAACATGAAGGAAATGCGCTTTTCTGCCGCTGATGGCGAGTGGCGTGTCGCCTTCGCTTTTGATTCCGAGCGTAACGCGATCGTACTGGTGGCGGGTGACAAATCAGGTGGCAGTCAGAAGCGTTTCTACAAGCAGCTCATTGCAAAGGCGGATAGCCGGCTTTTCGAACATCTGGAAAGCCTAAAAACCGCAACGAAGGGATGAACGATATGGGCCGGAGCCTGACCGAAGTGATAGCCTCGCTGCCCCAGGATCAGCAGGCAGAGATCGAGACCCGCTATCAGGAGATGCGAAGGGAGGTCGAAGGGCTGCGAGAGCTCCGCAAGATTGCCGGTAAGGCTCAAGAGGAAATAGCGGCCGCGCTGAACATCAAGCAGCCGTCCGTTTCAAAGATCGAGAAGCAGGCTGACATGTACTTGTCGACCTTGCGTAGCTATGTGGAGGCCGTGGGCGGCAAACTTGAGTTGATCGTCAAGCTTCCCGGCACACCGACGCTTCACCTCGATCACCTTGGAGACATCGTCGAAAATCACCGACCAGCCCGCCGGCGCGCAGCGGCGCATTCATAGGCGAAGACGATCGTTTCCATGTCCGGGAGATCGATTGTTTTGCAACGAGCCGAGAGGCGCCCAGTTTGCGCACCCGGGCAGCGTCAGTTCTCCCGAATTCAAAAGGTACTACTACCGCAAGCCCCGGCCCGTCTTCCGCGCCTTTCCTCGAAGTTGGCGCGGTATGAAGACCGCACCTGCGTAACGATCGGAAATCGTCTCAGGTCCAAGCGAGCCTGTGTAGCAGGAAGTCAGGCACAGCTTTATGCCGCTCATAGGCAGCCATCTGCACTTCATGATCAGGCACGGCGTGTGGACATGCTTCGCCATGGTGAACTCCGGTCATCACGAGCGCCGAGCGGATACATACCGGCCTGATTGGCGCGCCGGATCGGTCATCCGGACGCGGGCGCTGCCGCCACCGTCATATGGCTAAGAGCCACAATCCAATAGCTCGCCGCGATGAAGGATGAGGGAGGTCACAAGCTCTCTTGGGATCCCCTCGGTGTCCCCTTGCGCCATCGTTTCAGAGGTGGACGAATGCTTCGCCCACGAGCACCTGCAAATGCGATCTGGCCGAGGCATACCGTCAGTGAACAACGGCGATGACGGGAATTCCGGCTTCCTCTGCAGCGCGAATAAGTGCGGCCCGTGCCGCCATCGCGGGGGTATGGCCGTGAATGGCATCCAGGCATGTTTTTACGGCCGCCATGTATTCCTCGCCATCGTCTGAGGGCCAGGCGACGATAAGGGCCTCGGCGACTTCCCGTAGTGATGTGACCAGCCTGTGCTTTTCTCGACCGCTCATTACAAGCAACAGAGGAGCGAAATCTTCGCTTCTGTGCCAATCCATTACACCTGCCCTTTGCATGGCTAATAATCCTTTAACCCTGCAAGAAGCGTTCCACATCCGCTGTGAAACTCACATGCCCACCCTGGATCGGCCACTTGGTGCTTGCTCGGGGAGCCCTGGCGGCAATTGCGCAACAACGACCAAGAGCTCTCTGATGTCCTCTCAACAAGGATAGGGGAGCATTTAAGTCAGATAACGCGGCGGAAAAGTCGGACCTAAGTCTGACTGGCGAGCCTAAGTCGCACCCATCATATTAGCATCATGTGAAATGCATGAAGTTCCGTGGAGGGGCGGAACAGGAGGATAGTATGAAGTTCGGCCCTGACAGCTACAGCCATGACGAGTGCTGTTCACAAGGCCATAGTTCGGCGTCGACCATCGCGACAATCGAAGCAGCGCTATCGGCTGATCCAGATATCGACAGCAGTGCCATTATGATCAGGATGCTCGGACCAATTGTTTTGCTTGAAGGTTTCATAACAAACACCGCAGACCGCGACAAAGCCATCTCGCTTGCCGCGATGATCGTAGGCCCGCAGAACGTGCAGGATCGGATGCTCAGCCGCTTCCCCCAGCAGGACTGAACGGTTTCGCGGAGCTTCGGACCAAGGTCCGACAAAGCGACGGACTGAAGCCCCACGTCTGGAACACTTCCTCCATTTAACGGTTTGACCCCAAGCGGAAACAAACCGCGTCAAAGGAGGAAACCGCCCACCAGATGAATTGAATCCGTCCAGCGGCTTGGCGGTCCGACGTCGACCTTAGGGCTTTTTCGAAATCAGGTAGCGAATGCCGCAACAGCGCCATTCAGCGGCCGGCCGACACGACTGAGCTTCGCCATCTAAATTTGTTCCGCTCCAAAACCGGGATACACGAAAGCACCTTCGATAGTCTTGCAATCGATTTCGGTCACGCCCGCTGAGCGCGCAACATGATACCAGGCGTCTCGAACTGTATTTGTCATGCTTTTCATGATCACGATGGCCTCTTCCCGGCTTAACAGGAAGCGATGGCACTGAGACAGTAAGTTGCTCGCACGAGCTATCCGACCCTGATCTCCGCAAGTAAGCGCCAAATCCCTTTGTCCGAGACTGATCGGCGTAGATGGGGTTAAATCATAAGCCGGTGACAACTTCCAATCCTTGTTCTTGGCGATTGCGGCATGGTTCCGCGGATGATCGTCGGTGTTGGAAATCAGCGCGTTGAAAGACATCCGTTTGAATAGTTCGTGTGCTTGCCGTTGGGGTGCCTCGCACACACGACGAAGTTCTTCGGCAAGCAGGATGTAGGACCAAAGATCACGTGAACGGTGACTGTCATCCGCCCGGAGGAGGGTCAACCCGCTCACCATCCTCGCCCGGTGATAGCCGCCCTGCACTTTTTCACGATCAAACCGCTTGACCAGAAGAACGTCGCGGTCGGCGACCGTAGTGATGCGACTATCCGCTGTCAGAAGGCCGCATTCTCGGCCGCGTTGGAGCATCGCATGTTCTACGCGAGCGTTATTCCATCGATCGTCGTTGCGATTGAATTTGGCAAGCCATAGGCCGTTGGCATCTTCCACGACGGCCTTTGGCCGCGCGCCGCCCATCGATGTCCCGAGCCGTAGAATTTCTTCGATTTGTTCTCTTTCTGCACTCGTCTCGACATCTTCGTCCCTCACCACCGCGTCTGCGATTTCCTGCAATCGTGCGAGATCAAACGTCTTGTTGAAGTCACGGCTGGGGGCTGGAGGTTTGACGTTTAGTCCGAAGCCCAAAGCTCCGGCCCGATCATCAGGGGAATTGAGCAAGTAATCCAATTCGTTAAGAGGCGCTTTGCCAACATGCCTTTCGATCAGTCTCCGGCCCCAATGGTCTGGTCCAGCATCTCGTAGAGAGCCGAATATGCCACCCATTGCCGCAGTTTCATAATTTCGAGGGGCAATCTGCAGGTCGACAGGGTCGATCTCGACTGCGTCGGGATTGTCTCGGTAGCTGCGACCATAGACAAACTGGCCCACGTTCGTGCCCTGCCTATCCCTGGTTAACGAGAAGCGCCCGGCCGTCACCGCCTTGATCTGCCCTGGGAGCGTTATGTAGACGAAACACTCCGACGGACCGCCTTTAGAAATCGTCATTCGATGTCCTTTGTCGTCTAGCCCGTGTTGGTGATCGAGCACTCTCAAGGGCTTTCCCTTCATCATCTGCGTCGGGGTCGGCCATTTGTGCAAGCTGATCCGCCATCCCGAATACCCAAAGCATGGCGGCGTAGACGGCAATGCTTGTGGACGCCTTCCCCTTCTCGGCATCCGAGACCACGTGTCTGCCAACGCCGATTTTTTCAGCCACGTCCTGTACTTTCAAATTCCGTCGAAGGCGCGCCGTCCTGAGATGCGCGCCGAGAGTTATTAGGGAACGCTCCACCATGTACGGGGGCGCCAAACTCAAGGCATTTCTTTTCGACATGGCGGTTAAATCCTCCACAAACTGATTTAATGGTCGTTTTAACAACCATATAAACCGCGTATAACATGTCGGATTGTGGTTGATAAAAACTACAGGCTCTGTAGACGATGCTCGTGACCCGTTGAACGATCAGCGCACCGACGCTGCATTCCTGGATGTTATTCTTGGCAACGAACGATGACCCCAGTTGCGTTGTTGAAGCGCTGGGGTGTCGTTCATTCTCGCCACAGCGTGCGATACAGCAAAGCTTGCGGGCACTGAGACAATTCCATGAGGCCGCCCTTGGAGGGGCAATCCAGCCTCTCCATCTCACCTCAAGTGGGATTCAGCTCAGGTCCAAGAGAACCTGTGATGCCGTAAACCTTCGCAAAAACGTGGATGCGCTAGCCTCCAAGTGGAAACGCAAAGCACGCAAGAAAGCCTGAACCTGCGGTCCTCGGCGAATGCTTACCTGTCTTCACGGACTTGGGATTACTCGTGATCTTGTCCTGGATTCGATACTGGAGGTGCATAGTCGCAGTCTCTCAGTCACGTATCCGACGGAATCCAGGCCTCACCGCTCCTTCATCGCCCCGGAGGCGATCTCAGCCAGCGGCGAAAACAGGTATTCGAGGATGCGGCGCTTGCCGGTCTTGATCTCGACGGTGACGGACATGCCCGATGACAGCGGTTGCCTGAGGCCCTCGATCTCGATGTCGTGAACGTCCAGCCTGACGGTTACCGGGAACACGAGGTTCTGGACACGCTGGGCATTGGCGATCGGCACCGCACTCTGCAACGCCTTGGCGGGATCGCCTTCGAGTTGACCCGCATCCGGCTCGGGGATGGCGTCGCGAGCCACACCGGTTACCCGTCCGGTGATGATGCCGTAGCGGGTGAAGGGGAAAGCCTCGACCTTGACGACGACAGGCTGACCGACGGCAACAAAGCCGATGTCACGGTTCGGCAGATAGGCCTCGACCTCCAGGGTGCCGTCTCCAGGAACAATCCGCATGAGTTCGGCGCCGGCTGAGACCACCTGGCCAACAGTGGTGATGGCGGACGCCTGGACGGTGCCATCAATCGGGCTCGCGATGGTCATGGACTGACGCCGCTTGCGCGCCTTGATCAATTGCTGTTCCAGGGTGTCGGCGCGTCTGGCTGCCTCGCCCTCTCGGCTGACGTTGTCGGCGATGAAGGTGGCCAGTGTCTTGTCGCCGTCGCTTGAGGCGACGCTGAGCGAGGCTTTGGCCTCGGTCAGTTGCCCGCTCTCCTCGGTCAGGACCGCCAGTTCCTTCTGCTGCGTCTCCATTGCATCGATAAGGGAGGCCCGCGTACCTACCGATTGGTCGATCAGCGCATTGTGGATCTTGACCCGTTCTGTGAGCGTGTCGACCAAGGTGGTCTGCGCCCTGACGGTCTGCTCCAGGCGGGCAACCGTCGCCTCGCTCTGGGTTCTTTGGGCGGCGATGTTGGCAAGTGCGGTATCGAGCTGCGAGAGATCGGCGCGGTAGATCGCCTGTTCGCGATCGCGAACGTCGGGAGCGACCGTGCCGGGAAAGACGAGTTCCCGCTGGATGCCCGGCCGTTCCGTCAACCAGATCCCATCGCCCTGCCAGCGCTGGGCGGTGTCCACAACAGATTTGCGGCGGGTGACCTCCGCCTGCAGCGCCTCCAACTCGGTGAGGATCCCGTCCTCGTCGGACTTCAGCTCGGTTTCGTCGAGCTGCACCAAGAGATCGCCGGCCTTGACCCGCGCTCCGTTGGTGACCGGAACCGAGATCGTCTTACCCGTCTCGATCGATTGGATCACCTTCACCCGCCCAGTCGGCTGGATCTTGCCCTGAGCGGTCGCGACGATGTCGAAGGTGCCGAGATAGCTCCAGACGAGAGCGCTGATCACCACGGTCGCAATGAACCACATGAACGCGGTGCGGATCGGCGATGCCGGGGTCTCGAGGATCTCGAGGGCGGCCGGCAGGAAGGCGTTGTCGGCGCGCGGCCGCTTCGGCGGACGACCTTTCCGCTTGTTGGGGCGCACGAGCACGTTCATGCCTGGTTGAACCCCGTCTGCAATGCCCAGAGATGCGCATAGAGACCGTTGGGACGGGCAAGCAGGCTCTCGTGGTTACCCTCCTCGACGATGCGGCCGTCCTTCATGCCGATGATGCGATCGCAGTGGCGCACCGTCGCCAGCCGGTGGGCGATGATGATCACGGTACGGCCTTTGACGATCTCCCTCATATTGCCGAGGATGATCCGCTCGCTCTCGTAGTCGAGGGCGGAGGTCGCCTCATCAAGGATCAGGATCGGCGGGTTGGTCGCCAGGGCTCGGGCAATCGCCAGGCGCTGGCGCTGTCCGCCCGAGAGATTGGCGCCGCGCTCCTCGATCAGCGTGTCGTAGCCGCGCGGCAGCTTGGCGATGAACTCGTCGGCACCCGAGAGCCGTGCCATCCGCATGGCCGCTGCGCGCGACATCGACGGGTTCACCAGGCAGATGTTGTCGTGGATCGTCCGGTTGAACAGCATGTTTTCCTGCAGCACGACCCCGATATTGGCCCGCAACCAGGCCGGATCGACCTGGGCGATGTCCTGCCCGTCGACGAAGACCTGCCCGCTGCTTGGTACGTAGAAGCGCTGCACGAGCTTGGTGAGCGTCGACTTGCCGGAGCCGGACGGTCCGACAATGCCGATGACCTCGCCCGGCCGGATGCCGAAGCTGATGTCCTTCAGCACCTCAGGACCGTCATGCGAATAGCGGAAGTTGACGTGCTTGAAGCCGATCGCACCCTTCGGCGGCGGCAGGCTGACGGCGACCGATGGGCGCGGTTCCGCCGGCGCGTTGAGGATATCCGCCAGTCGAGCCACCGAGACCTGCACCTGCTGGAAGTCCTGCCAGAGTTGCGACAGCCGCAGGATCGGTTGGGAGACCTGTCCGGCGATCATGTTGAAGGCGACGAGAGCGCCGACCGTCAGCTCACCATCAATTACCGCCTGCGCGCCGAAGAGCAGTAACGCGGCCGACGTGATCTTGCTGACGTATTGGATGGCGTTCTGGCCCTTGGCGGCAAGCATGGTGGTCGCGAAGGACGACTGGACGTATCCCGCAAGCCGCTCCTCCCATTGCGAGGCCACGACCGGCTCGACAGCCGACGCCTTCAGCGTCTGAACGCCGACGACGGTCTCCACGAGGAACTGCTGGCTGTAGGCGCCGCGCTCGAACTTCTCGTCGATCTTGTCTTTGAGCAGTGGGCGGATCAGGAAGCCGATCGCCAAATAGAAAGGGATCGAGGCGACGACGATCCAGGCGAGCCGTGTCGAATAAGAGAACAAGACGAAGATGAAGACGAAGGTGAAGATCAGGTCGAGGCCGGAGAACAGTCCCTGCCCGGTCAGGAAGTTGCGGATCGTCTCCAGCTCGCGCACGCGGGCGATCGTTTGGCCGGTCGGGCGCGTCTCGAAGTAGTTGAGCGGCAGGTTGAGCAGATGCCGGAACAATCGTCGTCCGAGTTCGACGTCGATACGGTTGGTGGTATGCGAGAGTGCATAGGTGCGCATATATTGCAGGATCACGTCGAACAGGCCGACGGCAACCAGTCCGACGACCAGAACGATGAGCGTCGAATAGCTGCGATGCGCCAGCACCTTGTCGACCACGACCTGGAAGAACAGGGGCGTGATCAGCGCGAATATCTGCACGATCAAAGAGGCCAACAACACATGGCCGAAGGCATGGCGATAACGCCAGATCGACGGCAGGAACCAGCGGAAGCCGAAGGCGTCGCGCGCCGCACCCGGTCCGGCGAAGCGCCGCTGCAGGAGAATGAATGTTCCCGAGGTCTCGGCAAGCAGGGCGGATGCATCGACAGGCCGGGTGGTAAAGTCGAGCGGATTGACGAGCTGGTACATCGCATCGGCATTGGCCGCACCGAGAATGGCGAAGGAACCGTCGAGTAGGCAGGCGATCGCCGGAACGGGCAAAGTTGCCAACCGCGCGGCGCTGACGCCGCACACCGTCCTTGCCTTCAGGCCGATAATCTTGCCGGCGCGCAGGAGGTCATCGGCGACCGCGGGCTTATCCAGCGCCAGCTCGCGGGTAAGCGTCTCCGGTCGGGATGCGATCCGAAAGTAACCTGCTATGGCGGCAATGGCGGCAAGGCCGCTGTCGGGCGGCAGAGCAGCACTGTTGCCGCTCTGCTCCGCCTCATCGATGAGGGCGACGGACATGATGGGCGATCACACCGTGTCCGTTGCTGCCGGGGCACAGGGTTCCCCGGCATTGGTCTCGATGGCCATCAGGCGGCCCGATAGGCAAGCGAGGCGTCGGCGACGAGAAGCTTCTCGCCGTTGACCGTTTCGTACGTCGCTGTGCCCGTGATGGCTGACCCGTCAGCAAAGGCCTGCGATCCCTCCGGCGTGTGCAGCAGGTTGACGAGCTTGATGCCTGCCTCCGACATGGTCATCAGCTCGCCCGCATCCGTGATGCCGTTCTGGTTGGCGTCGCGCCAGACCCGGAACTCGCTCCAACGATCGTCGCTGGCGTCGAGAATGTTGTCGTGGTTGGTGTCGAAGACGAGCCGCAGGGCGTCAAGGTCGGAGACGGAGCCGCCGTTTTCGGCGATCTGCTCCGGCGTAACCCAGTCGGTAAAGGCCAACTCCCGTGACTGATTAATCAAGCCGTCCGAACCAGCTGCGCCGTTCGAGCCAAGATCGATTGCAAGGAAACCATCATCCGACCCCGCCCATGCGGTGTTGTCCCTAGCAGCGTCACCGTCCCAGTCAAAGCTGGGCGACGATTCGCCTGAAAGACTATTAGGATCAAGGGGTCGTAGGTCGATATGACCGTCGCCGTCTAAATCCACCAACACAGGAGTCTTTGTCCAGCGCACCCATTTGTCGATGAGAACGCCATCCCTATATCTGTACCACGCGTCCATCGTACCGGCAGTGTAGTGGTAATTCGTCCAAGTCCCGTCATCGTTGTATGATGTTGCGGAAGTAATCATTCTGTGGCTAGTCATCTGATACACGTATCGTGTCCACGACTTGCTGTTGTTGTAGTCGTACAGGACCTGCGCGATGTTCCCACCATCGTAGGTGATCGTCTGATCCGTCATTTGCCCAGCGGCATTGTAATTGGAAACGATGTTCGACCAGTTTTGCGCATTGGCGGGATCGTACGCATATTCCGTCCGCGTCCCATTGTCGTAATAGTTGATTTGGGTGGTCGTCCGAGCCGCGGCATCCTGCATCACGAGGACGTAGGACCAAGTCTGAGCGTTGACGACATCCCAAGTGTAGTACCACATCCTGCCATCGTCGTAATGGTTGACCTGATTGGTCTGGCGACCGGCGGCGTCCCAGGAGTATTCGAGGATCGCCCAATCCGCTACGTTGGTGGGATCGTATTGGACCCCGTACCGGGTGCCGTTGTCGTTATACTGCGTCACGACGGTAAGCTGTCCGGCCGTGTTGAAGCTCTGGACGTATGTCGACCAAGTCACCGTGTTGGTCGGGTCGTAGCTGTAGACGTCCCATGTGCCGTTGTCGTTGAAGTTCGTCTGGTTAAGCACACGTCCGGCACTGTCGATGTACTGCTCGTAGCGCGACCAGCTTCCAGCATTCGCAACGTCATAAGTGACGGTGTTGTGGGTGCCGTTGTCGTTGGTCTGGTCGATGAAGGTCAGCTGGCCGGCGGTATTGAAGGTCTGCTTGTAGGTCGACCAAGTGGCTGTGTTGGCTGGATCGTAGTTGACCTGCACTTTGGTGCCGTCATCATTGGTGGTGACCTGGACTGTCAACTGGCCAGCCGCGTTGAAGGTCTTGTCGATCTTCGCCCAAGTGTTGGCGTTGGCGGTGTCGAAGTCCGTCGTGCCGGTCAGCACACTCGCGGCGCTGTAGAACTTGATCTGCGTTTGCGCCCCTGTGGAGGTGAAGGTGATTTCGGCGCGAGTGCCATCATCCTTGTACTGGATTTCGACTGTTTTCTTGCCCTGAGCATCGAACTGCTGTTCGACCCTGGTCCAGGCTTGTGCATTCAACGGGTCGTAGAGCGTTGCAGATGTCAGTAGGCCCGCCTTGCTGGCGTGGGTGACGCTCAGCGTCTGACCGCTTGCCGCATCATAAGCCGTTGTCACCGAGCTGCCGTCGGCGGCAATGTCGACCTGGGATGTCTTGCGTCCCTGCCCGTCCGAGGTCAGGCGTCTGGTGAGCGATCCAAGCGCGTTGACAGTATCGACGACTGTCTGGGTCAACGAGCCTGCGGCGTTGAAGTCAGCCTTGGTCAGCGTCACCGATCCATCTGCATGCGTGACCGCCGTCTCGGTATGGTCGACGGTGCCGTTGTTGCCGGTGTCTTTGGAGAGCTTGGTGACGAGACCGTCGGCGCTGGTGGAGATCGTTCCCGTCGCCACGATCGCCCCTGCGGCGGTGGTTTCGGTCACCGTGGTGACGATGGAGCCGCCGACCTGCCGCACCTGTTGCATCGTCACGTCGAAGACGCCGTCGCCGTCGTAGTCGTAACGGATGGTCTTGCTGCGGCGGTCGATCGATGTCGTGGTCTGCGATGTCGCGGCAATCGCCTGCGTCCAGTAAATGCCACCCGCCGTCAGGTAGGCGGCGTTGCGGGCGGTGGCATTGTTGGTGACGACGGTCTTCGTCGCTCCCGTCGCATCTATCGTGACGGTCTCGACCTGATCGATGGTGCCGTCGCCGTTGACGTCCTTGCTTGTCGTGACGGCGCGACCATCGGCAGAGACGATGGTCGTTGTCTTTGCCGCCAGCGTGCCGGTTGCAAGATCGGTATCCGTCGTCACCGTCGTGCGGCTGCCGTCGGCATGGCCGACATCGTCTATCTGGCGCTGGCGCTCGTTGCTGCCGTTGCCGTCATAGTCCCAGGTGATCGTGGTGTGGCGGCCGTCGGCCGACACCGTCCGCACCGAGCGGTCTCGAACAGTGGTGCCGTCAGCATTGAAGTCCGTTGTCGTCGAGGTGAGGATACCAGAGTTCGCCGTGACGCTCTGCTGGCGCTGATCGATGATGCCGTCGCCATTGGCGTCGCGCTCGACCGTTACCGTCAGCTTGTCAGCGCTTGTCGTGGTGACTGTCCTGTCGAGTAGATGACCGCTGCTGTCCGAGGTCGTTGCTGTCTGGCGGATCGTGCCGTCGGCCAGCACCTCGCGCGTGTCGGCGCGGCTCTGATTGCCGAAGCCCGGACGCTCGTCGCTGGAAGCGACGACCCTGCCGCTCGCATCCGTTGCAGTGATCGTCTTCGAGATCAGCGTGCCATCCGTCTTGCTTGATGTGACGGTGCGCGTCGTCGTGCCATTAGCGTTGAGCACCGTCACGTCGGTGGCGGTCTGTCCATAAGTGCCCGAGCCGGTCAGGTCCCACTGCTCGGTGATTGAGAAGCCGTTGGCCGAGGTGGTGATCAAGTGGCGGCCGGCAAGCGTTGTCCCATTGAAGAGGCTGATGGTGCGTGTGCGCGAGCCATCGGCATTCAGCACCGTCACATCGGTCTGGCTCTTGTCGAAGCTGCTGCCGGCACCTGTCGTATCCCATTTGGTCGTCACCGACAGCCCGTCGGCCGAGGTGTCGACGACCATTCTGCTCTTGAGCGCGCCACCGACCCGCTCCTCGGCCGTCGTGGTTTTGCTGCCGTCGGCATTGAGCGTGGTGATATCGGTGGTTTTGTTGTCCGCCGTGCCATTGCCGTCGGTATCGTAGTCGACGGTGCGCGTTAGGCCATCGGCCGAGACGGTGACCGTCTTCGTGTCGGTGACGATGCCGCCGGTCGTCAGGTCGGCGAGGACCTGCTTGACAGAACCATCCGCCTGCTTGGTTGTGACCGAGCGCTGGTCGAACGTGTTGTCGCCATCAAGGTCGCTCTCCACCTTGGTTGACAGTCCATGGGCCGCGACCGTGGTGACCGTGCGGCTTTCCAGAGCGTTGTTGGCCTTGAAATAGGAGAGCGTCTCTATCGTGCTGCCATCGGCGTTGAGCACCGTCACGTCGCTCATCGAGCGGACCGTGCCGGAGCCATCTTCCCAGGCGGCCGTCTTCGTCAGACCGTCGCCGCTTGCCGTCAGCGTCGACTTCGAGGTCAGCACATTGCCCGCGGACTCGGAGACGACTCGCGTCTGGCTGCCATTCGCGTTGAGCGTTGTCGTATCGGTGACGACCTTGTCGAAGGTGTTGTCGCCATCGAGGTCGGAGCTTACGGTTTTGGAAAGGCCGTTGGTAGTGGTCGAGGTCACCGCGCGGCTGGCAAGTGTCTTGTCCGCTTTGTAGGTCTCGACCGTATCCGTCGTTTCCCCGGCGGCGTTGACTGCGATCTTCTCTTGGACATCGGTCGAAGCATTGCCGTCAAGGTCAAACGTCTTGGTGGCTGTCTTGCCGTCGGCGCTGATAGTCGTTGTCGCCTTCGAAATTAGCGTGTTGTCGCCCGCGCGGGTCACCTCGACCGTCTGCGTCGAGCCGTCCGCATTGAGCGTGCGCGTGGACGTTCCACGTCTGTCGATCGTGGCATCACCATCGGCATAGACGACCGTCGACGTGGACAGGCCGTTGGCGCTGGTGGTCGTCGATGTTCGATCGATACGCGTTGTGCCGCGATAGTGAGAAACAGCCGTGTTTACCGAGCCGTCGGCGTTCAGCGTTGAGATTTCAGTTGTCTTCAGATCGATGGTGCCGTCGCCGTTGACATCTTCGGTTGTCGTGACGGAAAGGCCGTTGCCCGAGGTGACGATCGTCTTCCGGTCGAGAAGCTTGCCATTGCTCGACGATAGCGAGATCGTCTCGGTTCGGCTGCCGTTGGTGCCAAGCACGGTCAGGTCGGAGATCATCCGGTCGGTGCCGCCGCCATTGATGTCAAGGCTGGAGGTCTTGGTCAGGCCATCGGCACTGACCGTATCCGTCCGCGTCGCCAGCACCGTACCGTTGGCGGCATAGTCGGTGCGAACAGTCTCGGTGTGGCCGTCGGCGAACGCCGTCCTGACCTCACGGCTGTCAAGATGGCCGTCACCATCCGCATCCGTCGCCACCGTGGTCGTTTGCCGGTCGGCGCTGACGACAGTGGTGGTCTGCTGCTGTAGCGTCTCGTTGGCGCTTCTGACGCTGACCGTCTCGGTCCGCGTACCGTCCGCGCCGAGCGTGATGATATCTGACGCAATCTGGTCGACCGTGCCGTCGCCGTTCAAATCGGCCCGCACAGTCTGCGACAGGCTGTCGGCCGATGTCGTCATCACGGTCTTCGAAAGCACCGTGCCGTTATAGCTCTTGACCGTCACCGTCTCGGTACGGCTGCCGTCGGCATTGCCGGTTATGACGTCGCTGACGATACGATCGGCATTGCCATTGCCGTCGGCATCAACCGTCGTGGTCTTCGACAGGCCGTCGGCCGAGGTGACGGCGGTGGTCTTGCTAACTAGCGAGCTGTCGGGATTGAGGGTACTCGCGGTCCTGGTTGTCGTGCCGTCGGCGGCAACGGTGATGCTGGTGAAGCTGTCATTCGCGGCGTCGCCGTTTGCATCCGTTGCAATGCTGATTGTCTTCAAGTCGGCGCTCGTCGTTGTGACCGTCCTCGACAGCAGCGTGTTGTTGCCGCTGACCTGCTGCACCGTCTGGGTCCGCGTTCCGTCGGCCGATACAACGGTGATGTCGCTGTCGACGACGTCGATGTTGCCGTCACCGGTCACGTCGGAGGAGACTGTCTTCGACAGGCCATTGGCGCTGGTTACCGTGGTCGACTTGCTCCGCAAGGAGCCGTCGCCATTGCGTACAGTTGTCTCGGCGGTGATGTCGCCCGAGGCGGCGATCGTCGTCACCGTCACCGAGCGGGTGTCGACCGTGCCGTTGCCGTCCTCGTCGTCGGCGATGGTGATCGTCCTGTTGTCGGCGCTCGTCGTCGTCACCGTCTGAGAGAGCAACGTGCCGTTGATCGCCTTGGTGTCGACCATCTTCGTGCGGCTGCCGTCGGCGGCCACAACAGTCGTCGTCTCCGAGACGACCAGGTCGTTTGCACCGTCTCCGTTGATGTCGATGGTGCTGGTCTTGGAAAGACCGTCGGCTGTCGCCTCGACCACCACCTGCTGCTGCACCGTGCCGTTGAGGCTCAGCGTCTCGGTCGTCGTCGTCGACGAGCCGTCGGCATGCTTGACGAAGAGCTGGCGTTCGTCGGTGACGCCATCGCCGTCCTGGTCGAGTGCCGTCGTCGCAGTCTTCAAGTCGGCGCTGGTCACCAATGTTGTCCGGTTCGCCAGCGAGCCATCGGCATTGAAGTTGGAGACCACCTTGCTGCGAGTGTTGTCGGCGGCGACCGACGTTGCGATTGTCTGCGAGCGGTCGAAGGTGCCGTTGCCGTCGTCGTCGAATTGCGTGGTAACCAAGTTGCCGTCGGCACTTGTCGTCACGACCTCGTGGAAGGCAAGGCTGCCGTCCGCGTTATAACCGAGAATGTCCTTCGCGACCGAACCGTCGGCCTGTGCCGTGCTTGTCGTGCGGACGATGTATTTGTTGCCGTCGGCGGCCAGCACAGCGTCACCGGCAATCCCGGTAGTCCCATCGCTACGCGTGAACGTCGTCGTGCCTGATATCGCCGAACCGTCGGCGAAGCTCTGGCCGCTCCCCGTCGGCGTCAGGTCGATCGAGGTGATGCCAAGGCTGTCCAGCGTCACCAACTGGCCATTGACCTCGACCCGAAACTCCGACCAGCGCGCGTCGCCCGCATCCAGCTTGCCGTTGCCATTGGTGTCGAAGACATGCTTCAGCGCCTCGAAGTCGGTCTTGGCGGTTGCGTCCCATTCGGTGAACGCGAACTCGCTGGAACGGCTGATCCTGCCGTCGCCGTCGGCGTCCAGAACCAGAACGCCTGTGCCCTGGCCAGCCCAGGCCGTCCGTGTCGCATAACCGTTGCCGTCGAGATCGAGGAACTTCGAGGAAGACGATAGGTCGTCAACGTCAAGGCCATTGCCCGAGAGGTCAAGGAGAATTGGCGCACCCGCCTGTCCCCAACGACCACCATAATTCCCATTGTCCCGGTTGTCGCGCAGGCCGCCAGTCGTCTTTCCTTCAGTGCTTCTTGATGCGCCGCTTAGGCTACTGCCACCCCACGTCCCATAATTGCGAGTATCCTGATTATCTCGCAGGCCACTCGGACCGGATGAAGGTGTTGATTTGTGGCCTCCAATCGACGAATATCCGCCGCTGTTGGGCGAGTAGGTGCGGCCACCACTCCAAGAGGAGTAGCTACCGCCACTGGAATAATCGCCAGACGCTGAGCCGTGACCGCCGTCGTTGACTGAGCCACCCCAGCCGGACGAGCCGCCAAAATCATACTGGGCACGCCCGTCAAAGCCAGCCCACCCCTGAGCATTTTGGACGACTGGAGCGGGAGCAGGAGTGGGGACAATGGGGGTGACAGTAGGGGGAGTAAAGCTGATGGGATTTACCGGTGGTACGGAATCCGAATCTAGTGGTGTAGCCGGAGAAATCGAGGTCGGCGATTGTATCGATGGCAAGGTTGGAACGCCCAAAGGCAGTAATTGCCCCGCATTACCATAGGTGCTTACGCCGGCCTCAAAATCTGCCTTAGGAATGGGCCGGAAGTAGGGAGCGCTCGAATTGTCAGCCCTCCCTAATTGCGTCTGCAGTCGTTCGAAGGCTCCTTCGATTCCAGTAACATTGTTGAATTGTATCTCGTAGGGATTTACGCCAGCGTCAATCAGTGCCTGCATGGACCGGGTATTGAGCACGTAGGTCGTGCCGTTTAACGTATACACCTCAATTGGCACGTCGCTCGGCTTCAGCGCTCCGCTTCTAATGGCTTGAGAGAGTTCAGTAACGGTCCTTACCTCTACGCCCGCCCGGCGAAACGATCCAACGCCTTCCCGACTTAAGTTTTCGCTGTACCATGACTGCGCGTAGAATCGTCCCGGAACAAGACCTTCTCCCCTAGCAGGACCAAGCGCCTGAAGTGATCGGATGGCTTCCATTGCAAAGGCTCTGCCAAACTCACCGACGCTTCCGAACATCCCATTCGCTGACGAAAGCTGTCTCATGGCGAAGAAGTTTTGGAACGTATAATTGAGCAGGCCCATCTGCCCGCTTTGGCGCTCCAAGCTCAGCTCCGCGATCCTATTTAAGGCCAGAGCCTGAGCGCGCTCTTTGTTTTGCCTCATCGTATCATTGAGTGAATCAATAAAATCTGTCATCGGGCTCACGCATTCCTAGTCGAAAAATTTAACAGAAGAATAAGTCTCAGGCGCAACCTCAGCGACTTCGTCGCCTGAGAACACGGCTATTACTCCCGCGCCAAGTACATCAACGACATATGTGAATACCTGCTCGTCGCCTAATGGAGTGTGCGCAAAGAACGAATCCAATAGTTTTTTATCGACCTCGATTCTTCGTATGACGCCCCGCCCGTATGAAGGTATTCTCATTCGGCGACTCTCTCTCCCATAAATGTATCTGTAAATGTTCTTGAAGATGAACGCTCTAGTTTTGACGTGTCCGAGTTTTTCGAATTTATAACTGAGGACTAGATCGAAGCAATTGTTGGACAAAACGAAGTCCATCGCGTCTGAATTTGCTTCAAACTCCAAGCTTATTTCTTCTACAATCCTTCCTTGCAAGAGCTCTTCAATCATCAATCTACTTTCTGAATATGGTGCAGTTCATGAGAGTCGTGAACTTGGCCGATGCGATGTATTTTCCTTGAGGGATCAGTCTCTTCGAAGCATCGAAATTGTGTTGAAAGTCCGTCCTCTCTCGTCGCAGTCTGAATAGGTCCAGGCGCTTCATTGAGCTTTCAAAATTCTTGTAAGCGCCTGGCTGGAACGCCGATGCAACTGCAAAACGCTGATGTGTCCTTCTATACTATTTTGCTGTTTTGAACATTCACGCAGGTGGCGAGTCAACAAAAATAAACAATCTTGGAATGAATATTTCTTGGTTGCGTCTACTGTCAATGACCATTGCTGAGAGAAAACGATGCTCTGGGATATCCTGTTGGTTACCTGGATATTCTTGCCATCGGAATTCGCGGCCTAGGCCGTTGCACAAAGCTAGGCGGTGGGCACCCAGAGACATCGGTCGAACTATATTATACACAGCGTAGTCGTCGTTCCTACCACCCAGCAGGACATTAGAAATACTTCTTCACCAGAGGTTGCCCCGAGGGGATCGCGCGATTGATCCTTCCTGGCGCGCTTGTGGACGGTGAAAAACTTTCGATACTCGCCGAGACAATAGAGACCGACCGCGACGTCCGGGCTACTGCACCGCAATGCCGAATGCATCCAGCACTTCGGTCGTAATCGTGCCCGTGACCTTGAGATTGTTGTCCTGCTGCATCTGGCTCAGCGCCGCGCGCGTGTCCGCGTCGACGACTCCGGTCAGGGCGCCGGCATACTAGCCCTAAGCCGTCAGCCCTGATTGCACCTGAATGACGACCTGCCTGAATTTGTTTGAATTGCCCGGAAGAGTTTTGGCGGGCGCCACCTGTCGCGGAGCGGCGGGAGCAGGGTCGGGAACGAGCGTCCGCGCGGCTGGTGGCGAATAAGTCGGGGCGGCATAGCGTGGCGCGGGAGCTGGCGAAGGATCGCTTTAGGATGGGCTGGCGTAGGACGTACTCGGCAGATAGCCGCCGCCGCTGCCCGATCTGTGGCTGGAATGGGAGCTGTGGGAGCTATGGCTCGAATGGGACCGGTACCCGGCGAGCGAATATAAATGCTTGATCTTGAGCCGCTCCAGGATCGAAGGCGGGTCGGGCGGCATGGCGTCGGCCTTCGCCGGCAAGAATCCTGCTGCGAGCAGCGACGGAATGAGAAATACCCGTCGTTTCATATCGGTCCCAGCCCACCATCGCCTAGTCTTAGAGTAAGTTGCCGTAGCCGGAATTTTGGAGAGGCTTCGGAAAGCCCTCATCGACGTACGTCCAGTTAGTGGTCATCCTGCACTTGTTGATGCTGAACTCGGTGACGTCCCGAGAGGTGGTGTAGCTCGATAGCGGTGGTCATCGGCTTTTTCCGGTAGGGTTGGGTTGTTCAAGCACAACCTGATGGAAAGACCACCGATGACCAATGACATGATGGACCTGCGGTCGCTTGTTGAGAAGAGCGCTGATGCGGATTTGCTGCGCGAGATGATTGGCTTTGCGGCCGAGAAGTTGATGGAGCTGGAGGTTGGCGCGAAGACCGGTGCGGCCTACGGCGAGAAGAATGACTTTCGACTTGCTCAGCGTAACGGATATCGCGATCGCGACTGGGAGACCCGAGCTGGCACCGTCGAACTACGGATTCCAAAGCTTCGCACCGGCAGTTACTTTCCGAGCTTTTTGGAGCCGCGCCGGATGGCCGAGAAGGCTTTGACCGCGGTGATCCAGGAGGCTTACATCCAAGGCGTCTCGACCCGTTCGGTGGACGATCTGGTCAAGGCAATGGGCATGAGTGGTATCTCCAAGAGCCAGGTATCTCGGCTTTGCGAAGAGATCGATGATAAGGTCAAGGCCTTCCTTGAGCGTCCGATTGAAGGCGACTGGCCATACCTTTGGATCGATGCGACCTATCTTAAAGTCCGGCGCGGCGGCCGTATTGTGTCTGTCGCTGTTATCATCGCTGTGGGCGTCAACACCGACGGCCGCCGCGAGGTTCTTGGCATGGAAATCGGCACCTCTGAAGCCGAGCCGATCTGGACGGAGTTCTTGCGCAAGCTGACCCGGCGCGGTCTGCGCGGCGTCAAGCTGGTCGTCTCCGACGCACACGAAGGCATCAAGGCCGCCGTGTCGAAGGTTCTCTCAGCAACCTGGCAGCGCTGCAGGGTCCACTTCATGCGCAATGCATTGGCTCATGCCGGCAAGAGCGGCCGACGCGTGGTCTCAGCCTTCATTGCAACGGCCTTTGCCCAAGACACGCCGGAAGCCGCCAGCCAACAGTGGCGCAACGTCGCCGATCAGATCAGGCCGAAAGTGGCGAAACTCGCCGGCCTTATGGACAGCGCCGAGGAAGATGTCCTCGCATACATGACCTTTCCTAAGCAGCACTGGACCAAGCTGCACAGCACGAACCCGATTGAGCGATTGAATGGAGAAATCAAGCGAAGGACCGAGGTGGTCGGCATCTTTCCAAACGACGATGCCATCGTCAGACTCGTCGGCGCTCTCCTGCTGGAGCAAAATGATGAGTGGGCTGTTCAGCGCTCGCGCTACATGACACTTGAGACGATCGCCACAATGAGTGATGATCCGCTCATCAACTTGCCTGCCGCAAGTTGACCTGCTCCCGGCCTTGACCGGAAAGCTCGACAATCGAACGAGCTACACCACTCCCTGGGACATCATCCTGAACTCTTCGGAAGCGAGGATATTTTCTTCTTTGATATGAGCGCAGAAGACACACCACTGCGTCCCTACAGGAATGCCATAAAAGTAGTCTGCGATCTCTGCGGGTGGCCCACATTTGACAAAAGTCAGGTCGCCTGCAGTTGCTCGTTTTCTTCCAATCAGCCCGTAGAGATAAGCTTGCTTCGCCTCAGCCAGAACGTCGCGCTCGACGACGCGGTTGATGCAGCCGTAACGATATATGCCCCCGCCGATCAAAGAAGAGAGAATTATTATTGCAGCGAGAATCAATAATCTTCTAAGCATGTTGCGACCCTTTGGCACGATCAAACAAACGCCTCATTAGGCTTAGTGACACCAAAAGTTGAACTTCGCGACAGCGAAAAAAGCAGCCCGACGGCACGGCAGTGACTCGCTTATCACTGCAGATGAATAAGATGCGCGGCGCTGGCCAATTCTTGCTCAAACATTAGGCATTTGCCGCCGAGTGTACACAGTCGTGAATAGCCCTGGGCCCAGAAGTGATAAAAATCAATAATTTATAATTTGGCACATCTCTTGCTTCGAAAATGGTGAGTTGGTGGCTAGGGTTCCGGCGCTTCAAGAGCGTGCTGGTCCGAGAGCTGCCGTCGGCGGGGGAGAAATCCCGTCGGGTGCACGGCGGGACAAAAGCCCGGGAGACCTCGTAAGCCAAGGGATTGGCGGCACGATGGTCATTGCCGATCCCTTTTGAAGAAAAGCAAAAGGGGAATTTCAATGCAGACTTTTTCGAAGATCCTTTCCATCACCGCCCTCTCCGCTTCGTTGGCGCTGGGATTTGGCTCCATCGCCAAGGCCGCGCAGAAAACCGAATTCAACGTGGCGTGGTCTATCTATGTCGGCTGGATGCCGTGGGGCTATGCCGCCGATCACGGCATCGTCAAGAAATGGGCCGACAAGTACGGTATCAAGATCGATGTCACGCAGTTCAACGACTACGTGGAGTCGATGAACCAGTACACGGCGGGCGCCTTTGATGCCGTGACGCTAACCAATATGGACGGACTGTCGATCCCGGCCGCCGGCGGCGTCGATACAACCGCCGTCATCGTCGGCGACTTCTCGAACGGCAATGACGCGGTCATCCTGAAGGACAAGGCAAGCCTTGCCGATATCAAGGGCCAGAACGTCAACCTCGTTGAATTCTCCGTCTCGCACTACCTGCTTGCCCGCGCACTCGAAGGCGTCAAGCTGACGGAGCGCGACGTGAAGGTGGTCAACACGTCCGATGCCGACATGGTTGCCGCCTACAAGACGCCCGATGTCACCGCCGTCGTCACCTGGAACCCGCTGGTGTCAACCATCCTGGAAGATCCGACCGCCAGGGAGGTCTTCGACAGCTCACAGGTGCCGGGCGAGATCATCGACCTGATGGTCGCCAATAGCGGCGTGCTGAAAGACAATCCGAATTTCGGCAAGGCGCTTGCCGGCATCTGGTATGAGACGGCCGCCTTACTGCGCGCCGATACCGCGGAAGGCAAGGCAGCCCGCGAGGCGATGGGCTCGGCATCCGGCACCGATCTGGCCGGTTTCGAAACCCAGCTTGCCGCTACCAAGCTCTTCGACAAACCGGCTGACGCCGTTGCCTTCACCGCCTCGCCCAACCTGCCGAAGACCATGGATCTGGTACGCAACTTCCTCTTCGAGAAGGGCCTTCTCGGCAATGGCGCGCCGTCTGCCGACGTCATTGGCATCGAAATGCCCGACGGCAAGGTTCTGGGCGACAGCGGCAATGTGAAGCTGCGCTTCACGGAGACCTACATGAAGGCAGCCGCCGACGGTTCGCTCTGACCGCAACAGGAGGCGCGGTTTGCCGGCGCCTCCTCCCCTTTACCAGCGGAGCATTCCCATGCGTTGGATCAACACCAGGCCGAGCCGTGGCGCGCAGTTTGCCTTGATGCTGCTGCCCTTCGTACTGCTGGCCGTTGCCTATTTCTTCGGCTCGGCCGCACGACTGGCGGAAAACGCCAATGACAAGCTTTTGCCGAGCCTTGCCGGCTTTGCCGATGCGATCAACCGTCTGGCCTTCGTCGCCGACCAGCGCACCGGCGAATTTCTGCTATGGTCGGACACCGCAGCGAGCCTGATCCGGCTGCTCTCAGGCCTCAGCATCTCGACGGCAATCGCGCTCCTGATTGGCATGCTGATCGGCATGCTTCCCTATCTCAGAGCACTGCTCGCGCCGTTTATCGCCGTCATTTCCATGGTGCCGCCGCTCGCGCTCCTGCCGATCCTGTTCATCGTCCTGGGGCTCGGCGAAACTTCGAAGATCGCCCTCATCGTCATCGGTGTCGCGCCGACAATAATCCGCGATCTGGCGCTGAAGGCGCTGGAATTGCCTCGCGAGCAGATCGTCAAAGCCGAGACGCTCGGCGGCTCCTCGTGGCAGATCGGCCTGCGTGTCGTGCTGCCGCAGATCCTGCCGCGGCTGATCACCTGCCTCAGACTGCAGCTTGGTCCAGCCTGGCTCTTCCTGATCGCAGCCGAAGCGATCTCCTCGGATTCCGGCCTCGGCTACCGCATCTTCCTCGTCCGCCGCTATCTCTCGATGGACATCATCTTCCCTTATGTCGTCTGGATTACCCTGATTGCCGTTGTCATGAACACGCTGCTCGATCGCCTGCGCATCGCCGTCTTCCCTTGGTCGGAACTGGAGAAGCAGGCATGAGCGAACTGAAGGTCGAAAGAGTCTGGAAGGAATACGGCGACCAGATCGTGCTCGAGGACGTATCCCTGACCGTCGCCTCGCGCGCCTTCGTTGCCCTTGTTGGCCCCTCCGGCTGCGGAAAGAGCACCTTCCTGCGCATGCTGCTCGGCCAGGAGCAGCCGACGAAAGGGAAAATCCTGCTCGACGGCGAGCCTCTACCAGCGGAACCGGGACCGGATCGTGGCGTCGTCTTCCAGCGCTATTCCGTCTTTCCGCATCTGACCGTGCTCGGCAATGTGTTGCTCGGCAAGGAATTTTCCGCCGCGCGATATAAGGCCAAACTCTTCGGCACCGCACGCCGCAACGTCATTGAGGAAGCACGCCAGCTGATCGCCGATGTCGGCCTCGCTGGCTCCGAAGACAAATATCCAGCCCAGCTTTCCGGCGGTATGCAGCAGCGCCTCGCGCTTGCCCAGGCGCTCATCATGAAGCCGAAGGTGCTTTTGCTCGACGAGCCCTTCGGCGCACTCGATCCCGGCATCCGTCATGAAATCCACACGCTGATGAAACGGCTCTGGCACGAAACGCAGATGACCGTGGTCATGGTTACCCACGACATGCGCGAAGCCTTCACGCTTGCAAGCCGCGTCGTCGCCTTCGAGCGACGCCGCGACCGGCCGGAGGAGAAGGAGCGTTACGGCGCGACCATCACCAAAGATATTTCCATCTGGCCGCCGCGCCTTGCCGGACAGTCACCAGTCTTCAGCCCCGACCGGGACGGCCCGGTCGCTTCCATGGGGCACCGCCGGGACGACCTGGCACCGTCAGGAGAGATGCAATGATGCATGTGAGACGCTCGCCCGTGGAAATCGCCGCAAATCGCGCGCGCTATGAGGAGCATCAGAAGAAGGGGCTGGAATTCGCCCCCAAGGCCCTGCCCGACCCGAGCCCGCTGCCGGCGCCGGCCATCGCCGCGGCCGCCGTTATCCACCAGGAGACTGTCCCGGGCGGCTGGTACTGGTCGACGAAGCTGTTGTGTGGGGAAGCGATCCGCATCGATCAGGCTGAAGGCAATTCCACAGTGGCGCTCGTCGCCTGGAATGCCGCCGACACCAGCGAGCGGATCAATCTCGTCGATACCGCCAAAGTCCAGTGGACGACGGCCCTCGGCAAGGGGCGTGTGATCTTCTCCGACATGGGCCGCGTCATGTTCTCGATCATAGAGGACAGTTCTGGCGCCCATGACTGCCTTATGGGCGGTTCGACGGCTGCCTCGAACGCGGCGAAATATCCGGGCGAAAAGACACGCAACACCCGCGACAACCTGATCCTCGCCGCCGTCAAGCTCGGCCTCGACCGCCGCGACATACCCGGCATCCTCAGTCTCTTCGCGCCGGTGCGCCTCGCCGAGGCCGGCGGCTTCGGCTGGCATGGCAAGCGCTCCAAGGGCGGCGACTATGTCGAGCTGCGCGCGGAGATGGACATGCTGGTCGGCTTTTCCAATTGCCCGCATCCGCTTGATCCCGATCTCACCTACCAGCCGAGGCCGGTTGTCATCACCCGCTACAAGGCCCCGGTCCCGGCTGCGGATGATCTTTGCCGCACGGCGACTGCCGAAGCCCTGCGCGGTTTCGAAAACAACGCCCTGATGCAGGCCTGAGGAGACGATGATGTCCGATTTCATCCAGACTTCTCCCGCCCGCAGCGTCGAAAGTGCCGTGCAGGATCACTTCATTGCGGCGGAAGCCCCATGGTCCGGCATCGTTCGCAAGGGTCAGACGATCCGGATCGAGGATAGCTACGGCCAACAGGCGATCGATACGCTCTTCTACCGGGCCGATGATTTCTCGGAGCGCTATTCCAACCAGGATACCATGCGCATGCAGGGTAGCGCCTATGTCGGCATCGGCACGAAGATCATGTCGAATGAAGGTAAAGTCATGCTGACCATGACGGCCGACAGCTGCGGCCGCCACGACACTTCGGCCGGTGCCTGCTCCTGCGAGAGCAACACCGTGCGCTTCGGTCACGGAACGAAATACCTGCATGCCTGCCGCGACAACTTCGTTCTCGAAGTCAGCAAACACGGTATGAGCAAGCGCGATATCGTACCGAACATCAACTTCTTCATGAATGTGCCCATCAAGCCCAATGGCGAGATGACGATCGTCGACGGCATTTCCGCACCGGGCGATCATGTCGAGCTCGTCGCCCAGATGGACGTGCTCTGCATCATTTCCAATTGCCCGCAGATCAACAACCCCTGTAACGGCTTTGATCCGACGCCGATCCGGGTTTTGATCTGGGATGGCGAGGACTGAGCATGTTCAAGAAAGTCCTGATTGCCAACCGGGGCGAAATCGCCATCCGCGTCATGAAGACCCTACGGCGGATGGGCATTGCCTCGGTCGCCGTCTATTCCGATGCCGACCGTTTCGCCACGCCCGCGATGATGGCCGATGAAGCCGTTCGCCTCGGGCCGGCACCGGCCAGCGAAAGCTATCTCAATGTCGAGGCCGTCATCGCTGCCTGCAAGGCGACGGGGGCGGAGGCAGTGCATCCAGGCTACGGTTTCCTGTCGGAAAATATCGGCTTTGCCGAGCGCCTCGCCGCCGAAGGCATCGCCTTCATCGGTCCCCGACCCGAGCACCTTGCTGCTTTCGGTCTCAAACATACAGCACGCGAACTCGCCGAAGCGAGCGGCGTACCGCTCCTGCCCGGCACCGGCCTACTATCGAGCGCCGAAGAAGCGCTTTCGGCGGCAGAGACGATCGGCTATCCCGTCATGCTGAAGAGTACCGCTGGCGGCGGTGGCATCGGCATGCAGCTCTGCGCCGATCCAGCGGGCCTCAAGGCTTCGTTCGAAAGCGTGCAGCGCACCGCGCGGGCAAGCTTCGGCGATGCGCGCGTCTATATCGAACGCTTCGTGGCAGAGGCACGTCATGTCGAAGTACAGATCTTCGGCGATGGCAAAGGCAAGGTAATTGCACTCGGCGAGCGAGACTGCTCGTTGCAGCGGCGAAACCAGAAGGTGGTCGAGGAGACCCCTGCTCCCGGCCTTTCGGTCGAAACCCGCGCCAGTCTGCACAGGGCAGCCGTCAACCTCGGCACTGCCGTCTCCTACGAATCCGCGGGCACGGTCGAGTTCATCTACGATCCCCTGCGTGAGGAGTTCTATTTCCTCGAGGTCAATACCCGCCTGCAGGTCGAGCATCCCGTGACGGAGGCCGTTTTCGGTATCGACCTCGTCGAATGGATGATCCGCCAGGCCGCAGGCGAGGACCTGCTCTCGGGCGCCGAGGCTCTGCAGGCGAAGGGGGCGGCCATCGAAGTACGCGTCTATGCCGAGATGCCGCATGCCGATTTCCGCCCAAGTGCCGGCCTGCTAACCGAGGTCGCCTTTCCTGAGGATGCCCGCATCGACGCCTGGATCGAGACCGGGACGGAAGTGACGCCCTTCTACGATCCGATGCTCGCCAAGGTCATCGTCTCCGCCGAGGATCGTCAAACGGCAATCGAGAAGCTGAAGACGGCACTTGCCGGCACGTCGATATCGGGCATCGAGACCAATCTCGACTATCTTCGCGCCATTGCCAGCTCCGAGCTCCTCGCGAGCGGTAAGGTGGCGACGACGGCGCTGCGCGACTTTTCCTTCGTGCCTGACGTCGTCGAGGTGATCGCGCCCGGCGCACAGTCGAGCATTCAGGAACTGCCGGGCCGGCTTGGCCTCTGGCATGTCGGCGTGCCGCCGAGCGGCCCGATGGACGAGCGTTCGTTCCGTCATGCCAACCGTCTTGTCGGCAACGACGACATGGTCGCGGCGCTGGAGCTGACGGTCTCCGGTCCTGTCCTGAAATTCCATAAGGATACGCTGGTCGCGCTTGCCGGTGCCAGGATGGCGATGAGCGTCGATGGCGTAAGGCTGTCCCATGACGAAGCGGCGACCATCCGCGCCGGCCAGACACTCTCGATCGGTAGCATCTCCGGGCCGGGGCAGCGGGCTTATCTCGCTGTTGCAGGTGGTTTTGCTGCTCCCGTCGTTCTCGGCTCGCGCGCCACCTTCGGCCTCGGCCAGTTCGGCGGCAATGCCACCGGCACGCTGAAAGCCGGCCATGTGCTGCGCCTTGCCCGGCACGCCGCCGCCGAACCGTCGAAGCCGGCTACCGATCCGGTGGAATTGACGCGCGAATGGGATGTCGGCGTTCTTTACGGTCCGCACGGCGCTCCTGATTTCTTTCAGGACGGCGATATCGAGACCTTGTTCTCGACGAGCTATGAGGTGCATTTCAACAGCGCCCGCACCGGTGTGCGCCTGATCGGTCCCGCACCGAAATGGGCGCGCAGCGATGGCGGCGAGGCCGGTCTTCATCCCTCCAACCTGCACGACAATGCCTATGCGGTCGGCGCGATCGATTTCACCGGTGACATGCCGATTATCCTCGGGCCTGACGGGCCGAGCCTTGGCGGCTTCGTCTGCCCAGCGGTGATTGCCCGTGACGAACAATGGAAGATGGGGCAGTTCAAACCCGGTGATCGCATCCGCTTCCATCCCGTCATGCGACCTGAAGATCCGATTGCCGGTCCAGCGGTGCATCGTGCGAAGGAAGAAGCAGGATCGCCGATCGTCGGCTACCGCGACGACGGGCCTGTCTCGGTCGTCTACCGCCGCCAGGGCGATGACAATCTGCTGGTCGAATACGGGCCGATGACGCTCGATATCGCCCTGCGGCTGAGGGTGCATCTCTTAATGCAGGCCGTATCGCAGGCGCGCCTGCCCGGGATCATCGATCTCACGCCCGGCATCCGTTCGCTACAGATCCACTATGACGGTACGGCGCTGCCCCGCAACCGCCTCCTCGGCCTGCTGGCCGAGATCGAGGCGAGCCTGCCGGCGGCGCAAGACGTCAAAGTGCCGAGCCGCATCGTGCATCTGCCGCTCTCCTGGAACGATCCGGATGCCGAACTTGCCATGCGCAAGTATCAGGAGCTCGTCCGGCCAAATGCGCCCTGGTGCCCTGATAACATCGAGTTCATCCGCCGCATCAACGGGCTGGCGGACGAACAGGCGGTGCGCGACGTCGTCTTCGATGCCAGCTATCTCGTGCTCGGCCTCGGCGACGTCTATCTCGGCGCGCCGGTCGCCACACCGGTCGATCCGCGCCACAGGCTGGTGACGACGAAGTACAATCCAGCCCGCACCTGGACGCCGGAAAATGCCGTCGGTATCGGCGGGGCCTATATGTGCATCTATGGCATGGAAGGACCCGGCGGCTACCAGCTCTTCGGCCGCACTATCCAGGTGTGGAACACCTGGCGGCAGACGCCGGTTTTCGCGAAGGACAAGCCGTGGTTGCTCGATTTCTTCGATCAGATCCGCTTTTTCCCAGTCAGTCACCAGGAACTGGCGCAAGCCCGCAGCGCCTTCCCGCATGGCGGCTATCCCGTCAGGATCGAGGAGACGGAGTTCTCCTATGGCGCCTATGAGAGGGAATTGCAGGCGAATGCAGCTTCTATCGGGAGCTTCAAGGCAAGCCAGCAGGCTGCCTTTGATGCGGAGCGCGAGCGCTGGAAAGGGGCGGGCCTAGACAGCTTCGTCATGGACGAAGGAACCGGCGAAAGCCCGGATGGGGATATTCCCGAAGGCTGCTTCGGCGTTGCCAGCGCAGTGCCCGGCAATATCTGGAAACTTCTGGTCGAGCCGGGCGCGCCGGTCGCGGCCGGCGACACGCTCGCCATCATCGAATCCATGAAGATGGAAATCAACGTCACCGCACATGCGCCGGGCCGCGTCCGCGACCTGCGCGCCGGGCCCGGACGAAACGTCAACGCGGGCGATATCATCGTTGTTTTGGAGGAGTGCTGATCCATGCTGCCGACCATTCTTGATCTGACAAGCCTTCGGTCAGCCTATGCGGCTGGTCAAAGCCCGCTCGACGTTATCGAGACCGTTATTGCCCGTCAGGCGGCTTCGACGGATCCGGCAATCTTCATCACGCCGACACCCGAAGAAGCATTGCGCACCGAAACACGCGCTCTGATGGAACGGGCGCCGGCGCCGAACAGCCTGCCACTTTGGGGCATTCCCTTTGCCGTAAAGGACAATATCGACGTGGCGGGTCTGCCGACCACGGCCGCCTGCCCTGCCTTCGCCTATCAGCCTGACTATGACGCAACAGTCGTTGCAAGGCTGCGGGCGGCAGGCGCGATCGTGATCGGCAAGACCAATCTCGACCAGTTCGCGACCGGCCTGAACGGTACGCGCTCGCCGCATGGCGCGCCGCGCTCGGTCTTCGACAAGGACTATGTTTCGGGGGGATCGAGCTCGGGCTCGGCAGTTGCCGTCGCCTCGGGCCTGGCGAGCTTCGCGCTCGGCACTGACACGGCTGGCTCTGGCCGCGTACCAGCTGCCTTCAATAACCTCGTCGGAATCAAGCCGACACCGGGGCTGGTGCCGAATGTCGGAGTGGTGCCAGCCTGCCGCAGCGTCGACGTCGTCACCGTCTTTGCCGCAACGGTCGGCGACGGCGTCACGATCCGCAAGGTGATGGAAGGGTACGATGCCGCCGATCCGTTCTCGCGTAAGGCGTCGCCCACCAACCTGCCCACCTCCGGTTTGCGCATCGGCGTGCTCGACACAGCCGAACGGGAATTCTTCGGCAACAGGCACGTCGAGGCTCTCTATGATGCGGCAATCGAAAGGGCGCGCGCACTGGGCGCCACCATCGTTCCCTTTGACTACGCGCCGTTCCGGGAGGCCGCCGAACTGCTCTACAACGGTCCTTGGGTCGCCGAACGGCTGGCGGCGGTCAAGGACTTTCTTGCCACCAACGCCAGTGACTTCGACCCGACGGTTCGCACAATCATCGAGGGCGCGAAAGCCTATGACGCGGTCGCTGCCTTCGGTGGCAGATATAAGCTCGAAGCATTGCGCCAAAAGACCGGAAAGGAGTGGGAGAAGGCTGATATCCTGATGTTGCCGACCTCGCCGACCACTTATACGGTTGAAGAAATGACGGCGGATCCGATCGTCAAGAACGGCCATTTCGGTCGGTACACCAACTTCGTCAATCTGCTCGACTGTGCGGCGATCGCCGTTCCGGCCGGCTTCGACGCAGACGGCCATCT
The DNA here is from genome assembly GCF_000282035.1 of Rhizobium sp. CF122. Lineage (GTDB taxonomy): Bacteria > Pseudomonadota > Alphaproteobacteria > Rhizobiales > Rhizobiaceae > Rhizobium. The sequence continues at coordinate 40,943 of NZ_AKKA01000032.1, forward strand.
GCCGGCCGGCGTGACACTGGTCGGGCCCGCCTTTACCGACGACGCCCTCGCCCCCTTCGCCGACGCTATGCATCGCATCTTGAACGCGGGGATGGGCAAGGATCGCCTGGCGCCAATCCCCGAGGAAAGCCGCGTGCCGCAGGCCGATGACGGCTTGGTGCCGATCGTCGTCGTCGGGGCGCATCTCACCGGCATGCCCCTCAACCACGAACTGACCCGACCAGGCGGCAAGCGCGTCAAATCCTGTCGTACTGCGCCGGATTACCGCCTGTTCGTCCTGCCCGATACCGTACCGCCGAAGCCGGGCCTAATCCGCGAACCGGGCTTTGCCGGCAAAGGGCTCGAAGTTGAGGTCTGGAAAGTGACGCCGGAGGCTTTCGGGCGTTTTGTGCAGAACATCCCGGCCCCGCTCGGCATCGGCAAGGTAACTCTCGATGACGGTTCCCAAACTTCCGGTTTTCTCTGCGAAGCTCATGCCCTCGAAGGTGCGCGCGAGATAACGGAACTCGGAGGCTGGCGCGCCTACATCGCAAATCAAGGGATGGGTAAATGAAAAACAGCTTGAAGGATCGTCTCAAAAAGCTCCTGTTAGCGCTGCTGGCGGGGCTTGAGGCCCGAAGTGCCTTTCGACGGTTCGGTCGCGGAATATGGTAATCGATTGTCGGGGCAGGCCTTCATCGCCACGACGAATCGCTTAGCGACGGTACTGGGCGTCGAAGCGTCGGATTTGCTGAAGCGATCGCCGCGGCAGCGACAGACGTGACCTGTCGAGACTAACGAATAGAGCAACTGATAAGCGGACTTCAGACGTTGGTGTCAGACAGTAGAAAACCCTCAAGTCAACGTCAGCTGATCGTGCATTTTCGGTGAGCGTCGAGGTCTAGTTGTCTTTGCGCGCCGCCGTAGCTCCCGTAGGTGGTGGTGGCGCGTTGACCAGCTCGCAGACAAAGTTCGTGAGAGGCACGATGTTTTCGTGCTGGCTCGCCTCTTCCAGGGCGTTCATGTACTCATCTCGTCGCGCTACCGGTATGACAGTCCACGGCGCTCCGCTTTCGGCCAGCAGGGCGTTCATCATGAAGCGCGCTATCCTCCCGTTTCCGTCCGGGAATGGATGAATGTAGGTGAATAGGACCGGGGCGAGGATTGCCTTCAAGCGCGCATCGGATTCCTCCGAAATGCTCTCGAACAGTGCGTCCATGGCGTCGGCGATTGCATGCGGCGGTAGGGGGACATGCGAGGATCCCCGCAGATACACATTGTGCGATCGGTAACCCGCGACTTGGTGCGCCTTGATGATACCCGCGTTTACCGAAGGGCTGAACATGGCTCGGAACCAATCCTGGTGCCGTGCCTCGAGCAGTTCGCCGGTAGGTGCTCCATCAAGGATCTTCCTGATGTCATCGCGCACCTCCTCAAAGGCCAGTCTGTATCCCTTGGCGGCGAGCGCGTTCTTGGTCTCGTGGTCCTGCGCGTCCTCGTCCGGTTTCCATTGACCGTCCTGTACCCTCCGGATCAGCTCTTCCGACACCTCGTAACCCTCGATCGAAAGCGAGTTCAGGGCGTCTGCCACATAACGCTCATCAATGTCTGCGATATATCCGTCCCGGTCGTTGATACGCACTTGCTCGAATCCGATGTGATTGAGGGCGTCTTTCCCCATTTTCGCCCAGAGGGTCTTGATCCGGGTAGCGGACGGCGCCTGAGTTCGTCGCGCATCCAGCGTGACCAGATCGACTGCAGGGTCGAAAGGGTTGTCCTCGTGCGGGTTGTAGCCGGCCGATTCCAGCGTCTTGATGATCGTGTCCGCGTCCCTTGTCCTGCCGAGATGGCGCAGGGCTCCCGCGATGCGACCGCCAACGTGGCTCCGGCCGCCGTCCAGGAGGTATTGCAGCAGCGTGCTTGTTCCGCGGATTGAGCCAATGACGGCGATGACATCGGTCGCTGACGTTCTCCACGACTCCGGCGACAGGTTGCAGATCGCCTCCTCCATCGGCATCAATCTCAATCGTTGTCTCATCTCGGCGGGCTCGTTTTCCTTTGAGCGCAGCAGATAGAGCGACGTATTGCTCGGTAGTTTCACAAGTTGATTATTCGCCTTAGAGCTTCTGACGATGACCTGCCCAGGAATGGAATGATTTTCGGACCATAGAGCCACGGATGCATCCGCAGAGAGCCGCCATTCATTGGCGAAGCGGTCGTCGAGATACCTGGCAACGAACTCCCAGTAGACTGTGCTCCAGGCCGCATCGATCCTGTTGTTGGCCGACGGTCGCGAGTTCACCGCAAGCCAGCCCTTCATAATTTCTTCGAGGAACCCATTGTCCTGTAGTCGTTCCCGGTGGACACGGCTGAGCTCTTCCGATTTCACCACCGATCGGGTGCCGTTCTGCGTCACTCCCCTCAGCTCAGCCAGGGATGCCGCGAGCAGTTCGTTGGGTTTCGCCATGGTGGCCTCCGGCGGTGTGCGAGTGGTAAACCACGACTTCCGTGCATTGTTGTTGCACTAATTTGATGTCCTTGACAAACACTAATATCTTGCATTTGAATCACACTAGTTTCACGCTTTTGAATTACACTAATTTCACGCCTTGGATTCAAACTAAAATTCGGCCTTGCCAAGAACCGTTTCGCAAGGCGCTTTGCGTCCCTCTTTTTCATGGTCATCGAAATTCGCGCCGCCATCCAAAAATCCTTTCAAAAACCGCCTGCCTTACCATGGAGTATTGATTGTGAAGGGATTTTCACCTTGATTCGTCACGTGAGTCGGCGCGCTTGCGCAAACTTCCGTTTTTGAAAGGACCTTGATGCTGATCGGCTACGCCCGGGTGAGCAAAGGAGACCAACAATCGAACAAGCGGGCACGTGCCCTGTCCGAGGCTGGCTGCAAGCGCCTGTTCGAGGAAAAGGCGTCCGGTGGGCGTTGGGATCGGCCAGAACTGCATCGTATGCTCGATCAGCTTGCGCGACGGCGACACCGTAAGCTCGACCCGAAGAAACGCCGCGAGATCGCCGAAAGCGTGTTGTGCGGACGCAAGAGCGGCGCCGAAATGGCGAGGCTTTACGATATCAGCGAACCGACCGTTTCGCGCATCGTCGCAGAACACCGCCAGGAACTGGAGACCAGCCATGCCGACCAGTCATGACCTCAAGGGACTGATGAAGTTCCTCACCCGCGACGAATGGCGCGAATGCTTCGATGAGGTACTTTCTGACCATTTCGGACCGATCCTGGATGCCGGCGATATGGATTTCGAGGATATTGTCGAAATCCTCGGTGAGGTTTGGGCCATGACGCTCTGGGGCTGCGCCTTCGAGGATTTCCTCACCCAGGACTTCGAGGTCGAGGGCGGCAACATCGTCGATGAATATCTCAAACGCCGCGGCTGGAAGGAAAACGCACAGGCCAAGGCTTACATGAAAGCGCTACGGACCTCCGTCATGAGCCTGTATGAGGTCAGGGAGATCGAGCCGGGGAAGTCGCTCATCGCGCGCGACCTTATTCGCGGCGGCGAGCCGATCGCCGTCAGCGAGGGAACGGCGACGAAGACGCTGAAACAGTGGGACCGGATCGCCGCCCGCATCGTACCTGTTATGGGAAAGAATGTCTTCGCCGGCGGTCTTCTGCCCTTCACGCCGCAGGCCACCGACGCGCTGTTCGACGGCCTGCGACAGATGTTCGGCAAAAGGAATGCGAAGAAGCTACCGGCCATCAAGGACGACGATCTACGGGCGGCAGCCTCCATATTCACCCTGTCGTGGCTGTTCGACACACTTGAGCGTGCCATGGGCCTGCCAGCGATCCAGAACGGCGATGGAGATGATCTCGTATTCCACGATGTCAGGTTTCCCCTGGCGTCCGGAACTGCGCAAAAGGATGTTGCAGCATCGGTGAACACCATTGCCGGCATGTCGCAGGAAAACGCAAAATTCTGGAATTGGCTTGAGCAAGAGCCGAAGAACCAGGCCCGGAAGCGCACTGGCCAGGCCTTCGACACCACGATGGACAACGGCGCGCGCGTGCTGGGCAATATCGAATTGAGGGGAAAATTCCTGCATCTGTCGACCAACTCGGCCGAACGCGCTCAAAAAGGAACAACTCTGATCCAGCAGGCTCTCGGTGCTCTGGTTCGCGCGCCGCTCACCGAAATCCGCACGGTCGAACAGATGATGACCGAGCGGCCGGCCCGCAAAAAGGAAAACCCCGCATCTGACATCCCGCCCGAAATTGCCGAGCAGGTCGTTCACCAGTTCATGGATCGACAATATCGTGAAACTCTTGATCAGCCGGTTGGAATGCTCGGCAACAAGACGCCGCGTCAGGCCGCGAAATCAGCCTCGGGCCGCCATAAGGTCGCCGAATGGCTCAAATATCTCGAAAACCAGTCTTTAAAGCAGCCCGACGCCGCAGACCCCATGGCAACTTACAGTTTCGAGTGGATGTGGCACGAACTCGGTGTCCTTGATCTTCGCCAATAACCGCTACCGTAGTTCTGTGGCCCAATAATGTACTGCGGCCTATGTGAACACCCGCATGCTTCAGGCCGTGCTGGTGGAACCGAAATGGGCTGTCCGGATGACGGAGGAGGATTATCGAGGCCTCACGCCGCTGATCTTACAGCCACGTCAATCCCTATGGCCGTTTCGATCTCGATTTGAACAATGAGGTGGAGGCGCGCAGCCTCCAGCCGCGGCTGAGCCCAGAGTTGGTGCAACGAACATTTCCCTATCGCGACGAAGGTGCACTTGCGAAGATCCTTGCCGCGTTCGGAACCGCCACCTAGGTGTTTTGATACATTCACACCGAACGCCGATAACAGGCGCGACCCAATTGTTAGAGCTGGGTGAAAGCGCGAGCCCGTCTGATATAATTTCGCGCTTGAGGGCCATCTCGATTTTCAACCCGCCTTACGAGGAATTCGCCTCAGTTCCAGGAAAGTCTGTGCAACAGGAAATTGGGCAAGGCTCCATGCTGTTCGTAAAGAGCAGCTAGCAGTCCATGATCGGGATAGCCGTTCGGACATGCCTCGACGTGATGAACTCCGGTCATCACGAGCGCTGAGCGAATGCCGGCTCGATTGGCGCCGGAAATGTCGGTGGCGAGACTATCGCCAATCGCGATCACGGCGGTTGCCGGCAGATCGAGAACTCGTAGAGCGCTTTCATAGGCAAACGGTTCCGGCTTTCCGAAGCGGATCACCCTACCGCCGATTGCTTCGTATCGCGCAGCAAGCGAGCCAGCACAACGGATCCTTTGCTCGGCGAGCATGACCTCAAGGTCCGGGTTTGCGCAAACCATTGGCAATCCCTGCTGCCGCGCCTGCTGCAACAAAGAGTCGCTCTCCTCCATGTTGCCGGTCGCCAGGATGAAATCGGCTTCCTTGATCTCCGCGACACGCTCAAGCGCTAGCCCATCAAGAAGGCCTGCGAGATCGGGCGGCCCGGCGTGCCAATAGCGCCTGCCGCCAGGCGCTCGGGAGGTCCGCCCGCTACCACCAAGCGCCGCACGAGCCATCTCTCCCGAGGTGATAAGGCCCTGATAAAGATCAGGCCCGAGGCCCATGTTTAAAAGACGGGAGGCGACCGCAGCAGCGCGCCGTGGCGAATTGGACAGCAAGCATATGCGCATACCGGCCGCACGCATTTTGGTGAGCGCCTCGTGAACCGGTTCGTAAAGTGTTGCGCCGTCATGGATGACGCCGAAGATATCGAGTACCACGCCCCGAAAGGACTGAGCTATGGCCTTTATCGTTTGCTCATGCGGCAAGCGGCCAGTCTGCATCGGACTAATCCTCAAGATTGCGGCTGCGCTTAAGCGGCGCTGCAAGGTGAACAAGGACGGCCGCTAGAATAATACCTGCTCCGGCGATCGTTTCCGTTGCGGGCACCTCAGAAAACGCGAGCCACACCCACAGAGCCGATAGCGGAACTTCGGCAAGCGAGATCAGCGCGATTTCGCCAGGCTGCAACCCGCGTGACCCGATGGCGAAGAAGAGGAGCCCCAGCGTCATCTGCACAAGGGCGAAGCAGGCAAGGACAGCGCCCTGCCCGACGGAAACCTCAAGTGATGGGGCAAGCATCGCGCCGGCGATCCCGGCAAAGCCGTTGGACAGGGCCACCAGAAGCAGGCTCGATGATTGCGATCGCCCAAAAGCGATCGTCATCAACGCCATGAACGTCGTCATCAGAAGCGCAAGGCCGTCTCCCTCAATGCGCACACCGGATGATGCCGAGCCGGAAAAGATCACCGCAGTCCCAATTCCAGCCATCGCGCATAGGCCGACAGTAGGCAAGGATATAGGTTCCTTGATCGTCAGCCGCGCAAACAGTGTCGTCAGCAAGGGCAAGGAGCCGTGAATGACCGCGACGTTGGCGACGGAGGTTAGGCGCAGCGCCGGAATGAAGGCGAGCATCGCGGCGGCCGACAGCATGGCCGCAGCAAGACCAGCTCGATCGAGCTCCGTGACGCCTCGATTGGGCATGACCAGCATAAGTGCGCAGGTAAAAACGAGAGCAAAGAGGCTGCGCCAGAAGACGACCGCCCAGACGCCGGCCTCGATCAGGCCCATGAACAGGCCCGCGGTGCTGAAAAACACGGCGGACAACAGCACGTGAAACGGGGCTCGTCGTTCGGCGCTCATGGGTGTCGTCCAGAAGGTGCCAAGCGGTATCGGCGGGCGCATGAGGAACCGGTGCGGACCAGGATTTCCTGTGCCACGGTCGCGGCCGAGCGCGCCATATGTTCGGGCGGTGCCGTCGCACTGATGAAATCCACGAAGGCGCCGATGCGCGCGAGCTTGGCCGGTAGGTCGGTCAGGTCGATGGCGCAATATTCCATCGATACGCGTCCGATGACCGGCACGGACCACCCGGCAAACTCAGCAGACAGGCGGTTCGCGACCTGCCAGGCGAGGCCATGCCTGTAGCCGATCGCGACGATACCGAGACAGGTCGGCCGATCTGCGAGAAATGTTCCCATGTACCCGACGGGTTCGCCGCGCTGGACGTGTCGGATGTCGATCAGGCGGGCACTGAGCCGGACGACGGGTTTGAACGGATTTGGCTCGAGGCCGGCATTGTTGAGCCCGTAAAGTGCCGACCCAACGCGCACCCTGTCGAAATGATAGTCGGCGCCGAGGGAAACACCTGCCGAGGCAACGAGACTGCGCGGTGTCGAAGGCGCCAGCATCGCGCACATGCCGACAAACCGGTTCTTCTGCAGTCGGTTGCGCGCGTTTGCAGCGTCGTCGGCGCAGGCAAGATGGCTCATCACCAGTTCGGGCACCTGCAGCTTTGCGTGAATGAGCGAACGAACCTCGTCAAACCTCAGGCCAAGCCGCCCAAAGCCGGTTTCGAGATTAAGAACATAGGAGATTGCCGCCGACGTGGCCTGAGCCACCTCGGCCAGCGTGTTGCAGACCGGTGTGAGGCGGCTTTCCCGATAAGCTTCGAGGCTGCCCTTTCGCAAGCCTTCGAGAATGGCAATGTCGGCCTGCGTCAGAAGACGGCGGACGCGGATTGCTTCCTTTATGCTCGCAACGAAGAAGCTCGTGCAACCGGCGTCCCAAAGCGGTCCGATCACCCGCTCAAGTCCCAGCCCATAGGCGTCACTCTTGACGACCGCGCTAACGCCCACAGCCGGCCCCACCAATGACCGCATCACCAAGAAATTGGTTTGGATCGCCGTCAGGTCGACGGATAAGACAGGCTTATATGATCGCATGAACAACTACCTGTGATGGTGCCGATGGCATGTCGTATCTAATGGTTGCAATCTACAGCGGACAAGCGCATGATGCAATCATTAGATGCGCAGACAACCATTTATCCGCTATGCGAGTATAGGGAGACGACAGATGGCACGGACCGAGCATCGCAAGAAGATCTTGATTATCGGACAAGGCGTCCTTGGCGGGGACGTTCTCGACTTCCTGCTGCAGAGCGGGGCAGATCTCGAGGTCACCGTTGGCGCCCGCGATCCTGACAGGGCACTTCATCGGGTCAATCTGGCGCGCTACACAGCCATGAACCTTGGTTTCTCGAACGCCGTCGACATCGTTTCGATCGACCTCATGAACGTCGAAGCAACGGCCGAGCGCCTGTTGCGGATAAAGCCTGACATCGTCTTCAACGCCACGACCCTACATAGCTGGTGGGTGATTACGAAGCTCCCCCAGGACGCGTTCAAGCGCCTCGACGAGGCGCGCGGCGGTATTTGGACGCCGATGCATCAGGTTCTGATCCGCAGACTGATGAAAGCCGTTCGGCTGGCCAACTGCGATGCGGTTGTCGTCAATGCCTCCTATCCCGATGTTGTCAATGCTTCACTTGCCGCCGAGGGATTGGCCCCCGCCGTCGGCATCGGCAACATTGCCAATGCAGTTCCTGGCATCCGGCTTGCTGCCGCCCACATGCTGGCGCTGCCGCCGGCATCGATCGAGATCAGGTTCTTCGCGCATCATTATCTCAGCTATCGGATGCCGAGCACCGGAGGAACGGACGGCGCACCCTACCACTTGAGCGTTTATGCGAACGGCTTGGAGGTGCCCCGCGAAGAGATCGATCACGCCGCGCTTTTCTCACTGGTTGCAGGACGGTTTCGTCGGGTGAAAGGTCTCGCAGGACAGTCGGTCACGGCCTCGTCGGCCACCGCCATGCTTTTGGCGCTTGCGCGCCGATCGGGAGACGTCGTCCACGCGCCGGGACCCTTCGGCCTGGTTGGCGGATATCCGGTCAGGGTTTCTCCGGACGGCCTGCTCGTCGATCTCCCAGCCAATCTCAGTCTCGACGAAGCGATCGCGATCAATCGAGAATGCCAGCGCTACGACGGCATCGAGAGCGTTGACGACGATGGAACCGTTCGTTTTACCGACATGGCTGCCGGCGTTTTAAACGAGGTGCTCGGCTATGAACTTCATGCCTTCCGGCCGCAGGAATGCGAGATGCGTGCCGAGGAATTGGCGGCACACTTTGCGCAGTTTGCCCGCGCCAATGGAATGCCGGATGCAAGGGCAAGCTGAACAGGATCTAGACATCTGCCGGGTGCAGCATTCTGATAACGCGGTAGTCTGTCTGGTCCGGGCGGCCGATCGCGACCATCGCCTCTCGCCGGCCGCAGTCGAATATGACCGAGAAGGCTGTGGCGGTCGGTTCACGGACCGACGGCGATTTGCAGATCGCGTCAGGCGCGCCGGACCGATCTCTCAGCAGTGCCGCGAGGTCGTTGATATCCCTCAAGGAGAAACGGCGCGCGGCCCGAAGACGAGAGCGGCTCGACGGATAATGGCGGGCAACCTCTTCCACGTTTTCCCACATGGCCGGTTTTGGGAAAAGCGGATGGTTCGTATGAACGACGGTGCGCACAGCACGATCGGTCACCCCGACCGAAGGCCCCACTTCGACCGCACGCAGACCGCCATCTGCGTCACCAATGAGAAAGCAACGGCCGGTCATATGTGGATGCAAGCGCAAAACAGCGATCGCGCCGTCCACGCATTTTTGCTCCAGCATCATGCGCCGGATCACAAGACTCGGCAGCCCCTGTTGCGATGTGTCGAGTATGAGATCGTTGTTGACCAAGGCAAGACCATGCCCGTTCATGCCAACCCAGCCAAGCGTGCCTGCCGACGCGATGGTAACAAGCGACTTTGCACCCTCATGGATGAAGACCGCCAGATGGCGTTCGGTGCAGGCCGGGGCATCCCAGTTCTGGGCAATGAGGGCACCATCACGCTGCACCAGCCCGACCGACGTACATCCTGTCTGACCCTCGCCAAAGTACTCGAAGGCCGAGAGCAGACAGACGTCAAGCGCGGAGAGCTCCGTCGCTTCGGCAATGCCGTCGAGTTCCGCGACGAGATCCGGGGCGATTCTGGAAAGCCGATCGGCGCAGACGGCGGCGCGTGCCTGCGCCAGGTTCCAGCTTGCATCGTCGCTCGACCGCCGTAGGTCCGTGAAAGCCTCCAGAATCATGGCGCGCAGTTGCATGCCATGTTGGCGGCCGCGCTCTTTCGGCGACCCCCGGAGTGTAATAACGGGCATTTGATCTTGGCTCATGGGACCGTCCGGAATCGTGTAAGCTCCAGTATCCATATTGTGGATACCGCTGTCGATCTAGTGATTGCTCGTGTGGATTGTGCGAAACTTCGATGCAGCGTGACGTGGCCTTGGTATAAGGTAGCGGTTGTTCGGGCCGCCGGGCCGCCGCGTGGAAGGAATGGAATGACAAAAATGGACGGTCTGGATCACCTGCCACCACGCAAGCAGGAGGAACTCGCTGAGGTCGCACGGATCCTGTTTGAGGAATTCGAGGCGGCGCGACAGTCGAAGCAAAAGGAGGAACACAAGAACGCTCGCATCCTGAAAGTTTTACTTTTCGGCTCCTACGCGCGTGGCGGCTGGGTCGAGGACCGCAACAGCGGCTACCGCTCCGATTATGACCTGCTGATTGTCGTCAATTCACAATCGGCGGCGGAAACCGCAGAATATTGGGAGAGCGCCTCTGAGCGTTTCGTGCGCGAGCTGACGATAACGAAGCATCTCGAGACGCCAGTCAACTTCATCGTCCATTCGCTTCACGAGGTGAACGATCAGCTTGCCAGAGGCCGTCCATTTTTCATCGACATCGCGCGCGACGGCATTGCGCTCTACGAAGCACCCGGCCATCCGCTTACGTCGCCGCGGCAGCTTTCACCGGAAGAGGCCCGCGAAGAAGCCCAGCGCAACTACGACCAGTGGTATCCCAGTGCAATCAATTTTTTCAAGCACGCCCAGATCGCGATTTCAGATCGAACACCCAACGAAGCAGCTTTCTTCCTCCATCAGACCATAGAGCGACTTTACCATTGCGTTCTTCAGGTCGTGACGCTCTACAGCCCGAAATCGCATCGGCTTTCGGTGTTGCGCTCCCACGCCGAGCGCGCCGATGTCCGCCTCATCGACGCATGGCCGCGCGACACGAAGTTTGCGCGCCGATGCTTCAACAACATAGACCGCGCCTATGTGGAGGCCCGCTATTCAGCCAAATATTCGATCGCTGATGAGGAACTCGATTGGGTGGTCCAGCGTGTCGTCGTTTTGCAAGAGATTGTCGCGAGCATCTGCGAGGAACGACTGAGCTCACCGTGAAGGGAAAAGCCTACCGCACATGGTTCTTCGAACGGCCCAACGTCCGAGGTCGAACGCTTCCAGGCCCGAGCAAGCTGTCGGCCAAGCGCCATGCCGACAAGATCCTGATGGTCCGGCTCTACGGAACCCATGCCCGCGGCGACTGGATCGAGGATCACTTGAGCGGCTATCGCTCCGACTACGATCTCTTGATCGTCGTCAACAGCAAGTCGTCGACCACGGAGGGGCGCTGCTGAGTTCAGCTGCTTAGGTTGTGCCGCCGATCCCGCGCCAACGCGCTCTAGTTGAGGCGTTGTCGCTGCAAACTAAACCGTCGGAATCAATGCCACACTAGTGGCACGACGAAACAATTTGACCTGGCCCCCTGAGCGTCCTCTGGAACAATTGTAAGCTTCGTGATACATATCCGGCCGATCTGTAGTGCGAAGGTGGCAAATGCCAACACCTCATAATCCTCCGGCCGCTGTGCGGCGCGCGCTGCGCAAGCTGGGCGCAGACATACACGACGCTCGTCGACGTCGCCGCCTGCCTATGGCTGTAGTGGCCGAACGCGCCTTTACCTCACGCTCAACGCTTCAGAAGATCGAAGCCGGCGACACCAACGTCAGCATCGGAATCTATGCTGGCGTCCTCCAGGCACTCGGCCTGCTAGATGGGCTGAGCCAAGTCGCCGACATCAGTAACGACAGCGTCGGGCAGTCTCTGGCCACTGCGGAACTACCGAAGCACGCTCACCCGAAGCGATCGCCTGGATCGTCACGGGATGGCTGATTTTGAAGTTCATCTCGACCTTCACGGCCGCACACGTCCGATCGGACTGGCGCGGAGCAATCGCGTCCGTGGCGCCGAGGCGGTCATGTTTGAGTATGACCGGGCCTGGCTTGAGGACCCCGACCGCTTCTCGCTTGAGCCCGCTCTAGCTCTGACCCGGGGAGCCTTCGCGCCACCCGCCGGCCTCGCAACGTTTGGCTCCATTGGCGACTCTGCACCCGATACCTGGGGCCGACGCCTCATGCAACGCTCGGAGCGGCGTACTGCCGAGCGCGACCGCCGGGCCGTGCGCACGCTGGCCGAAAGCGACTATCTGCTTGGCGTCGCCGACGAGACACGGCTCGGCGCGCTCCGCTTTCGCTGGGTCGGCGAAGAGCAGTTCCGAGCCCCGAACCGCGCGGGCGTCCCCGCCCTCATTGAGCTCGGCCGCCTGCTGCAGATCACCGAACGTATTCTGCGCGATGAGGAAACCGACGAAGACCTACAACTTATCTTCGCGCCTGGTTCGTCGCTTGGGGGAGCACGCCCGAAGGCCTCTGTCATCGATCAGCACGGCCATCTCTCGATTGCCAAGTTTCCCAAGGAAACCGACGACTACAGCATAGAGACATGGGAGGAGATTGCTCTGCGACTGGCTCAACAAGCCGGCATTGTCACGCCCCTCCACGAACTCATCGACGTCGCCGGAAAGAAGGTCATGCTCTCGCGTCGCTTCGACCGCGATGGAGCCGTCCGGATCCCCTTCTTGTCTGCGATGGCGATGATGGGCGCAAAGGACGGCGAACGCGGCAGCTACCCGGAGATCGTAGACGCCCTGGCCGAACACGGCGCGCACGGAAAAGCCGATGCCCACGCGCTTTTTCGCCGCGTCGCCTTTAATGTACTGATTTCCAACGTCGACGACCACCTGCGAAATCACGGCTTTCTGTGGCTCGGCAAAGCCGGTTGGTCGTTGTCCCCTGCCTATGACCTCAATCCAGTGCCTACCGACGTCAAAGCGCGCGTCCTTACGACCAACATCGATCTTGATGAAGGCACCTGCTCGCTTGATCTGCTGGAAGAAGCTGCCGGGTTCTTCGCCCTCACGATCGCCCAGGCTCGCGCGATCATCAAGGAAGTCGCGACCTCCACCGCGACGTGGCGCGAGACCGCAAAAGCGGTCGGTGCGCGGTCGGCCGAGATCAACCGCATGGCCAGTGCGTTCGAGCACGATGATTTGCAGCGAGCGCTAGCCCTATGACCAGAACCCTCCTCCGCAGTTTCGATCCGCCCTCGGCCAGCCCGATCACCGGGGCGACCGTCGACCTCGTTGTCGCGGACATCGAGGATGCTGGCATTCGCGAGGTGCTTCAGACTCCCGGGGCCGCGTATGGCGCATGGTCTGTTCTCGACGCGCTCCTTGCCCCGACCGGCGTTGCGACGCCTTTCATCTGCCGCGAACCGCTCGGCCAGGCCGAAGAGGTGAAGGTCGCTCTATCGGGCTATTCGGGCGCTTCGTCGCGCGCGCCTATCTAGAGCGCCACTTCAACCACTCGATCTTTACGCATCTCGGCAGTCAGACGATGGATCTGGATCGGCGACGGAGGTCAAAGTCACGCGTCTGTCGCGAGGAGATCTACCGGATTGGATTGCCCGTGCGTCGGATTTGTCGTCGCTCACCGTCGCTGAAGCCAAGGGATGTCACGATCGTCGAGGCCCGGCCAAAGCTCTCGCCCGAGCTTGGACGAAAGCCGGCCGCATCAACGTGACCGCCCAGGAACGCAAGGTGGCGGTCAAGCGGATCGCGATCGCCACGCGATCGGGCATTGTCGTCGCGGGCCCCGTAGACGCTCACCTCTCGGTCAAGGATCCTCTCGACGCGGGCGGGCCCATCGAGCCGCAAGAGAAGGACGCCCATTTCATCGGCATGCTTCGGCTCCATATCGCCAACCTTATCCGGCCGCTTGGCCACACCGAGCTGGCAAACGCACTCTATAGGCTCACAATCCACCATAGTTTCTTGTCCAAAGTGGTTATGAAATCAGACTGATGCCGGAACTGGACCTGTCGCCAACAGCCTTGGTTGAATAGGATCGGATAGCAGCGTGGAGTGCACGCTAGATTTACGTTCCCGCCATTGAGGTGTACAAGCGGCAGTAGCATTATCCGTATTGCAACCGGTTCTCAACCATGCATCGGCCATGCCTTTGTTGACCTGAGATCCAATCTGCGGGGCTTTCGATGAACCTTTCCCTGATGGATATCTTGGTGGATTTCTTGGATGCATCTGTGGGAAACGCCGACAGAGGCCAGTTGATGGCTGCCCTTGAACGGGCGACGCGCCGGCTTGGCATGGAGCACTTTGCGGCAACGTTCCTTCCCCTCGCCCATGAGCGGCTGGACTCCTATTTCATCTGGGAGAATTGGCCGGGCCAGTGGTTTGATCGCTATCTGAAACTCAACTACTTCCACTCCGATCCGGTCGTCCGTCTTGTCCGCAGGTCGGGGCGCTCGGTGATCTGGTCGCAGTCGCTAAAGCTGCAAGCCCTGCCGTCAAAGTCGAAGCGGATCATGGACGAGGCGAGCGATTTTGGCCTTGTCGACGGACTTACCATCCCGCTTCATTCGCAAAACGGCATGGATGGCGTTTTCTCGGTTGCAGGCAGACGCGCAAAGCTTACGCCAGCGGAGGTGACGCTGCTGGAGATTGTCGCAACACGCGCTCACCGTCGCTTGCTCGACCTTGCTCCCTCGGCCGCGCCACCGCGCGAAGACTGCACCGTTACAAAGGCCGAGAGCGAGTGCCTGACATGGTGCGTCTCAGGCAAGACCGATCGGGAGATTGCTGCCATGACTGGCCGCTCCCCGCGCACGATCCAGACGCACATTGGTAACCTTCAGCGCAAGCTTGGTGCCGCCAACCGAGCCCAACTCGTCGCGGAAGCGTTTCGCAGAGGCTTACAGCGGTAAAAAAATACGACATTTTACGAATAGTTTTTGATTATCCGCGGTTGCATCCTATCCGAATGCACGCGGAGAGCTTGGAATGTTGAAAGTCATTCATGAGGCAGACGACCCTGAACTTATGGAAAAGGTTTGGTCCTTCCGGCACCAGAGGTTCGTTGAGCAACTCGGCTGGGAAGAACTTCGCCGAAAAGACGGCCGCGAACGGGATCAATACGATACCGCAGATGCCATTCACGCGGTTCTCATTTGCCGCGGGAAAATAGTTGGGTATTCAAGGCTGCTTCCAACGACCCGTCCCCATTTCGCTGGCAGCTTGTGCGGCCATATCTCGGCCAGGATGCCCTCAGGCCCCTCCATATTCGAGTGGAGCCGCTGCGCAACAGTTCTCGACGCGCCCCTAATCGGCGCCCAGGCCGCCTCTGATCTTTTGATGACGGGTGTCCTCGAATGCCTCGTGCAACTGAACGCCAGGGCGATCATTTTCGTGACATACGCACCCCTTGTCAAAATGATGAGGCGGCGCGGATATCCCGTTCAATGCCTGGACATCCTGTCCCTCGATAATGGCGACCGGGTTGAGGTCATCTCCTCAAGATTGCCGCCAAACCTCCTTTCACTTCACCGGAAAAGATACGGGATCAGGCAATCATTGCTGGCTTGGGGGCGTGACGGCACTGCTACTGCCCAACGTCCGCCGACGGCGGCCTAGCACCGGTGCCGGGCAGTGGTCCGCCGTAGAAAATCCCTGATGGATGATGGCGATGCCCGCCGCTTCGCGATCGCAACCGTGCATGAGGAGACGTCAAACCTGCTCAGGATCGTCGAGGAGATCTGCCACCGCTATCCCCCTGACGATGACCTGCAGTTCGTCCGGTATCTGCTGCGCATGATCGTCGCTGAGACCAAGCGGACCATGCGCCGCGACGATCCTTGAGGGCCCAGACGCCGGCCGGGCCAATGCATTCGCTAATGTTAGGATGTCGTCCTAAAGTTCTTTGCAAACGTGAATCCTGTTGATAGACTACAACTTGGGCGATGCATTCGCCTTGGGGCGTGGAAACCCCATATCAAGCTTACTGCTCTTTATCTGAGCGTATTCTTCGCGACCAATTTGGTCGGGGAGCCTATGGCGTATGCAAGAGGCGTTCGCGCTAAAGACCATGGGGCCGCCAGCTTGACGGTTTTTCACCTCCCCGGCTTCTGGTTGCCAGCTTGTCTGGCCAGCGGGAGCGCTTTCATGTTGCAGAAAACATTGGCCGATACCACATCGACCCCAACCGAAGCCGCAAGTGACCAAACCGGACAGCATGTTGCTGATATGGAGCTGGGCAAACGCATCAAGAAACGCCGCCAGCAACTCAGGCTGTCTCAAACCGCGCTTGGTGCCGCGGTCGGCGTGTCGTTTCAGCAAATCCAGAAATACGAGCGAGGCGCCAATCGCGTGAGTTCGTCCACCCTTTACGAGATCGCACATGTTCTCGAGACGCCCATAACCTATTTCTTCGAAGGTCTGGGGCAACGCTCGACGCTGGCAAATTGCGAGTTGAACCGCAAGGCGGCCATCAGGGAAGAATTCGTTGCCACCGACGAGGGGCAGCGGCTGGTGGACGCGTTTCTCGCAATCCCGAAGAAGATGCGGCCGAAATTCATTTCGCTGCTGGCCACTTTTTCGCGGGAGCTTTGAGGGCCTCATTGTGTCGAATACACAATACCCCCTGGCAGAAGCTCTGCGCGCCCATTGCTGCCCGCGCCAAGCGACCGCCGGCGCGAGGGCATATCATGCAGACTGCGTGACAAAGAGCGTCTACGCGCCCGGCGCTTTTTGAAGCGCAAATATCGAATCCAGGATCGTTGCGACCGTCCGCAAGGTCTCGGGCGGAAGAGCCTGTATCATCTTCGTGATGCGCCGACGTTCCAGGGCTTCTTCCCTCGTATGACCCCAAAGATGGGGAGCAGCATCGAAAAGCAGATCATCTGGAAAAATGCCAAGCACTTCGCAAAGGTGTAGCACCTGCGTGGCGTGAAGCTTCGTCACGGCCCGCTCATACCGTCCGTAGACCGCCTCGATCGATCCGATAAGCATGGCGAGCTCGGCCCGCGACAAGTCTTTCTGTTTGCGAAACTTACTCAATGCTTCAGCGATGGTTTCATCCATCGCCTGTGTAGAGGCAATTCCGTCAAATCCGGGGCGGCGATAGACAGGTCGATCCACCTTCGCGTCGGCGGTTGGCTCGAGTCCTGCCTCGGTGATGTAGGTGTCAGTCCTTGCTGTCATGCATTCCCGCTCAAATCGACGGCTTGGTTTATAGCACTCATCGCGCGATTGGCTATGCAGTTTTCAGAAATCGCAACCGCGCTCGGCGAGCGCTTTTCCAGTCTGTGTATTTTGACGAGGTGAGCTCAAGAAAGGGTAACGATGTGAGAACCGAACTCATGAGACGGGTCCAGGAACACGAACGTTCTCTATCAAGGGTGATCGAAATGAAAGGACGCGTCACCGGCGGCAACGCAATGCGCTTGGAGCTCAACGCGGTGCTTGCGAGCGAAGCTGCGGCCAGAAATGATCTCATCGACTGGGAAGCACCGACGACCACTCTCGCTATCGAGAAATTGCTTCACCTTCTCGCGCATGTCCTCGCCGGGCAAATCGCTTTCGACGAAGACGCGCTAGCAAAAATAAAGACGCAAAGCCGGCGCTTTCAAAGCGATGTCAAAAACTAACTCCACGACGCGGAGCTCCCCTGGTGGCTGGGGAACTGGCGCGGCACCTAAAATGGCCGCACGTGCCTCGGCTTACCTTTAGGCAGCAACTTCGCCAGTCAGTGAGCCGGCGGGAATATTCCATGCTTTACTAAGCTTTCGAAGCTGGTCCAAATTGATTTCTCGCTTGCCATTAAAAAGATCAGCCGCCCGCGCCTTGGATCCAATGACTGCCACAAGGTCGGCGCGGCTGTAAGGTCGAGAATGACAGGCGTGGCCGGGCCTTCGCTCGGCGAAAGCGGCCGTTCCATCCGGGCATTGCGCGGGAAAGCGCAATCCGAATGAGCCGTCTCCGATCCGGGTCTGGATCAGGCTGTAGAGCCCGGCCACAACCGCTCGTCGATGACATCGATGGTCGGCGGCCGCGTTCCGTATTCCCGGTCGGTATTTTTTGACCGCTCCCGTGTCTTATCTGCTCATCTGAAGAGCTGCTCTATGTCGGCCATCGGTCGAAACAGCTTCATCGGCTGATCTGGAAACGGCAGAAAACTCTCACGCTCGTAAAAGGCACGGGCGCCATCGTCCTTCGCGTCGACAATCACAGCGAACGAAGCAACCTCGCTGCGGACCGCCCGATGAAGTGCGTCCGCCAACAAAAAGCGGCCGTAGCCATTCCCTTGATGGCGGCGATCGACGGCGAGCCGGCCGAGCAACGTCGCCGGCACGAGCGGATAGCGCGGCAATTTCTTGATCGTCTTGTCGGGCAGCTCAGCAAGCTGCAGGGCGGTCGACGACAGAGTATAATAGCCCGCGAGCGCACCGTCCGGCAGGATGAGAACGAACGGAGCCGCCATCTTCTTGCGAGCGACCTGACCAGCCTGAACGCGAATGTACCGGTCTAGCGTTTCAACTCCGCTGTCAAAAACGGAACGATCATGCTGCGCCGAAAGCGCCTCGACGCGCAGGCGTTCCCAAGTAGTCGCGGTCACGCCTCAGACGCCGGTCGCCTGGCGATAACGGCGCACGGTCTCGCGCAGCCGGTCATCCGCTGGTTTCGGCTTGAGCAGCGCATCCACGAAGGCCTCGCTGTCACGCACCGACAGATCAAGCCGCTGATGCTCCTCGATCGCGCGCCGCGCCGCATCCTGGACGCTGGTCAGTACGAAGTCGGTCACCGTCCGGCCCTGCAGGGCGGCCGCGCGCTCAATAAGGTTCTTCTGGTCGGCCGTGACCCGCATCTCAAGACGCTCGCCACGAACCCGACTGCGCAAACCATGGGTCGCAGGTTCGACCATCACTGGGCTCCTTTAGGGTTTCGTTGAATGTACGGCCAATGGCCGGAAAGATCAAGGGGCCGCCGGCCAGAGCGTCGCACGCGCGATCACCCGCAGATCCCCCCCTGAAGCTTTCTCGTCGGCCTGACACCCGCACAACGAAGAATCGCATCGCTTCACTTCGGAAAATTGTCTCTGCTAATTGAAGCACAGCGAAGCTGATTTCGTATTGCGACGTCCAACATCGTGGACCCATTGATCACCATAGAAACTCTGGTCGGCTCCGTGCGGCGCTTATGGGTACCCGCTCAACACTATCTATTGAAATACGACTCGGTCGGCCTAAAGGAAGTCGCCCAGGTGCCATATATCATGCTGACAGTCGACGAAGCAGCCCAATCCACACTCGAGTACTGGAGCAAAACTCCTTACCAGCCAAATGTGATCCTAAGAACATCGTCCGTGGAAGCAGTCCGCTCGATGGTCGCTAACAACCGGGGCGGTTCTGTCCGACATGGTACACAGGCCATGGTCGCTTGAGGGCAGCCGAAATGAAACGACCACGATACAAGAACAAACTCCAGCGATGAACATCGGCCTCGCCTGGCATGCCGGCTCTACGCTTACGCCTGCGATATATTCCAGAACGGGTCCGCGTCGATATGGCTGGAGATAGCCCTGAGGCCCGGACCTGACCATGCAAGCGATCGGGCAGATCTGCACTGCGTCCGACAGCCGCGCCGAACATGAACGACGCCAGAACGAGAGCAGGCGTTTTCAGCGAGTTCATGGCCGTTGCCCCTTCGCCCACGGTGCCGCTCGGCCACGCGCAAATGACGGGTGCCAAACATCAGGGAATTGCCGCAGCCCTGCGCTCAATTTCCTCGCCTGTTGCTCGGCGCCCGCGAAGGCGAAAACCGCGCCCAGCCCCGGTGTGGCGGCAGCCG
>NZ_AKKA01000033.1 GCF_000282035.1 Rhizobium sp. CF122
CCGGCTACTGCCGGCCGCTGCCGATCCGATGTTGCGGGTGAGGAGGCGAATGCGGAAGATCGTTTCGAGGCTCTGAATGGCGAGAATCAGTTCGGCAGACTGCATGGTGGTCATCCACCGAGGAGACCGGTTGCACGCAGGATCTCGTTGATCCTTGCTGTTTCCACTTGATTGAGCGCGGCGCGCGGGCGCGGCATGACGGCGGTATCGATGATGCCAAGGCTCTTCATTGCGGTCTTGAAGCCACCTATGCCGGAGGCGCCGCCGCTGACGCGGTCCTGGGCAACCCAGACGATTTCGAAGAGACGGCAAAGCCGCTCCTGCTCCTTGCGCGCGGCGACCCAGTCGCCACGCTGGGCTGCATCCCACAGGCGTACGTAACCATGCGGATCGACGTTTGCGATGCCCGGAACAACGCCGTGGGCGCCCATCAGCAAGGCACTGTCGACGGCAATCTCCGACCCGGTCATCAGGAACACGTCCGGCTGGTCGGCAAGATCGAGCAGCACATAACGGAAATTGCCGTCGTCGCCGCTGGAATCCTTGAGGCCGATAATCGTGCCTTCTCTTGCCAATGTCACCGTCGTCTGGCGTTGCAGCTTGACGTGCACACAGACAGGAATGTCGTAGGCGACGAGCGGGACATCGACGGCGTCACGGATAAAGCGGAAGTGGTCCAGGATCTCCGATTGGCTGGTGACGGTATAGAACGGCGCGGTGGCGACCACGGCATCGGCGCCCGCCCGCTTGGCGAAGTCTGCATGATGAATGACGCGATCCGTGGTCGGATCGATGACGCCGACGATCAGCGGCACGCGCCCGTTCACCACCTTTGCTGAGTGCTCGATGATCTCGCGGCGCATCTTGTCGTCGTGAAAGATCACCTCGCTGGTCGAACCAAGCACGAAAACGCCGTGGCATCCGCCCTCGATAAGATGCTCCAGAACCCGCGTATAGGACGGATAATCGACCGTGAAATCCGCATTGAGAGGCGTCACGACTGGGGGAATTACACCCTTGAATTCTGTCATTGTCTCTTTCTTTCGCGGGATCAGTTTAGGTCAGCGCGGGGGTCAAAAACGGCCCCAAGACCGTCGCCGATAAGGTTGATGGCAGGCACCGCGACGATGAGTGTGCCGTCTGGGAACAGCCGCTGCCAGGCCGGGCGGGTGACGCCCGCCACGGCTGTTGCCATCATCGGCGATCGCGATCGCCGAAAGTCGCGGCAAATGTTTCACTGCGTTCCTCCCACATTTGAACTTGTCTTGCTGGTTGCGATAACCTGGGTGATACCCTCGTAATGGTGGTCGAGGCGCCGGCGGGCCTCGTCCAGCTCCCGGGCTTCAACAGCATCGACAATGGCGACGTGATCCCGCCAGGTGGCCATCGGATCGACATTGACGAGATTGACGAAATCCGAGGCCTTATGGAAAGCGAGCCAGAACACGTCGATCAGCCGGCTCAGCGTCTCGTTCTCCTGGCAGCGGAAGAGCAGGCGATGAAAAAGCTGGTCGTCCTCGGCAAACGATTCCCCGCGTTCGGCATGCGCCTTCATCCGATTGACGGTAGCGCGCAGCTCAGCAATGTCGTCCGTGCCGATTGTCTCAATCGTCTTTCCGATCAGGCCGACCTCGAGGGTTCGGCGGATCTCAATGACTTCCTCGATCTGGCGAAGAGCGCCTCCAAGACCATAGGCAAGATTGTCCAGCAACGGCTCAAACGAGAACGCTTTGACGAATATCCCGACGCCGCGCCGCGATTCCAGCACGCCGAGAGATTCAAGTGCCTTGATACCCTCACGCAAGGAGTTGCGGCTGACGCCAAGCTGGGTCGCAAGCTCGCTCTCGGCCGGCAGAAGGGTTCCCGGTTTCAGGTCATTGTCACTGATGAAGGCGCGCAGGCTCTCCTGCACGGAAACATGCAGCAAGGGGGCTCTCGTCAAAGGCTTCATGATCTTGAGGGGCATGTCGATCTCACTGCGGAAACGTCTGATGGCGAGATACATATCTACTTGTAGGATATCCGTCAAATGAGCGTGCGTCAGGAGTGCCAAGGAAGATTCGTGCTCGGGATTTCATTGGGAAAATTAGGAGTGGGGGGCGGTGCTTCGTCTTCTGACAGTCGCGGTCGCCCTACATCGACCACTCGACCGGTTTGCCGATAGCTTGCAGCCAGAATCTAAGCGGTATCGACGTTTGCGTAAACGCTGTCGGGCCTTCGGCAAGTTTTTGCAGGGAACGTAGCCCAAGTGTCATAGCTTTTTGTTATCGTAATGATCAGTAAATCCAACTTAGCATTATAGCCTGGTTCCGATATGAAGGGGTAAAGGGAGGATACGCGTCGACCGGTACCCTCGGCTTGAGTGCCGAAAACCGTTTCCAGACGGCGCAGCTGAACCTGATGGTTTGGCAGATCTCCCTTTGGACGGCAGAAAATTCAAAGCAATCAAGGAGAACGTTATGGACCAGAAACCCGACAGCGCAGGCAAATGTCCTGTCGCGCACGGCAGCACGCCCCGTGGTCGATCCAACCGCGACTGGTGGCCGGACCGGCTGGACGTTCAGATTCTTCACCAGCATTCCCGTCTTTCCGATCCGATGGGCAAGGCGTTCGACTATGCCGAGGAATTCAAGACGCTCGACCTCGATGCGCTGAAGAAGGACCTTCATGCGCTGATGACCGATTCGCAGGACTGGTGGCCGGCCGACTTCGGTCACTACGGCGGCCTCTTCATCCGCATGGCCTGGCACAGCGCCGGCACCTATCGCATTACGGACGGCCGCGGCGGTGCCGGTGCCGGTCAGCAGCGGTTTGCGCCGCTCAACAGCTGGCCCGATAATGCCAACCTCGACAAAGCCCGCCGTCTTCTGTGGCCGATCAAGCAGAAATACGGCAACAAGATTTCCTGGGCCGACCTGTTGATCCTGACGGGCAACGTCGCGCTCGAGTCCATGGGCTTTAAGACCTTTGGTTTTGCCGGCGGCCGCGCCGACGTATGGGAGCCGGAGGAACTCTTCTGGGGTCCTGAGGCCACCTGGTTGGCCGATGAACGCTATAGCGGTGAACGCGAATTGGCAGAGCCGCTAGGCGCCGTGCAGATGGGCCTGATCTACGTCAATCCCGAAGGTCCGAACGGCAATCCCGATCCGGTCGCGGCTGCCCGCGACATCCGCGAGACCTTTGCCCGCATGGCTATGAACGACGAAGAGACGGTGGCGCTGATCGCCGGCGGTCATACCTTCGGCAAGACGCATGGTGCTGGCGATCCGTCGCTGATCGGTGCCGATCCCGAAGGCGGCGCGATCGAGGACCAGGGCCTTGGCTGGAAGAGTTCCTTCGGGACAGGCGTGGGCAAGGACGCCATCACCGCCGGCTTGGAAGTGACCTGGACGCAAACGCCGACAAAGTGGAGCAACTTCTTCTTCGAGAACCTGTTCGGTTACGAATGGGAACTGACCCAAAGCCCGGCCGGTGCGAAGCAGTGGAAGGCCAAGAATGCCGAAGCCTCCATCCCGGATGCCTTCGACACGTCGAAAAAGCATCTCCCGACGATGCTGACCACCGACCTGTCGCTCCGTTTCGATCCGGCATACGAGAAGATCTCTCGCCGCTTCCTCGAAAATCCGGATCAGTTTGCGGATGCTTTCGCTCGCGCCTGGTTCAAGTTGACCCACCGCGACATGGGCCCGAAGGTGCGCTACCTCGGCCCGGAAGTCCCGGCGGAAGACTTGATCTGGCAAGATGTGATCCCGGCCGTTGATCACAAGCTGGTTGACGACGCGGACATCGCCGAACTGAAGGAGAAGGTTCTCTCGACCGGCCTGTCCGTGCAGGAACTGGTCTCGACCGCCTGGGCATCGGCCTCGACCTTCCGCGGCTCCGACAAGCGCGGCGGCGCCAATGGCGCACGCATCCGGCTTGCGCCTCAGAAGGACTGGGAAGCGAACCAGCCGGCCCAACTTGCCAAGGTGCTTAGCGTTCTCGAAGGTATCCAGAAAGACTTCAATGCTGCTCAGACGGGTGGCAAGAAGATCTCGCTCGCCGACCTGATCATTCTCGCCGGTGCCGCCGGTGTTGAGAAGGCGGCAAAGGCAGGTGGCCATGACGTCACGGTTCCGTTTACGCCTGGCCGCACGGATGCCTCGCAGGAACAGACGGATGCGGCCTCCTTCGCTGCGCTTAAGCCGCGCGCCGACGGTTTCCGCAACTATGTCGGCGGTCGCCAGTTCATGAAGCCGGAAGAAGCTCTCGTCGATCGCGCCCAGCTGTTGACACTGACCGCTCCGGAAATGACGGTTCTCGTCGGCGGACTGCGCGTGCTGAAGGCCGGCCAGCCCGAGCACGGCGTCTTCACGTCTCGTCCCGAAGCGCTGACGAACGACTTCTTTGTCAACCTGCTCGACATGGGCACCCAGTGGTCTCCGGTTGCCGGCAAGGAAGGCGTTTACGAAGGACGCGACCGCAAGACAAACGAACTCAAGTGGACCGGCACCCGCGTCGACCTGATCTTCGGTTCGCACTCGCAGCTTCGTGCCCTTGCGGAAGTCTATGGCCAGTCCGATGCCAAGAAGAAGTTCGTCAAGGACTTCGTAGCAGCCTGGACCAAGGTGATGAACGCTGATCGTTTCGATCTCCTTTGATCGTTAAATCTTGCTTGGACGCGGCCCGGGCCGCGTCCAAGCTCTTTCGCACACAGGACCACGTTGATGGGGACTGATGGGCGAAAATGGAGGGCGATCCGATTGCCCTTCAACAGTGGCTCCGCCGGGACAGGCCGTCCGCGCGACGCCGCAAGGATCGGCATGTCCGGCGAAACGTGCGGTTCCGGATGATTGTGGGTGGCCGGAGCTGAGTATGGCGTAGAGCCGACAAGCTTCCTGCGCCGCCACATATTTGCGTAGAGTTTCGGTCGACGCCAAATTCAATCTAAAATGGACATTTTCGAAGGATGCGGGAAATGTTATGTGTTTCCGTATAGGGCCAGCTAGACAGAAAAGTCCTCCATGGGCGGGAATGCGGATACGACGGAGCATATTCGCCGGCTGCAACACGGCCTGTCGCCGCCCGTGGTCGCGGAGGCTTTTTCTGGTGACACGCGGCTGGTAAGCCGTTGGCACAATGTTCCTTTTGAGTATGATCTGCCGCCGCTCGAACACCATGTCATTTCCGCGATCTATGCCGGCTCCGGCACTGCTTCGGTAAAAATGGGTGGCCAGGTGATCTCGGGCGTTCCCGGGATGGGTACCGTCACGTTGGCTCCGCGGGGGCACGGCGGCTTCTGGCGAGCCGACTGCTCCATCGAAGCCTCGAATGTCTTCCTCGGCCATGACCGTTTTCGCGCATGCGTCGACGAGATCGGAAATAGCCGCGAGCCCGAACTCGTCCACCGCGTACATCACTACGACCCGAAACTTTTCGCGCTCATGTCGCTGATCAACGACGAGATTGGCTCGTCTGACGCGATCTCGCATCTCTACATCGAGCAGCTACTTGATCTCCTGTGCCTGCAGCTGCTTCGTGCCCATTCCGGAGCTGCGACGCCGATCGCGCCGGGTCCACGGGGCGGGCTTTCGGGATGGCAGGTGAAGCGGGTGACCAGCTACATGCGCGACAGACTGGCGGACGATATCAGGATCCAGGAGCTGGCGGATCTCGTCCATCTCAGTCGCTTTCATTTCTGCACGGCCTTCCGTATCGCCACGGGCCACACGCCTTACGAATGGTTGACCCGCCAACGAATTGCCTATGCCAAGACACTCCTCAAAGACAGAAGGTTGCGGATCGGAGATATCGCGCTTGTCGTCGGATATGAGACGCAATCTGCTTTCTCCGTAAGCTTCCGCAAGGTCGTGGGCATCACGCCGCGTGAGTTCCGCCAGAGGCTTTGACGACTCCTAGTATTTCTGTTGGTGGGGCGTCCTTGGGGCGGCGGCATCTGCTTTTGCTCTGTCGATTGTCGCAACATCCAAACAATGTCGCAACATCGCGAAAGTCACTGAGCAACTTAAAGCCTATTCTTCGTGCCGTTATCAGGGGTGGGGCGTCATCCAACTCGATCCAAATGAATTCGATGACCGTCTGCCTTCTCTGAGAGGCCGGATCGGTGCGCCGCACCGTCATGCGGCGGCATGATATTTTTATGCTGATTTGTAGTGCTGAATTTGCGCCGCCCGACGATCCGCTGATGTCGGAAACGGCGCGTGAGGGGAACGAAGTCATGCAACTTACCTCCCGTCAGGCGCAAGCCATTCTGGACGGCGGCGAAGCCAAGGCCAATGAACTCGGTCTTCCGGTGGTCGTCGCCGTGCTGGATGCCGGTGCTCACCTGAAGGCTTTCCGCCGTATGGACGGAGCCGTCCTCGCCTCGATCGATATCGCTATCCGAAAGGCAACCACCGCCGCATTGTTTCAGGCAAACAGCGAGGCGGTCTGGGAATACTGCAAGCCAGGCGCGCCGGCGCAGGGGCTGCAGCTGACAAACGGCGGCCTCGCCACCTTTGGGGGAGGTATTCCGCTCCGATCACTAGACGGCACGGTGATCGGCGCTCTTGGCGTATCCGGCGGCGCCGTCTCGCAGGATATCGAGGTCGCCCAGGCAGCGCTTGGTGCGTTTGAGAATCTGATCCGCTGAGCACTGCGATCCTCATCACGGCTAGCAACAGGCAAGGAAGGAAACACTATGTCCAAGACCGTCCTCATCACCGGCGCGGGGTCCGGCTTCGGTGAAGCTGCCGCCATCTGCATGGCTAAGAATGGCCACCGGATCATCGCCACGGTGCAGGTTTCGCCGCAGGTCATGCCTTTGCGTGAGAAAGCCAAAAAGCTCGGCCTCGACAATCTTCGCGTCGAACGCCTCGATTTGACCGATCCGTACGATATAGCGCAGGCGCAGTCCTGAGAGCTGGCTCGGGAAATTTGGACAGCACGGATAAGTGGAATTTCTGCCTGACTTCGGCTTAGATGCCGGGAACAGGAGATACCATGACGAGACGACCGCGCCGGAACCATAGCCCGGCTTTCAAGGCGAAGGTGGCGCTGGCCGCCATCAGG
Source organism: Rhizobium sp. CF122 (assembly GCF_000282035.1). Classification (GTDB taxonomy): domain Bacteria; phylum Pseudomonadota; class Alphaproteobacteria; order Rhizobiales; family Rhizobiaceae; genus Rhizobium. The sequence goes on from NZ_AKKA01000033.1 coordinate 7,051, forward strand.
GGCGAACAGACGCTTGTGGAATTATCCCAGCAGTTCGACGTGCACGCCAATCAGATCAAGCAGTGGAAAGACCAGCTCCTTGAGGGGGCGACAGGCGTTTTCGGCGATGACGCCAAAGCGGAACCGGCGGCTCCGACCGTCGATGTCAAAACCCTGCACGCCAAGATTGGGGAGCTGACGTTAGAGAATGATTTTTTATCCGGTGCGCTCGGCAAAGCCGGACTGCTGAGCGGAAAGAAATGATCAACCGCGAGCACAAGCTGTCCGTTGTCCGCCAAGCGAAGCTTCTCGGCTTCAGTCGTGGCAGCCTCTATTATTCGCCGCGTCCTGTGTCAGACGGCGATCTGACCCTGATGCGGCGGATTGACGAACTGCATCTCGATTACCCGTTTGCCGGAAGCCGGATGTTGCAAGGCCTTTTGAAGGCGGAAGGGCTTCAGACAGGGCGGCTTCACGTCGCGACGCTGATGAGGAAGATGGGCATTGAGGCAATCTACCGTCGTCCGAATACGTCGAAACCGGCACCTGGTCACAAGGTCTATCCATATCTGCTCAGGAAGCTGGCGGTCACCAGACCCAACCAGGTCTGGGCAATGGATATAAGCTACGTCCCCATGGCGCGGGGCTTCGTCTATCTCTGCGCTGTCGTCGATTGGTTCAGTCGACGAGTGCTTTCATGGCGGCTGTCGATCACGATGGAGACGGCCTTTTGTATTGAAGCGGTCGAGGAAGCTCTTTGCCGATATGGCAGGCCAGAGATATTCAATACCGACCAGGGATCGCAGTTCACCTCCATCGACTTCACCTCGGTACTCAAGAAGGCCGGGATTGAAATCTCGATGGATGGCAAGGGCGCATGGCGCGATAACGTCTTCGTCGAGCGGCTCTGGCGGTCGATCAAATACGAGGAGGTCTATCTCCATGCCTACAAGACCGTGTCCGAGGCCCGCGCTGGCATCGGCCGCTATCTGACCTTTTACAATACCCGACGTCCACATTCATCCCTTGACCGGCAGACGCCGGATCAGGCTTACTTTAACGCGCTGACCCCAATGATGGTGGCGGCATAATCGAGGCGGAAATCCACTTAGCGAAACGCCGCAATCTGTTCAGACAAACCGAGCCAGCTCTCTGGGACTTCGACGTGCTTTGGAACAATGCTGGCCAAGGCGAGGCGGGTCCAGTTTGGGAGATTCCGATTGATCTCGTGCGCCGCAACTACGAGGTCAACGTCTTCCTGCCGCTTGTGCTGACGCAGGGCGTCGTGAGAAAATGGGTGGCCGAAAAGAAGAAGGGTAAGGTCGTCTTCACCTCTTCCATGGGCGGCCTGTTCACGCCAGCAAACTGGGGCACTTATGTCTCGACCAAGCACGCGCTAGAGTCGATTGCTGAAGCATTGCAGCAGGAGTTGGCGCCCTATGACATCAAGATCCAGACGATCAATCCGGGCGCCTATTACACCGGCTACAACGAGACCATGGCCGATAACCCGTTCCGCTGGCTGGACGACAGCAAGAACTTCACCAAGCGCGAGGTTCTACGCAAGGGCTTCGACGATTTCTTTGCTACGCCGGAAGGCAAGATGGATCCTCAGGAGATGATCGAGCGGATGATCGAGATCGTTCCGGCGGACACCGGAAAGTTCCGCAACGTCGTTCCGAAGACGATCGAGGACATGCTCAAGGCCCACCAGCTCGCCGCCTGGGAAAACCAGATCTGAAGTTGCCAACGGTGAGCATTCGCGCGGGCTGGCGCGAGACGACCTTATGGCGCCGGCCTTTCTGAGACCATGGGAGAGATCAAATGACAGGTTTCGGATTTGCGCAGGTCACAGCTACGGCGGCAGGACTGTTGCTGACCTCCTTGCCTCCTGCCGCGCAGGCCCAGACGGCGAGCGACGAGACGGGAAACAAGGCGATCGTCCAGCGCGCGTTCGATGCCTGGGCGTCCGGCACTGGCAGCCCATACGACCTGCTTGCCGAGGATGCCAGCTGGACCATCACCGGCAACTCACTGGCTTCAAAGAACTATCCGAGCCGTGAAGCCTTTATCACGGAGATCATCAGGCCGTTCAATGCTCGCATGAGCGTCGGCCTGAAGCCGGCGATCCGCAATATCTATGCGGACGGCAACACGGTCGTGGTCTTCTTTGACGCCAGCGGCACGGCACGTGACGGCAAGCCCTACGCAAACACCTATGCATGGTTCCTTGCGTTGAATGACGGCAAGATAACCGAGGCATCGGCCTTCTTCGACAGCATCGCGTTCAATGATCTTTGGAACCGGGTGCCGGTAAATCCCTAAGCCTTGAGACATCTCCTAGCACGTCATGAAAGGAGTGATAATGAAGACGTGGTCATTGCCGATGTCCGCGCCGCGGCGCTCAACGCCTGGAATCTCAGATCGCCGAAGGGCTCTATGCTGGCAAGGAGTATTTTCAGGGCAATCAGCCGACGCCCGCCCCTCTCACAGTACCACGCCGATCCCCTACAGCCGGTAATGAGGAACTAGCAGCTCTGCTTCGAGGACCTGCGTCGGAGAACGGTTAAAGCAGCTCCAATCGGCTGCTCGGCCGGAGAGGCGGGTATCGTGCTTATTGCGCGGGTCCGAGCTTCCAGTCAGAGTCGCCGGACGGGCAGGCAAGGCCCTTGAAGCGGGTTTCTCCCTCGAGCGTGCGCTGGGTCGTTACAAAGGCGCGGCATGAACTTTCAGGATCAACGCCGATTTCTTCAATCACGCCGGCACTTCCGGTCGATGGGTTGGCCCAGGCAAGGGGCTTCACTCCGACGGGGCCGCGGCTGACTGTATCAGCAATAACCGCCTGATCCGTCTTCGCGGGTGTCGGGATCGCCTGTGTGACGGCGGCGGTTTCCAAGGGCTCGACCTTGGTACATCCCGCCAGCAGCACGGCCAGAAGAGCCAATTGCAATGCGCCTTTACTTTTCCGCGTCATCTGGACTTTCCGATGGTTGTTCTCCCGCATCGTAGCGTGCAATTCTGACAGCAAGCTGAGGAGCTACTATAGAAATGGGAGCAGTGCCAGTCCGTTCCGTCGATTCCGATGTTTTGCTGGTATGTTCCACCACAATCTGGCCTTTCCCGGCTCAGGCCGGAACTCGATGCTGATGCCGCTCCCTGTGCCGTCGGGGTCTTTGGGAAGGCCTTCGATGAGCTTCGATTGCGGGCCTAAACCTAACCTGGACGGTTGCCAGATGTCTGATGAGCAAGCCAGCTCCTTACCGCAGCCACGGATGCGGGATGACGAGGCCTGCGTGGCGAGACCACGTAAAAATCGGTGCCAACAGTAAGTTCCGTTGGTAGCACGCGGACAAGGCGACCGGCTGCTAAATCATCCTCCACGAAGAACGTGCTCGTCAGAGCAAGGCCCTGACCGGCAATCGCGGCCTCAATCGCCAGCGACGTTTGATTGAACCGAATGTTCTTGGCGCCCGTCAGCGGAGTGGCGGGAAACGCCAACTCGAGAAATTGTGGCCAAAAATCGTGGCCGTCGTGAAGAAGCGGGTAGCGTGCGAAATTGCCATCTTGAGAGGGGCGGCCGAGCTTCTCCACCAGCAGGGGGCTGCCGACGGCAATAATGACGTGGTCGAATAAAAGTTCTGCGTTCAGGTTCGGTCCAAAGGGAGGGCGGCCATGGCGGACGGCGAGATCCACTGCGTCGGTTTGGAAATTGGCAATGCGGTCACTCGCCAGAATGCGCAGATCGATGTTCGGATGGGTTGCCGTAAAATCGGGCAGGCGCGGGATCAGCCACTTCGAGGCGAAGGTCGGCGTAACGCTGATCGTCAGACGGAGCGGTTCCGGCTTCAGCGTTTCGGTTGCTTCAAAGATCAGTTCGAATGCGCGGCGGATATTCGTCACGTAGCTCTGGCCCGCCTCCGTCAACGCCAGCGTTCGCGGAAGCCTGTCAAACAGCTTCAAGCCCAGCTCTGCTTCCAACCCCCGTATCTGTTGGGCTACAGCCCCCTGAGTCACCCCGATTTCCTCCGCTGCCAGGCGGAAGTTCAAGTGCCGCGTGACGACCTCGAACACGCGAAGGCCATTAAGAGAGGGAAGACGCCTGATACCTTCTGCCATTCGATAGATTTTCTACTGCTTGCTGAGAACGGAACTCGTTCGCATTGCTGATGTCGTAGTGATATCACGCTTCACATGCGACTGCAGACGGCAATAGTGCGGATCCCTTTGAAAATAGGAGAAAGTATAATGTCAGTAGAAAAGGTAGCGGTGATTACGGCCGGCGGCAGCGGAATGGGCGCCGCCGCAGCGAAGCGTCTTGCAGCGGATGGGTTCAAGGTGGCAATCCTGTCATCGTCGGGCAAGGGGGAGGAGCTTGCCAAGACATTCGGGGGTGTCGGTGTGACCGGCTCGAACCAATCGCCCGACGATCTCGGCAAGCTCGTTGAGCTTGCAGTCTCGGCGTGGGGACGCATTGATGTGCTCGTAAATAGCGCCGGCCACGGCCCTCGCGCGCCCATCCTCGACATATCGGACGAGGACTGGCACCGCGGCATGGAGGTCTACCTCCTGAACGTCATCCGCCCGACGCGCCTGGTGACGCCGCACATGCAGAAGCAGAGGGCCGGATCCATCGTCAACATTTCCACGGCATGGGCTTTCGAGCCGAGTCCAATGTTCCCGACGTCGGCGGTGTTCCGCGCCGGGCTGGCGTCGTTCACAAAGATATTCGCGGAGACATATGCGGCTGAAAACATCCGCATGAACAACATTCTTCCCGGCTGGATCGATAGCCTACCCGCCACCGAAGAGCGCCGCGATAGCGTTCCGATGAAGCGCTACGGCACGAGCGAAGAGATTGCCGCGACTGTTTCGTTCCTTGCGTCGGCAGGCGCAGCCTACATGACAGGACAGAACATTCGCGTTGACGGCGGACTGACCCGTTCGGTGTGATGCTGGCGGGCACTGCTGCGGAGCCAAGTTGCCTCCGGGGTGGCGTACCACAGAACGTCGATCAGAAGCGGATGACCGCTCCGAAAATCGGGCCGTGCTCGATCACGTCGTAGGTGAAGCCGTCGTTGCTGTAGTCGACACCGAGGGCGCGGTAACCCGCAACTGCGGAGATCGTGTCATTGAACTTATAGCCAACGCCTGCCAGCACGTCCCAATCCAGGTCGGCACCACCGGCACCGATCATGCCCCAGCCGGTGAGATAGACTTTGTCGGTCAGCGAGTAGTTGCCCTTGACGCCCGCAACCCCGTCCACCCAGTTCGCAGAGTCGGTCCGCGACACGTTGCCGATAAGGCCGCCGCTCAGCCCGATCGTCGTTTCGGCATGCCAGTATCTGGCGCCGGCAATCACATCCAAGCGAGCCTTCGGATCTTCGTAGACGGTGTATCCGACGCCCAGCAGTGAGCTGAACGTGACCGACTTGACATCGACCTCGTCGGCAATGACGCCGCGCGGCGTTGCAGCGTCCGTCGTTATGCGAGCATAGATTATGTCAGTGAAGATGCTGAACCGGTCATAGCGGGCTTCACCGGCTGCCATGAAGGCAAAGTCCAGATCCTTCAGGATGTCGCTGAAATCCTGATTTATGTCGACGGTCGGCAGGCCGAACACCTGGGTCTTGCCATCGAGGCCCGCAACCCAAAAGTAGGGCGCGAAAGAAAACGTCCAGCCATTCGGTTGCGCAGTCTGAGGCTGCGGTGCCGTGGCGGGCAACAGATCCGCGGCGTGCAGAGGCGCCACGAACGCCAAAGCGGAAACGGTGCATGCGATCAGCGAAATCCTGCTACTCATGGTCAACCTGTCCCCTCTCGTGTTCAGGTTACAATCGCCCCGATTCGCTGACCTGAACTGATAACGCAGGTTGCACCAAGTCCTGTCTTTCGCAAAGTGATTATATTCTGGTTCTCATATATGAAACCCGAAATCCCGTTTGTCATTGGCATCGTCCGGCATTCGGCTTCAGCGATCGCGTCCGTGTCAGAAGTCCTCCGCATGGCGTCGGGCTTGTCCGCTTCATCCCCGCCAGAACCTTTTTCGCTCCATCAATTCATCCAGGGATGATTGGGCGGCGCTGACCAGTTTCTCGCTGTTGCCATGGACGATCAGGGAGTCGGCGTCGGGATGTGACTCCAGCTCCAGGGTGCGAACGACTGTCGGCGCGGTTGCCATGTCGTTCAGAAGGCCGAGTTCGTCCTGCAGTTGTTCCATCGTCTTGATGAACTTGCCGTATCGTCGCTCTGCCTGCCTGCTGGTGAACAACGAGCCCAGGAATTCGCTTGCATATCTAAGCTTCTTCGCCGCCTTGCGCGCTTCGTGCCGATGCGCGTCGTCGGCTTCCGCCAGAGATTTACCCCGCTTTTTCAGCTTCTTGCGTTGACGATCGAGAACCTCGATTGCGAAATCGACCACCGGTCCGTTACGGATCTCCGCCGTTTCCGGCAGCGTCAGATACTCCCCGCAGTGGAGCCATTCGTTCAGGTCAAGCATAAGGGCCTTGGCGCGGGAGCCGTAGAGCGCGTTAAGCACCTCTTTATAGGCGCTGTCGCGCGCTTCGAGCAGGCGGTCTTTGATGTCGCCGCTTCCGACCCTGGCAATCATCACATCAATATTGCGCGCCGCTCCGAGAACGCCAGTCAGCCACTTCAACTCGTCCTTGAGCCGCTCGGATTCCGCATCGACCAGGATCTGCTTGTAGGGCGAGAAGGCAGAGCGCAGTCGCCGCAGCGCCACGCGAGCCTGATAGAGTGCCAGCGGATTTGCATTATCCAGGAGGATGGATTCGTTCAACCGGAAATGCCGAAAACATGCTTGAGCAATGACCTGGAACGAAGCCCCGACCCGCAGGTCGCGATCGAGATGCACGGGTTCAGCCTTGAAAACCGATGCCTGCTCGCCGAGCAGGCGGTATCCTCTCTCCGCCTTTGAAGCGACACCAAAGCGGACCGGGACAAGCGCTTCGATCTTGCGAGCAAGGATGAACAACGCGCTTGGCTTACCGTCCTTCAGCTCCAGCTCCAACTCCCGTACCTGCATCTGGCGATCGCCGGCGACGATCAAGCCCATGTCCAGGGCAACTTCAATCTTGCTCCCGTCCTCGTCGACGTTCCACCGGTGCCGTTCCACCGGGGTGGAAAACTGTTGGATGAGAGCGCTGTCTTCGATATCGAGCTCCGCCCGCAGCGGCGTCGTGTAGTCAATCACAGGCGTGTCGCCTGTTACCGCCGCTTCCCATTCGGAGCGCGCAAAGATGGCACTGTTCGGGCCCATCGCCTTTACGGTTTGGACGTGCGCTGCGCCAACCGTACGGATCCGCAGAGAATAGCCGCCCTCCCATACCTCGTGGTCGGGCGTGTCAAAATAGATGGACGTCAGAGGATCCGCCGAGACGGGGTTGCCCAGCAAGCCGGATCCCAGCAGTGTGTCAACCGCGTCAGCGCTCAGCTCAAGTTTCAATTCTGTTTCGATTGCCAAGTGCGGTCTCCGCTCGGTCACATGATGATCGGTGGATACAATTCTCTGACGAGAGATAGAGCGGTGCCATGCGGACAAAACGTCTTGATGACAAAAACGTCTGTGGCAGTACGACCGTAGCGACATCCCACAGGAAAATCTGGCCGTCAGAGCTCAGACGATCGACCGGAGCAAGAATTTGGCTTGGGCTACGTTCGATCTAGGATCCCGATTGGCGAGCCGCGGTATCCAAAGCAGCGAAATCCTCGTCATCCAGAGCGATGCTCGCCGCAGCGACATTCTCCTCAAGATGCTTCACCTTGGAGGTTCCGGGGATCGGCAACATCACGGGGCTGCGCTTAAGCACCCAGGCCAGCGCAATCTGGCTCGGCGTCGCCTCATATTTCTTGGCCAGCCTGTCGAGGATGGAGCCTGGCCGGGCAAGCGCACCCGCTGCCAGCGGGTACCACGGAATAAAGCCGATGCCCTCGCGCTCGCAGTAATCGAGCACGTCCTCGCTGCCACGGTCGACGAGGTTATAGCGGTTCTGAACTGTCGCGACAGGAAATACCTTTCGAGCCGCCTTAATGTCTTCAACTGAAACTTCGCTTAGGCCCGCATGAGCAATGAGGCCCTGATCCAGAAGCGTCTTTACCGCGTCGAACTGCTCGTCGCGAGGAACTTTCGTGTCTATGCGGTGCAACTGCCACAGATCGATCCGGTCGATGCGAAGTTTCTTGAGGCTGCCTTTCGCTCGCTCGAGAAGATAGTCCGGCCGCCCATTCGGCGTCCAGATGTCCGGTCCTTCGCGGATCAGACCGGCCTTGGTCGCAATCAACAGCCCCTTGTAAGGATGCAGCGCTTCGCTGATGAGCTCCTCGGACACGTCGGGGCCGTAGGAATCGGCTGTGTCTATGAAATTGACGGCGATCTCCGGTAACCGGCGCAAGGTTGCAAGTGCTTCGGCCTTGTTCGCAGGCGGTCCCCATATGCCGGGCCCCGTGACACGCATGGCGCCGAAGCCGAGACGATTGATGGTGATGTTGCCGATCGAAAATTGACCCGATGCGGCGGCTGAGATCGTGGAACCGTCTGGCACTGACCTTCTCCCGATTGCCTGTCTTGGTGGGCTCAATCGGGCCTAAGGTGGAGCGAGCTGGGCACAATGCAAGTCCACCTAGGCGCAATCCGCCATTGCCTTCCGCGGGCTGGTCCCCAAGGGCGGCAAAGTGCGGTCCGGCGCGGAATCTCAGTGGATAGCGACAGCGCCGGGTCTAGGGGTCAGGGCCGCCCTGAATCTACCGGTCGTCCTGAGATCATGCGCAGCCATGGCGGCAGGTGGAAGACGCACATCAGCAGATACATCGCCGTCATGCCGTCCATTGGAAAAACGTCCGGCATTGCGGAGCAGATCATATCTGCTCCGCCGCCTGCCAAGGTGACAATCGCCATGATGGCGAAGATTGGCGCCGCTGCAAGGCACAGCCAGTTGCCGATGCTTGCTGCATTGTCTGTCGGCGTCTTGACCGAGGCGCCATGCCGTGTTTGGCCGAAGGAAAGCATGACCGTCATCCGCGGCCGTATTCGTCGTGAAGCCGCCACCAGATGCCTTGCTCGTTGCGGCCCAGGGGTGCGCGGTCGAGCCACTGATACACGCCCCAAATACCGTCCACGCCGCGTGCATAGCTGGAGTAGGTGTGGTAGACCACGCCGCCATCGAGCACGAAGGCGCTGAGGCCCGGCCGGTCGCGCGTGTAGGTGGCGACGTCGGTTCCGGTCATTGCGGCGATCTGAGCGACTGGGCTCTCGCTGCCGCGCAGTTTCCATTCCTGCACGGTCTGGCCTTCCAGCGGTACGCGAGCTGGCGGTTCACGGCGGTAGTTGTATTCTATCCCGCCTTCGCGCTGCTGCTGCTCGCTGAACAAGACGCTGAAGTCGAGGTTGAAATCGCTACCGAAGGAGGATGCCCAGTCGAAGGTCCATCCCATCCGTTCCTTGAAAGCCTGCAGCTTTGGAAGCGGCGCGCGCGAAACGGCGGTGAAGGCGACGTCATGGTTCTCAAGGTGAACGACGACGCCGTTGAAGCCATCGGCGATCGACGAGCAGGACGGGCACCCGGCGGTATAGTCGGGGCCGAACATGAAGTGGTAGATCAGCAGTTGCGAACGGCCCTTGAAGAGATCGATGAGCGAAGCGCTGCCGTTGGCGGTCTCGAACCGGTAGTCCTTGTCGATCCTGACCCACGGCAGCTCCTGGCGGCGTAGCGCCAGCATATCGCTGCGCCGCGTCAGTTCCTTCTCTTCCGCTAGCAGCTCGAGCCGTGCCGCAAGCCATTCTTCGCGTGTGCCTGTAATGTGCATCGTCATCATGCTTCTCCTCATGGTGTCCGTTGGCGTAGCATGCCGCCACTTGCGGCTGCTTGGTGGTCGTGAGCAGACTATGGCCAGAGCGGGAGAAGGTGGGAGTTACAAGTTTGACGGGATTCCGATGGACTCGATGATCATCGCTGCGGCGAGGCTGCTTGCGACCGGCGATCTTCTCGGTGCCTTGAAGAGGGTTGCGTTGCGCAATGATGCGCCGGCGCTCGCCCTTCGTGGCATCGCGATGGCGCAGCTTGGTGATCTCGCCCGGGCAAAGGTTTTGCTGAAGACGGCTGCGCGCGCGTTCGGCTCAAAGGAGCCGGTCGCGCGCGCACGCTGCCTCGTGGCCGAGGCGGAAATCGCGCTTGTCTCGCGTGATCTGACCTGGCCCGCCAAGACACTCGCCGCCGCGCGGGAAGTGCTCGAAGCTCACGATGATCGCTTGAACGCAGCGCATGCGCGACATCTGGAGGCAAGGCGGTTGCTACTCATCGGCCATCTCGATGAGGCCGAACGCCTACTCGCCAGCGTCGATCCGGCACCGCTTCCCCCGCCGTTGCGGACCGCCCACGAGCTGGTCGTTGGAGGGATTGCCATTCGGCGTCTTCGCACGAGTGCTGCAAGTACAGCTCTCCGCCGAGCGGAAAATGCTGCGCGCGAGGCGGGTATTCCTGCCCTCGATGCCGAAGTCGAGGCCGTGTCCCAGGTTCTGAAAACGCCGGCAGCGCGGCTGATCGGGCAGGGAGGGGAGCGCTTCCTGCTGCTGGAGGAGGTAGAGGCGGTTCTGACGTCGGGGGCGCTGGTCGTCGATGCATGCCGTTACGTCGTGCGCAATGGTGACGAGGTTGTTTCGTTGACGACGCGTCCGGTGTTGTTCGCGCTCGTTCGGGCACTTGCGGAGACCTGGCCGAAAGACGTGTCGCGGACCATGCTTCTTGCTCGCGCGTTTGGGGCCAAACATGTCGATGAATCGCACCGTGCCAGGCTGCGTGTCGAAGTCGGGCGGTTGCGCGGCGAGCTTCATCGCATAGCGGATATCAATGCGACCAAGGACGGTTTCGTGCTCGCGCCGCGTCGGGCAACCGACGTGGTCATGCTCGCCCCGCCCGTCGAGGAACAGCATGGCGAGATCCTTGCATTTCTGGCCGATGGGGAGGCCTGGTCGAGTTCGGCGCTCGCAATCGCGATTGGTACCAGCCCACGCACGGTGCAGCGGGCACTTGATGCACTCGCGGAAACAGGCAAGGTGCAATCCTTCGGACGCGGGCCGGCGCGCCGGTGGACGATCCCATCGCTGCCGGGGTTCCCGTCAACTTTGTTACTCCCAGGTCCACTACCCAACGACTAGGATAGGCCCATGAAACACTCCAAAGCTGAAATCCTTCGTGAATATGGCCCCTTTCCGGATGTGAAGCAGGTGGGCGGCGTCACCTATGATGGTCGACATGTCTGGTTTGCCTCCGGCGACAAGCTCAATGCCTTCGATCCCGATGCCGGCGAGGTTGTCCGCTCGATCGACGTTGCGGCACATGCCGGAACCGCTTTCGATGGACGGTATCTTTTTCAGATTGCGGAGGATCGAATCCAGAAGATCGATCCGAAGACCGGTACTGTGCTCTCGACGATCCCGGCACCCGCGAACGGTGGTGATTCCGGGCTCGCCTGGGCTGAAGGAACGCTCTGGGTAGGAGACTACCGTGGCCGAAAGATCCATCAGATCGATCCGGAGACCGGCGCACTTCTTCGCAGCATCGAGTCCAACCGTTTTGTTACCGGCGTGACCTGGGTCGATGGCGAGCTTTGGCATGCCACCTGGGAAAGCGATGAGAGCGATATCCGACGCATTGAACCCGAAACCGGACGGGTGCTGGAACGCATCGACATGCCGGCGGGCATAGGCGTATCGGGACTTGAGTCCGATGGCACGGATCGGCTGTTTTGTGGCGGTGGCAACAGTGGCAAGATCCGGGCCATCCGCCGGCCCGGAGTTAGCCAATCCTGATGTCTCCTGCCGTCTAGTCCAATGTCCTGCGGAAGCGGCGGACAGCAATCAGCATGGCGACTGTCATCAGGCAGGCGAGGGCGATCGTGTCATAAGCAAGGATCTGGATACTGGCGCCCTTCAGCATGATCGCCCTGACAATGCGGATATAGTGGGTCAGCGGCAGCGCCTCACCGATCCATTGCGCCCACTTCGGCATGCCGGCGAACGGAAACATGAAGCCCGACAGCAGGATATTCGGCAGGAAGAACATCATCGCCATCTGCATGGCCTGCAGCTGATTGGCAGCGATCGTCGAGAAGGTGTAGCCGATCGACAGGTTGGTGATGACGAAGAGCGTGGTCGCAGCCGCGAGCGAAGCCGGGCTGCCAAGGATTGGAACGCCGAAGACAAGCAGGCCGGCCGCGATGATAAGAAGCGACTGAACGAGGCCGATCAGCACATAGGGCGCAATCTTGCCCAGCATGATTTCCAGCGGCTTGATCGGCATGGAGAGCAGGTTCTCCATCGTGCCGCGTTCCACCTCGCGAGTGACCGCGAGAGCCGTGAAGATCAGCAGCGTCATCGTCAGGATTGTGCCGAGCAGGCCGGGCACGATATTCAGGGTCGATGAGCCGGCCGGATTATAACGACGGTGCTGGACGATGGAGAAGGCGGGCTTGGTCGGCTCGGCGAATTCGACCTGCCGGTCGTTGGCAAGTGCCGACGTCACGATGCCGGAGAGCGCACCGAGCGCCGAGCTCGATGCGACCGGATCGGTGGCATCGGCTGCGACCAGCAGGGAGGGTGTATCGCCGCGCCGAAGCGAGCGTTCGAACCCTTCAGGAATTTCTACGACGAACAGAGCCTTGCCGGATTCCAGAAGCGAATCCATGTCTTCGGCACGGGTAACGACAGAACGAATCTCGAAGAAGTCGGTATTCTCCAGCGCCGCCAAAATCGACCGGCCGATATCGGTGTTCTCGCGCATCAGCACCGCGGTTGGCAGGTTGTGCGGCGTCGTGTTGATCGCAAAGCCGAACAGGAACAGCTGCATGATCGGCAAGGCGACCATCGTCGCCAGCGTTATGCGGTCGCGGGTCATCTGGATGAATTCCTTGATCGTCATCGCCCAGAAACGCCCGAAGGAGATACCGTTGCCGTTCGCCGTTGTCGTTGTCATTGGAAATTGTCCTCCGAGCGGCGCATCAGATCGATGAACGCATCTTCCAGCGTCGCTTCGCCCTCTTGCCACTTGAGATCGGACCGTTCTCGGTATGGCGCGATTGCTTTTTCAAGCGCCTCGGGATCGCGACCGGCAACATGCAGGCTGGTCCCGAAGGGCGCGATCATGTCGACCCCTGGCTCGTTCTCCAGTTCGGCTTGGAGGCGATGCACGCCCGCTCCGGAGACGGTCCAAGTGACCAGACCGGTGCTGGCGATCACCTCGTCCACCGTTCCCTGCGCCAGCAGTTTGCCGTAGGCAATATAGGCGATCTCATGGCAGCGCTCTGCCTCGTCCATATAATGGGTGGACACCAGCACCGAGAGGCCGTCGGCGGCAAGCGCGTGAATCTCGTTCCAGAAGTCACGGCGGGCTTTTGGGTCGACGCCTGCCGTCGGTTCGTCGAGGAGGAGCAGGGCCGGTTCCGGTAGGATGCAGGCGCCAAGTGCGAGGCGCTGCTTCCAGCCTCCCGAAAGTTCCCCAGCCAGCTGCTGTTCCCGACCTTTCAAGCCGAGACGTTCTATTGCGGCGCTTGCTCTGCCGCGGGCATCTGCCAGGCCGTAGACGCGGGCGACGAACTCCAGGTTCTCCCGGATCGACAAATCCTGATAGAGCGAGAACTTCTGCGTCATGTAGCCGACGCGACGGCGGATGCGATCGCTTTCGGTCAGGATGTCGAAGCCAAGGCATGTGCCATCGCCGCTGTCTGGCGTCAGCAGGCCGCAGAGCATGCGGATCGTCGTGGTCTTGCCGGAGCCGTTCGGACCGAGAAAGCCGTGAATGCGGCCCTTCTTCACTGACATCGACACATCGTCGACCACCTTCCGGCTGCCGAAACGCTTGGTGAGGTGATGGACGTCGATCACTGTCTCGGGAGCGTCGATGGGCATTGCCGTGTCGCTCATGGGCGGGCTCCCGCGGTGACATCCACCGGCTGGCCAGGGCGCAGCGCCTTTGGGTCGGCGGGGATTGCCTCGACGCGGTAGACGAGTTTGGCACGCTCTTCGAGGCTGTAGATTACCGGCGGTGTATACTCGGCATTCTTTGCGATGAAGCTGATCTTCGCATCGGTGGGTTGGCAGGCGTTACAGGCGACGCGGATCGATTGATCAAGCGAAAACAGCGCAATCTCGCCTTCGGGCACGAAGAAGCGGATGCGAATGTTCTCTGGCGGTAGGAGGGCCACGATCGGCCGTCCGGCGGGGACGACCTCACCGGCGCGGTAATAGACGGTCTCGATGCTGCCTGTTGCCGGAGCAGACACGAAGCGGCGGGCAAGCGCGGCTTCCGCAGAGGCTAGATCGGACTTTGCCGCAGCGACCGCCTCCCTTGATTGGCGCAGCATTTCAATACGGGCCGGCAGGTTCGCAAGCGTAATCTGGCTGCGGACATTATCGAGGACGGCACGGTTGGCGGCTTCGGTGGCCGTCGCCGTGTCGAGGTTTGCCTTTGTCGCCGTGCCGCGCTCGACCAGCACGCGGGTGCGATCGAGATCCTGTGCGGCAAGCTCAAGTCGGGCGACCGCCTCGCGTTCGCTGGCGCGCAGCATGTCGATTTCTTCCGGCCGCTTTTGCTTCGCCTCGGCGAGTTCTAGTTCGGCCTGCAGACGAGCCAGCGAAGCGCGTGCGGCGCCGACAGCGGCCTCTTCGGTTTGAGAATCCAGACTGAAAAGCGGCGAGCCGGGCGCAATTGCCTGCCCTTCGGCGACATCGAGCTTAACCACACGGCCGCTGGTGTCGGCACCGATGAACAGCGTGTCGGCCTCGACCCAGCCCTGGTAGGCGCGCTGGGATTTGTCGGAGAACAGGAAAGGCAGGGCGGCAAGGGCCGCGCCGGCCACGATGACGACGATAAGGATTCGTTTCATGTCGTGCCTCCTTCCGGCACGAAGAGCGTGTCGAGGAACGTGTCGAAGAGTTTCTGCGCGTCGAGGTGCTCGTAGCCTTCGAAAAGCGTCGTCCAGACGATCGACATCAAGGCCGGTGCCATGACCAATTGCGGGACGTCAGCGACGGCGGGATTGCGAAGCTCGCCGCGCGCGGCGGCACGGGCAAGCAGGACACGCACGATCGCGAGGCCTTTGGTGATAATCTCGCGGTAATAGAATTCGGTCACAACGGGGAACATCGGACCCTCGGCGAGGATTAGCCGCAACAGGTGCCGGCGCTCCGTCTCCAGGACCTCGCGCTTGAAGAGCGCATAGAACATCGAAACGGCAGCACGCGGCGGGATCGCCTCCTTCTGGACCATGCCGCCGACTTCACCGAGGAGCGGCGAGGCGATGCCGGACACGAGCTCGATGAAAAGTCGCTCCTTGTCGGGGAAATGCAGATAGACCGTACCTTTGGCGATGCCGGCGCGAGCCGCGACATCCTCCATGCGGGTCGCGGCAAAGCCCCGTTCCGCAAAGCAGGCGAAGGCCGCCGCCAGGATCTCGGCCCGGCGCTGCTCCGGATCTCGTCTTTCTCGCTTTTTCTCAGGCATTGGCTTCATTTTCTATTATGACTGACTGGACAGTCATTAACATCATGTGTGGTTTTTTGCAAGAAAATATTGAGCACGCAAGTGTTCCTGGGCCCACGAAATCGGCGCTTCAAAGAGGTGGAGAGCCGCCGATGCGACTGCAGCGCGCCAATGTCGCGCCGACCTATCCCGATGCAGGATTCGACGCCATGATCTGGCCGTTTGTCCGGTTGGCGAAGGAATGACGCTTATTCCACGCGCGGCGGCGGCCTCGAGGATGGAAAAGTTTTCGCCAAGCGGGCTGTGGCAGCGAACAACGCAGAACTTGTCGCTGCTGCGGTTGCGATCTTTCGCGGTTAGAACTTCACCTGAGTTGCAAAATGCCGGCAAATATTAGAAGTTTGTGTTCAACTAGGCTTTTGCTGGAGGTCGCGGACCATGCCAACCTCCCATCCGATGGATCCGGTCAGTCACAGGGATGCCCAAATCTGCCGGGGTTGTTGGGATCAAATGCATGTCCCCATTCCGATTCGTGGCGCGCTTGCGCTGCCGTTCCGCATGTTTGGTGTCACCCGCAGCAAGATGAACCCCAACATCTGCACGATTTGCGAGCGGTCGTTTCGTTACGTCAAGAAGCAGCGCCATGTTACCGCGACCGCAACCATCTTGTTTGCTGATATCAGAGGGTTCACTGCCCTCTCGGAGCAGATCGAGCCGATCAGGTTGAGTGAGATTGTCAGCCTGTTTCATGACCGATGCGCGCAGGCGATCTGGGCTCACGACGGTATCGTCAACAAGCAGATGGGCGATGGCTTGATGGCGATCTTCAATTTTCCGATCCTGAGAAAGGATCATGCCGCCGCCGCGGTTATGGCGGCGCTCGACATACAGCAACACTGCACCGCGGTATTCGAAAGCCTTGATCGTGGTCACAGCTTCGGTGTCGGTGTCGGTATTCACACCGGCGAGGTCGAGATCGGTGAGTTTTCGAGCTTCCGTAGCGATTTTACGGCAATTGGTGGTGCTGTTAATCTTGCGTCGAGGCTGGAATCGCAGGCAGGCGCAGGCGAGATCGTCATGTCGCCAGAATCTGCATCTCAGGCTGCGCATCTCACAGCCGCAGCGCATGCCCGTACGCTGTCGCTGAAAGGCATAGAATTGCCGGTACAGGCGAGCGTGCTGGTTCGGAGATGATTTTCCGACCACACAGCGGCAGAATAGATCGAGGCCGTCGCCGACTCTATAGCGATAACATCTCGCTTTCGATCAATAGGGACCGCTAATCCACGCACATTGGCCTCGAAAGGGTAAGCTTTTTCCAAACGGAGCGAACGCGGCGAACAAGAGAGCTCGTTACCGCCGCGATAGCGATCTTTCGCACTTGAGGTTGAGCGCGACGCCTCCGGAGATCGGTCTCGCGTTGCCGCGCCCTGAAAGGCTCTAGCGCGCAATCAGCGTGGGCAGTTGGCGACGTATCGCCGGCCGTATCGATCGCGGTAGTAGCACTGGCCGGGCTGCCCGGCGACATTGCCGATGACGGCGCCAGCGGCGCCACCTATGGCCGCACCCACGGCGGCGCCGCGCACATTGCCGGTCGCTATACCGCCAATGACCGCGCCCGAGGCCGCACCAATTCCCGCTCCTTGCTGGGTCGGCGTGCATCCGGCCATCGTGGCTCCTGCTAGAAGCAGCAAAATCGACATGCGTTTCATCTTGTTTCCTTCCTGCTGAATTCGTTCGCGCGACGGTAGATAGAGGCATTTCGGAAAAGACAATCGCTGCTTTGCGTTCGCTTCTGTTGCCGGCTTCTTTCGATCAATCGAGGCCGGTGTCTCCATTGCCTATTGGACCGCTTGCGCCAATTAAGATTGGTTTCAACAAGGAGCAGGGTCCCGTCATGAACGAGCATGAAGAGAACATTCGCCGCCGTGCCTATGAGATCTGGGAGCAGGAGGGCCGCCCACACGGGCAGGATATGAAACATTGGCTACAGGCGTTCAAGGAATTTGGCGAGCGCGTCGATGCTGCGACAAAGCCGACGGTGAAGGTGAAATCCGCCAAGCCGCGAGCCGCAGCGAAATCCGCGGCTGAAAAGCCGGCGACGAAGAAGACAAAAGCGGCTGGGGTCGCAATAGCCGCGTCTTCCCAAGACAAGCCCCGTCGCTCACGCTCTCCGAAGTCCGTCACGACGCATTAGATTTTCATTACGGCTTTGGGCCGAGTGATACGACGCGGCGCGTCCGTATGTTTGGGCGTAACGATTTCAGTCGCGCGCAATTGGGCGGGCGACGAAGACGGCCATGACCGCAAGCAGCCGTCGGAGTTGATTAGGCCAACACCTTGGCCTCCACAGCGGCTGCGACGAAGGCATCTCTGGCGGCTTCCAGGTGCGCGAGGTGGTTCATGGCCTCCACGCACCGGCGCTTGGCCGCCTCAACGTGCATGCTGCTTTGGAGCGGCCATCTGTGCTCCAGATACTCAACCGCTTCGGCCGGACCATGGATATATTCAGAGGGTCGTGTCCCAATCTGAATTGCCACGGGCGCCGCCCATGTTGGTTCAGTTGCGTGGCCGATCGTGTTCATGACGAACCTCCTCTTTGCCAACGAGCGATAAGCGGGATGTAGGTGTTTGTGTGAGCCGATCAACCCGTCGTGAGACCGTGACTTGATTGGCATTTTCATCCGTCGATCAGCCACGCGGGCCAATCAGTGAACGCTCGGGAACTTGGCCAATACGGCGTAGTCCTCTGCGACGAGTTCACTGATTGCAATCAGAACCTCTTCGGCTGAGAAGCCGGAGGCGATTGTCGTTCGAATGAGCTCCTGGAGATCCGGTTCGATCACCTCCCGGCAGTCCTCGAGCCGTTCATCGGAAACAGTCAGGCTGTGCAGTTCTTCCATAGTTGGTCCTTTCTCGGGATGGGGCTGCCGTTGAGAACATCGGACGGCAATATTTTTGACAGCCTATCGGCTGGAGGAGCGTCGCCTCGGCGAGGCCAGGAGACCTTCGCGCTGCAACTTCTTCCGGGCAGCCTTGCGCTGCCTGGCGATTGCCTGCGCCCGTTCACGGACTCTCCGCTCGGATGGCTTCTCGTAGGATCGGCGTTCCTTCATTTCGCGGAACAGTCCCTCGCGCTGCATCTTCTTCTTCAGCGCGCGCATGGCCTGCTCGACGTTGTTGTCTCTGACGATGACCTGCATGTTTTTCTCCTGGCTTTGAGGATGGGGTGCGTCTCAGCCAAGCTGCTGAGCAATCAGTTCCTGCAGTTCTCGCAGCGTGAGAAGGCAGGGGTAAGGTTTCCAGTTCTTGTCCGGGCTGCGAGCGGCGTCATCGCGCTCGCGCGGACCCGCCGCTGATGCGACGGCGATATTGGGTTTGTTCAGTTGAAATCCTTCGCCGCACTTGCGGCATGCTCAACACGGCGCCGGTTTTTCGATCACGCAGACCGAAGGAAAGCGAAGATACGGCGCGCGAGGCATCGGCCGTGCCAGGTTCGTATTTTTTGGGTGTCCGCCATAAGATGGGAATGCGAGCGACCCGTTGCAAGGCTTCGATCGCCGCACACCCCGTTCCGGAGCGTCGCGCTTCGTCAACCGTCACATGCTTGATGTCGTGGAGGTCGAGAGACAGGATCCGCCGCTCGCGGATTTTTGGCGAGGTCACCGCAAAACAAACGATGTGAGTTTTGCAGTGACCTCTTGATGACTAGGAAATGTAATCATCCAAGCACATGCTACCTGAAGTGCAGCGATATGGAATTTATCACATGCGGTAATCCACATGTACTTTGGGAGCGGGTGCCTATTGCGTGGATGACGGCTATGAGCCTTTCGGGGGAATATCGGGTCTGAACGGTGATACTGCGGTTTGTAGCCGCCCCTATTTCGTATGATGCGTCAACCGGGCGAAAGGTGATTCGGCCGTTTCTGTACCACCATCTTTGATAAATAAATCGCATCCGATTAAATCGGATATTGACGTTTGCGCGCGGCCCGCGTATTTAAAGCGTATCCGAGTTATTCGCGCGCGAAATAAATCGAGCGGAAAGGACTTCGCTATGTGGCACGGGAACAGATTCATGCAGTCGGTACAATCGGTCGTCAGTGTGACGAAGGCCAAGGAACGCTGGATCGTCAGCGATCATCCAAACACGCCCCAGGCCTATGGCGAATTTTCGCGGGTGCTCGACCCATCCGTCTATGAGGCGCTCCCCGATGATTGGTTGATCGGGATAACCGACGTCGTCGACTCGACGTCGGCGATCAAGTCAGGGCGTTACGAAGACGTCAACTACGCCGGCGCATCGGTGATCGCCGCCGTGGGAAACGCCTGGGGCAACTTCGATTTTCCCTTCGTGTTTCGCGGAGATGGGGCTGCGTTCGCACTGCCGCCCCATGGGATCATGACCGCGACGTCCGCGTTGCGGCAGGTGGTCGCCTTTGCCAGTGCCAATCTCAACCTGGCTCTTCGGGCCGGTTTGGTGCGCGTGGGCGCGATCCGTGCCAATGGACGTGACGTGCGCATCGCGCACTATGCCGCCTCTGAAAACGCGACCTATGCGATGTTTGCCGGCGGCGGCCTAAAATGGGCGGAGCGTCAGATCAAGAATGGTCGATACCTAGTAAAGCCGGGCAGCTACACGACGAAACCCGATCTGACCGGCCTGACCTGCGATTGGGAGCCGTTTCCCAGCCAGAGGGGCGAGATCCTGTCGCTGCTCGTCGAGCCAGCCGAAGATAGGAGCCCGGAGGTCTTTGCGTCCTTGGCGAAGTGCGTGCTTTCGGTTCTCGACGCCGGCACGCGGCAAGCCCAGCCGGCATCGCGGGAGACCGCCATCCCCAGGGACGGTGCCAGGTCGGTCGACCGCGAAAGCTGGTTGGCCGTCGCCTCCAGCTCCGACTTCCGCAAATATGATGACGGCCTGCGTCTCACACTGGATTGCACGAGCGAACAGATCGAAGCGGTCGAGGCCATCCTCGTTGCGGCAAAGGCGCGAGGTGAGGTCAACTTCGGACTCCACCGCCAGTCTCATGCGCTCATGACCTGCTTCGTGCCTTCGGGAAAGCCGGATTCTCACCTGCACTTTCTCGACGGTATGGGGGGCGGGTATGCCAAGGCAGCCGAGATGATGGAGGCAAACGAGCTTCCGATGGTGTCATCACGGTAGGTGTGGCTCTGTTGGAATCGGGCGACATTCGGAATAATATCCGGTGCTGCCCGATCGGCTTTGCGATTTCCAGGGGGCTTCGGGTGATTCCGGTGCTCGGCTGTTCGATCAGCCGATCTCTCTTCAAGCGTTGCGCGGCGGCTCGTAGCCAGCGGTGCTTTTCTAATCGGCGTGTCGAGGTCAAGCGCTGTTCGCGTTTTTTCTCTTGGGGCGCTCTCGGCGGGACGAGATCACACCATCGTCTGCAGTCGGCCCGAAGCCGACTTACCCGGACCGGCTAACGCCTACTTTCCGCGATGTTTGCTAAAGAGAGCGACTACGCTGTGAGGGGCATTATCACCAAGAAATCGGCTGAGGTTCTGTGCGGTTTCTTCGGCGACCTTCATGCTTCTGGGAAAGAGATTCATTTCATAGAGCGCAAGCGCGGCTTCCACATCATCGGGCGTCGAGATGAGCACACTTGCAAGCTCGTAGCCATCATACAGGGCAAGGTTGGCACCTTCTCCCGCGAACGGCGACATCAAATGTGCCGCATCGCCAAGCAACGTCACGCCGGGTACTCGTCGCCATTGGTGTTCGACTGGCAGCGCATAAATTGGGCGAAGCACGGGATCGGCCTCACCCTTTGTGATAAGGGCGGTTAGGTGGGAAGCCCATCCTTCGAATTGCTCGGCGATACGAGCCAAGCCAGCCTTCGGGTCGGCGAAGTCGATTGAATTCGCCCAGTCTTCCGGCTTGTTCAAGGCCGCATAGGTATGCAGCATTCCGTTTGCATAGCGGTGCGCCAAGATGGCCTTGCCCGGAGCGACTGCCATAAGCGTGCCACTTCCTATTGCTTCCGCGCTTGCCTTATGGCGTGTGTGGCCATCGAAAAGGATGGTTTCGATGAACAATGTGCCTGAGTAGAGGGGCTTAGCAGGGGACAAAAGCGGACGAACTTTCGACCACGCGCCATCGGCACCCACAAGCAGATCAGAAAGGACGGTTGAACCGTCGGCAAAAGTGACCTCGTGCTGATCTGCGCCATGCGGGGCTATCGATGTGACCCTGTGGCCCCACTTGATCGTTTCCGGGGGAAGCGAGCCGATAAGCATGTTCCGAAGGTGGCCTCGATCAATTTCAGGACGATTGGCGACGTTGTCGCCAGGACTGTCGAATAGGATATGACCGTCCTTATCAACGACCCGTTTTGCATCTTCGCCGTGGCGGACGAGGCCAAGGAAGGTTTCAAAAAGTCCTGCGGCCTTAAGGGCAATCTGGCCGTTGTATTCATGGATATCCAGTAGCCCGCCCTGCGTTCTCGCGCTCGCCGAGGCTTCGGATTCGTAGATGACCGAGGGGATGCCGTGAAGATGGAGAACACGGGCTAGCGTAAGGCCACCGAGACCAGCACCGATGATCGTAACTGGGTTTCGCATTGCAGCGCTCCTATCAAATGCAAGCATGCAGCGTCCGCAGCGCTGATGATTGCTGTAGCCTGATCGTATCAGGCGATTGCTTCGGGAGACGCTGGCCGAGCCGGAGCTATGTGCTCGTCCGACTTGTATTCGGCGGCTGAAATCGGCCTGCCGTTTTTCGCGACGGCATTAGCCTGTATTAAAAGCCTGAGTGATGCAACCCTGTCTTCTGCCATTGGCAATCGGACGCCATTCTCGGATGATGACCGCAAATGGCGCATTCCAGCCGAAATCGCTGCTCTAAGGAGCAAAAGTCTTCTGACAGCCACTGCCGTTTCCAACTTGTGCAGCGTTCAACGTCTTTTCGCGGCGCGCGCTTCTCTCCGGGGTCGGCTTGGTGAAGATCGGGAACGAAGCCGATTAGCCCATCTATGCTCTACCGCCACGCCCAATCCTGCCCGCCGGTTGGTCGCGGATTGTTGCCAGCGCGCCAAATGCGCGACGCTCTCGTCCCGCATGCCAAGCGAGCGCCGCATACATCGACGCTTACAGCAGTGAGAATGATCAATCCTTCGCCGGCCCGTCTTGCGTTGCCTTTAGGAGGTTGTCGCGCAGCCGTACCACGGATTTCTGCACGACCGGAAAGTCCTCGCCGAGGCCGGTGGCTTCCACCAGTGGCGCGCCGGGAACCGCCTCAACCAGATTGCGTCCGGCCGGCGTCAGGCTCAGTCGCACCTGCCGCTCGTCAGCGGGATCGCGTTTGCGTTGGATATAGCCCAGGGACTCAAGTTTCTTAAGCATCGGCGTCAGCGTGTTTGATTCCAGGAAGAGCTTTTCGCCGAGCGTTCCCACGGTCTGGTCGTCCTTCTCGGAGAGGGCGACCATTGCGATATACTGGGTGTAGGTCAGATTCAGCTTGTCCAGGATCGGCTTGTATGCGCGGCCGAAGGCCAGATTTGCCGAGTAGACCGCGAAGCATAAAAAGTTGGAGAGCTTGTTGCTCTTGCTGTCGCTCTCGCCGGAAGAGGGCGCTCCTGTCTCCAGGTTCTTGGCGGTTTTGGATGCGGACATGGGAGATCCTATTCGGTTGTTCGTCCTGCTTTTTATATAAATCGCATCCGATTAAATCGCAATGGTATTGACAATGCATTTTCATCGGCCTATTTAGATCGCATCCGATTAAAGCGGATACGATTAACAAACCCAGAAAGGATTTTACCATGACCGAGAAACTCCTCTTTACCGGCAAGACCCGCAACAAGGGCGGTCGCAATGGTTTCACACGCAGCAGTGATGGCGAGCTTGACCTTCAGTTGTCGCAGCCGCACCCGGCGGCCGAACGCCTCTTCGGCGCTGCATGGTCGGCTTGCTTCATTGGTGCCATTGAGGTCGCTGCGGCGCAAAGAAAGATCAAGCTGCCCGTTGAGCCCGAGATCGACACGGAAATCGATCTGAACGCCGACGGTGGTTCCTACTTCCTGCGCGCACGCCTGAACGTCAGCGTGCCGGGCATTGAGCGTGATGTCGCCGAGGAACTCATCCACGCAGCGCATGAGATCTGCCCGTATTCCAAGGCAACGCGCGGCAACATCGACGTGGCGCTCAACCTCGTTTGAAGGGATGAGAACGCTCTCGGCGAGAACCAATCCAAAGGTATCGCCAACACCATCACGCAACGGGATGCGCGCCGCCTTCAGTGAAATCGTGCCCGCATCCCGAGCAACCTCAAGCACAGGAGGATATCATGACAGCTCCAGTATCATCGATCACACGGCGTAGCCTGCTTGGATGCGCGGCGGTTGCCGGCGTCGTCAGTCTCCTGCCGGTATCATTCGCTATAGCGGCTGACAACGGCAATGCAATCCACCCCTTCCGATGCAAAGCCTCCGATCAGCAGCTCGCCGATCTGCGCCAGCGGATCAACGCAACCCGATGGCCGGAGCCGGAAACGGTGACCGACAGTTCGCAAGGTGTACAGTATGCGACGACCCGGAAACTCGCTCGCTACTGGGCAAACGAATATGATTGGCGCAAGGTCGAAGCCCGGCTGAATGCTCTGCCGCAGTTTACGACGACGATCGACGGGGTGGACATCCACTTCATTCACGTTCGCTCGAAGCACAAGGATGCGCTGCCTCTCATCGTCACACACGGATGGCCGGGCTCTGTCATCGAGCAGTTGAAGATCATCGAGCCGCTGACGAACCCGACGGCGCACGGCGGCACGGCGTCGGATGCCTTCGATCTGGTTATCCCGTCGATGCCCGGTTACGGCTTTTCCGGTAAACCAACCACGACCGGCTGGGACCCGATCCGCATTGCGCACGCCTGGATCGAATTGATGAAGCGGCTTGGCTACACCAGATACGTGGCGCAGGGCGGCGATTGGGGCGATGCGGTAACCGAGCAGATGGCTCTGATCGCTCCTCCGGAATTGATCGGCATTCATGTCAACATGCCGGCGACTGTTCCAGCCGATATCGCCGTGGCGCTTCAACCCGGCGGCACGCCACCGAAAGGCCTCTCGCCCGAAGAACAGCATGCCTATGATCAACTGGACGATTTCTACAAGCACGGGCTTGGCTATGCGATCGAAATGGCGAACCGTCCGCAGACGCTCTATGGGATCGCGGACTCGCCGGTCGGTCTGGCAGCATGGATGATCGACCACGATATCCGCAGCTACGAGATGATCGCACGCGTCTTCGATGGAAAGGCCGAAGGCCTGACGCGGGACGATATCCTGGACAACATTACACTCTACTGGCTGACGAACACAGCCGTCTCGTCGGCGCGGCTCTACTGGGAAAACAAGCTGGCGTTCTTTGCCGTCAAGAATGTCACCATTCCGGTCGCTGTTAGCGTTTTTCCGGATGAGATCTATGCGGCTCCGCGCAGCTGGACGGAACGCGCCTATCCGAAGCTCATCCACTACAACAAGCTCGACAAGGGCGGGCACTTTGCTGCCTGGGAGCAGCCGAAGGGCTTCGCTTCGGAGCTCAGAGCGGCCTTCCGCTCGCTGCGGTCGGCGTAGGGGCGGTTAGGACGGCGCTTCAGCGGCGCCGTCTCTTTGGTGACGGTAATCTGCGCGAAGAAGGTCTCGGGAAACCGCCGGGATCGAAGGAGAACCAGGAATGCGTGACGTCGTCGAATTGCAGTTCGATCTTACCCCTCCCACTCGGGAACAGATGGAGCAGCTGGTGGCGGACCTCAGCGAAGAGGATCGCCATCTGCTTTTGGAGCATGGTGAGGAGGCGCCATTCTGTGGCGTGTTCCTCCACGAGCGACGCGAGGGGTTCTTTACCTGCCGGCTCTGCGGCCTTCCGCTGTTCAAGGCCGTTGCGAAATTCGAAAGCGGTACAGGCTGGCCGAGCTTCACGGCCCCGGCAGCCGACAATCACCTGCGGCGCGTTCGTGATACCCGCTACCGCATGCTCAGGACGGAAATTGTTTGCGCGCGTTGCGACGCGCATCAGGGGCACGTCTTTCCCGACGGCCCGCCTCCGACAGGCGAGCGCTTCTGCATAAACTCAGGGTCGCTCGAATTCACCCCGAAAGGGCAGCCGCTTCCTGACAAGCTTGGTCGCGGTGGCCCGGAAGGAGCGCCAGCACGATAGATGCTCGCCGCCGGAGCAATCGTCGCCGTCGACGGCGATTGCTCCGGCCCACAGGCAGTTTTAACCGATCATCAACGCTGATGGGCGACTTCCCCGTGATTTGTCGCAAATGGGGTGCGGCCCAGTCTGTAGATGATTGCGCAATGCACAGGTCCGTCTATTTTGGCCGCATCATCTCGGCGCTTGTGGCAACACTTTGCGCACAACCGGGGCAGGGGATCATGAAAGCGGCCTTCCATACGACCTTGGGGATCGTAGTCCTTCTACCAGCAGCGGCCTTGGGTCAGTCAGGCGGTTGGCAACCCAATGGCAGTGGTATGAGCACCTGGCATGTGTCGCCATCGGAAGGCACCTGCAACGTCAGTCAGGCGCAGAACCGGGCCCGCCGCGCTGGCATCTACCGCACCGACCTTGTCTATCGCGACGAGAACGTTCTGACGCTGAGAGGACTGACCGAATGGGGCGATCGCCGGGAGATCACCTTTGCCAACATCCGAGGATGTCCTGAGGTCGGGTTTCAAGATATGCAGCAGAGCCAACCCGGACGAGCGCCCACCAATCGATGACTTGACGTCGCACGGCTCGCCGGCGTAACTGAGCGCGATGGTTCCCCAAGGACGACTCTAAGGGGATTAATAGGGAACACGGTGAGGACGACCCAAGAGGGACCAAAACCGTGGCTGCCCCCGCAACTGTAGGCGGATTGTCGCTCATCCGAGGTCGTTTAGGACCATGTCACTGCGAACCAATCGCGGGAAGGCAGATGAAGGCATATATCCGTGAGCCAGGAGACCTGCCGTCAATCACGATCCAATCACCCGGGCGGGGATGCCCGGAAAGGAACAGCCATGATTGACCTGAGCCTTCGCCGATATAGAGCACACATCCGTCTCGATTGGGTTTTCCGTCGCTAGCGTTAGCCCGGCGTGCCGTCATTCCTAGCGGTTGCGCCGGCAATAAACGCTGGCCCCTTTCCTCCTAATCGAGATTGCCTATGTGTAAATTTCTTGCAGCCATTGCGCTTGCCTTCGGCTTTGCTGGCTTGGCAGCGCCAAGTCTTGCCGCCACCCAGTATCCATTGACCATCAACAATTGCGGCCGCGAGGTCGTCTTCAATAAGGCGCCGGCCAACATCGTATCGATCGGTCAGGGCATGACCGAAGTTCTTTTCTCGCTCGGGCTGGCGGACAGGATTGCCGGAACGGCAGTCTGGGTCGGCCCGGTTTTGCCGCAATATGCCGAAGTCAACGCGAGGATCAAACGGCTTGCCGACAACGATCCGAGCTTTGAAACCGTCGTCGGTCAGGAACCGGATCTGGTCGCCGCCGAGTTTGAGTGGCACGTCGGTCAGCAAGGGTCCGTCGGCAAGCGGGAGCAATTCGCCGAACTCGGCATCAATACCTACATCGCGCCGGCGGATTGCGTCGCCAAGGTCAATGCCGACAGCGGCGACGGCGTTCGCAAGGAACTGTTCACGATGGGCCTGATCTATCGGGAGATCGCTGAGTTGGCCGAAATCTTCGACATCACGGACCGCGGCGATGCGCTCGTCGCCGAGCTGCAGCAACGCGAAGCGCGGGCCGTCGCATCGGTTGCCGGTGCCGCTGCAAAGAACCTCCCGGTCGTCTTCTGGTTCTCCAGCAAGGAAATCAACGGCGATGCATTCATCGCCGGAAAGAACAGCGCCCCGGCCTATATCCTGAAGATGCTCGGTGCGAAGAATGTGGTCGCGACAGACGAGGAGTGGCCGCTCGTCGGCTGGGAGACGATTGCAGAGGCCAATCCGGCTGTGATCGTCGTAGCGACGATGGACCGGCGCCGCTATGCGGCGGATGACCCCACGGTAAAGCTCAACTTTCTGGCAAAGGACCCGGTCACGAGCCAACTCGATGCCGTCAGGAATAAGCGCTTCGTCATGATGGATGCCCAATCGATGAACCCGACGATTCGGACGATCGACGGGATCGAGATACTGGCGAAGGGCATCAATTCCTTCGGTCTGGCGCAGTGAGCGGCGCCATTTTCAGGCAGTCGGTATGGTGGGCGCATGGTGCGCTCGCCATTGCTGCATTCTCCCTGCTCGCTCTGATGATCGGTCTCGCCGTTTCGATCGGGGAGATATCGATCCCGCTGGCGACGACCGCGAAAGCGGTGTCGAACCGCCTCCTCGGTACGACTTTCGAGCTTAGCCGCATCCATCAAGGCATCATCTGGGACTATAGATTGAGCCGAGCGTTGGTGGCCGCAAGTGCCGGGGCGTCGCTCGCGCTCAGCGGCGCGGTTCTGCAGGCGTTGCTGCGAAACCCGTTGGCCGAACCCTACGTGCTCGGCGTTTCCGCAGGAGCCTCGACCGGCGCGGTTGGCGTGATGCTGCTCGGCTTCGGCTATGGTGTTCTCAGTCTGTCCAGCGGCGCCTTTATCGGCGCCGTGATCGCATTCCTGCTCGTTGCCTTTCTTGCGGCAGGCGCCGGAGGCACTAGCGAGCGCATTATTCTTTGCGGCGTCGCCGGATCGCAGCTCTTCAATGCGGCCACCTCCTATATCGTCACGACCTCGGCAAATGCCGAGCAGGCGAGGGGCGTCATGTTCTGGTTGCTTGGCTCGCTGAGCGGTATCCGCTGGCCTGACGTCTATCTGGCCGTGCCGGTGACGGTGCTCGGCTTCGTCGTTTCGCTGTTCCATGTGCGGGCGCTGGATGCCTTCGTCTTCGGAACGGACGCGGCGGCATCGTTGGGTATTGCGGTCAGGCGTGTGCAGGTGGTGCTTCTTGGAACAACGGCGCTGATGACGGCAACCGTGGTCAGCATGGTTGGCGCAATCGGTTTTGTCGGACTGGTCATCCCGCACGCCGCGAGGTTCCTTGTCGGGCCCACGCATGATCGCCTGCTTCCGGCGACTGTGCTCGGCGGCGCGATCTTCATGGTCGGCGCCGATATCATCTCGCGGATCATCATCCCGCAACAAGTCTTGCCAATCGGGGTCGTCACGGCCTTGTTCGGCGCGCCTGCCTTTGCGGTCATCCTGTATCGCGCTCGGAGGACGGCATGAGCATCAGCCTCGACAATGTGAGCTTTACAGCAGGCAACTCCCTGATCGTCAACGGCGTCAGCCTGACGGTGCAGACAGGAACGGTTCTCGGGCTGCTCGGGCCAAACGGATCCGGCAAGTCGAGTCTGTTGCGGCTGATCTGCCGGTTGCGGAAGGTGCGCAGCGGCATTGTTCGTTTGGGCGAGAGCGACGTTTCGACTATGGCGCGGAGCGATCTCGCGCGCC
Source organism: Rhizobium sp. CF122 (assembly GCF_000282035.1). Taxonomy (GTDB): domain Bacteria; phylum Pseudomonadota; class Alphaproteobacteria; order Rhizobiales; family Rhizobiaceae; genus Rhizobium. Next base: position 35,975 of record NZ_AKKA01000033.1, read on the forward strand.
GTGTTGCTTTCGTCGAGCAGCAGGCGACAACCGAGACGCAGTTGACCGCAAAGGATGTTGTGCGCCTCGGGCGTACGCCTCATCGCAGTCTCCTGTCTCCCTTGGGTGCAAAGGATGATGCTGCCGTGGATGAGGCGCTCTCGCGCGTCGGCATGGAAGGCCGAGCGAGGCAACTTTGGCAGACGCTCTCCGGCGGCGAGCGCCAGCGTGTCCATATCGCGCGTGCCCTTGCGCAGAGCCCGACCGAACTACTCCTTGATGAGCCTACGAACCACCTGGACATCCAGCATCAGCTCGAGATCCTGGGCCTGATTTCCAGGCTCGGCGTCACCTGCATCATCGCCCTGCACGATCTCAATCTGGCCGCCATGTTCTGCGATCAGCTGGCTGTGCTCCAGCGGGGTAAAATCGTTGCGACGGGGACGCCGCAGCACGTGCTGACGCGGGATCTGATCGGCGACGTGTTCGGCGTGCAGGCGCATGTCGAGACGTCCTCGATCCATGGGCGGTGCAACATTCAATACATTATCGCCTGACGATGCTGCTGTTGGGCCCAAGCATAGCGGGCCGGACGAACTACCGAGGTACGGTGCCCTTCGGGCCTGTTGCTCATCGACAAATACCTCACCAAGAACTGGCACGACCATCCGTGGCGCTGTCAAGAAACGGCGTATGCTACCGTAAAATACGTTGGGTGCTCCGCCCAATGCGCTTATGCTGCATCTGCTAACAAAACATGTGTCTGACGGCGCGAGCTGTCCATTCACAGAGCGGACGCAGACCGAGAATACTATCCAGGGCATAGGATTTTGATCCCTCGCAGAGAGGGTGGATGAGGGAGCTTTGGCATGCGGTACTCTTCCTATCTTCCGACGACCAGTTTTGCCGCTCAGTTTGGCCCAGCCGGTCTTGCTTTCGACTATGCCTTGGATGCCGCCCAGCGCAGCGTGTTGTTCTGGGATGTCATGCGCAAACGCGGCAACCAGTATAGGGCTCATGCCGAAGCGACGGCGCCGCATGTCCTAAGCTTCACACCCGAAATCGTGCTCGACGGGCGTACGTTCGAGCGGCCCGTCAACTACGCGCTGGTCCGGATCGTCCCGCCTGATGGAATAGAGGTTGACCAGACACGCCGACCTTTCGTTGTCGTCGATCCGAGAGCCGGGCACGGACCGGGCATCGGCGGGTTCAAGGCGGACAGTGAAATCGGCGTCGCGCTGAGAGCCGGGCACCCATGCTATTTCATCGGTTTCCTTCCGCAGCCGGTGCCGGGACAGACGATCGAAGACATTGCTCTGGCGGAAGCGGTCTTTCTGGAGAAAGTCATTTCGTTGCAGCCGCAGGCGGACGCCAAGCCCTGTGTGATCGGAAATTGCCAGGCGGGCTGGGCCGTCATGATGCTCGCCGCCATGCGCCCGGAACTCATCGGATCGATTATCATTGCCGGTGCGCCGCTTTCCTATTGGGCTGGTGAGCGCGGCAAGTATCCGATGCGCTATACGGGCGGGTTGCTGGGCGGCACCTGGCTCACCGCGTTGACGAGCGACCTTGGCCACGGACAGTTCGACGGCGCCTGGCTGGTTCAGAATTTCGAGAACCAGAACCCCGCCAACACGCTCTGGACCAAGCAGTATAATCTCTACTCGAAGATCGATACTGAGGCGCCGCGCTATCTCGGCTTCGAGGAGTGGTGGGGCGGGCACGTCAGCCTGAACGCCGAAGAGATCCAGTTCATCGTCGACGAGCTCTTCGTTGGCAACAATCTCGCTGCGGGCCGCATCGAGGCATCCAATGGCGAGGCAATCGATCTTCGCAATATTCGTGCGCCGATCGTGGTCTTCTGCTCCAAGGGAGACAACATCACACCCCCCGCACAGGCGCTCGGGTGGATCCTGGACCTCTATGATGACGTGAACGAGATACAGTCGCACGGGCAGACGATCGTCTACACCGTTCACGAAACCGTCGGCCATCTCGGGATCTTCGTGTCCGCCAGCGTTGCCCGCAAGGAGCATGGAGAACTCTCCAGCAACATCGACCTGATCGATGCGTTGCCGCCAGGCCTCTATCAGGCAATCTTCGAGGCAAGGACCGATGAGACCATCGGCGGGGATCTCGTCGAGGGCGATTGGATTATGCGCTGCGAGGCAAGGACGCTCGATGACATCAAAGTATTCGGCTGCAATAGTGCCGAGGACGACCGCCGCTTTGCAACTGTCGCCAAGGTGTCGGATATCAACCTCTCGCTTTATCGCAGGTTCCTCCAGCCTGTTGTCCGCGCGATGGTGCCCGAATGGGCGGCCAGTCAGTTGCGCGAAGCGCATCCGCTCCGGCTGCAGTACGAGCTGTTTTCTGACATTAATCCCCTGATGGCACCGATTGCGGACCTTGCCGTCGATGTTGAGGACGAGCGGCGCCCCGTTGCTGCGGACAATCCCTTCCTGGCGTTGGAACAGGCATTCTCCCGGCAGATTGTTGCGGGGCTGGATGCATGGCGCGAAGGAATGGAGGCCCTAGGCGAGGCGACGTTCCTCTCTGTCTATGGCTCTCCGCTTTTGCAGGCGGCCGTTGGTATCGATCCGTCCGACGCAAAGCCGCACCGGCGCGCGAGCAAAACCGGACTTCATCGTCAGGTCCTTAAGACGAAGGTCGAGGAACTCAAGGCGCAAATCGGCAATGGTGGGCTTCGCGAAGGCCTGGCGCGTAGCCTGCTTTACGTCGCCATGGCGAGCGGCGCAGCCGACGAGCGTGGATTTGCCGCGATCCGTCGGATGCGCGACGCCGAGGACGCAATGCCGGCAATGACGCTGGCGGAGTTCAAGGCGTTGATCCGCGATCAGTTTTTCATGCTGGTGATCGATGAGGAGGCTGCCGTCAATGCGATACCTCGCCTGTTGCCGGCGGAAGAAGACGTTCGCCGCGAAGCCTTGTCGTCTCTCCAGCAGGTCTTGAATGCGCGTGGGCCGCTTTCGGAAGAAGCCGAGCGGCGCTGGCAGAGGGTTATCGGGCTTTTCGATCTCTCCGCAGAGCCGCTTGCCGGACCCGTATCGCCACCGAGGAAGCCCACGCCGCTCAAGGCGGTCAGGCGCGCAAACTGAACGAGAGTTGCCTACGGTCGAAAACTTGTACTCGTCCTTCAACACGGAGCACGTGCAGATGCCGGATTTGGACAACATCGGGGAAGAAGCCGGGCGTCATGAAAAGTATGAACGGCTGATCGCAAAGGCAAAACAGGTGCCGCAGATGCGGACGGTTGTCACCCATCCTTGTGATGAGACATCGCTGCGTGGAGCGGTCGAGGCGGCCGAGGTTGGGTTGATGCGTCCGATCCTTGTCGGGCCGGGAGAGAAGGTGCGCGCGGTCGCCAAATCTCACGACCTTGATATCTCGCCATTCGAACTGATCGACACGCCGCATAGCGATGCAGCAGCGGCGAAGTCGGTGGAGATCATCCGGGAAGGCGGTGCCAACCTGCTGATGAAGGGGAGCCTGCACACGGATGAGCTCATGCGGGCCGTCACCTCATCGGCTACCGGGCTGCGGACGGCGCGCCGGATCAGCCATGTCTTTGTGATGGATGTGCCGAACTATTCGGAAACGCTTTTTATCACCGATGCCGCAATCAACATTGCGCCGGATCTCGATGCCAAGCGGGATATCATCCAGAACGCGATCGACTTGTTCACACAGGTCGGCCTTGGCGTGCCCCGGGTGGCAATCCTTTCGGCTGTCGAGACCGTCACGTCGAAGATACCCTCGACCATTGACGCAGCCGCCCTCTGCAAGATGGCCGAGCGCGGGCAGATAACGGGTGGCATTCTCGACGGGCCGCTTGCATTCGACAACGCGATCGATCCGGAAGCGGCCCGGATAAAGGACATCAAGTCGCCGGTTGCGGGACACGCCCAGATCCTCGTCGTTCCCAATCTCGAGGCCGGCAACATGCTGGCGAAGAACCTGACCTTTCTGGCAAGAGCGGACGCAGCAGGCATCGTGCTGGGTGCGCGCGTGCCGATCATTCTGACATCGCGGGCGGATTCAGTGCGGGCGCGCCTTGCCTCCTGCGCTGTCGCAGTCTTGCTCGCCGATGCGCGCCGTCGCACGGCACCGATACAAGGCGGCTGATGCCATGGACACCATCCTCGTCGTGAATGCCGGTTCGTCCAGCCTGAAGTTCGAGGTGTTTTCGGTCGCGAACTCACTGGCGCGGCTGGTCAAAGGACAGATGGAGGGGATCGGAACGACGCCGCACCTTTCCATCAAGAGCAGTGACGGAGAGCGGCTGGCGAACGAAAACTATCCACCCGAAGCCGTTCCCGACCTGCCGGCGGCGATACGCCTGGTGGGGGAATGGTTGCGGCAGCGGCAGCAGGGCCGGCTGATTGCCGTCGGCCATCGCGTCGTTCATGGCGGACCGAACCATTCGCGTCCGGCACGCGTCGATGACGATTTGCTCCGTGAACTGGAACGGTACACGCCGCTGGCGCCGTTGCATCAGCCCAACAATCTCGCGCCGATCCGTGTACTGCTGGAACGCCAGCCGCAACTTGCGCAGGTCGCGTGCTTCGACACGGCCTTTCATCGCGGCCATGACCCCATGACGGACCACTATGCCATTCCGGCGCGCTATTTTGATGAGGGTGTCCGGCGCTACGGCTTTCACGGGCTGTCCTACGAATATGTGGCTGGAAGACTGGCCGAGATCGCACCCGCTGTCGGCAGGGGACGGGTTATCGTGGCGCATCTCGGGAGCGGAGCATCGATGTGCGCGCTGTATCAAGGGTTAAGCATCGAGAGCACCCTCGGATTTACCGCTCTTGATGGACTCCCGATGGGCACACGATGCGGACAGATCGATCCTGGCGTGCTTCTCTACCTCCTCCAGCAGCATGGCATGACGGCACCGCAACTGCAGGACTTTCTCTACAAGGAGTCCGGCCTGAAGGGGCTTTCCGGCATTAGCAACGACGTGCGCGACCTGCTTGCCAGCGGCGAGGCGGGCGCAACGCTTGCGCTTGATCATTTCGTCCACCGCATCGGCCTGAATGCGGGTGCGCTTGCTGCCGCCCTCGGTGGACTGGACGCCTTCGTGTTCACGGCGGGCGTAGGCGAAAATTCGGTCGTCATGCGGGCACGGATTGCCAAAAAGCTGGGCTGGCTCGGAGCGTCGCTTGACCCCGAGAGAAACGACACCGGCGACCTGCTCGTCTCGAGCGACGACAGCAAGGTCGCCATCTATGTCGTGCCGACCGACGAGGAACTGATGATCGCACGACATACGTTCGCGCTTATCACTGCGTAGAGAGATCGCGCGATACAGAGCGTTTTGATGCTGAAGAGAGGGCTAATATGATTCCCGAGGTAAAGGCCAAGCTTCTCGAAGGAAAGCGCGGGCTGGTGGTCGGCATCGCCAATGACCAGTCGATCGCCTGGGGCTGTGCCAGGGCATTCCGGGCCTTGGGCGCGGAGCTGGCTGTCACCTATCTCAACGACAAGGCTAAGCCCTATGTTGAGCCGCTAGCTGAGGCACTGGAAGCACTGATCGTCATGCCGCTCGACGTCGCGGTGCCTGGACAGTTGGAGGCCGTGTTCGACCACATCACCGAGCAATGGGGCGAGCTCGATTTCGTCGTGCATTCGATCGCCTTCTCGCCGAAGGATACGCTGCAAGGACGTGTGGTCGACGTACCGCGCGACGGGTTCCTGAAGACGATGGACATCTCCTGCTGGTCGTTTATCCGCATGGCGCATCTTGCAGAACCCCTGATGAAGCGCGGCGGCACCCTGTTCACCATGACATACTACGGCAGCCAGATGGTGGTGAAGAATTACAATGTCATGGGGGTGGCCAAGGCGGCGCTGGAAAGCGCGGTTCGCTACATCGCCGCCGAACTTGGACCAAAGGGCATTCGCGTTCATGCCATCTCGCCTGGCCCGCTGGCAACACGGGCGGCGTCCGGCATCCCGGAATTCGATGAGCTCCTGAACAAGGCGCAGGAAACGGCACCGACTCGCAGCCTCGTCTCGATCGACGATGTCGGCATGGCAACCGCCTTCCTTGCCCATGATGCGGCGCGATTGATCACTGGTGATACGATCTACATCGATGGCGGTTATCACATCATAGATTAAAGCGACGCGGGCTGGCGCTCTGCGAAGTGCTGTCGAGGCACATAACGCCCGGACCCGTCGCTCGCAATGTGAGCAACGGGTCCGGGCGCAGGCCTTTGACAGCTTCAGGACTTTGCTGCCGCGGCGCGCTGTTTGCGGTATTGCACGGTGGGCAGGCCGCCCCAGCCCCAATTGTCGAGATCGACCTCCTCGATGACGACATAGGTTGATTCAAGCGGTTTGTTGAGCACATCGAGCAGCACCTGGCTGACGCCCTTGATGATAGCGGCCTTCTCAACGACCGTGACCGAATTGCGGTCAGGCGTGGTTCCTTCGCGGGTAACCTGTACGGTGACGATGGGCATTGCAGTCTCCTTTCTCGGGTTCGATTTAAATGTCGCTATGCGGCGAGCAGGTGCCGATCTCGGGTTCCAATGTTTCGACATGGGCATATCCGTTGCCGACCCGGCGCTGGGAGCCGAACCGGAATCGCGCGCCCTACCAGCGGCCAGCGTTCTGACCGCCATCGACATGGAGGATTTCGCCTGTGACGAAGCTTGCCGCCTCGAGATAAAGGACGGCATCGACGACATCGCGAATTTCACCCATTCGGCCGACCGGATGCAGGGTCGAAAGCGCTGCATGCGTTTCCTGCGGATGCATCGGCGTCTTAATCACGCCTGGCGAGACTGCGTTGACGCGAACGCCGGTCTTTGCGTACTCGATGGCCAGCTCCTTGGTGACCGCGTTCAAGCCGCCCTTGGTCAAGGAGGCGAGGGCGGCGGGTACACCGGCGATCGGCTGATTGACCAGGCTGGTGGTAATCGTGACGATGTGGCCCGAGCCCTGTTTCAGCATTTCGGCGATTGCGCGCTGCGTGATGTGAAAGAAGCCGGCGACATTGACGCTCATGTTGTGGTCGTAGTCCTGTTGAGTGAATTCGGTGAATGGCTTAGCGAGGAAAACGCCGGCATTGTTCACCAGTGTGTCGATACGGCCGAAGCGCTCAAGCGCCTCGCGGACGACCCGCTCGGCAGTCTCGGGCTTGCTGATATCGCCGGGGACGGCCAGGATGCCGGTGTCCGAGCTGGGCTCGATCGACCGGGAGGTGGCGACGACGTGGTAGTTCCGGTCGCGATAGGCCCGCACCAATTCTGCGCCGATGCCTTGCGATGCGCCGGTGATGATGGCGACCTTCTGTTGCGTGCTCATGATGTGATCCTTTCAATTGTCGCGGCCGCTACGTTGGGGCCGCCCTACGCCCTCGGCGTTGGTGCAATTGATTTAGATCCATTCGACATTTGGGAGAATTGCCGCTGATTGAGCGACAATAAACCATATTTCGGCATAATCAGGCGAGAGTGCCTGCCGCTGCTGCCATGCGCGCGAATTCGGAGCGCAGGCGTGGAGTGGCGAAATCCACGAAGGCGCGGACCTTCGGCACCGACATACGGCCCTGCGGCGCGAGTAGGTGCACCGGCAGCGGCGGGTGCTCGGCGTCGGCGAGCACGATCTTCAACCGTTCGTCGCGCACATAAGATGCGACATGGTAGGAGTAGAGCCTTGTCAGGCCGCCGCCTGCAGCAGCGGATGCGGCGGCGGCGCGAACGCTGTTGACGATGCACCGCGGCGTGAAGTGAACCGTGCGCGGGATGGAGGAGCCCTTCGCCGGCGTGAAGCTCCAGGAATCCAGGCCGAAATTACTGAACGCGATGATCTGCTGCTTTGACAGGTCTCCGGGCTCGTCGATGCGCGGATGGCTAGCAAGATAACGAGGAGAGGCGACCACGACGCGTCGCACGTCGCCACCGAGACGGGTGGAGACATGCGAGGAGTCCGACAGGTGGCCGATACGCACGGCAAGGTCGACGCCTTCATCGACCAGGTTGACGAACCGATCCAGCATGAGAAACCGCACGGAGACCGTCGGGTGAAGGTCAAGGAAGTCGTCCAGTATGGGGCGCAGCACCTCTTCGCCAAGGATCGGCGGCGCCGAAATTGTCAGCGTTCCGCGCGGGGCCGCCCGCTCGCCGCCCGCCAGCATGTCGGCTTCCTCAAGATCCACCAGCACGCGCCGACAGGCAGCCGCATAGCGTTGACCCGCCTCGCTCAGCTTCAGCGTCCGGGTCGTCCGGTGCAGCAGTTCGACACCGACATGTGCCTCCAGGAAGCTCAGGGCGCGACTGACCGCCGTCGGCGATCGTTTGAGATTGCGGGCTGCTCCGGCGAGACTGCCCTCATCAATCGCCGTCACAAACACCTTCATTGCGTCGATGCGATCCATTCTGCCGCCTCGCGGAATAGTGATTGTCCGGCGGCAAGTATTCACCCGAAATCGGCAGGAAGTAAATACGGAGAGGTGAAGCAAGACAGGTTGCGCTACCGCTCTATCTGTTGGGTAAGCCAGCAGCTGTTCAAGGTTCGATGACGAGAGCCTGGGGTGCGAAGTGCTCGCGGGTGCGAGGATAACCGGCCAAGCCGCGTCTTGCGTTCGTTCAACAAAGGGAGACTGACGATGAAGATCCTGATGGTTTTGACATCGCATGATCAGCTCGGGAATACCGGCAAGCCGACGGGCTTCTGGCTCGAGGAGTTCGCTGCACCTTACTATGTGTTCAGGGATGCGGGTGCCGAGATCACCTTGGCGTCGCCGAAAGGAGGGCAGCCGCCGATCGATCCGAAGAGCGACGAGCCAGCCAACCAGACGGAGGCGATGGCACGCTTCAAGGGCGATCCGGCAGCTCAAAAGGAGCTTGCAAACACCGTACGGCTAAGCGAGGTTAAAGCGGATGGTTTCGCCACGGTCTTCTATCCCGGTGGCCACGGCCCGATGTGGGATCTCGTCAACGACCAGGACTCGATTGCCCTGATCGAAAATTTCTACAATGCGAGTAAGCCGATTGCCTTGGTGTGTCACGCCCCCGGCGTCCTAAGAAGGGTAACCTACCAGGGGCAGCCCCTCGTCAAGGGCAAGCGCGTCACCGGCTTTGCGAACAGCGAGGAAGAGGCTGTCCATCTCACCGAGGTCGTGCCCTTTCTCGTCGAGGATGAGTTGAAGCGTTTAGGCGGGCACTACGAGAAAGCCGGCGATTGGATCGATTTTACGATTGTCGACGGGCGGCTGATCACGGGGCAGAACCCGGCTTCATCAGGCTCGGCTGCCAAGAAACTGCTGAAGCTCTTGGACGCTTGAACCCGTGGTTGGCGTCGGTTGCATTCTGATACAAATCCGGCGGAACGCGACACATCCGGGATACTTCGGACTGATCCCCTGCAGTCACCATCAACGACCAGTGCGCGAGCATTGGTTAACTGCAGGGGATGACAATGATCCTATTTCTGATCGCCTATCTAGCAGGGGTGCTGACCATCGTCAGCCCCTGCATCCTTCCGGTCCTGCCATTCGTGCTGTCACGAGCAGGTCAGCCGTTTACAAGAAGCATCCTGCCGATGCTGATCGGCATGATCGTGACCTTCGCGGGCGTGGCAACGCTTGCCGCGGTCGGCGGAAGCTGGGCAGTGCATGCGAACGAAATCGGCCGATACGTTGCCATTGCATTGATTGCCGGCTTCGGCGTGACGCTGCTTTCGCCGCGTATCGCGGCGGTGGTAACGCGGCCAGCCGTGGCGCTGGGCAGCCGCTTGTCGCAGCAAGCGAGCGGGAAGAAGGGGAGTGTCGGCACCTCCTTCCTTCTCGGCGTCGCGACCGGTCTTCTTTGGGCGCCCTGCGCCGGCCCGATCCTCGGACTGGTCCTCACCGGTGCCGCCCTGCAAGGGGCAAACGTGCAGACCACGCTCCTGCTGACGGCTTACGCCGCAGGTGCCGCTACCTCGCTCGCAATGGCTGTTCTTGCCGGGGAGAAGGTGTTTGCCGCGATGAAGCGATCGCTCGGCGTCGGCGAGCGTGTGCGGCAGGGCCTTGGCGTTGCCGTACTGGCCGGCGTCACGGCCATCGCGCTCGGGCTCGATACCGGACTGCTGGCGCGTCTCTCCTATGCCAGCAGCACCAGCATCGAGCAGTCGCTGCTGGACAGGCTGCGCGGCGCTGGCGGTACTGCTGGGAAGCCGGCAGCCAATGCGATGGCACTCGCTGCGAGTGATGCGCGCAAGGGATACCAGAGCGAGTTGCCGGTGCTGGGCCGCTTCCAGTCGCTTGACGGTGCTGTGGAATGGTTGAATTCGAAGCCACTCACGGCTAAAGAATTGCGCGGCAAGGTTGTTCTGGTCGATTTCTGGACCTACTCCTGCATCAACTGCATTCGAACGATCCCTTACCTTCGGGCATGGGCGGAGAAGTACCGGGACCAGGGCCTTGTCGTGATCGGCGTCCATTCCCCCGAATTTGCCTTCGAGAAGCGGATCGACAATGTCCGTCAGGCGATCGACAAGTCCCAGATCGGCTATCCCGTCGCGATCGACAACAACTTCAAGATCTGGCGGGCATTCGGCAACAACTACTGGCCGGCTCACTATTTCATCGATGCGAAAGGCCAGATTCGGCACACGCAGTTCGGCGAGGGAGACTACGAACAATCCGAACGGCTGATCCAGGATCTGCTGGCGGACGCCGCAGGCAGCAAAAAGGTTGACACCGCTACTGTCGTGCTGAACGCCACAGGTGCCGAAGCGGCGCCCGACCTCGCGCAGCTGCAGTCCGGCGAATCCTATATCGGTTATCTCCGAGCTGCGAACTTCATCTCGCCGGAAGGGGTCGGAGCAGACGTTGCACGTGATTACACGGTGGGAAAACCAAGCCTCAATGAATGGGGTCTATCGGGCAAGTGGACCGTAGGGGGCGAGCAGGCCTCGCTTGAGCAGGTCGGTGGAGGCATCACCTACCGGTTTAGTGCACGGGATCTCCATCTCGTCCTTGGGCCTGGAACGGGCGGCAAGAAAGTCCGCTTCCAGGTGACGGTGGATGGCGCAGCGCCGGGGGTAGACCACGGCTCTGATATTGACGCCGAAGGCAAGGGTACCGTTTCAGAAACGCGCCTCTACCAACTGGTGCGCCAGTCGAAAGACGTGCGGGAACGGACATTCGAGATCCGATTCCTCGATCCCGGTGTCGAAGCATTCGTCTTTACCTTCGGATGAAAGGGACAGGATCATGAAAAATCGAGAAAAAACCCGTTTGTCGCCGCTGGGTCGCATCGCGCGCCTCGGTCTTGTGGCCCTGGCGGTGATCGGTGGCGGCGGCCTTGCACTGAAATTGACTGGCGGATCGGCGCCTGAAGAGGCCAGGCCCGTTCCCCCGGCCCTGCATGACGTAGCTGCGACATCCGGAATGCAATCGCTGGTGCTTGCCGGCGGCTGCTTCTGGGGCGTGCAAGGGGCGTTTCAGCACGTTGCCGGCGTTGTGAGCGCCACGGCAGGGTATGCCGGCGGGAGTGCCGCGACTGCGACCTACGAGATAACCGAGACCGGGCAGACCGATCATGCGGAGGCGGTGGAGATCGTCTTCAATCCGAAGCAGATCACCTACGGTCAGTTGCTGCAGATCTTCTTCTCCGTGGTTCACGACCCGACGCAGGTGGATCAGCAAGGGCCCGACGTCGGGAAACAGTACCGCTCGGCGATCTTTCCGCTGAGCGACGAACAGGCAAAGGTCGCTTCCGACTACGTTGCGCAACTAGGCAAGGAAGGCGCGTTTGGTCGCCCGATTGCGACTTCAATCGAAATCGGGAAGACGTTCTATCGCGCCGAGGCCTATCACCAGGACTACGTCTACAACAATCCCAGCCAGCCCTATGTCTACATCTACGAGCAGCCGAAGATCGAAGCACTGAAGCGGCTTTTCCCGGTGCAGTACCGGGAGCGTCCAGTTCTGGTTGCAGAGCAGGCAGGCTGACTTTGGCCACAGCGATGCCGTGGGGGTGTCGCCTGCGGCATATGGAGGGTCAATACAATTCGGGATCGGGGGTCGGTCGAACCAGCCCGCGCCTACACAGCGATACAGTTCTCACCGCGCCCGAACACATTCGGGATACGCGCAGCCATCAGGCTGAATTCAATCCGCTCCCCGGAAAAATCAGAGCTTGCCGGGATTGGCTTAAACGGACCAAGCAATTGAGGAGAAAGCAATGCGCATTCTAGTCACCACTTTTGCCATGCTTGCGTTGGCCGCCGTGCCTTGCGCCTGGGATACCGCTCCGGGTGAACCACCCCCGATCGCGGCACTCTTCTCCCGATTGTCGCCTCCAGCCGATGCTGCCTTCGTGACGACGTCGGCCGATAAAGCACTGCCCCAACGCGCGAATTACTGAGGGGATCCACGATGAAACTCTTCGAAGACAAGATTTCGTCGGCAGCATCCCGTGTCAGGATCGCGCTGGCTCTGAAAGGGCGCGACGTCGAGCGTGAGACAATCGGTATCCTCGGTGCCGATGCCATCAATCGCAAGCCCGAATATCTGCAGGTCAACCCACAGGGGCTCGTCCCAGCTTTGCTGACGGATGAAGGCGTGCTCCTGACGCAGTCTCTCGCCATTATCGAATATCTCGATGAGCGCTACCGCGAACCTCCACTCCTGCCCGGAAAGCTTGAAGATCGCGCCTTTGCGCGGACAGTCGCCTTGGCGGTCGCCGCGGATATCCATCCGCTTCTTCCGCCCCGGGTGACTGCCTACTTAGGGAGCATAGACCTCAGCACCGAGGACATCGCTGACTGGAGTCGCCACTGGATCCGCGTCGGACTGACGGCAGTCGATGAATTGCTCGCGCGGCGTCAGACAGGTCGATATGCCGCCGGCGATGCGCCGTCGCTGGCCGACATTTGTCTTTTCCCGCAGGCGGTGAATGCCGAACGGATTGGCCTTTCGCTCGACCAGTGGCCTCGCATCGCAGCGCTTATGGCCAGACTTCGGGAGATTCCCGCCTTTGCCGACAATGGCCCGGCCCCCCGAACCTGAGCGTCCGTGAGCTGAACATTCACCTCAGGTCGCTCAGTTATGGCCGAATGTATACCAATGTATCTCTCGACCTGATCCCTACACCGGCATTCAATTCCCGCCATCGGGCACACATTGGATATACACGCGTACCGGCTTTTACGAATGTCTTTAACGCAATCTGGAGAACATCGATGGCTGAGGAAATCAATCAACAGCGACGGCGGTTCATGGGCGTGGCGGCCCTGACTGTCGCTGCCGTGCAACTGGGCGCCATCGGGACGAGCGTTGCACAAGCGGCGACGCCGGCTGCCGTCCGCATTCCCACCATCGCGCCAGGCACCAACACGTCCTTCGGCACAATCAAGCAGATCGATGCAGGTCTGCTCAACGTCGGTTATGCCGAACTTGGAGCGAGCGACGCGCCTCCGGTCATTCTCCTGCATGGCTGGCCCTACGACATCCACACCTATGTTGACGTCGCACCGCTGCTTGCAGCGGCCGGATATCGCGTCATTGTGCCCTATCTGCGTGGCTACGGCACGACGCGATTCCTCTCCGAGAAGACGATGCGCAACGGTCAGCAGTCTGCAATTGCTTCCGATATCGTCGCGCTCATGGATGCGCTGAAGATCGAGAAGGCGCTGATCGCTGGTTGTGATTGGGGAGCCCGGACGGCCGACATCATTGCGGCTCTTTGGCCGGAGCGTTGCAAGGCGCTGGTTTCCGTTAGCGGTTATCTCATAGGCAGCCAGGAAGCCAACAAGGCGCCGTTGCCGCCGAAGGCCGAGCTTGCCTGGTGGTATCAGTTTTACTTTGCTACCGAACGCGGTCGGGAAGGCTATCAGCAATACCGGAGCGAGTTCGCCAAGCTCATCTGGCAGCTTGCGTCACCGAAATGGAATTTCGACGACGCGACGTTCAACCGCAGCGCCGCCGCCCTCCAAAATCCCGATCACGTCGACATCACCATCCACAACTACCGTTGGCGCATCAGCGCGGCCGAGGGCGAGCGAAAGTATGACGAGTTCGAAGCGCGGCTGGCCAAGTTCCCGGTCATTGGCGTGCCTGTAATCACGCTGGAAGGCGATGCCAATGGTGCGCCTCATCCGCAGCCGGAGGCGTATGCCAAGAAGTTCTCGGGAGAGTACGAACACCGGCTGATCACCGGCGGTATCGGTCACAACCTGCCACAAGAGGCGCCGCAAGCCTTTGCCCAAGCCGTGGTTGACGTCGATCGCTTCTAGTCGTTTTCCCGGCGACAGCGCGGCGGTTGACCGCGACGTCCTCCGATTTCACTTTGGTTTGAATTCTGCGGTGTTCGTGGCAAATCCTACCAACCGCAGCTGTCGGCCCATAACCGCTGTTGGAGTAGTCTCGACGGGCCTATGTATCCCCGAAATCGCCAACAGGGAGGACGTTCCGCCGGGATTTCTTGATGGCGTACCGCGAGGTCGCCTGGAGCCGGAGACCGTCATCCGTCTCCTCAGGGACGTTGCGATGAGGACGGATATCGTCGGCTTGGCCATCACCTGGTACATCTCATGGGACGCCATCCAGAAACGGCAGTTCTTGGCGGGACTCCCTTTGATACTCGGATGACCTTTTTGAGCGGCGGCGGCCGTCAAGGGCTGCCGCTTTTTCCACAGTGCCGACGGTGCGTAATTCAAGCCGCCGTTTGATTGATGGCGATTTCGGCCACAAGGCCGCCGCCGTCCCGATTGCGCAGCGTCAGCGATGCACCGATCGCGGTCGCCAGCTGTACAGCAATGGCGAGGCCAAGCCCGGTTCCGCCGGTGTCGCGATTACGCGACTGCTCAAGGCGGAAGAATGGCTTGAGGACGGCTTCCAGCTGGTGATCGGGAATGCCGGGCCCATGATCCATCACCCTGATGACGATGGCCTCGTCGGCCCGACGTTCCACTTCGATCTCAGCGCTGCCGCCGAACTTCAGCGCGTTGTCGATGAGATTGGCCAGAACGCGCCTCAAGGCGTGCGGCCGTGTCATGATCGCGCCGCCGCGCATCTCCGTTATCGCAACGTCCTTGCCGGTGTCCTGATAATCGTAGACAAGGCTCTCGATGAAGGAAGACAGGTCGATGCGCGAGGCTTTCTCGACATTGCCATGGGCGCTGCGAGCATAGGCGACACCTTCCTTGACGAGGCGTTCGATCTCGGCGAGATCCTGCATCAACTTGTCTCTATCACCGAAATCCTCGGCCATCTCAGCCCTGAGCTTCATACGCGTGATTGGCGTTTGCAGATCGTGCGATATGGCCGCGAGTATCTGTACGCGCTCCTCGAGATATTGGGCGATGCGCTCGCGCATTGCGTTGAAGGCGGTTGCGGCATAGGCGACTTCGCTTGGCCCTGTCTCGCTGAGGCGAGGGGCCTTCACATTCGGATCGAGCGTGTCCGCGGCTCTTGCGAGATTGACGAGAGGGCGAATGGCCTGGTGCACGGCAAACCAGCTGCAGAGCACCAGCAACGCGAGTTGTGTGACGAGCACATAGGGCAGCCAGTCGGCGAGAGGCATGATGCCAGCGGGATTGACGTCGATCGTCAAGGGCGTGCCATCGCTGAGGGCCAAATGCGCCTGGAGGCGAAAGTTCGGACCGGGGATGGTCTCGACCGTGATCGGATATTTCGGCCCGATCGCCGCCCGAATTTTGGCGGCAATTTCGGTGCTGCGCACGTCGAACGCGGGCTGTCCCGGCAAGCCCGGCCCAAGAACAAATCTGTAGCTTCCCCGATCAAGGCGATCGAGCCAGTCCGCGCGCTCATCCGGTCGGAGGCGATCAAGGATGGCGATCGAGGTCGAGATATCGTTTTCGAGGGTGTTGAACATCACCGACTTTGCCGCCGTATAGCGCTCGAAGAACAGCACCGTGAACGACATGGCATGCGCGATCGCGAGACCCGCAAGCAGGATAAGAAATAGCCGCGCTCCGAGAGTGCGCGGCCACAGACGAAATCCATTCAGAAGGGCGTGCGTCGCCATCAGCGGGCCTCGGTGATCTCGATCGGCATGGAAAAGACATAGCCCTCGCTGCGGACCGTCTTGATGTAGGTCGGCTCTCGGGCATCGTCGCCGAGGCGCTGGCGGACACGGCTGACGAGAAGGTCGATCGAACGGTCGAAAAGCTCAGCGTCGCGGCCCTGCGTCAGGTTGAGAAGCTGGTCGCGGTTGAGCACGCGCTGGGGATGGTCGATGAAGACGCGCAGCAGGCGATATTCGGCGCCGCTGAGTGCGATCACCGTTCCATCAGAATCGACGAGATGGCGTGCCGTCGTGTCGAGCTTCCACTTGCCGAAGCTCAGCAGCTGGCCGGCTTCTGACACCTGCAGATTGGGGGGCAACATCCGGGTGCGCCGAAGGACAGCCTTGATGCGGGCCAGCAATTCGCGCGCCGAAAATGGCTTGGCGAGGTAGTCGTCCGCACCCATCTCGAGACCGATGATGCGATCCATTTCGTCGGTGCGGGCCGTCAGCATGACGATGGGAATGGCCTTGTGTCGGCCGGCACGCAACTCACGGCTCAGAACGAGGCCGTCGTCGCCGGGCATCATAACATCCAGGATGATGAGATCGACTGAATTTGCTTCGAGGAAGGAACGCATATGCCGCCCGTCGGCAACGGCGGTGACGCGCAGGCCATTCTTCTGCAGGTAGCTCGATACGAGCTCCCTTATTTCGCGATCGTCATCGACGATCAGGATGTGGTCGATGTGCTCCATCGCGCGATCTTCCTTATTGCACTGTTAGTGACGCCCTTGATGTATCCGCTCTATGTTTGCGGCATCCAGGCTTGCATGTTGCCGTATCCTGCGGTTCGTTGGATACATTCGGATACAATGTCTGCATTTTGAAAGGCTGTCCGATCGAACCCATAGCGGGCCGGCAGCCGAAGCCGCGATCACGAGTTCGGGCGGTGATCGCCCTCTTTGATTGCGACGTCTATCAAAGCACAATTTCCAAATGGCGAGGTAGATCAATACAAACTTCAATGTCGACAATGGGCCCGAAAGCTGCCGTCGACGGCATTCTCTGCAATATCGGAGTTCCGTCGATAGTGCGCTTCGCCGCTCTATCAATGGCTCATCAGCAGGGGAACAGTGGCATGCGACAGTAGGCGATAGGTGACGCGGCCGAGAAGCAATTCGAGCAGATAGCCGTGCTTGAACGCGCCGATCAGAATGCAGGTCGCGTTCACCGATGCTCCAAAGTCGAGAATCGTGTTGCCGACCGAGCGGCCTGTTGACGAGGTCACGACGATCTCGGCATCGAGTCCCAGCTGGCGGCAGATTTGCCTCGCGGTGGTCTCGTAGTGCCTGTTCGGCTTGTCGTCGACGCAGAGGACGGTGATGCGGTTGGCGGCAAGGAGCCAGCGCCTTGCTGCAACCATTGTGCGCCGCGCGTGGTCATGCGGCTTCCAGCCGATCAGGACATGGTCCAACAGACGTCCGCGGTAGCCACCGGCCGGTGGGACGAGCACAAGCTTGCCTTCATGAAAAAGGACATTGTGGAAGACATCACGTGCATCGAGATTGCCCCTGTAGGGCGTGATGACAAGCGACGCATTCTGACAGACGTCGCCCACGCAGCGGCGCAGGTCACCCTGGCAATCGCCGAGCACTAGGCTTTGCCGGTGAGGAGCGCCGAGTTTCCATTCGCCGAAGAGCCGCTTGACGCGCTCGAACCGCTCGTGCGTCGATCCTTCCTCGAGGTCCCGCAGCATCTGCAATTCGATTTCCTCAGCCGACACAAGCATCGCCAGTGGGTCGGCACCGATATGTACGGCGGCGATGCTATCCTGCACGGCATCGGCCGCGTCGTCGGCCAGATCGAGGCAGGACTGTGCCGAGGCTGGATCGGGCAGCAGCACGATAATATCGGCATCCTGGGTGAGGTCACGAACGTTACGCGGCGCTGCGCCTGGGCTAGGTGCGTTGAAGCCTTGTGACCAATTTTGGTGATCGCTGGTTGTCGTGGTCAAGCTGGCCCTCCTTCTTGGATCGGCCTCGCAAAGTTACCCGGGAATAATACGCCAATATGGTCGTTGTTGAAATCGTCTCGGCAGACGAAGGCCGACCTATTTGAGAATTCGTCGGCTGGATGAGCGTCGCATCATAGGCTGCGTGACATCGATGGTGATGTTTCTGGCGGTCTTGCGCCCTGATCGCGACCTGTTAGAATTTTGGGTTGCCAAGCTTTTGTGTTGGCTGCATTTTTGGGTTCCCTCTGGCTTGTATGCGGTGCGCGATGGAGAGGACAGTTATCTCTAGGCTGAGTTACGGCGCGGAGCCCGGATTGCGCTTCGCCCTGCTCTTGGATGGGCAGGGCGGCTGCAGGCAGCTGGACATTGCCCAAGCACGACGATGGAAGCCGGACGATGGGATCATCTGGCTGCATTTGGAGCGAGACCATGCAGCGGCGGCCGATTGGGTCAAGGGGGAAAGTGGCCTCGATAGCTTCGTGACGGAAGCGCTTCTGGAAGAGGAGACGCGGCCGCGCGTCGAGCCAGTCGACGATGGCCTGTTGATCATCCTTCGTGGCGTGTGTGCGACTGCGCCGGACGAAGAGCCGGAGAAACAGACCGACATCGATCTCGTGCCGCTTCACATGTGGGTCGACGCCAACAAAGTCATCTCGCTACGGGACAGCGGCCATTACATCACCGCACTTCGCGACATTCGCCTGGCGCTAGAAAAAGGCAAGGGCCCGCATCGCACCGGGGATCTTTTGGCGCTGATCGGCGACAAGCTCGTCCGTGACCTGGAGCCCGTACTAGACTCCATGGATGAGGAGGTGGACGAACTTGACGAAATGATCTTTCACGGTGAGGCAAGCGAGGTCCGCGAGCGCCTCAAGCTCTTGCGCCGGCGCTCCGTGCAGCTTCGCCGCTACCTTGCGCCGCAACGGGATGCTTTGAACCGCATCGAGCATGATGACGCACCATGGCTCTTTGAACGCGACAAGCTGCGGATGCGCGAGGTGATCGACAAGCTGATGCGCTTCATTGAATACCTCGACGCTATCCGCGACCGCACGGGCATTCTGCACGACGACCTCTCGACGGTGATCAGCGAGCGCATTGCGCGCAACTCCAACCGGCTGGCGGCGCTGGCGGCGCTGCTGCTGCCGCCGAGCGTGGTGGCCGGCTTGTTCGGGATGAACGTCGGAGGCATTCCGGGGGTCAACGATACCTGGGCGTTCGTCATCATCGTCGTGTTTGTGACGGTCACATCGGTAGCGACGCTCTGGCTGCTTCGGCGGATCGGCTGGCTTTAGCCAGCGATCCACCGTCCCGTAATCCCTTGCCGTCAATTGGCTGCGAAGCAGTAGAACAGGCCGTCACCTCCGGTCCCGTTGAAGGCCTTGACCGTGCAGCCGCCGCGTGTCGCGTGCGAGGAATTCCATGATTTGGCTTCCGCGGAGTCGTTCAGGCCCGTTCGGTCGCTGTGACCTACGATCGCGGCACCCTCTTCGCCGCCCATCGTCCAGTTGCCGCATGTTTCCGGCGCGGCAGTACCATCGGCTTTCGAGCCGGTCAGGATGTCGTGTCGGTTCGGCGTATCGCCGCGGCCACTAATGACTTCACCCTTCTCGTTCAGGGCGGTCTGCTTGGTCAGGTTGTTTTTGTCGCTGTGCAGCGAGGCCACGTCGTCGGCGACTTTTTCGCCCTTGGCGTTGTGCCACGGCCCGGAACCGATGCGATCCTTTGCGTTTTCAGCGTCGGTAGACAGATAGGCTTTCCAGGTCTTGCCGGTCACGCCGGCGGCCGTGGCAAGCGTGTTGCAGTATGCGTCGGCACCGGCGAGGCCGCCAAGATCGCCGCCCTTGCCCGGATTTACGCTGGTCACGAAGAAGCTCATGGCGGTGTCCTGAGCATGGACCCCAACTGCTGAAAAGGCCAAAGCGGCCGCGATATAGGCAAACCTACGTCTCATGGCGTCTCTCCCTGGTTGAAGTTTCTAGCGAGGCGAAGCGTATTGCAGGTAAGTGCCGGCGTAAAATCGAAATCGCGTGATGGGTCACTGAAGCTGGATGGTCTGAAGCGGCTAAGGCCCCATTACCCTGGGCTTCGGCTTCATTTCGCGGTGCGTCGCCGATGTGCGAGCCTTACCCCAGGCTTCAGTCACGTCGCCGTGATTTCAACCAAGCGTTCTTGACAATGAATTCGCGCGGCAAATATCTGTGATCTCTGGCTTCAGACGCAAGGCCCAGCTCAGCATGATCGACACGCGCTTTTCGACTGCTTTACAGATTGTCATCAGTGTGGCCGTCAACGACGAGGCAAATCTCCGCACCACAAGCCGATCACTTGCGCAAGGGCTCGATACAAGCGCCAGCTTCGTGCGCAAGCTGCTGTTGCCGCTCAATGAAAGCGGCATCCTCGCCACCGCTCAGGGCGGCAAGGGCGGCATCCGCTTGGCACGACCGCGCGACCAGATATTGCTCAGCCAGATCTATGCTGCCGTGACTGGCGACAAGAAGATCTGGGAGACCCGGCACGACATTCCGCATGAGGGCCTTGTGGGCGAGAATATCGGCGATCTCTCGGAGTTTCTTTGCGATCGAGCCGAGCAGGCCGTCGTCGACATGCTTGGTTCGGTGACCATCGAAGACAGCGTGGCGGAGCTACGCCGCCTCGAGGCACAGAAAGCTGCCGGCCATCCGCAGCCGGTGGATGCCGGCCTCGTGCGCGATCGCCACGCCGCCGAATAGCTTCATCCTCAAAATGAAAGGGGCGGCCCGGGCAGGGAACCCGAGCCACCCCCCCTAACTGATCGGAGGTCAATCTGATCAGAAACTTTCAAGCGCCGCGCCGCGCTGCCTCGCTCCGCAACTATAGCCGCAGAGAGAGGCGAAAACGCGGCGCCGCTTCTGATTAGAATGCGCGCTGGAGGCGGAAGAAGCCCGACGTTACGTCGTTGCCCTGGTCCGGATCGAGGTAGTTGACGGTCGCCTTGGCATAGAGGTTGTCGACGATCTGATAGTCAACCGTCAGACCAACCTTCCAGGCGTCGTTGTTGTCGTTGAAGTCGCCAGCGACGATGCCGTAGTTGCCGTAGTACTGGGCGGCTGGGGTGATCTTCAGCTTGTCGGTAGCCTTGATGGCGTATTCAGCGGCGATAGCCCATTCGGCAGCCTGATAGTAGGAGTTGGGGCCGCTGGAGTAGACGCCTGCGAGGCCGAGGGTGCCTGGGCCGATAGCGACAGTACCCATGGCGCGAACGGCGCCTTCTTCGTTGTCGGTGTCGTAGCCGGCCGTGATCTGGTAGCCGAATACGCCGGCCTTGCCGCCGATGCCGATTGCTACGCCAACGTTGTTCGGCTGTTCGCCGGCGCTGTAGTAGCCGTCTTCCAGCTCGTCAACGCTGATACCAGCGTAGAAGTTGTCGGCTTCGTACTGATAACGGATCGAGTTATGCAGCGTAACCTTGCTGCCGATGTCGTCCGTTTCGCCCGACAAGCCATCGTCCCACCAGCTGTAGAACAGACCGGCGCGGATGCCGGCGATGTCGATGTAAGCCGAGTCGAGCTTTGCGATCTGTCCGGACGCATTGTCGGCATTTGTCTGAAGAACGATGACACCCGTCAGCGGACCGTATTCGGTGTCGCTCTTGGCAGTGAACTGGAGCTGACCGCGGGTAACGGCATCCCAGTCAGAGGTGCCGGAAGTGGAAGCGCCGCCCGTTACAGCATTGGGGGAAGCGTTGACTTGGAATCGGATGTAACCGCTGATCTTCAGGCAGGTTTCCGTGCCCGGGATGTAGAAGTAGCCGCTGCCGTAAGCGTCGCAGACGCGGACGTATTCAACCGGTTCCGGTTCAGCAGCAACGATGGCGTCAGCAGCCTGCGCGCTCGAGACAGCAGCCAAGGCTGCCGCCGAGCTCATGAGGATCATCTTAATGTTCATAATCAGTCCAATCTTCTGTCGATTGGGCACAGGTCATCATTGCCGAACCCGGCTCTACCTACCCCAAATTGTTTCGTACAAGCCCTTACGGGAAACGCGGTACGTCCGCGGCGCCAAATTACATTTCCGATTAAATGTATCAATAATAGATACAGTCAAAATTGAGTTTTGCTGCAAGGCGGAATTCCGGTGTTGCACAAAGGCAACTGTCGATTCTTGCGCAAGGATGCGTTTGCTACCGCAGGCTATAACTGATTGTTACTAAACACGTTTTTGTAGCGGATGTTATCCGGATAACAATGTTGCGCCGCAGCATTTCGTCACGCGGTTGCGTACATCCTTTCTTCAGTCGCGTGCCGGAATCATCGTAAAGCGCGCCTCATTGGATTCGCTTTATCTGTGAGCGCGGCCACCACGGGATCACCGGAGTCGAGCCTGAGAACGCCATGCTCGTCGATCAAGTATTCCAGCAGATTTCTCAGTCCATCACTGAAGTGCCGGCTCGCCTCGGCAGCCTCGTCGCTCGCAAGTATCGAGGAGCCGATGATTCGAATGCCGAAGACGTTGATGGTTTCGTCGGTTCGCGTCAGCGCGCAATTCCCGCCACTTTCGGCGGCGAGATCGACAACGACCGTTCCCGGCCTCAGCCGCGAAAGCATGTCCTCGTCAAACAGTACGGGGGGAGTTTGACCGGGAATCACGACGTTGGTCGTGATCAATTGCATCTTGGACAGAGGAACGGAAAGCTCTTGGCGAAGCCGTGCCAACTCCGAGGACATGCCGAGGAATTTGGCACCGAGCCGTTCGATTTTCTCCTGCGAATCCTTGGCAAGGCTGAAGCCATGGGTCAAGGCGCCGAGGCGGCGCGCGGTCGCCAGTGCCTGCAGGCTTGCAGCGTCGCTGCCCAAAGCGGCCATTTTGACCGGCCGGACAAAGCTTCCGTCCACCATCAGCATCGGATGCGAAATGCCGAACTGCCTGGCCGCTTCCAGTACGGCGGCGTGGCCGGTAATTGCTGCCTGCCTCGATGAAATGTCCGCACCCTTGATGCCCTGCATCCCGGCAAGCCTGGCAACGTCGAGATGGAGCGGCCGTTGTCCAGCTGGCAGACCGGCCACCGGTGCTGCGTTCGAGCCAAGGAAAATCAGAACCGCTGTCGCTGGGAAAGTCCGCGTGGCTGCCGGTTGTCGCACACTGACGAATATATCCGATGAGGACACCATGTCAGCGAACTCGGCGGGCTCGGCCCCCGCGACGATATAGGCGTCGTCGGCGTGGCCAGCGCCGACGCCGCAGCCGCGCTCGAAACGAATCGACATACGCTCGGAAAGGCGCCGCACATCGTCCGGCGTCAACGCAACGCGACGCTCACCGGGATGTGTTTCCCGAAGCAGCCCGGCGCGGACGCGGATAAGGTTAGACATTCATCGCTCTGGAAGAGGGGTAAATCGAACTGTGGCGCGCGAGCGATATAGGCTGACTCTTCCATAGTTTTATGACAGTTTTGTAATTTTTATTTGGGCAGTTTCGCGGGCTTTCCCTTTTCGCAACTGTTGGTAAGCCCTTCATTTTACAGGATACTGTTTGCAGCTTGCATGAGCGATGTCGAATAAGGCTGTTCGCAGTGCGAGATCAGGTTTTGCCTGGAGGCATTTGGATGTAATGGTCAGTCATGAGGGGCTTGGCTGCTGGAGGCATTGGTGAATTTCTATTCGGTTTATGATCAAGGTTTTGTCCGCGTTGCGGCCTGTACGCCGAATTGCGAGATCGGCGATCCCGATTTCAATGCGCAGGCAACATTGGAGCTGGCGCGCCAGGGACATGCCGAGGGCGTTGGCCTCATGGTGTTCCCCGAACTCGGGATCTCGAGCTACGCGATCGACGACCTTTTGGGGCAGGACGCGCTTCTCAAGGCTGTGGATGCTGCGATCGCCGAGGTTGTCCGGGCAAGTCGCGATCTCACGCCGGTACTTCTCGTCGGTGCGCCGCTGCAGACCGGCGGGCGGCTCTACAATTGCGCTGTCGCCATTCATGCGGGCCGTGTTCTCGGTGTCGTTCCGAAGATGCACCTCCCGAACTATCGCGAGTTCTACGAGAAGCGCTGGTTCGCGTCCGGACGAAGCGTCCGCGGCGAAAGTATTCGTGTCGCCGGCGAGAAGGTGCCATTCGGCACGGATCTCATCTTCGCAGCCGAGGATATGGACGATTTCGTTTTCCATATCGAGATTTGCGAAGATCTCTGGGCTCCGGCGCCACCAAGCGATTTCGGCGCGCTGGCGGGTGCGTTGATCCTCGCCAACCTTTCGGCCAGCAACATAACGGTTGGAAAGGCCGACACGCGCAAGCTTCTGTGCTCGGCGCAATCGGCGCGCAGCCTGTCGGCCTATGTCTATTCGGCCGCCGGCCCGGGCGAATCAACGACTGATCTCGCATGGGATGGTCAGGCCTGCATCTACGAACTTGGCAGCCTCCTTGCCGAAACCGATCGCTTCCCGACGACGTCGCAGATGTGCGTGGCAGATATCGATGTCGAGCGGTTGCGGCTCGAGCGGTTGCGGACCGGCACGTTCAATGATGCGGCGACGCTCAACCTCGCGGCGGGGTACGAATTCCGGTGGGTAGCGTTCCAGTTCAGGAAGCCGAAAGGCGATATCGGCCTGAAGCGCGACGTTGCGCGCTTCCCCTTCGTGCCGGCTGATGAAAGCCGCCTCGATCAGGATTGCTACGAAACATTCAACATCCAGGTGCAGGGGCTGATGAAGCGGCTGCGCTCGACGGGCATCAAGCGGCTTTGCATCGGTATTTCGGGCGGTCTCGATTCCACCCATGCGCTGCTCGTTGCGGCGCGCGCCTTCGACCAGCTCGGCTGGCCGCGCTCAGACATTCTTTGTTTCACCATGCCGGGATTCGCGACGGGCGACGCAACCAAGTCGAACGCCTGGGCGCTGATGCGGAGCATGGGCGTCACCGCGGAGGAAGTCGACATAAGGCCGTTGGCGCTGCAGTTGTTGAAGGACCTGAAGCATCCATTCGCAGGCGGCAAGCCGGTCTACGATACGACCTTCGAAAATGTTCAAGCCGGCCTGCGCACGGACTTCCTGTTTCGTGCCGCAAACCAGCGCGATGCGCTGGTGCTCGGTACGGGAGACCTGTCGGAAATCGGTCTCGGATGGTCGACCTACGGCGTCGGCGACCAGATGAGCCACTACAACGTCAATGCATCGGTGCCCAAGACCTTGATCCAGCACCTGATCCGCTGGGTGATCCGTTCCGGTGATTTCGATGCGGAAGCAAATGCGACATTGGAGAGTATTCTTGGCACGCTGATTTCGCCCGAACTGGTTCCCGCCGATGAGAACGGCGTCATGCAGAGCACGGAGGACAAGATCGGGCCATATGATTTGCATGACTTCGCGCTCTACTACACGACGCGTTTCGGCCTTCGCCCCTCGAAGATCGCCTTCCTCGCCTACAATGCCTGGCGGGATGCCGAGGCAGGCGTCTGGCCGCCGCATTTCCCTGCCGACAAGCGCCGCAGCTTCGATCTGCCTGTGATCAAGCACTGGATGGAGGTTTTCCTGTTTCGGTTCTTCACGATCAGCCAGTTCAAGCGGTCGGCATCGCCGAATGGCCCGAAAGTGACGTCTGGCGGTTCGCTGTCTCCACGTGGGGATTGGCGTGCACCATCAGACGGTAACGCCCGGATATGGCTGAAGGAATTGAAAGCCAATGTTCCTGACGTAAAGGGCTAGGCCAAAGAGTGACTTGCAAAAGCGGCGCATCGCGGCAGATAAGATCCAGGAGAACACTGAGGGAGCGGTGAAAAACGTGACGGATGAACCTTGTCCATCTGAAGATCTCCCCCGCTACGAGATCCGTCAGGAATTGCGTGGAAGGTGGACGATCATCGATACCTTGACGTCGCTGCCGGCGGCAACGGACGGAAGGGATTTCGTCGGCCTCAGCAAGAGGGATGCGGAGGACATCGCTCGCGAACTGAACCTCAGCGTCGCCCAAGGCCGCGATCCTCTGATCTGATCTCCCGGAACTTGCCGAACACCGGCTGCGTTTTGCCACTCAGCGTTTGGGCCGGAGGCGGCCCCGGCCCCGCGCCAAGAGCGCCGGCGGGGGGCTAGCAGTCCGAACGCCGCGCCGCCCCCCGACGCAAAACTCGAACTGAGCCAACCCTTCACGTCATCCATTTCCGGTGCTCCGCAAAGCGTTTCGCGAGCAGGTCAATGAACAGGCGAACTTTCGTCGGCAGGTGACTGCGGTTCGGATAGACGGCGTTGATGCTGAACTCGACGGCGCGATAGTCGGGCATCATCGGGATGAATCTTCCGGAGGCGATGTCGTCGAACACAACGAAACTCGGCGCCAGGAAGATGCCCTGGCCCGTCGCCGTGAGGTGCCGTAGCGTCTCGGCGCTGTTCGATACGACGTTGCCGCCGATCTTCACGCTCGCCTGGGCGCCATCGGCGCCTTCGAAGCGCCACTCGTCTCCGTAGGGGTAGTAGGTATATTGCAGGCAGTTGTGGTTGGCCAAATCCGCCGGTATCTGCGGCATCGGATGGCTCTCAAGATAGTTTGGCGAGCAGACGAGGAGGTGCCTCCACGGTGTCAGCTTCCTGACGACGAGGCTTGAATCCGGCGGCGGCACGGTGCGGATCACCAGGTCGTAACCTTCCTCGACCATATCGATCATGCGCTCCCCGACATTCAAGTCGAGGGCGATCGAGGGGTAAAGTTCAAGATACTCGCTGACAACGGGCAACAGGAAACGGACGATGGCTGCGCTGGTATAGACCTTGAGCGTACCGCGCGGTGTCGAGCTCATCGCTCCGGCGGTGTTGTCGGCTTCCTCGAGGTCGGCCAGGATCTGAGCCGAGCGTTCGTAGTAATATTTACCGGTTTCCGTGAGGCTGACCTTGCGCGTCGTGCGGTTGAGTAGCCTGACGCCCAGCCTATCCTCCAGGGACTGCACGTGGTTGCCAACCATTGTCACCGACATGTTGAGACGGCGTGCCGCCGCGGAAAAGCCGCCGCACTCCACCACGCGACCAAAGACTGTGAGGCTTGTCAGCCTGTCCATTGTGTTCCCCGATTATCCGCTCTGAGTTGATGATCCTTCCAGATTTAAGCAGATTATCAGAACGCGCGTAACAACGCATTGTCCGTCTCATCGAGTTAGGCCTCGCGACGAGGCAAACCACTGGAGAAGGACAATGGTCGAATTACCTCGCAAGGAAGCGTTCGAGGCTGCCGGCGGCCCCGAGGTGGCACGGGTCACCGAAGCCCCGGCTGCGCCGGCCGCGGATGTCGCCCCTGCCGTCGAAGCCAAAGGCCAGAACAGCCGCAAGATCGTCAAACGGACGATCGTTGCGGCTGCGCTTCTTGCCGGTGTCGCGTTTGCAGTCGACTATGGTCATCACTATTGGACGGTAGGCCGCTTCATCGAATCCACGGACGATGCCTATGTGAAGGCTGACTATACGACGGTTGCGCCGAAGGTCTCCGGTTACGTTGCCGAAGTTCTTGTCAACGACAACGATGCGGTGAAGGCTGGCCAGGTGCTTGCCAAGATCGATGATCGTGACCATCAGGCCGCATTGTCCCAGGCCAAGGCCGACGTTAAGGCTGCCACAGCAGCCCTCACGAATCTCGATGCGCAGATCGAACTGCAACAATCGATCATCGGCCAAGCCAGGGCGACAATCGATGCATCACAGGCGACGCTGGATTTTGCCCGTTCCGATGCGGCCCGCTCGCAGCGGCTGATCACCAACGGCGCCGGGACCCAATCGCGGGCCGAACAGAGCCAGTCTCTTCGCGACCAGGCGCAGGCGGCGCTTCAGCGAGACCAGGCTGCACTGGTTGCCACAGAAAAGAAGATTCCGGTGCTTCAGACTGAGCGCGATCAGGCTGTCGCCCAACGCGACCGCGCAGCCGCTGCCCAGCATCAGGCAGAGCTCAATCTTTCCTACACACAGATCGTTGCGCCGGTTGACGGCACCATTGGCGCCCGCACCATTCGAGTCGGACAGTTTGTCACTTCGGGCACACAACTGATGGCCGTCGTGCCGCTGCACTCCGTCTATGTCGTCGCCAACTTCAAGGAAACGCAGCTGACCAACGTCCGTGCCGGGCAGCCTGTCGAGGTCAAGGTCGACAGTTTCCCCGATGTGGAAATCAAGGGCCATGTCGACAGCATTTCGCCGGCGAGCGGATTGGAGTTCTCGCTGCTGCCGCCTGACAATGCGACCGGTAATTTCACCAAGATCGTCCAGCGCATCCCGGTCAAGATCGTCATCGACGATGAGGCAATGAGCGGCTTGTTGCGCGCGGGAATGTCCGTCGAGCCCGAAATCGACACCAAAGCCGCCACCCGGTAGGCCGTCCTCTTAGGGAAGGATTATCCAGCCTGACTGGATGATCCTTCCCTCCTTTCCCGAATTATCAGCCGAACCTCGTCATGAGATTGTTTTCCGCAGAGCCGGAAGGAGAAACGTCATGGCTACTCTTCAGATCGTCGCCAACAATTCGAGCCGGTATCCTGCGGCCGCAGCGGCTTCGAAGCCTGCTGTCGCGATGAGCGCCTTGCGCATGTGGAGCGCGGTTGTCGGTTCGACGCTCGGCGCGTTCATGGCCGTCCTCAATATCCAGATCGTCAACGCTTCGCTCGCGGATATCCAGGGGGCGATCGGCGCAGGCAAGGACGATGGCGGCTGGATTTCGACTTCCTACCTCATCGCGGAGATCGTGGTTATCCCTCTCAGCGGCTGGCTCGCTCAGGTCTTTTCTGTGCGTAAATATCTTCTGACCAACGCCGTTCTCTTCCTAATATTCTCGGTCGCCTGCGCTTTCGCAACGAACCTCCAGCAGATGATCGTGCTGCGTGCTATCCAGGGCTTTGCTGGCGGTGTCCTGATTCCGATGGCGTTTACCATCATTATCACGCTGCTGCCCAAGCCCAAACAGCCGATCGGTCTGGCGCTCTTTGCGCTCTCGGCGACCTTCGCTCCGGCCATCGGGCCTACCATCGGTGGATATTTGACCGAGAACTTTGGTTGGCAGTTCATCTTCTACGTCAACCTGGCGCCCGGCTTGCTGATGGTGGGAATGCTCTGGGCTTCGCTCGATCGCGCTCCAATGAAACTGGGCCTGCTCGCCAAGGGCGATTGGCCCGGCATCATCACCATGGCAATTGGCCTTGCCGCCTTACAGACGGTGCTGGAGGAGGGCAACAAGGAGGATTGGTTCGGATCGGACTTCATCGTCCGGCTGTCGGTCATCGCTGTCGTCTCGTTGACGCTGTTTCTCATTATCGAGCTGAAGACGGCTCATCCGCTCCTAAACCTCAGGCTTCTCGTTCGTCGCAACTTCGGCTTCGGCATTGTGGCGAACGTCCTTCTCGGGGTCGCCCTTTATGGCTCTGCCTTCGTTCTTCCAATCTATCTGTCGCGTATCCAAGGGTACAACTCTGAACAGATCGGCATGGTACTCGCCTGGACGGGCATCCCGCAGCTGCTGTTGATCCCGCTGGTGCCCCGTCTGATGAAACGCTTTGACGTCCGTCTACTGATCGCTGTCGGTTTCTCGCTGTTTGCCGCGTCGAACTTCATGAACGTCCACATGACCGGAGACTATGCGAGCGATCAGCTCTTCTGGCCAAATGTCATTCGCGCCGTCGGACAGGCGCTTGTGTTCGCGCCGCTCTCGGCCATCGCCACGGCAGGCATCGAACAGGAGAACGCGGGCTCCGCTTCCGCGCTCTTCAACATGATGCGCAACCTCGGGGGCGCTGTCGGCATCGCCAGCCTGCAGACCTTCCTGACCAAGCGCGAGCAGTTTCACTCCAACATCCTGACCAACTCGGTCAGCGTTTTTGAGGAAGCAACACGGGATCGCGTCGCAAAACTGACCGCCTACTTCATGAACCACGGTGTCAGCGATCAGGCCGTTGCCACGCACAAGGCCGTCGTCGCCATCGCGCTCAAGCTCCGCAAGCAGGCCAATATCACGGCCTTCAGCGACACATTCTTTCTGCTCGGTGTCGCATTGCTCGTCGCACTGCTTGCAACGCTCCTGCTGAAGAAGCCGGGCCATCTGTCCGGGGGCGGCGCCCACTAGCGCCTCCGCCCGTTTCCGGGAGAAATGCCATGAACCGTATCGTCCAAATGGAAGAAACCGAAACTCGGGTGATGAGGGGCGACCGCGCAGCGGGTTCCACCAGCTCTCTGCTTTCGTTGATCGAGTGGCTCTCTGGCGATGAATGCCACGGCCTCGATGAGCCCGGTCTGATCTCCGCCCTTGGTCGCCGCCTGCGGGTGCTTGGTCTGCCGATCGATCGCTTGACGCTTCACTTCATGACGCTTCATCCGGAGCTTATCGGCCGAACGCTTGCCTGGGCTCCGGGCGATCCAGTCGAGATTCACGATCGCGAGCATGGTGCGCGCCAAATTTTTGCCAATAGTCCGCTGCGCAAGGTCATGGACAGCCGTGAGCCGCTTGTTGTCGGGTCTGGCGACAGCGCCCACGGACGCTGGCAGGACATCGATGTCTTTGCAGGTCGTGGGCTCCAGCAATTGATGATCGCGCCGCTCTGCAATGCCGATGGGCCAGTGAGCGCGGTCGCCTTCGGTACCCGGCGGGCGGGCGGCTTCACGCCAGCTGAAATCCAAGTTCTGGAGCGGATCCTGCCGGCGTTGCGCAACACCTGCGAGTTGCGGGTGATGCGTCAGGTCGAACTCAGCCTGCTCGATACCTATGTCGGCCCCCTGACGGCCCAGCGCATCCTTGCCGGGCAGATCCGACAGGGCGAAATCGAATCCATTGAGGCAGCGCTGCTGCTTTGCGACCTGCGTGGCTTTACCGAGATATCGAACCAGCTCCCCAGCGACAGGGTGCTCGAGTTGCTGAACGCCTACTTTGACAAGGTGATTCCACCCATCACGCGCGAGGGCGGCGAAGTGTTGAAGTTCATGGGCGATGCGGTTCTTGCGTTCTTTCCAGGGTACGATGCGGGCCGCAGCAGCGCGTCGGCATTGATCGCGGCCAGGGACATCCTGCGTGAAATTGACGGGTTCGAGTTCGACGAAATTGCTCTCAATGTCGGCATCGCCCTGCACCACGGCGAAGTCAGCTACGGCAATATCGGCTCCGGCCGTCGCCTCGATTTCACGTTGATCGGCCCCGATGTGAATCTGGTCAGCCGCATCCAGACGGCGTGCGGAGATCTTCGCGTCCCGCTCCTGATGTCCGACACTTTCCGGAAAGAGGCGCGGGCCCAAGCCGTCTCGGCCGGCTGGCACACACTCAAGGGGTTCACGGAGAAGGTGGAGCTATTTTGCTTGCCGGAGCCGTGAATCTAGCCGAGGCTCCCGGCAAAACGCTCAGCCAGCCGATCCTTCTGGAAGCGGTCGGTGATGAAGTCGATGAAGGCGCGGGTCTTTGCCGGCAGCAGGGTCCGATTTGCATAGTAGAGGGAAATCGGCCCGGCATCGGCATACCAGTTCGGGATCAGACGGACGAGCTCGCCACGTTCGAGATAAGGCAGGGCATCTGCGGTCGCGATCATGGCAACGCCGAGACCGAGGAGGGCGAGATGACACATGGCCACGGGATCGTTGACAACGATCTCTTCGGACAGCGCGGCAGGCATCTCTTCGCCGGCGACGTTGCGCATTACCCATTGACGGACACGGCCGGTGCTGCTGGACCGCATGACGATTCCGTCGAGCGCAGAAAGCCCGGCCGGATCGAATGGCGGGACGCGATCCTTCATGTATACAGGGGAGGCGACGGCAATGAGATGAGCGGGCGCAAGCGTACGGGCAATGACACCGGCCGTCAGCTCGAAACCGCCACCGATCGCGGCATCATAGCCTTCGGCAATGAGATCGACCGGGCGGTTCTCGAACATCCATTCCGGGCGAACAAGCGGATAGCGTTTCAGGAAATCCGGAAGCAACGGCAGGACATAGCCGGTGCCAAAGGCCGGGCTCATGCTGATCTTGAGAACGCCGGACGGTTCGCCTTGATCCGTTGTCACGGCAGCAATAGCACTCTGCAGGTTTTCCAGATCATCGCG
The DNA here is from genome assembly GCF_000282035.1 of Rhizobium sp. CF122. GTDB lineage: Bacteria > Pseudomonadota > Alphaproteobacteria > Rhizobiales > Rhizobiaceae > Rhizobium. Next base: position 67,986 of record NZ_AKKA01000033.1, read on the forward strand.
GATGGCGGCGAAGAAGCGTTCACCGGCTTCGGTCAGTGTGAGCTTGCGCGTGCTGCGCTGAAACAGGCGAACACCGAGATTGGCCTCGAGAGTCGCGACATTGCGGCTGACGGCTGCAGGCGTGATGGAAAGCCGGCGCGCTGCAGCGGAAAATCCGCCGAGTTCAGCGCTGCGGACAAAGGACTCCAGATTTGCCAGCGTTTCCATCGGATTTTCAACGGTTGCTTGAAACCGAGAAAGACTATTGCGCCGTGAAATCGAGCGCAAGCGCCGACACGTCTACAGCCGAGCGGAAGGCGAATATAAACTATATAAATAATAGCTATTTGTTGTGTGTTCACGCTTTTGGCGTTATTTGCTGAATAATGGGGATGGAGTACTGGGGGCGTAAGGCAAAAGAAAATGCTGACGAAAAAGGGAAAGTATGGTTTGAAGGCGCTGGTCGACCTGGCGCGGCTCGCGCCCGGTGAAACTGCCTTCATCAACGACGTTGCTTCGCGCAACAACATTCCGAAGAAATTCCTCGACACAATTCTCTTGGAATTGCGAAATGTCGGCATTCTTCGATCGAAGAAGGGCCCGGGTGGCGGTTACTCGTTGTCGCGCCCAGCATCCGAAATTCGGATCGGTCATGTTATCCGTACACTCGATGGCCCGTTGGCACCTATTCGCTGCGCCAGCCGAACGGCCTTTGAAGCCTGCGACGACTGTTCCGATCCCGAGAACTGTCAGGTGCGGCGCTCCATGACCGAGGTCCGGGACGCGATCGCCGACATTCTCGACAACATGACGCTCGAGCAATTCGTCGCATCCGGCAACAAGCTGGACGATGCCGACGAAGAAGCGGCTCTCTCGGTCGCCAACTAAGCGTTAGTCGCCGAAATAGTGCGCTGCCGCCGCTTGGTAGAGATCGTCAGCGGCCGCGTCGTTCGCGCGAATGCGTGCGTTTCTCCAATGTCGATCGAGATTGCGGCCGATGCTTGTCGCTCCGTTGCCCGACAGTTCGAACAGTGCGTTGGCGACATCAAGGGCCGTCCGGCTTGCTGTGATCTTGGCGGCGGACGCAGAGAAGAACGCGGTATCAACCGTGCCGGCGGACGGGCCGACCTGGGAAAAATCGAGTTTACCGCCGGCACTTTCGACAAGTGCGGCCGTCGCTTGCACGGAGAGTGCAAGCTTGCCGATGCTGACTGAGCGCGGGGACTCCCGAAGGTTGGCGAGCGCGGCTCGAGCAATACCGAGGTCCGTGCCTGCATGGAGCAGAGCAGCCAGGGCCGAAGCCGTTGTGTGACGTTGCGGTCCATCGTCCGTTGCCGCTTTCGCGTCGCCGGTGACGCCCTGGGCGACGGCCGTGCCGGCACCATTCGTCCTCTGCCCGAAACCATCCCAGTCATCGATGATTTGCAGGCCTTCGCTCTCGCGGGCAAGATAGAAGCGAACCCGCTCGCCCTCGGCATCGATTGCATCGGCCACGATCCAATCGACGAAGAGAAGGCCAGGGGACCGCAGGCTCCGTCCCGTCAGCTCATAAGTGGCGCCAAGCGAACTGGCAGCGCCCACTTGGTCGAAGGCCGTCGCCGTGAAGTGATCACCGGCCAGCGCGCGAGCGAAGAGCAAGTCTCTTCGCTCTTCGCTCGGGTCGTTCCGGAGCTGTTCGAGAACCGTGAAATGATGCTCAAGGCACTCGGCAATCGAAGAATCGCCCTCGGCGATGATGGCGACGATCTCGCCGAGAAGTGCGTTGGCGACATCCAGCCCCTCGTTCTCCGGGGGAACTGTGACGGCTGTCAGTCCCGACTGAAAAAGGGCGTCGAGTTCTGCGCGAGGAAAGACCCGATTGATATCCCGCTCGCTCGCCTGCAGCGCGAAGTCGCCAGCAAGGCGGCGTGCGGTCGCTATCGCCTCTTCCTCGCTTTCGATACGGTGCGCTGCGGGTCTTGTCCGGTCATGAAACCGCGATACGGTTCCCATCACTCCTCCCATCCGTTGTGCCTCTAGGATTGATGGATCGCAGGTGCAATGATAAGGCGCGTTTTTCTACGAATGCACGAGCGATTGAATTTTATTGTCGTTTGATTGCACCAATGCGAAGCGTGGTGATGCTTCGACGCCCGCAATGAGAGGTTCAACATGCCTTCGACCGTCCGTGAGCGGCTGAAACTGGATCCCGGCGATATTCCGATCTACGCCATCGGCGACATTCATGGCAGACTTGACCTGCTGCAGAAGGCGGAGCAGGCGATTATTGATGATGCTGCCGCGATCCCGGGGCGAAAGCTGATCATCACGCTCGGCGACTACATTGATCGCGGGCCGTCATCGGCACAGGTGATCTCGCACCTGATGGCGCTTCCGCCCGAAAATTTCGACCGCATCTGCTTGACCGGGAACCATGAGACCACGATGCTCGACTATCTTGACGGTCTGGTTTCCTTCTCGGATTGGATGCGAATGGGCTCGGATGCGTTACTGCGCTCCTACGGGCTCGATCCGGAGCAGCTGCCTCTGGTTTTTTCGACTGCCGCCAAGCTCGATGGCTTCATCAAGAAGTCGATTCCGAAGCCGCACGTGGATTTTCTGCGTTCCCTGCCGATTTTCGTCGATACGCCGAATGTGCTCTTCGTGCATGCGGGCATCGATCCCATGCTGCCGATCGATGCGCAAAGCGACGAGGACCTTGTTTTCATCCGTCATCGCTTTTTCGAGAGTCGTCAGCCACTGCCGAAGCTAATCGTTCACGGCCATACGCCGAACGACGAGCCGGAGGTTCTGCCGACAAGACTAAACCTCGATACCGCGGCCTTCCACAGTGGCAAACTCACTGTTGCCAGGCTATGGAAAGGGCGCGTGCATCTATTCCAGACCTGATCAGGCGCCGGCTTCTGCCGGCTCCCGCTTCTTTGACGTCTCTTCGGTGTAGTAGCTCACATATTTGTGGCGGTAGCGTTCGGTGCCGCCGAAGTTGGTGAACTTGCCGAGCTCGGTCATGTCGGTCTTGTTGAGGATCACACCCAGAATCTTGGACTTGATCTGCGGCTCGGCGTTCAGAAGGTCGCGCACGACACTCGTTGGCGTCGAGCCCCATTCGGTCACGAACAGGAAGCCGTCGACCTGCGGGGCAAATGCCTTGGCGTCGATGACAGGGCCGAGCGGCGCAAGGTCGACAACGATGTAGTCGAACATCTTGCGTGCATTTTCCATGAGGTTGAACATGCCCTGCGAGGCAAGCAACTCGCTGGTGTGCATGAGGTGATCGTTCGGCAGAACCGGTAGGATTGCCAGCTTCGTCGCAGGATCGACCTTGACGGCACTCGCCCACGGAACCTCACCGAGAACAGCCTCGACGAGCCCCTGCTGCGGAGGGGTTCTCAGCATGCGCGTCAGGCCGGGGTTGCGAAGGTCGGCGTCAATGAGCAGCGTGCGCTTGCCGCTGGAGGCGAGAAGCGCGGCGAAGTTGGCCGCCGTGGTCGACTTGCCTTCTCCCGGCATCGCCGAGACGACGCCGATGACGCGGTCCGATTTGCCCTGGAACATGACGTCGCTCGCAAGCTTCGCGTTGCGCAGGGTTTCGGCGAAGACCGAGCGCGGCGCTTCGAGCACGACGCGCATGATGCGTTCGAAGGTCGCGCCGGAATCGGCGGCCGCTTCGGCAGGGGCCAGCGCAGGATTGGCACGGGGCCGGAAGATCTTGCCCTCGCGCGGCGGCTTGCCGATCAGCGGCAAATAGCCGAGGAATTTGAGGCCAAGGATCGTCCTGACGTCGCCTTCAACACGGAAGAAACGCTCTCGGAATTCCTGGAAGGCCGTGAGCGCACCGCCGGCCATCAGGCCAAGGACAATGGCAAGGCCGAGTGTCATGGTTTTCTTCGGGCTGGATGGCGAAACCGGGACGCCAGCCTCAGAGATCACGCGGGCCTTGGCGATCGGGAAGGACTGCTGCTGCGACGCCTCCTCGTACTTGCCGAGGTAGGATTCGTAGAGGGTCTTTAAGGCAGTTGCCCGCTGCTCGAGATCATTGAGCTGGACAATCGACTTGTCGGCTTCCGAATTCTTGCCTGTCAGGTGTTCGATGTTCTGGCGGAGCGAGGCTTCCCGCGAGCGGGCGACTTCGAACTCGTTGCGGTAGCTGGAGGTCAGTTGTTGCAGTTCCTGATAGATCTGGCGAGTCAAATCCTGCTTTTCGGCACGCAAGGCGACGGCCTGCGGGTGGTCCTCACCGAAGTTCGTCGTGACCTCCTGTTCGCGCTTGTTCACCGAGATGTAGCGGGTGCGCAGGTCCTGGATCACCGTGTTGTCCGTCTGGCCGGACGAGATTGCCGCGTTGTTGACGGCGTTGTCGGGGCCGAGGTCGACGATCGACTTGAATTGGTTGTAGCGGGCCGAAGCGCTGGCGCTGTCGGCCTGGGCGACGATCAACTGCTTGTTGAGGTCGGCAAGCTGCTGTTCCGACATCAGCTCACCATTGGCGGACGTCAGGCCATTCTCGGCCTTGAACTTCGCGACATCGAGTGCTGCCTGCTGCGACCGTTCGCGAAGATCTGCGAGGCGCTGCTGCAGCCACACCGAGGCGCTTTCCGTGGCATCGAAATTGGCGTTCAGCTGGTCATTGAGGTAGGCCGTGGCGTATGCCTTGGTGATCCGTTGCGCGAGAAGCTTGTCGGTCGAGCGGAAGGAAACGGCGAGAACGGAGCTGCGATTGACCCGCGATACCGCCACCGCCTCCTGCAGCAAGGCTGCCGCCATCTGGCGGCGACCGTTGCGAGCATCGTCTTCTGTTACCGGCGGGCCACCAGGCGCCAAAGCGGTGACAATCAGCTTCATCCCGGACTTGAACAGCGCAGCGGGCGATTTCGGAGGGTCGAGGATCGTCTCATTGTCCTGAAGCTTCTCGGCATCGACCACGCGAAGCGCAAGCTCGTTCGACTTCAGGATTTCGACGGCGCTGGCGATCTGCATGTCGACCTGCTGTGCGCTGGCCACCGGCGTCGGATCCTGCGCGTATTTCGCAATATCGTCGTCGAGCAGGATCTGCGTCATCGACGTGTACTGCGCCGTCGCGAAGAGCAGATAGACAACGGCGAGCGTCACTGTTGCGGCAACGCAGAGCGCAGTCGAGCCGGCGCGGCGGATAACAATGGCGATCAGGCGATCGATGTCGATGAAGGAATCGGAATCGTCGGCCGCTTTGGGCAGAGAACTGTGCAAGGTCAGGTTCCGTTGGTTCATGGCTCTATCCTTTGCGGGAGCGGGTCACGCCATCGATGGCTGTGAGGTCGGTCTGCGGGCTTACCAGTTGGCGAAGCGGCGCGAGTGCGCGATGGATCCGCATGGCAATCGGCATCCTGAGATGCGCCACTGCCGACGGATTGCTCCAGGCCGTCTTGATCGCTCCGGAGATCGACCGGTCTTTGATGTTCTGTACGAGGATGAGGAATGCGCGGCCTCGGCGGAGGCTTCGTTCGCGAAACTCCTGTGCGGCCGCCGCCTCCGCATCCAGCGTGTGATCTCGAAGGAAAGCCTTATCCCCCTCGATCATGGCATCGATGTGGTGAAGGGCGAGAACGCGTGAAATCGACCCCTCACGGATCTGATAGTCGTAGCCGGGGATTGGCTCGATCACGCAGCGCCCACCAAGAGCCATGGCCGAGGCGAGGAACAGATAGTCCTCGCCGACTTTCAGGGCTTCGTTGAAGCGAAGTCCATGCCGCTCGATGAAGGCGCGCTGAAAGATCGGCTTGAGATAACCAAAGTTATGCGTTGTCTGAAACAGGGCATTCGATCTTATGAATACAGGAAGCGTCAGCTCCGGCGTCTGCGCCAGCGATTGTTCGGCAAACATTGTTTCAGGCGGCGTGCCGTCGGCGCGAATGACTCGGAGATTGTCGACGGCAATCTGAGCATCAGCCTTCTCGGTGCGCTCGATCATGCGCTGCAACCGCTCCGGTTCGACGGTGTCGTCGGAATCGAGCACGGCAAGCCAGCGGCCGGTTGCGGCAGACAACGCCGCATTGCGCGCTGCGGCAGGCCCGCCGTTGCGCGCAAGCGCCAGCAGCTTCACGTTTTTGTCGGCGTAGCTTTCTGCAATGGCTCTCGTCTCGTCCGTCGAGCAGTCATCGGCAACGATCACCTCGACCGAAACGCCCCGTTGTGCAAGCGCGCTATCGATCGCATTGGCAAGCGTCTCCGCCGCGTTGTACGCGGCGACGATGAAGCTGACGTCGGGCTGGGTTTGCGTCATGCAGCCTCCGCCGTTCCGTACTGACGGATTTCGCGAACGCCCAACAGACCGCTGACGACCCCGGTATGCATGAGGCCGCGAAGGACGTAGCGATACCGTGGGATCGGGGAAAAGATGCAAGCAAGTGCCGCGCCGTAGCAAAAGATTGCCTTGGCGGCGGCAAGGCCGATCTGTTTCAGTCTCTGCAAGCCGGTGTTCTTTTCCTGAAGCAGCCGCCCATGTGTCTGGCCGAAACGGAAGCGGCGCTTGGCAAGCCAGGACAGGCCGGCGCGGCTTTCGGTCACCGGTTCATAGACGTAGGCCTCGGGCGCAAAGGCGATCCCGCCGCCCTCGGCATGCATGTGGCTGAAAAATTCCGTGTCCTCGCCGCCGGTACGTCCAAGCGCGAGGTTGAAGCGACGACCGGCCACATGGGGCGAATCGAGGCGAAGGAGGACGTTGCAGGTGTAACCGGTGCGGATTTCGCCGCCGACCCAGACGGGCAGGGTCGAGTGGAAGTCACCCTCGCGCATCCAATTCGGCGCCGTCGAGGAATAGACACTGCGGACAGGACCGAGCACGGCATCCGCCTTGGTCTTGCTGGCAACAGCAAGCAATTCCACCAGCCAGTCCTCGCTGGCGTCCTCATCATCGTCGATGAAGGCCAGGAAGTCGCCGGTCGCGTTGTCCAGGCAGGCGTTTCGCGCAATCGAGATGTTCGACGCCGGGCAATGCACATAGGCAATTTCATGCGGAATGGTCGGGCGAAGCGCATCAATCCGTTCCTTCGCACTCGGAACCTTGTCGTTGTCAGCAACGATGATTTGCAGCGTTGCTCCATCAGGCACGGCGAGGACCGCAAGCGAAAGCAGCGCTTCGTCAAGCGAAGCGCGGCGATAGGTGCAAACGCCGATATCGATCTGCATGGATTTCACGTCGCTCATGAGGAGACCTTTCTGCCGCGGAAGCTCAGAAGCTCCATCCAGAAACCGGCTGACCAGGCAAAGTGCATCACCATTGCCGAAACGGCGGCGAGCGGGCCGTAGGGGTTCCTGTGGCCGATGGCCATCCAGAAGCCATAGCCGACGCAAGCAACGGCCCAGAGGCTGAACGGGATGACGGCTGCCCAGTTCAGGACGGCAAGAAACGCGCCGATGAAGACCGGCACGACGAGAAGCGGAAGCATCTGGCGAAGATTGGGCATGCTGCCGTGCTTGAGGATGTTCTTGGCCCGACCCCTGCCATAACCGAGGTACTGGCGAAAGAGTGTCGAGATGGTCGAGCGCGGATAGTAGGTCATCCGCGTCTTATCGGTCATCCAGATGCCGAAGCCTGCCTGCTTCAAGCGGTAGTCGAGTTCCGCATCCTCGTTATGGCTGAAGGTTTCATCGTAGCCGCCGACAGCGTCGAAGGCTGCGATGCGCATCAGTGCATGATGGCCGTGATTCGTCCAATGCCCCTTGGCGCCCTCGCGATGCTTGGAGCCACCGTTCCCGAGCTTGGAATTTTGAGCAAAGGCTGTTGCCTTCTGGAAGACGCCGAAGCCGACGGTTTCCATCGCGACCACGACGGAGTCCGCCTGCGTCAACACGGCCTCCTGCACAAGGCGACGGCAGTAGTCGTCCGGGTAGTCGCCGTGCGCGTCGATGCGGATCAGGTAGTCGTAGTCACGGCCAAAGGTTTGGACTGCGAGATTAACGGCCGCACTCTGGATCCGCCGCGGATTGTGCAGCAGGACGATTCGTGGATCGGCGGCGCTGATGCGGGTGACGATTTCGCGAGTTGCGTCCGTACTGCCGCCATCGGCGACAACGATCTGGGCATTCATGTGATCGAGTTCGAGGCTTAATTTGGCGAGCAGAGCCTCGATGTGCTTCTCCTCGTTCAGGCAGGGAATGATGATGAGACTGGAGACGCTGGCACCGACGTCAGGCTTCATGGTTGTCCACCCTTCTGGAGATACGCTTGTGGGAACAATTGCGCCGGCGCCGCCCCTCTCTGCGGTTGCCGGAACAAGGCGGGAAAGGCTTGCGACGAGCGCCACGCAATCGCTGCGGTCGGCAAACCAGGTCTTGCGATCCTTCGCGGCGACGGCCTCACTCAATGCGCGGTAACGCTCGCCGGTCATGTTTTCGAACAGGTGTTCGAGCTGCGTAACGTTCGCTTCCGAAAGCGCGAGGCCTATGTCGCGGGTATCGAGGAAGCGTGCCGTTTCCGTACCTTTGAGCGCGATCGGAACCGCTCCGTACAGGCAGCCCTCGTAGAGCCGGTTCGGCAGGAGCCAGCTCGAATTGAGGCCCTCCTCGAAGAAATCGATGGCCCAGGAGAAGTGGACGTCGTCGTAGATCGCCCGCAAATCTTCCGGGTTGCGGTAGGCGCCTTCGAAACGGAGGTAGGGCTCGTCGCGCACGAAGGCATCGAAATCCTCGAATTCGGAGTAGGCGGGACGACCGCGCAGCACGATCTCGACCTTGCCTTCCATGCGGCGTGAGAAATCGGCAAGCAGGCCGAGCGACTTGCGGCAGCGAAGCGCACCGAACCAGCCGATTTTCCACGGCTCACCGGGTTGCTTCAGGGGCCGTGCGAATGCCGGCTCGATAGCTGCTTCGTCAAGGGAGATGACCTTGTTTTCAATCAAAAGCGTCTCGGCTTTGACGCCGGACCGAGGACTGAAATAGTTCTCGATGAAGGCCGGAGAACTCGTCAGGATGAGTTTTGTGTTCTTGCCGAAATGCGCCTCGGCGCGGCGGATCGCCTTGCCGACGATGTCGTCGCGCAGCAGAAGGCGATGGATATCCAGGCATTCATAGGCAACGGGAACGTTGCCGCCGAAAAGCGCGTTGGCTTTATGCGCGACGGCCAGCGCTTCCAGATTGCGCCCGATGATGAGATTGGGCTTCTCCACGTTCTTCAGCAGAGCCTTGAGGCCCGCCATCGCCTTTGCGACAGCACTCATGCGTTGCGCAAACTTAGCGTCTGCGGTGCGGCCGAGTTCGATCGGAACCACCCCATGCACTTCGGCAAGCCGATTCTCTCCACGGCGGAAACCAGCCAGCACGACGTCGGCGCCTCCCTCGCGCAGCATCAGCACCCGCCGCCGTACGGCAGGGTCTGCCAGGTCGTGCACAAGGTAGAGCACTTTGAGCATCGAGGTTCCTTTTCGTGTGACGGCTTCCGCCGCGCTGAATTTCTGCGGGATGCTGGTCAGTTGAGCGTGCATGCGATCGATTCAGGGAACTGGCACTTGTCGCCGAGCGCGGTGAAAGCCACGCGCTCGACGCTCAGAACGGCCGGCTTCGTGTAGTCGAAGCGACCCATCCAGTTCGAAAGCGTGTCCGAACCCCAAAGACTGAAGAAGATCTTCTGCGGAGTGGACGGTATCTTCGATGGATCGGTAACGTCCTGAACAAGCTTGCCGTTCAGGTAGTAGCGCAAGCGATCCTTTTCCCAGATGAAGGCATAGTCATTGAAGCCCTCATCGGCTTTGCTGCCAACCGGAACGAGTTTCTCGTTACCGCCCTTGGCCTGCACGTATTGGTTCACCTGCACCTCGCCGGTGTTCTTGCCCAGCACTTCGAAGTCGATCTCATCGTGCTTCTGCTTGTCGGCAGGGCCGATGTAAGTGAAGAACGCAGAGTTCAGGCCCGAGCCGGTGCCCGCCTTGATGCGGGCTTCATAGGTGCCATAGCCGTAGCGCTTGGTCGTCTGGATCTCGCCACACGAATAGTTCCGATCCTTGGATTTTCCGTCCGCGAACGAGAGCTGCAGGGCACCGTTATCAACCTTCACGTTGTTCTTCGACCAGGTGCAGTTCTGGTGGGCGCCGTTGTTCCAGCCGTCCGAAACGTACCAGAAGCCACGGTTGATCTTGTCGAAATCATCGACAAAGGACTTTCCGGATGCCTGTTGCGCCGAAGCCGGCAGCGCTGAAGCGCAGGCTGCCGCGATCGTGATGAGGCTGAGGCAAAGTTTTCGCGCATGGGCGATTTGTGTCGTCATGTGTCACCTTTGCTGTGTAACGAGTTTGCGAGAGACGTCCTGGGGCGAGGCCGGCGTCGGCGACCGTTTGGTTCGGCCGCCTGTCAAAATTGCGTAGAGGCGCGGGAAATTCTTCCGGCACAGCCCGTTCGACAGAGTGAGAAACGGAAACAGCAGGGCGAAAGACAGGACGAAGAAGAGCGGATAGAAGCTCAAGTCCGCCTTGCCCCAGAGGATCCAGAGAAAGACGAGCAGCGGGTAATGGGCGCAAAAGATCCAGAAGCTCAGGCTTCCCGTCTTCGAAAGCCGCTGGCCGAGTTGCGTCTTGATCAGCGGAGCCGACAGCAGCCAGAAGCCGAGCGCGCCGACGATTGCCAGGGCGTTGCGGAAGAACTGCACCCAATCCGGTAGGGAAGGGCCAGTGAAGAAGATCGCCGTTGCCAAAAGTGCCGAGGCGGCGAGCAGCAAGAAGACGCCAACCGGCGCAAAGCGGTCGAGAGCCTTCAGGTCGAACTGCTTCAGGGCAATGAAGATGCCGAGACTGAAGCTGAAGAGGATCGAGCGCTTCAAAACGATGTAGATCGACAGCTCCGGAACCAGGGCGATCACCAGCAAGGCGGTCAACGTCAAAATCGGAGCGCGACTGATCAGCCATGCCAGGATCGGCGAAAGCAGGATGCAAACGAAGAGATCACGAAGGAAATAGAGCGGCACGTTGGCCGGAAAATCTTCCACCGCCAGCACTTGCGTCATCAGATCGCGGCCGGACGCACGGAGTGGATCAGGCAAATAGCCGTCGCCGACCCCGACACTGGTGGCCAGAATGATCGCCGCGATGAACGCGCAGTTCCAAAGCAGGAACGGCAGGAAGACCGTCTGCGCCTTGGTGCGCACGGTTTTCCTGTAGCTGAAGTTTTCCTGCCCGCTGCGAAACAGCAGGTAGCCGGAGATCGCGCTGAGACAGGGAACGCCTACACGAAAGAGCGCTTCCGTCAGAAAGATCCGGACCCAGTCAAATGCGCCGTAGGTCCCGTCATAGGGACTGCTGGCGGCGTCGAACGGTATATGGACGAACACAATGCCCGAAATGAGCACGATGCGCATCAGATTGATCCGCGACGATACATTCGCATCAACATTCACGTTATCAGTCACCCCTTTTGGGCCGCACCTCCCCTTGCGACCGTTTTCAATCAGAGCAGACTCGAGCCCGCACGCCGAAGTTAGGGCGAATTCACGGAAGAAAATATGGCAGTGCAGCAAAAGTGATCGGGGATCCCACTTCGTAACAGTCGTCCTGTCCTGGCTCATTATGGGAAAAAACCTATGTATCGGTCCGCCCGAATCGTCCTGAACGTCAACGACAGCAGTGCATTTCATAACATGATGATATTCATCAATTTCTGGGTCCTTTCCCCGTCAGGCGGCCTAAAAGTTTTTGTCGACTGGTGAACGATTGTTACAACGCGAAGCTGACGAACCGCTCCGATCGTGGCCGAATTGCGGCTTGAGACTGAGCTATCGTTTCGTTTCGATACGGTCTTGTGTGATCCGGTCTACCCATTCGCTTTGACAAACTTCGGCCGAAATGAACGTCATCATTTTGCAGTGCAGCAGACTTGCTGCGCTTTCAGTCACCCCTAGATGCGCTGGGGCGGAAACATCACTCGCGTATCTCAAGGAGAGAGTATGGCGACCTTCACGATCATCATCCCCTTTTACCAGCGTCAGGACGGGATTCTTGGCCGCGCCCTGGCGTCGGTCTTCTCACAAAGCTTCAAGGATGTTGATGTCATCGTCGTCGACGACCAGTCACCACGCTCTGTGGATGCGGACCTGGCGCTCCTGTCGGAGGAGGACAGGGCGCGCGTCACGGTGATCGCCCAGGCGAATGCTGGACCGGGTGGGGCGAGAAACACAGGCCTCAATCACGTCCCGGCGGCGACGCGCTATGTTGCCTTTCTCGATTCCGACGATGTCTGGACACCGGATCACCTGGCAAATGCCATTCATGCGATGGAAACGTTAGGGGGGGATTGCTACTGGGCGTCCATCGAAGGGGGCGAGGAATTCGACTATCATTTCGGTATCGCCGCGCTCGAGAGAGAGGACGGCGCGCGGCGCCTGATGGACAAGCCGCTGATCCTCGAGGTGCCGGATCTTGCCGGCGTCATGCTGAAGAACTGGGCCTTCCTGCACATGTCCTGCATGGTCATTGGCCGGCCGCTGTTCGAGAAGGTTCGTTTCGACGCGGCCCTGCGATTGGCGGCCGAGGACGTGCTGTTCTTCTGTGATTGCATCATGACGGCAAAACAGGTGCTGCTCTGCGGAGAGCCGGGGGCGCTGCGCGGGGAAGGCATCAACATTTTCCACGGCGTGGATAACGCCTCACCAGAGTTCCTCAAGCAGCAATTCATCACCTGGATGGCGCTTGACCAGCTGGAGAGCCGATTCTCCCGCAGGCCGCAGGAGATCGAGACGATCAAGGAACACAAGAACACCGCGCGCAAGCAGGCGATCTGGAGTCAGATCGGCCTGCTGCGCCGGCGCAAGAAGCCGGATTTCAGGCTACTCGCACGCTGGGCAGCGCGCGATCCCCGTTTGCTTCAGAGCGCGCTGCAGCTGGCTGCGGCCAAGTTCTCGAGATAGTCGAACCCCGGCTACTTGGCCGGGGCGCTCAGAAGATATCTCAAGCCATTGCCTTGCGCGGTGACGGATACGCCACCGGGATTTCGCAGGCGCTCGGTCTTGTCCATCAGGATGCCCGTTGCAACGGGCGCGAAGGCTGCCGGGTGCGTTGCGATGTAGGCGATTGCTGCTAGCGGGCCTGATTGCGATTTGATGTCGAGGAACCGCCGCAGCTCATATTTGCCGCGAACATGCCGCTCATGCCGACGCACGGCTTCTGCGGCCGCTGGCAGCAGCCTTGACGATGTCAGGAGCGCGCGATCGGCCTCGTAAAGGCGGCGAAGATCTTCGGTGCGATGGCGACCGCTGAGCGAATTTCCGCGCACGACAGCCCCGTAGCCGCAGCTGTGGATCACCTTGTAGCGCGCGCCGAGCGCCAGCGCCCTGATGTAGAGGTCGTAATCCTCTCCAAGCCGCATCTCCTCGCGGTAACGCAAGCCATACTTGTCCAGGAAGGCCCGTCGCATGATCGGCTTGAGAAAGCCGATCTCACCGCGGCGGACGCCACGCTTGGATATGTTGCCATCGACAAAGGTGGGCAGGTCGAGGAAGAGCGGACTTTCGGCAAATTGCTGGAGCCGCTGGGGCGCCTGGCTGGCCGTCTCGGCGTCGACGAAGGCGATGTTATCGGCAACGAACTCCCAGTCGTCCTCCGCAAGCATCCGGCGAAAGCGTCCTTCGAAGAAGAAATCGTCAGCGTCGAGGATCGCGATCAGGGGTGCCGAAGAGATGTCGATGGCGTGGTTGCGGGCGGCGGATGGCCCTTTGTTCTGGTCGAATCTGACGACACTCAGCCTGCCGCTGGCGTCATCCGCACGTCTTGCAGCCTCCGCTGTGCCGTCATTGGAGCCGTCATCAACGACGACCACTTCGGCCACTTCTGGCTCCCGAAGCGCTGATTCAACAGCGGTTTCGATCGTGTCCGCCGCGTTCTTGGCTGCGATGATGACGCAAATGCTTGCCGTTTTTGCCACGCGTAGCCTCCGTTGTTTTCGCTCAACAACTAGGACGTCAAAATGTGGCGGACAACGGGCGGCCGTTCAAATGATGTTACGAGCGAGGATGCCCCCATGCCGGAGAGCCACGACTATCGGTTCGAATCGCGATGCTTAGCGGTTGAACGGTTCAGAGCCTTTGAAGGGCGTCACGGGTAGCTTTTCCGCTTCTTCGCGCTTTATCGCGGGGCGGATCGTGCGGCTCCTGGATTCCTTCCAGACAAGGTAAAGCACGCCGCCGAAGTAGCCGGTCTGAAGCAGGACGGCGCAAATCGCGGTCTTGATCGCGGTGCCGGCGAGGGAACCGCTCAGCCAATACGTTGCTACAGCAAATACGGCCAGCGCGCCGAGCATGCTGAAGATAACGCGAGGTGCATACATTTGTTGCCTCCTCCATCGGAGCTTCGTTCAACGAACAATCATTGAAGACGAAACCGCCATCAGGATCCTTCCTAGGATAATGTTTTACAGGACTTCCTGTTTCAACTGAAGCTCTGGGGACGTTTTTTTGCGTCTGCGAAATGGGTAGTACAGCGACGATCTTAAAGGTTTCTTCCGGCTATTGGTAAAAATGCCACGTGTTGCCGCTGTCCGGCCGCTTTCGCCAAAGATGATTAAAAAAGATTACGCACATCGCTGGTTGCGCGCAATTTGGCAATACACGTTACCATTAGTGCCACAATGTCGGTCGCACGGGGCCGGCCGGGGCGGCTTTACGTTCAACTTTTATTACAAAGTTTTAATTTCAAACGTTTAGCTGGTGCAGTGCAAAATGCATGGTGCAATGCAATAAAAGCTCTGTCGGCAAATAGAAACTGGCGCTCTGCCAGAAGCCGCGAATGCAAACCATCAATTGCCGGCACCAGGCCTGAACGACCTACACTTCAGTATCTTTGACCCACACAGCTATGTCCGAGACTTTTATTGGTACACGCAGAGATTATTTCGATGCCGCCAAAGAATTGTATAGCTATTTCAGCAGAATCTTAAAAACAAAAAAGTTGAACGGCGGCTGCAAAAACACGTCGTAAAGCCTCGGTCTTAAAATTGTGGCTTAAAAAAACAAAATCACCTCATACACTTCGAATTCGTCAGCGCTTGCTAAGCGGCCTGAGCCTACCCGACCAAACGGCAAACATAAGTGGAGTTACCTCTATGAAGTCTGCGACGAGATCGGACAGTTCGCCATTTTATGGCGCAGTTCATCAGAGCGTGTTTCCGCCGACTGGCGGGATCGCGAAACGGGCATTCGATGTGTCCGCCGCCTGCCTCGGGCTCATTTTTCTGAGCCCGCTTTTTTTGATGGTGATGTTGCTTGTGAAGCTCTCCGACAGGGGGCCGATCTTCTATGGGCATCGCCGCATCGGCCATAATGGCCAGGAGTTCCGTTGCCTGAAGTTTCGGACAATGGTCACCAATGGTGACAAGGTTCTGCAGGATCACCTGCGCAACAATCCGAAGGCCATGGAAGAGTGGCGTGCAACGCGCAAGCTGCAGGACGACCCCCGGGTCACTGCCGTTGGTGCCGTTCTGCGCAAGTTGAGCCTTGATGAGCTGCCCCAGCTCTTCAATATCATCCGTGGCGAAATGAGCGTCGTCGGTCCGCGTCCCGTTGTTCGAGACGAACTCGAAATGTACGAGAATGCGGCCGTCTATTATCTGCAATCCCGCCCTGGCCTCACGGGCCTCTGGCAGATCAGCGGACGCAATGACGTTTCTTACGCGACCCGCGTCGCCTTCGACACGCACTATGTCGAAAACTGGTCGCTGGTTCGGGATGTCGTGATCATCGCACGCACAATCCCGGCGGTATGCGCTCAACGCGGCAGCTACTAAGCCGCATCTCAAAGCCCAAACAGTACTGCGCGGCAACGCCTTGCGGCTTGTCGTGCTGAAACACGGGGAAGGTTCATGGAAAAACGCTTTCTTGACGGCAAGGCCGGACGACGTCGCACGCTAAGATCCGGTATTGTTGTCGCAGCCGGACTTGGTGCTTTTCTGGCGTCTTCATCGCTTGCTGCTGCCGACGACTACCGTCTTGGTATCATGGACAAGCTGAAGATCCGGGTGGCCGAGTGGCAGACCGCGGATGGTAGCATCCGTGACTGGTCGGTCGTCAGTGGGGACTACACGGTCGGGCCTTCAGGAAGCATTTCCCTGCCTTTCGTCGGCGATATGCCTGCCTCGGGCAAAACGACCGATGCAATCGCCCAGGAGATCGGTTCGGCACTGCAGAAGCAATTTGCTCTGAAGGACCGACCGTCTGCCTCGGTCGAGCTCTCGGAATTCCGGCCGGTCTATCTGTCCGGCGACGTCGAAAAGCCCGGCGAGTACCCGTTTGCGCCGAATCTGACGATCGTCAAGGCCGTGAGCCTTGCCGGCGGTCTGCGCCGGGCGGACGCCGGGCAGCGATTTGCCCGCGATTTCATCAACGCCAAGGGTGATGCGGTCGTCTACTTGGCCGACCGGGCACGCCTGCTGGTGAAGCAGGCGCGGCTACGGGCCGAGATCGCGAACCAGGATACGATCGAAATGCCTAAGGAGCTTCAGGACAAGCCGGAGGCGAAGCCCCTGCTTGCCAGCGAAACGGCGCTCATGAATACACGCAAGAAGCGGCTGACGTTGCAGCTTCAGGCGCTTGCCGACCTCAAGCAACTGCTGCAAAGCGAGGTCGAGACTCTCGCCAAGAAGACTGAAACGCAGACCCGGCAGTTGCAGCTTGCAACTGAGGACCGCGACAAGGTCGAGGATCTTGCCGAAAGGGGCCTTGCGCTCAGCAACCGCAAGATGGCCGCTGAACAGCGGGCAGCGGATACCGAGGCGACCCTTCTCGATATCGATACCAACTCGCTGAAGGCTAAGCAGGACATCAGCAAGGCCAATCAGGACGAGATCACGCTTCGGAACGACTGGGATGCGCAGCTTGCCCAGGAAATGCAAAACGCCGAGGCTCAACTCGACGAACTCAATCTCAAGCTCGAAACCAGCAACTCGCTGATGGCGGAAGCATTGACGCAATCGACCGATGCCGCCCGCTTTGACACCAGCACCGGAGCTGCGAGCATCGCCTATTCGATCGTCCGCGAAGTTGACGGCAAGGCGAAGGAGATTCCGGTTCAGGAAAATACAGCACTCCAGCCCGGCGACCTTATCAAGGTCACCGCCGGATTGGCGATGAGATAACGAGGCCGCAATGCGGATCGCAAAATCTGTGCTCATTCAGCCAGGCGGGAACGCGGCTTATGCCATCCCCGCCGTGGCGCTGTCACTTTTTTGCTTCGCCTACTCGATCAAGTTCGGGCAGGTGGCGATCCTGCTTTACTATGCGCTCTGGCTGCCGCTCATCGCCGTGGACTACAAGAAGGTGCTCGGCAGTCATGGTCGCTACCTCTGGATCTATGCGTTTGCGGCACTTGCCTTCCTGTCGGTCTTCTGGTCGGCCGTTCCCAGCATTTCGCTGCGCGCCAGCATCCAGTATCTGACGCAGGTCATCTGCGCCCTGATTGCGGTGCGCGTGCTCGATGTCAGAACGCTGACGGTGGGCATGATCGCCGGCGTCGGGATCGTTCTCGTCTACTCGCTCCTGTTCGGTTACTACGAGTACGATCCTCTGGACGGCACCTTCAGTTTCGTGGGCGCCTTCGCCTCGAAGAATCAGCTTGGCTTTTATGCGTCGCTAGGCCTGATCGTCTCTTTCGCGGCTGTCTTTATCTTCGGTGAGAGACGCCTCTGGATGGCCGCGTCAGGCGTGGTCGGGCTTCTGTCGGCATACTGCCTCATTGCCTGCCAGTCGGCGACGTCGGTACTGACGACTGCCGTGGTGATTGCCCTGATGATGGGGCTGCGCGTCGTCATCGCACTTGCCCCCGACCATCGCAAGCTGCTGGTGATCGGCGGCGGCGTCGCCGTCGTCATCCTTGCCGTTGCCGGTGTCTATCTGGGGGCGGTGGATGCTGTTCTCGGCATCTTCGGCAAGGATTCCACGCTGACCGGCCGCACCTATCTCTGGCAGCAGGGGATCGAGGCGGCCAAGCAAAACCCGGTATTGGGAATCGGCTACCAGGCCTATTGGGTCCAGGGCTTCTCCGAGCCGGAGCGGCTGTGGGAAGAGTTCTTCATCGGTTCGCGCAGCGGCTTCCACTTCCACAACACCTACATCGAAACGGCCGTCGAGCTGGGGCTCACGGGCGTCATCGTTCTTGCCGTCATGCTGTTGCGGATTCTGTGGGGGCACTTGCGCCGCGTCATCGAGGACTTCAGGAACGATGAATCCTATCTGCTGTTCTCGATCGCGGTCTTGCTGACGATCCGGTCCTTCGTCGAGATCGACATTCTGACGCCATACAACGTCGGGACGTTTCTTTTCTACTTTGCCGCCGGGAAGCTGGCGATAGCGCGCCGCCAACCGGCGGTGAGCTCATGGCAACGCCAGACGTCGCCAGAGCCCGTCACTCAATAACGTCATCGCATCTCGACCGGCCTTGACCGGTCTTCCGAGGAAACCGGATGAAGACACTTTACGGCATCCAATATCTGCGCGCCTTCGCGGCACTTGCCGTCGTGGTCTTCCACGCAGCGGAAAGGACCGGTGAGCATTTCGCCATTGGTGCCGCCGGCGTCGACGTCTTCTTCGTGATCAGCGGCTTCATCATGTGGGTCATCAGCGACCGCAGACCGATGACGCCGCAGGGTTTCCTGCTCGACCGCATTCGGCGCATCGCGCCGTCCTACTGGCTGGTGACGAGCGTGATGATCGCCGGTGCCGTGGTCGGCCTGTTTCCGAACCTGAAGCTGACCGGCGCCCATATCCTTTCCTCGCTCTTCTTCATTCCCGCTCAGTCGCCGAGCACGGGTGATATCTGGCCGGTCCTCGTCCAGGGTTGGACGCTGAATTTCGAGATGTTCTTCTACGTGTTGTTTGCCGGGGCGCTTTTCCTGCCGCGTCGCTGGCGGCTTTCGTACCTGACGGTCGTCTTCGGAGGCTTTTTCCTGATCGGCCTTCTCTTCGAGCCCGCATCGCCGGTGCTCGAAACCTATACCCGGCCGATCATTCTGGAGTTCCTCGGAGGCGTTCTTCTCGCCGAATTGTGGATCAGGCGGTGGATTGCAGGCACCAGTCTGGGGCTTGCTTGTGTCGGCGCATCGCTCTCCGGCTTCGCCACCATCTTCCTGATCGGAGCCGATTTCGATGAAGCGATCTGCGGGCCCCTTGCCATGGCGCTGGTCTACGGCATGGTGTCCCTCGAGGCGGGTGGGAGCATCGGCCGCGTACCGCTTCTCACCTATCTCGGCGATGCCTCCTATTCGATATACCTCTGGCACACGCTGGCGATTTCCGTGATCGCCAAGGCTGCCGGCGTGGTCGGGCTGTCGACAACGCCGACCATCGCGATCGCCGTTGCCGGCGGTACGATCCTCGGCGCGGCAGCCTACGAGCTCGTCGAGAAGCCGCTCCGGAAGATCTGGTCGTCAGACCTGCTCAAACAGAATGCGGTCGAGCGGCGTCCTTCATGAAGAGGTTTCGGGGACAGCCTCCTCGGAGGGTGGCGCGGTCTCGGCCTGCGCAACAGGCTTTTTCCGGCGCGCGCGCAGCACGACGTAGAAGACGGGTGTCAGGAACAGGCCGAAAATCGTTACGCCAAGCATCCCTGAGAAAACGGCCGTCCCGAGCGATTGACGCATTTCGGCGCCGGGGCCGGTGGCGATCATCAGCGGCACGACACCGAAGATGAACGCAAAGGCGGTCATCAGGATCGGCCGTAGACGCAAGTGACTGGCCTCGATCGCGGCTTCGACGGCCGACTTGCCTTCATCCTGCGCCTGTCTCGCGAATTCCACGATCAGGATGGCGTTCTTGGCCGCCAGCCCGATCAGCACGATCAGCCCGATCTGGGTCAGGATGTTGTTGTCCATTCCGCGCAAATGGACGCCAAGCAAGGCAGCCAGGATTGCAAGGGGAACGATGAGGATGATGGCAAGCGGCAGGACCCAGCTCTCATACTGCGCCGACAGTGCCAGGAAAACGAAGACGACCGACAGGGCGAAGATGTAGATCGCCGTGTTGCCGGTGTTTCGTTCCTGGAAGGCGATTTCCGTCCATTCGAAGGTTGTTCCTGCTGGCAGCAACTGCTTCGCAAGCCCTTCCATCTTGTCCAACGCAGTGCCCGTCGAAACGCCGGGAGCGGCGTTACCCTGTACGGGTACTGACACGTACATATTGTAATGCTGGACGAGTGAAGGACCGCTGGTATCGCGGATATCGACCAGTGTGCCAAGTGGGACGAGTGCGCCGGTCGCGGATCTGACCTTGAGGGCGAGGATATCGTCACGCTCGACGCGATATTGCTGATCGGCCTGCGCGCGCACCTGGTAGACACGCCCGAAGGCATTGAAATCGTTGACGTAGGATGTACCGAGATTGATCGACAGCGTATCGAATATGTTGGAGATCGGTACGTTCAGCATACGCGCCTTGTCGCGGTCGATTTCAAGGAAGTACTGCGGGCTATTGGCGGAGAACGTCGTAAAGACGCCGGTCAGACCCTCCGTCTGGTTGGCCATGCCCATTAGCTGGTAGGCGACGCCGAGGATGCGGCGCATGTCCGAACTTTCGCGATCCATGAGCTGCATCTTGAAGCCGCCGGCATTGCCGATACCGGAGATTGGCGGTGGCGGGATGGCGATGATGAAGGCCTCCTGGATCGCCTGCAGGCTCCCGTATAGCTGTCCGATGATCTTGGTCGCCGTCTGGCCGTGCTCCAGGCGGTTTTCGAAAGTGTCGAAGGCGGCGAAGACCACGCCGGAGTTGGAGGCGTTGGTAAAGGTCGCACCGCTGAACCCCGAGAAGGCCACGGCATTCTTCACGCCTGGCGTGTTGCGGATGATTTCCGAAGCACGCTCGATAACCGCGTCGGTGCGGGAAAGCGCTGCACCGTCAGGCAATTGCACGACGACGATGGCGTAGCCCTGGTCCATGACCGGGACGAAGCCACTCGGAACGATCCTGCTCATATAGTATGTCGCCCCCAGGAGGCCGACGAAAACCAGCAAGGCGACGCAGAGTGCGGCGACCGTCTGCACCGTGTGCCGCACGATCCAGGAATAGCCTGCACTGAGCTTGTCGAAGCCGTTGTTGAACCCATTGGCAAGCGCGCTCCCGAAACGCGCGATCGGGTTGCGACGTTTCTCGTGCTCCTCGTGTGGCTTCAATACCAATGCGGCGAGGGCTGGCGAGAGGGTCAGTGAGTTCAGCGCCGAGATGGCGGTGGCGACCGAGATCGTCACGGCGAACTGCCGATAGAACTGACCCGAAATGCCGGGGATGAAGGCAGTCGGAACAAAGACGGCGATCAGCACGAGCGAGATTGCGACGACGGCCGTGCCGACTTCGTTCATCGTCACATGTGCGGCCTCCCTCGGCGTCATCCCCTTTGCCAGGTTGCGCTCGACGTTTTCGACGACGACGATCGCGTCGTCGACAACGATGCCGATTGCCAGCACGAGACCGAACAGCGTCAGCATGTTGAGCGAGAAGCCGAAGGCAAGCAGAAAGGCGAAGGTGCCGATCAGCGAGACCGGGATGGCAACGATGGGGATGATCGCCGTGCGCCAGGATTGCAGGAATATGAGAACCACGATGGCGACGAGGATCGCGGCTTCAGCGATCGTCTTGTAGACCTCGTTGATGGATTCCGCGATAAATTCGGTCGGGTTGTAGACGATGTCGTAGCTGAGACCTTGGGGAAAATCCTGAGCGACGGTGTCCATCGTCTTCTTGATTTCAGCCGCGGCCGCGAGCGCGTTGGTTCCGGGGCGCGCGAAAATGCCGAGCGCGACGGCGGGCTTGCCATTCAGATAGCTGTTTGTGACGTAGTCCTTGGCGCCGAGTTCGATGCGGGCGATATCCTGCAGCTGGACGAGACGCCCTTCCGCGGTCGCCTTGACGATGACATAGCGGAATTGCCGGGCATCCGAGAAACGCCCCTGCGTCGTCACCGTATATTGGAAGGCATTGGTGCCGGCGGCCGGCGGCCCACCGATCGAGCCGCCGGAAACCTGCACGTTCTGTTCGCGCAGAGCGTCGACGACGTCGCTGGAGGTCATGCCGTAGGCCGACAGTTTCTGCGGATCGAGCCATATGCGCAGCGAATATTCACGCTCGCCGAAGAGGATGACGTCGCCAACGCCATCGAGGCGAACAAGCGTGTCGCGGATGCGTGTGCGCGCGTAGTTGGAGACATAGAGCTGATCGTAGCGAGAGTTGGGTGACAGCAGATGCACGACCATCATCAGGTCGGGCGAACTCTTTGCTGTCGTGATGCCGATGCGCCGAACCTCTTCAGGAAGGCGAGGTTCGGCAATGGCAACGCGGTTCTGGACAAGGACTTGCGCCTTGTCGAGGTCTGTGCCGAGTTTGAAGGTCACTGTGAGTGCCATCGAACCATCGGCCGTCGAATAGGAAGACATATAAAGCATGTCTTCGACGCCGTTGACCTCCTGCTCGATCGGTGTCGCCACGGTGTTGGCAATAGTCTCGGCGTCAGCGCCGGGATAGGAGGTGCGGATCACAATGGTCGGCGGCGCAATCTCGGGGTATTGCGCCACGGGCAACTGAAAATAGGCGATGGCGCCGACAATAAGCAGCACAATAGAGAGCACCGACGCGAAGATCGGTCGGTCGACGAAGAAGTGCGCAAATCTCATCGGCTGAGCTCCAGGCCGGCGGCTTCCGGCGCGATCTCTTCGCGGCTTTGCGCCAGCTCGACCATCTGCGGCGTGACCTTGCTACCCGGGCGGGCGCGCAGAAGGCCATTGATGACGATCGTCTCGTTGCCGTCCATGCCTTCGCGGATGACGCGATAGCCGTACAGGCGTGGTCCAGGCCGGACCGGCTTTGCGGTGACCGTTCCGTCGTCTCCAACGACGTAGACGACGCGTTGGTTCTGGTCCGAGCCGATCGCTTCGTCCGGCACGAGGATCGCCTTGTAGACATTCGAGGCCTGAACGGAGACGCGACCGAACAGACCTGGTTGGAGCACGTAGTTCGGATTGTCAAATCGCGCGCGTATGCGCTTCGTACCGGTCTCGCTGTCTATGCGGTTTTCAGCGAAGTCGAGCTTGCCTTTGAATGGCTTTTCGTTGGAATCCGTGATCCTTACCTCAACTTCGACGCCCCCACCGCCCTCCTGCAGATCGACCCCGCGCTCGCGGGCGGTCTGCGCGAAATTGAGAAGGCGGCGCTCGTCGACGTCGAAGTAGAAGTCGATCGGATCCACCGTAACGATGGTCGTCAGCACTGATTGATCGGCCTGGACAAGGTTGCCGACGGAGATCAGCCGGCGGTCGATGCGCCCGCCGATCGGGGCCGTGATCTTTGTATATTCGAGGTCGAGCGCTGCGCGATCAGCCGTCGCTTGCGCGCCGCGGACGTTTGCCTGCGCCGAAACCCATTCGCGCCGGCGGTCGTCAAGGATCGATATCGACTGGCTGCCGCTTGTTGCCAGGCTCTCGGCCCGCTTGAACTGTGCCTCGGCGTAGACGAGCGTTGACTTGGCTACTTCCAGTGCTGCGTTCGCTTCGTTCAGGGCGGTGATGAACGGCCTTTGGTCTATGACGAAGAGCAGGTCGCCCTGCTTGACGAGTGCGCCGTCGGTGAAGTGCACCTCCTGCAGGTAGCCCCCGATGCGTGAGCGCACTGATACCTGATCGACTGGTTCAAAGCGGCCAATGAATTCGTCATTGTCGACGACATCGCGCACGACAGGCTTTGCGACTGAAACGGGAGGAGGGGCGGCGGCTGGCTGCTGTGCCATCGCCGCGGTGAACGGCATGAGAGCAAAGGAGCCGATGGTCAGCAGGTGTCGAAGCAAGGAAGGCATGGCGGTTTCCTTATCCGGACGGCCGCAAGTGCTGCCGTCGCTTATGCTGATGTGCTGCGATTCATGTCTGGATGTCTCTGAACAAGGGCGCTCCCTCATTCACCTATGCCATTGCGAATTTACAATCGCGGCTGCAGGCCGCGCACGCGTGCTTGTCATCGCGAAAAAGTGATCGAACGAAGATCACTGCATTTCCGATAACCCTCTGGATTTTTACTTTAAACGGCTGCCGATCGAAATTGCAAATGCCAACCGGTTGCAATTTCGAAAGGCCTTCGAAATTTCCGCGCGTATTCCAGTGCGGCATTTTGGCCGCAGCTGCGGAATCTGGGAGGGACCCTATTGTGCCCTGCCCACGCTTAATATATCTGGGCATATTATAAGTGTGCTTATCAATTATCGGCACTGTCTCCTATGAATGGCAATCCCACTCTCGGCTTCCTGTTGCACGACGTTGCACGGCTGCTTCGCAAGCGGTTCGAGCAGCGCGCGCGTTGCCTTGGGCTCACGCGGTCGCAATGGCAGACGCTTGCGTACCTGCGCAGCAACGAGGGAATCCACCAGGGCGGGCTTGCCGAGATCCTGGAAATCGAGCCGATCACACTTGTCCGCATTCTTGACAAACTCGCCGAGCGCGGTCTCATCGAGCGTCGTCAGCATCCGACCGATCGCCGCATCTGGCTTCTCTATGTGCGTGAAGAGGCACACCCGCTGCTTGCCGAGATGCGCGACCTCGGTGAGCTGACGCGCGGCGAAGCATTCGAGAGTATCTCTCCCGAGCAGCGGGACCAGCTGTTCGACATCCTATTCGCAATGAAGACGAACCTAGTGCAGGCCTGCCGAACCCCGGTTGCCGCAAATGAGACCAGACATGGCTGAGAAGTCCTCCCTGCGCGTCGTTGCCGACGCAAATGCCAAAAACCCAGTTGAAGAAAATGACGCTTCCCCTCGCGAGGAAACAGTAGCCGAGGCGCCTTCATCCAATTCAGCGCCCGCTACTGCTGTGGCTGCGCCCGGCGGTGCGAAGGTCCGCCGCCGGCGCAGCCTCACGCGGCCCGTTCTGTTCGCGTTGCTGCCCGTCGCGCTCGTCATCGGTGGCTATTACTACGTCAACGGCGGCCAAGTCATGTCGACGGACAATGCCTATATCCAGGCTGACATGGTCGGTCTGACGACCGACGTTTCGGGTATCGTCGACCAGATCAGCGTGCACGAGAACGAGGCTGTCGAGAAGGGCCAGGTGCTCTTCAGCTTGCGCCAGGATTCCTTCAGGATCGCACTCGACGGTGCGCAGGCGCAGCTTGGCGCCGTGCGCAACCAGATTCTCAATCTGAAGGCCAGCTATCAGCAGTCGCTTGCTGAGATCACACAGGCCGAAGCCGATATTCCCTACTATCAGACCGAGTTCGACCGCCAGCAGAACCTCCTGAACAGCTCGGCTGCGACACGTGTCGCCTATGACCAGGCCAAGCACAATCTCGACGCCGGTCATCAGAAGGTTGCCGTTGCCAAGGCCGAAGCGGCAGCGACGCTGGCGCAGCTCGGCGGCAATGCCGACCAGCCGGTAGAACAGAATCCGCTCTATCTCGAAGCCAAGGCGAAGGTGGACGATGCGCAGCGCGAACTTGACCACAGCGTCGTCAAGGCGCCGTTCGAGGGCATCGTGACAAACGTCAACTCGCTGCAGCCGGGCTCCTACCTGCAAGCGTCCACGCAAGCCTTCTCGCTGGTTTCGGCAAGAAACCTCTGGATCGCCGCGAGCCCGAAGGAAACGGAACTGACCTATGTCAAGCCGGGTCAGCCGGTGACGATCTATGTCGACACCTACCCTGGCGTGGAGTGGAAGGGCAAGGTCGAGAGCATCAGCCCGGCCTCTGGTTCCAGCTTCTCGCTGCTGCCGGCGCAGAACACGACCGGCAACTGGGTCAAGGTCGTGCAGCGCATTCCGATGCGGGTCAGCATCGATGACGCCGCCGGCAAGCCGCCGCTTC
>NZ_AKKA01000034.1 GCF_000282035.1 Rhizobium sp. CF122
GCTCAAACTTACTCTTTGCCATTTGAATGCTTCCTGTGAACGAAATGGATGACCCCGGCGAACCGGTTTAGTGCCGCCGTTTAAGGCTTTCGTGGAAATTGCGCAAGACCTAATTGCGGACCGTATTCCCAGCCTGCGGGCGCATATGGGAAGGAGGTGCCGGATCGGCAATATCCACCGCAGATGGCAGCGAAGATATATTCGCGAAGAACGGGCGCGACCGGGACCAAGGATATGATACTATTTCATTTACTGCTCTCACGGGGAAGCACTGTCTGGAGACAACGCAATGGAACCAAAGGAAATTGCAAAGCGATCCGCGGGCAACTTTCTGATCTTTGCCGCTTGCGCATTCATATTGTGGATTCTTGCAGCTTCGATCGACTGGGTCGCGCAGATTGTACGTCTCTCCTCGCCTGAGCGGCTTCCAGCTTTGGCGACCTCGATCGTCAGTTCCTCGACGCTGCAGGCGATCGTCGCGATATGGCTGCTTACGGCGGCCTTCGCGATCGCCTTTCCGAAGATGCTGACGCCGCTTTCGACCACGACAATGCTGATGTTCGACGTCGGATACGGCATTCTCGGCGCGCTTACCGGTTTCGGTATCGCCATCGGTCTCTTCGGCGGCGGCTGGTCGATCCTGCTGCGCGCCATGATCTACAGCGCACTGATTGCGATCGGGTTCATTGCCGTTCGCATCTGGCTTTCAAGGGAAGACCTCAGCGCTTACGGGCAGAGGCGATGGATGATCGCCGGCATCATCGCGCTCGCCTCGCCTTTTGTGCTTCTGTGGGGCTAGCAGCGCAAATCACACGCGCAGGTGCCGCGACAGCACTCTCCATATTCGGAATGAAATCAAGAAGGCGGACAGCCGAGAATAAGATGCTCGTTCTCTACCTATTTATTCCAGGTGCAACCGCAGTCTTTGCGGCGATGGGAATTGCCGCAATTTCCGGTCGCGCGACGGCGCTTCAGATCGCCGTTTATAGAATCGGTCTTATGCTTACCGCAGCGGTGGCTTGCTATGCCTTCGATGGAGCCCGCGTGGTTCTCACAGTATGGCTCTTGTTCTGTCTGCCGGGTGCGGCGTTATTGATATTCAGTAAAAGGGCGCTGGACTCTTCGGCGCTCTATAAAATGACCGCAGCCTTTAAGGCGAGCCGCTTTGTTTGGAGAGGGTTTAGCAGTCGCGCTGGCGGGTGAGTTGTTCGCTGGTCTCGTCAGAGAGACACGCCGATCTAGTTTGACGGCAGCGCTCAGATCGCTAATCGCTCTCTATCACAGCGCCAATGGTTTTTGCAAAACTACTAGAGGTTGGAGCGGGTAGCGGGAATCGAACCCGCGTATTCAGCTTGGAAGGCTGCTGCTCTACCATTGAGCTATACCCGCGGGGTGGTTCCGATCCAATGACGAATGGTGGAGAGAGTTGGATTTGAACCAACGTAGGCTGAGCCAACGGATTTACAGTCCGTCCCCTTTAACCACTCGGGCATCTCTCCAGTCTTTTCGTCCGGATCGCGAGACCAAGCTCGTCAGACTTTCGAAGCGTTGCCGCCCCTCGGTCTGCGCCGCGTATATGACCGGACGATTTCCGCATGTCAACACGATGACGATGGAAAAAATGTGAAAAATTTCATCGACCGTGGAAAGCCGGGCTCTTGAAAGAAATCCTATGCGGAAAGAAGTGCCCTCGCTATAAAGCCGCATGAGCAAAGACAACAAAATCGGTGGCAAGCCCACCAACGACAAGTCCGCCAAGGACACACATTACGCAACCCTGCGCCGTGCGCATCGCGACAGCAAGCGCGAACGCGGCGAGATTCCGACACCTCCGCCGCAGAAGCGCCGGCGCGGCGCCGAGGACTGGAAGCCGCCGACACTCGCACCCGAGCAGGTCTATCTCTACGGCCTCCACACGGTTCGTGCAGCGCTCGACAACAAAGAGCGCAAGAACGTCAAATTGTCGGTGACCCAGAACGCGCTTGCCCGTCTCGAGATCGATGCCGATCAGCTCGGCATTCCGGTCGAGATCGTCGCTCCGCACGATATCGACAAGCTTCTCGGTCCTGACGCGATCCATCAGGGCGTCATGCTGGAAACGCGGCCCCTTCCCGTTCGCCGGCTCGAAGCGCTGAAAGACAGTCCGCTGCTTCTCGTGCTCGACCAAGTGACCGATCCGCACAACGTCGGCGCCATCATGCGTTCCGCCGTGGCCTTCAATGCCGGTGCCGTCATTACCACGCAACGCCACAGCCCGACCGAATCAGGCGTGCTGGCGAAATCAGCCTCCGGCGCGCTGGAACTCATCCCCTATATCCAGATCACGAACCTTGCGGACGCGCTTGGCGAACTGCACAAGCTCGGCTTCTTCACGATCGGCCTTGATTCGGAAGGTCCCGCCCCGCTCGAAGGTACATTCTCAGGTGACAAGGTGGCGCTGGTGCTGGGCTCCGAGGGCAAAGGGCTGCGGCAGAAGACACGCGAAACCGTCAGCGCACTTGCAAGGCTCGAGATGCCGGGCGCCATCAAGTCCTTGAATGTGTCCAACGCGGCGGCGATTGCTCTCTATGCGGCAAGGCTGCATTTGAAAGTATGATGCTATCGGCGGCGGATCGCGGCAACACGCGAATGCCACGATCCGCCTCGTTCTTCGATCGGCGGCGCTCTTTCTTGCCAATTTGCGCGCTGAGCGACGAGGCAAACGCGAACAGCAATCTCGCCCTGTCGCCGGCCGGAGACTGCGCGACAGCCATTGCAAGGCTCGATCCTTGATCTTCCACATTGAGGGCTTCCGGCTCGTACTGATGAGCGCCGACAGAGCATCCCTTTCATCATGGGGAACGACCGCAGCTTCGGGAAAAGCAAGGAGGAAGGCGGCAAACCATTGCTGATGATCAGAAAAAAGCTGACTCGCCTCGGTTTTGACTCTGCCGTTTTCTATAGCTGTCCCGTACGCGAACAGGAGGAACGTACCCCATATGGCCATCCGCTCCCTCATTGTCGGCACTCTCTTCGTCGCTGTATTCGTCGCCATCATTCTCAGCATCGCTTGGATCGACAAGTCGCAGCCAACGCACGAACCCGCTCCGCTGGCGCCCGCCCCTGAACGCCCCATTCCAACACCCACCCAATAGATCGTCGAGTTGTCGTCGGGGGAACCGACGGTCGCCCCCCGAGTTTGCCACGCACGATTTTCAGGGAGAGAACCGTGCGGTGATGATGGGCGTCATTGTTTCATGGTTGCCTCGGTGCTCGCAATCATGTCGCCATCAGGAGCCAGTGAGACAGGCCCTGGAGACGCGTTGCAAGCAAGCGTGCGGCAAACTGCTCAGAATTGGGCTTGCGAAACCGACGCCGTCTATCTCGTTCCGCTTGCCAATCTCCGGCGGTCAGGTGGCACCAATGAAATCAAGATCGCGCCGATTTCTTCTTTACAGGACGGCAGAATCTGGTACTTGGCAGGCATCGCCCTTGTAGCTCAGTTGGTAGAGCACCTGATTTGTAATCAGGGGGTCGCGGGTTCGAACCCTGCCGGGGGCACCATCTCTTGAGGAGACCGGCATCCTATTCCGGATGTCGTGATCTCCTTGGTCGTCTCGAAGACAAAGCCACGGATTTCGTTCCGTGGCTTTTTTCGTTGCGGGCGAGAAGCGATCAATGTCTCGACCGCACTGCCGGGAGAACCGACAAGGAATCCATTTTACGCCGATGGAGACAAAGCCTTTGTAGCTTCACGGCTATGGGTCGTCGCTTCACCAAATCGTGGCTTTCGAACTGCAAAAACGTAGCGATTTCAGGGTTTGCATTTTACGGATTTAGGCCAACCTTCATCTCTTATTGCAGCCGTGGTTGTCCCAATCTCTGAAAGTAAGACAGGATCCGTTCAAAGTGGTAGCGCGTGTCCTCTAAACTGGTAGACTCTACCAACGGAGCCATCGTAGTCGGATGACGGGCTCGCCGAGGGGCCGAAAGCTCTCATCGTTGCCTGACATTTCCGCAGTAAAGGTTCTGGGTTCACTTGCTTGCGTGAGAGTGACCACGCGCGCGGAATCTGACCGATGAACTGGGAGGCCAGAGGATGTTTCAAAAAATAGTAGCGTCGGTCGTGATCGCGATGTTTGTTGCAAGCTGCACAGCCGTTTCGGGCTCCTATCAGTCGGAAGGCTACGCGCCTATTCCCGGCAGCATCACTTACGGCGGCCAGCCTCGAACGAAGATCACGAGGTCGCCGATCGGCTCTTCGTTCCCCCATACGTTCACGGATCAGACAGGGCGCGAGGTCGAGGAGATCTATATCATCCAACCGGATCGAACTCTGCTTATCGCCCAGCGACACTATCGGCCATTTTTGGCCTGGAGCAGGAACTAGGGGGCCGTGCCTCAGAGGCAAGCGCCCCCGAACGTTCACCTCCAACTTCTTCCAGGCCTTTGATCTTGAGAGACCGGGCATCCGGTGAACCCGTTTGACGCGCCTCGTAGCCAGCGAGAAGGCCGCCGTCGACAAAGCGGTCTACCTCGCCCAGCTCCGCTTGGCTTCCTGCTCATTGGGCACGACAGCGGACTTTTTCTTCAAGCAATGCCGTCACGATAAGCTAAATTAGGGAATAGCGCTGGATCCCGGCGCATTCACCAGTCTATATGGATTGGTCAAATCTGCTCCCGGGAGTTGCAGGCTTCTCAAAATACCCCTGCTGTTCCTTCGTAGTCTCACGGCTGATGCGAGGCTTGGTCCACTTGCGTGCAATCGACACGACGATCTGTCTAGCGGTTTCCTCCTCGATATCGAGGGGTCCTGCCGGCGGATCCTCAGGGCCGCCCCTCGGCGGTACCGCCGTGCAGGTCAGCACGTATGCGCCCTTCGGCATTTAGATGCGAACAGGATCGCGTTGCCCGGCTACAAGGTAGTACCCGCTCGAGTGATCCACGGGCCATGCACCGAGTTGGAAAAGCGGCTCCAAAACGCGCCTTTCAGCGACGATACCTTGGATTCGGATCCGC
Organism: Rhizobium sp. CF122; assembly: GCF_000282035.1. Taxonomy (GTDB): domain Bacteria; phylum Pseudomonadota; class Alphaproteobacteria; order Rhizobiales; family Rhizobiaceae; genus Rhizobium. The sequence continues at coordinate 4,999 of NZ_AKKA01000034.1, forward strand.
GGTTTCACGTACTTGGACCCGTCTACGATGGCTAACGCGGACGCCATCGATCTCTGAGTTGACCAGCGAAATCGGCCTCTACCCAGAGAAGCGACTCCCTACCTCGTCAGACCCGCTTGCCGATCCAACTCAGAACTTCGTCATGTTTGCCGCAGGTGGATTGGGTGACCGCACGAGGGTCTTCTTGTATTCCGCCACTGCCTTCAATATCGGCCCTAAAACCCAGTCGTACATTGCGCCGATATTGTGCTCCTGTTGCGGGTCGGCCTCGATGTTGAATACCGGGATAACCGTTCATGGGTGCAGCGCTCGCGCCTACGCCTCCCATCAGGATTGCCCCGCCCGCACCGCTGCGGCCCGGCGCTACGTCAGCAAAATAGGCCCGGAACTGCTTCCAGCGAACGGCGACCAGTTCCGAACGCACGAAGGTCAGCAAATGCTGGCGCGCCCCGTTGTCATCTTCGCCGAGCAGGAGTTTGCTCTGGTCGACGCCGTCGATCGGCCGGTTGTCCGGAATTTTGCCGCCCGCAATATGTGCGAGGGTCGGGAAGAAGTCCATGATCGAGAACATTGCGTATGAGGACCGCGGCTTGATCCGTTGCGGCCAGCGGATCATGGCGGCGGTGCGGATTGCGCCTTCGCTCACTTCGCCAATCGCGCCGCGGTAAAGCCCGGAGGCTCCCATGTCTGGCATGTCGGCGCCGAAGCGGCTCGCGCCAGGACCGTCCGGTCCGTTGTCGGAGGCGACAACGACGATGGTATCCTCCTCTGCGCCAAGCTGCTTCAACGCGTCAAGCATCGTGCCGACTAAGGCATCGCCCTCCAACAGGGAGTCGCCAAACTGGCCGATACGGGACGCGCCTTCAATGACTTGTGCGCCTTTTGACCCGCGGTCGTGGAGGTCTTTCCTCGATCCAGAGTTCACGATCCGAGCGCCCTTTCGACCGCGTCGACAAGTACGGCCGCCGCGAACGGCTTTCGCAAATATGCGATGCACCCTGCCTGCTCTGCCTCGGTTTTCAGGCGAGCGTCTTCGAGGGCGGTAATGAAGATCACCGGCAGCTTCAATCCAGCCACTTTCACCCTCCGCTGTAGTTCGATGCCGGACATGCCGCCCAGGTCGATGTCCAGCACGAGGCAGCCGATCGGCGTCTCTGGATCACGGCCGAGAAAGGCTTCCGCCGATGCATACTCCATCGCCAGAAACCCGTAGGCATTGAGGAGCCGCCCGACGCTTCGACGTAGGCTCGCATCATCATCGACGACTGCGACAGTGCGGCGCAGCTTTCCCACCTCATGCCCCCCATTCGTGACAATACGCGAGATACGCAGTTGCCTGTGATTGTAGGTGCGTCGGCGGTTGCTTGATATTGCCCTAAGGGGATGGTCGCCCGATCACTCCCAGAGAGCACTGCGTCCGCGGTCGAGGCCGATGTCGGCGGCGATCGTGACAACCTCCGCCAAAGACTTTGCTCCGAGCTTCTCCATAACCTGATGGCGGTGCACCTTCACCGTCCGCTCCGAAATGCCAAGGGCATAGGCGATCTGCTTGTTGAGCTGGCCACGGATGATCAGCCCGAAGACTTCCGCTTCGCGCGCGCTCAAGCTCGCCATCAATGTCCTCAGCTCCTGCAGACGCTCGTGCTCGGCCCGCCGCCTTTCATATTGAGCCAACGCGCACTCGATCGTTTCCATCAGGACGGCGACCGAGCTCGGCTTCTCCAGGAAGTCCTGCGCGCCCGCCTTCATCGCGTCGACGCCGGCCTTTATGTCTCCTTCGCCGGTGAGGAATACGATTGGCAGTAGCGGCGCCAGCTCGCACAACCGGCGCTGTATCTGCAGGCCAGACTGGCCGGGCATCTGCAGGTCAAGGAGAACGCAGCCCGGCTCGCAGCTTGGAAGGCAGGCGAGAAACTGATCTCCGGATTCATAGGCCTCGACCTTCACGCCGTAGGCGGAGAGCAGCCGTGCAGTCGCCGTTCGGTAGGATTTATCGTCATCGACGATATGGACGACCGGTTTCATGAGCCTCGCTCCTCCCGTCGGGCCAGAGGCAGGACCACCCGGAAGATGGCGCCGCCTTCAGGCCGGTTGTGCGCAGAGATCGTGCCGCCATATGTCTCGACGATGGCGCGCGCTATGGAAAGACCCAACCCTGTCCCTGCCTTCTTGGTCGTATAGAACGGCTCGAAGATGCTGGACAGGCGTTCTTCGGGAATGCCGTTGCCTGTGTCGACCACACAGAGCTCGGCCCTCTCCTTCGCAATTCCTGTTACGAACGTCAGGATTCTTCTGGCGCAATCGGCGTCCATCATGGCGTCCATCGCGTTGGTCGCCAGATTGAGGACGACCTGTTGCACATGAACTTTGTCTGCCCGCACCGGCAGCTCGGTCGTCGGCTGATTCGTATTAAGCGTAATCCCTCTGCGATCAGCCTCGCCGTGCATGATGTGGATCGCGCTCGACGTGACGTCGTTCAGGTCGAATTCCTGCCAATCAATCTCACGTCTCTTCTTGAGCAATCCTCGCATCCGGCCAATGATGTCGCCCGCACGCTGATCGTCCTCCTGTATGTCGAGAAGGATCTGCTGAATCAACTCCAGATCGGGGTTGCCACTTCGAAGGAGCTGTGACGCTGCCTCGGCATTGTTTCGAATTGCCGACAGGGGCTGGTTTAGTTCGTGGGCGATCGATGAAGACAAGGCGCCGGCCGTTGCGGACTGGTTGAGGTGGACAGCTTCGAGCAGGTGAAGGCGAGACATACTCTCTGCATCCTGGCGACGACGTCGCTCGAGCAGCAATGCAGCGATAACGCCGGCCTGGATTAAAACGACGCCGAGCGCCACTGTTACCGCCAGCCAGTGTTCTTCCCACAGGCTCTTCTCTTTGTGCATCTGGACGGTACCCGGAGGAAGGTTCCCCTCCGCAAGCCCCCAACGTCGGAGTTGTCGAGAATCTACGATGTTTATCTGGGGTGCCTGGATATCGGAGACCGGTCGGCCGGCTATGACATCGACGACAAGATTTCCGACGGTCCGGCCCAAAGCGTCAAAGGTGACGGTATTGCCGCCGACGATGCCATGGTCGATGTAGGTCTGATAGGGGCCATAGACAGGCGCACTGGCCGTTGCCGCGATCAGCTTGATCGCCTCGCGCGGAATGAAATTCCGCCCTGCCCGATCCTTAAAGACCGTCAACGCCAAGATAATGCTATCGGACGGGACATGCGATGCACGTTCGACAAATTCCTCGATCGTCAGATCTTCAAGGTACGTCGTTTCGTATGATTTGGAGAACTCGTCAAGATCGGCGCGCGCCGTCGACAGCCATCCCCGGTCGAAGTCCGACGATCCACCGATGATATACAGGTAACGGGCATTGGGCTGCAGTTTGCGGGCCATTTCGGCCGTCTTCAAAATATCGAATGTGGCGAACGCGCCGATCACGTCATCCGGTAGATCGATGTTCTCCGCGGTGGAGCTGCCGAAGCCTGCGGCGACTATCTTCGCACCGGGAGCGATCCTTCCTCGGTTCGTCGATATGAAGCTGGCAGACTCCTTGCCAAGTGCGACGACCACGTCCGGGCGACGAGCGGCATACTTCTCCGCCAGATATCGGCCCATGCGTACGACATGATCGGCTTCCGGAAACCTCGACAGATCAAGAAACTCCGAAAACAGATCGATCTTGCCATCAGTCGCTTCCAGCAGGCGGCTGCGCAATGCTTCTCCGGCAGCGGTCGTTGCCGCGATCCGCTCATCATAGGGATAAAGTATGAGAACCCGCGGCGGCCGATCGAGGAGTGCATGCGACGTTTCCGAGGCAACGGCGTAGCACCCGCAAACAACCGCTGAGACAGCGATCGCCAGAACGGCGGCTCCTTGAAATCTAGCGGAACAACTGCATCCCCAGCCCATCAGACTTCCCCCAGATGCTCGGCGAACATAACAGCTTCACGCTGTGGTGTCATCCGGACAATTGCTACTCCGGATTGTTCCGAGGTCCGCAGATTCCCCAAAGGGCAATATCGGGGGAGAACCGTATTCGGTAGAGTTGGGCGGCGCCGGATAGAGTGCAACTCGGCGGGCGCACTCATCTGGGAGTACATCCTATGCTAGCCAGCCCCGACCTCCGCAAAACGGCACGCGGCGTGATGCTCGTGCTCGCCGCCACACTTTTCCTGGCGGCGTCCGCCTCCGCGCAGAGCGATCCCCTGTCCTCCTGGAACGATACCGCGCCCAAGGCAGCTATCGTCTCCTTCGTCGAGAGGGTAACCAAGCAGGGTTCGCCCGATTTCGTCCCGGAAGCCGAACGGATCGCCGTCTTCGACAATGACGGCACGCTGTGGGTCGAGCATCCGATGTACACGCAGCTTGCCTTCGCCCTGGACCGCGTGATGACGCTCGCTCCGCAGCATCCGGAATGGAAAAATGTACTGCCGTTCAAGGCGGTGCTCGAAGGCGATATGAAAACGCTTGCGGCATCGGGCGAAAAAGGCCTCCTGGAACTCATCATGGTCACCCACGCGGGACTGACGAACGACGATTTCCAGAAGGTCGTCACCGATTGGCTTTCAACGGCACGGGACCCAAAATTCAAGCGGCCCTACACCGAACTCGTCTACCGGCCGATGGTGGAACTGCTTTCCTATTTGCGCGCCAACGGCTTCAAGACCTACATCGTGTCGGGTGGTGGCGTTGAGTTCATGCGGCCATGGACGGAGAAGGTCTACGGCGTCCCGCCGGAGCAGGTCATCGGTTCCTCGATCAAGACCGAGTTCAAGATGCAGGACGACACGCCGACCCTGTACCGTCTGCCGGAAGTCAACTTCGTCGATGACAAGGCGGGCAAGCCGGTCGGAATCAACCAACAGATCGGCCGTCGACCGATTGCAGCGTTCGGCAATTCCGACGGCGATCTCGAAATGCTGCAATGGACGACGATGGCTGGTGCGCCGGCGCGTCTCGGGATGCTTGTTCATCACACCGATGAGGAGCGCGAATACGCGTACGACCGCAACACCGAATTCGGCCGCCTCGACAAGGCGCTCGATGCAGCCGCGGTCACCGGCTGGACCGTCATCGACATGAAGAACGACTGGAAGCAGATCTTCAAGGACTAGGACCGTGCGCTTCTCGGCTAGGCCGCATCGACATCGGACTCCAATTGCGTTCATAGGCGACGGGCATGCCGCCCGTCCCGACTGGGAGGATACCACCATGAAAATCGACCGTTTCGCCACGTTGGTCTTTGCCGGAGGATTCGCACTGACCACCGTTGCCTTTGCGCAGGACGCCTCGAAGAAGCCGCACGTACCGCTCGAAAAGGCCATCGGAGCAGTCACGCCGACGGGTCCGGTGCCGTCGCTGGCGGTCATCAATTCGGCCGGAGCCAAGATCGAAAACGGAAAACTCGTTCTGACCGGCGTCTCCGCCAATTCGATCGTCTTTGCCGACCGGCCGGTGCGGGCCGCCGGGCATGTGGCGACCGAACAATTCATCATGCAATGGGACGACGGCAAGGACAACTTCGCCGTCGATCCTCCGAACGCGACGGTATCGGTGCTGGGCGGCGACGGATCTGACGTCAGCGACGCCGTCGTCACGCTGAAAACTCCGAAACTCGACGGCACGACACTGACATTCGACATCGCTGTTCTGGAGGGAAGTCTAAGCGGTGCGACTGGACCGGCGGCACTCTTCATCGATCACTTCGGTGGAAGTTTCGGCGGTGGCGGCTTTGGTGGCGGCAGCTTCGGCGGCGGCGGTTTCCGTGGCGGAGACTTCGCGGGAGGCGATTTCCGTGGCGGCTTCCGTGGAGACGACGTCCATATCGGCGACACGAACATCAACCGCGTGGGAGGCACCTACTGGCATGCGCCTGTCTACCACGGTGCCTGGTACCGCGGCGCTCCGGTCGCCGCGGGCGTGGTGGCCGGCGCTGCCATTGGAGCGGCGGCAGCCCGCCCCTACTACTACAATTCCTACTACAACAACCAGCAATGCGGCTACTACCCCTTCCCGCCGTGCTATTGATCTCCCATCTGCGTCACGCCGCCAGGGCGGCGTGACGCTTCCAAACCAGCTATCATGGAGCGATCGAGTGGCAGGATCTGTTCGGTCAGAAGCGGAAAAGGGATTGGTCCTCCTCCTGACCCTATTGTTCCTGTCGCTGGCGTTCAGCGGGCAGAGCCTTGCTACCGAGAAAATAGCGACGTCCGCTCCGGATCCCCGGTTGTCGATTCATGAAGGTTTTGTCGACGAAACGACCTGCGCGTCCTGCCACGGTGATGAGGCAGCGGCTTTCGCAAAATCCCACCATGCCAAGGCCATGGCGCTGGCGACCGACAGCACCGTCCGCGGCGATTTCAACAATGCCCGGTTTGAACACGACGGCATTGTCACGACGTTCTCTCGTCGCGAAGGCCGTTTTTTGGTCAAAACGGAAGGGCCGGATGGCAACGAAGGCGAGTTCGAAGTCGAATATACCTTCGCCTATGAACCGCTTCAGCAGTACCTCGCGGATATAGGAGGAGGACGGCTGCAGGCTCTCGACATAGCCTGGGACACGGCCAAGCGCCAGTGGTTCTGGCTCGGCAACGAGACCCCGGCCCAACCCGGTTCGACCTACCACTGGACAGGCCCCTTCTACCGCTGGAATCGCACCTGCATCGACTGTCATTCGACCGATCCGCAAGCGAACTTTCAACCGCCGACGAACGAATACAACTCGACCTATGTCGCCACCAGCATCGGCTGTCAGTCCTGTCACGGTCCAGGTGCCAAGCACGTCGCATGGGCGCAGCCCAGCGACGCCTCGTCAGCCCGCAAGCCAGACCTGGGCTTGCCGAAGGTGGATGCGAATGTCTGTTTCGCCTGCCATGCAAGACGAACAAGGCTGTTGAGCGGTTACGAAGCCGGGAAGCCCTTTCTCGACTACTTTTCCCCGGCACTGCTGCGAGAGGATCTCTATTTCCCTGACGGACAGATACTCGACGAGGTCTTCGAGTACGGCTCGTTTCTACAAAGCAAAATGGCAAGGGCGGGGGTGACATGTCTCGACTGCCATCGGCCGCATGACGCCGGCCTGAAGGCGGCGGGAAACGCGCTCTGCACGCAATGCCACACGGAAACCAGACCGGAGCGCTTCGTCAAGCAGGATCCGAGCGGGCTGTTCGACGATCCGAGTCATACCCACCATCCCGTCGGCTCGGCCGGTGCTCGATGCGCCAACTGCCACATGCCCGAGCGCACATACATGAAGGTCGATCCGAGACGCGACCACTCGTTCGTCATCCCTCGACCGGACCTGTCGGCGACCTCCGGAACGCCGAATGCATGCACGACGTGCCATGCTGGAAAGGACAATGCCTGGGCAGCCGAGAACATGGACAAATGGTATGGAACCGAATGGCGTCAACGCCCCACGATCACCCATACTTTCGCCGGAGCCGCGAACGGCGATCGGACAGCCGTGGAGGCGTTGCGCAAGCTTGTCAAGGATCGGGAACAGGCGGGGATCGTCAGGGGTAGCGCAATCGCTAGAATGAGCCGGATCGGCGGAGTGGATACAACCGCGGACATTCGGGCCGCGTCAACAGATGCAGATCCCCTTGTGAGGCTTGGCGCCGCAGAAGCAGCAAGCAGCCTCCCGCCAGAACACAGGCTAGAGGCGATCGGCGACCTGCTCAGCGATGACACCCGCGCTGTGCGTGTCGCGGCCGTCACCGCTCTCGGCAGCACTCCTGCCGACCTCTTCGGCAACCAGCGAGGCAGCTTCGAGAAAGCGGTCGAAGACCTGCGCGCCTACGTCGATACAAATGCAGACGTTGCGGAAACGCAAAGCAACTATGGTGTCTTCCTGTTCGGCCAACAGCGTATTCCAGAGGCGGAAGCCGCCTTCCAGCGAGCGATTTCTCTCGACCCTACCCTAGAAGGTTCGCGTGTCAATCTCGCGGAGTTTTACCGTGCCATCGGACGGAACGACAAATCCGAGCAAACCTATGCCGAAGCAATTTCAATTTCGCCCGAACGGGCAGATTTGCGCTACGGACATGGTCTCTCCCTGGTTCGCGAAAAGGCGCTGACCGACGCGATCGCAGAACTCGAGGAAGCGGTCCGGCTTGACGCTGGAAACTCCCGCTACCAGACGACGCTAGCAGTCGCCCTCGATTCCGTCGGCAGGACCGAGGACGCCCTGAACCGTCTCGATCGCTGGGCGGCGACGGGAGACGCAGCCATCATCGGCCTCGCGCTGCAATATAGTTTCAAGCTTCAGAGGCTGCCGGAAGCGTTGCAATTTGCCGAACGAATGGCCCAACTGAGACCCCAAGACCAGCAGATCTTGGATCTGCTCAGGCAGTTGCGCCAGGCAGTCAACCAAAAATAGGCGTCCAGCTTGCGGAAATTCACCTCCTGTTGCACAGTCTCGACTCGGGATCAGTGCTGGGTTCAAACGAGATCGGGGGATTCTCATGAAGGCCATTCACTTGCATGCGATTGTATTGCTAGCCTGCGTCACAGCCGCATCGATCGGCAACGCCGCCGACATGACGCCTCTCGCGCCGGAGGCGAAGACGGTCGAGACCCGGAGCGGCTGGGAGTTCACGGTCGCGCCATACTTCTGGGCTGCCGGGATTTCCGGAGACGTACGGCAATTCGGGCTTCCCGAAGTCAACATCGACTCCGATTTCGGCGACATTCTCGACAATCTCGACTTCGCCTTCATGGCGACAGGCGAAGCACGATATGACCGCTACAGCATCGTCGGCGACGTGATCTACGTCAAACTGGGGGCCGATGCGCACACGCCCCGTGGCATCTTTGCCGACAGCGTCGACGTGACGTCCGAGACCTTCGCAGGACTTCTCGGCGTGGGTTACGCCGTCCTCGAAGATCAAAATGGCCACCTTGACGTGTTCGGCGGTATGAAAGTCTGGTCGGTCGAGACGGACATCTCCTTCAACGGCGGACTTCTGGCCGGTGTGGAGCGGGAAGACAGTGCCACGTGGGTGGACGCGGTCGTCGGCCTGCGCGGGAACTACTTCTTCACCCCGGAAATCTATGTCACGGGATGGGGACTGGTGGGCGGCGGTGGTGCCGACGTCGACTGGGACGTGGGCCTCGGCCTCGGTTACAAGTTCAACGACACCATCTCGGCGGTGGCCGGATACCGCGCACTGGGCGTCAACTACGAGAACGACGGGTTTGTCTTCGACGTTGTCCAGCAGGGCCCGATCATCGGGGTTTCGTTCCACTTCTAATGAAGGCGAGAGCGCCTTGAGCAGTTCGGCGATCAGCGCAGCTGACGGTCGTCGTGCTCTCTTTGCGATAGCCGGATGTCCTGCAGAAATCGGACGAGCGACGCCGCCAGGAAGCAAAGTGCCGCAATGAATAGTACGGCGGCGCCTGGTTCGTGGCGGTATCCCAAAAAAGCGATGACGAATCCGAATAGGAGGAGAAGCGTCACGCCGATCCCGGCAAGGACGGCCATGTGCAATGCACTGTTCAAGAGCAGTTCCCGCCGCCTCAGCTCCCCGATTTCCTGCTTCAGCCACACTCGAGAGACATCACCTTCATCGATCTCGCGGAGGTTTCTGATCCGCTCGGTTACGCCGGAAATCCGATTGACTAGCACCGCCACCATCGCCGCGACGGCATTAAGCATGAACGCCGGCGCGACCGCGTGATTAATCATTGTTGAAAGCTGATCAGCTTCGACTGACATACAGGCACCTTCGATCTGTACGGACGAATGGACGACCGCGCCGTGGAGGCGCTACGGAATCACATTGACTGCACGCGCGGCCACGAGCACGAGTGTCAGCAGTGAAATGGCACTTTCGAGCATCATCAGCCCCTTCGCACGTCGGGTGAGCGGCAGCACGTCGGTAGGACTGAACGCGGTCGCCGTATTGAATGCGAGGGAAAGATAATCGAGGTAGAGCGGTCGCCAGTCCGGGGGCGCCAGTTCGGGAACCGAAGCCTGGGGAAAGAGCCAGTCGGGCGTTCCAGCCATCCCACGCGCGATACGCGATGGGCCACCCGCGTCGATCTGCCAATAGAGCAGCGAGAAGGTGAGCACGTTGGTGATCCAGATGGTAACTGAAGACGTCAACAGCGACACTGATCGCGTCTCGGGCGGGTGGATGGTGATGATCCCAACCATATCTCCGAGTTCTGCCGCCGTATTCCCTGCATAGACGCCGGCAAGCAGCATGATGGCGACGTGCTCGATGCGCAGCCACATTGCCTTGTCGGTCGACACCGTCACCATGATCATTGGAACGATAGCTGCAATCAGGACCGCGTATGACACCCATCGCGGCATGGCATAGACGTGATGCGGCAGCACCTCCAAAAGGGCGAACACCGCCAGGATCGCCATCACCGGAGGCCAGCGTGGTTCGTCGCGACCTGCTTGGATGAAATCGCTCATCGTTACGCCCTCAGTCGGCCCAAAGGCCTGACAGATGAAGCACGGAGCGGACGCCCCGAAGGGCGTCCGCTCCGACGTCGTTACGCTACTGCGCGCATCAATCGTGACCTGTCTTCATTTCCCGGACCTGCTGCATCACTTGCTCCAGATTGTAGCTTGCAGGGCTCTGAAGCGGCGGGAAGTCGATGTAGGTCTCGAGATGCTTCAGCCACAACTGCTGGCCGATCGGCAGGATGTTCCAGTCATAGACATAGGCGGTGGACGGTGACGCGATGGCGCCGCCCATGCCGAAGAGCGTCTTGATCTGCTGTCCAACCGAGGTCTCGAACGGATCGCGCTTGATGTTGACGACCTGGGTCCACGAGTAGGGCTGCACGCCTGAGATGAAGCCCGACGGTGCGTCGGATACCATCGCGAAGTACATCTTCCAGTTCTTGTAGCGGACCGCCGACGGCTCCTTGCCGGAATAGTACAAGAAACTGTCGCGCGCGGATGGCGACTTGCCTTCCAGGAAGTCGCGCTGGTCGATCCCGTCGAGCGTGGTCTTGACGATCTCCGGATACTTGCCCGCCTCGATCTCTTTCTTCAGGCCGTCGCCCTTCGGACCGCCTGCGATGTTCACAAAGGTCGGCAGCCAGTCGAGCGCAGAGAACATGTCGTTCTTGACTGTGCCGGGCTCGATGTGCCCCGGCCAGCGAACCACAAGCGGCGCACGCATGCCGCCTTCCCAGGTGCTGAGCTTTCCGCCCTTGAACGGGGTGGTGCCGCCATCTGGGAAGGTGATCGTCTCGGCGCCGTTATCGGTCGTGAAGACGACGATGGTGTTGTCGAGTTCTCCCATCTCCTCGAGCCTTTTCAAAACATAGCCGATGTTGTCGTCCATCTGCTTCATGCCGGCTTCGTTGACGCCCCAGTCCTTGCCGCCGGGCTCGCCGACCATGTTCAGATATTTGTCAGGCAGCACGGTGGTGATGTGCATGCGTGCGGGGTTGTACCAGACGAAGAACGGCTTGTTGGTCTTCTTCGGGTCATTGCGGTCGAGGAAATCGATGACCTTGGCCGAGATCTCCTCGTCAATCGTCTTGGAGCGCTCAAGCGTCAGCGGGCCCTCATCCTTGCAGCTTTGGTTCGCCGGGGATCCGTCGGACGATTTGCACGCAAGCATCGGACGCGGCGGTGTCAGGCAGGTCGTGGTTTTTGGGTCCACCGCCGCCGGGTCTTCCGCTATCCCAGGAATCGGCGTGTTCCTGCAAGCTGGTGCGATCCCCTGCTCGGTTGAGGTCTTGTTGATGTCGGGGAAGCTCACCCCCTGCATGGCGTCGAGGTGATAGAGGTATCCCCAAAATTCCTGGAACCCGTGTGCCGTCGGCAGGGATTCGGTGGTATCTCCGAGATGGTTCTTGCCGAACTCACCTGTCGAGTAGCCGAGATCATACAGGAACTTGGCGAGGTGAGGCGTGCCGGCTCGCAGGTAGGACGGGCTTCCGGGAATCTCCGGCAGAACCATGCCAACGCGCACCGGCTGCATGCCGGTGATGAACGCGGTCCGCCCTGCCGTGCAGCTCTGCTCGGCATAGTAGGTCATGAACTTCGCCCCTTCCCGGCCGATACGGTCGATATTGGGTGTTTCACCGACCGCAAGACCTTGGTGATAGATGCTCGGCTGCATCCATCCGATGTCGTCACCCATGATGAACAGGATGTTGGGCTTCCTGGTCTCCTGCGCATGTATTGCCGCCGTGCTCGCCAACAGGCTGCCCGCAACGGCAGCCGCCGCTGTGCATATCTTTGCCGTTCGTCTCATTTCTGATGCCTCCCTCAAGGGCCTTCGCGTGGATGGCCACGTTGGTTGAAAAGACGTGTCAAAGCAGAGGAGACAATTCGGAGAGCTCCAAGTTGCAACTCAGCAGAATGGAGCGAAATAGCGCTCATTGTTGCCCCTCGACTTGCCGAAAGAGGGCATGTCCACTCTTCCACATATTTTCTACATCGTATCAGTGGGTGCAGATATTGCCCTTTAGGGAATCCGAATTCGGCTTGGCAGTTGCTCCGCCCAGACGAGCGTGAGGCCGAAATCGAGCTGGGGTGTCCTTCCTCCGGCAGCCTCTCGTCGCAACAGATGTTAGCACTGTCCCTGCAGTGAAAAGCGGCGAACGCGACTTGCTCGCCACCTATTCAATCGCCCTTCAGCCACCAGCCAGGGCTTCATGGGCTTGTCCGGCAGGCGTGCCGTGAACCGCAGTGCCGGCGCGGAAGAGCGCGGCCACGAGGCGTCGGGCGGGCGTGATCGCGACTCTTCAAGTTGACGTTGGCTTCACCCGGCGCCGCAGATGCACTTGACAAAATCGGCTTTTGTTGGCGCCTAGACGCCAAGACTATGTTATCGTTCATTGAATACAACAAAGGAATTACATGGGCCGTTCATTTCAGACGCTTTCCTTCCTTGCCTCCTCGGCAACCGAGGCGCTGGCGGCGCGGGAAGAGCTGATTCGCATCTATGGCGACGTGCCCCCTCATGATGCCGACGTGATCGTCGCCCTTGGTGGCGACGGCTTCATGCTGCAGACCCTGCACAGCACAATGAATTCCGGCAAGCTTGTCTACGGCATGAATCGCGGCTCCATCGGCTTCCTCATGAACGACTACCGAACGGAGAACCTGCAGGATCGGATCTGCGCAGCCGTCGAAAACGCTTTTCACCCGTTGCAAATGACAACGGCGAATTCGGACGGCACGAATTCGACAGCACTTGCCATTAACGAGGTGTCGTTGTTCCGGCAATCCTACCAGGCCGCCAAGCTGCGGGTCGAGGTGGACGGCGTCGTCCGGCTCGACGAACTCATCTGCGACGGTCTGATGGTGGCAACGCCCGCGGGTTCGACGGCCTATAACCTCTCGGCCCATGGGCCGATCCTGCCGCTTGACGCACCTCTTCTGGCGATGACTCCGGTCAGCGCGTTCCGGCCGCGGCGTTGGCGCGGCGCGCTTCTGCCAAACAAGGTGACGGTCGATATTCACATCCTCGAGGCGGAGAAGCGCCCGGTCAACGCGGTTGCCGACAACACGGAAGTGAAATCGGTGCTTCACATTCGCATCGCTCAGTCGGAACATACCACGGCGCGCATTCTTTCCGATCCTGATCGATCATGGTCCGATCGAATTCTTGCCGAGCAGTTTGAGGACTGAGAGATGAGTCTGCGACGAACGACGCTTTGCGCACTGCTGCTCGCCGCGACCGCACTCTGCGCTCGAACCGCTGCGGCCGAAGACGCAACCCTGCCGGCTTCGATCATATTCGCGACAAGCACGGGTTACTGGGAGGACGACGGCACGACGCCTGTCGTCCAACGGGCACCTTCAGCTCCTCAGACCGCGGCGGCAGCTGCCGCTCCGGCAAAACCGCGCCACGGCTATTACAAACTGTTTGCTGTCAGGCAAACAGACCGGACGGCCAAAATCTATCTGCAACAGATCGAACAGGGCGATGGTGGGCCTGCGATTGCCTCGACCGTGGAATTGCAGGAACTCAACGATCTAAAGCCATATGTCACCGACATCCGGCCTGAAAGCTCATCCGGCATGCTCAAGGAGCCTGGCCTTTTCGCAATGGTCTACCTAAAGACCGACCCGGATGCGGAATCGGAAACGTGGACAGTTGTCATCGACGAATTCGGTGAGGTTACCGTTGGCAAGGCAAGCAACTAAAGCGTTGTTGCTGCTCTTCCGCACGAGAATCCCCAACAAGCAGGCTTTTATGATTGAATCAAAAAAGGCCCCTTTCGGGACCTTCTTCAAATTCACACTTCGGAGTGATCAGTCGACGTCGTCTACGACCGCGTCCGGCTTGCCGCTGATGCGGTGGGCGAGCGCCGCTTCCATGAACTCGTTGAGTTCACCGTCCAGGACATCGCCCGGTGCCGTGCTTGCCACACCGGTGCGCAGGTCCTTGACCAGCTGATAAGGCTGCAGAACATAAGAGCGGATCTGGTGTCCCCAGCCGATGTCGGTCTTGGACGCCGCTTCCGCGTTCGCTGCTTCTTCGCGCTTCTTCAATTCCGCCTCGTACATGCGGGCACGCAGCATGTCCCAGGCCTTGGCACGGTTCTTGTGCTGCGAGCGTTCCTGCTGGCAGGCGACCACGATACCGGTCGGAATGTGCGTGATGCGCACGGCCGAGTCGGTCGTGTTGACGTGCTGGCCACCCGCGCCCGACGAACGGTACGTGTCGATGCGGCAATCGCTTTCGTTGATCTCGATGTTGATCGAGTCGTCAACGACGGGATAAACCCAAATCGACGAGAAGGACGTGTGACGGCGCGCGTTGCTGTCATAGGGCGAAATTCGAACGAGGCGATGAACGCCCGACTCGGTCTTCAGCCAGCCATAGGCATTGTGCCCCTTGACGAGCAGCGTCGCGGACTTGATTCCTGCTTCTTCGCCATCGTGAACTTCGAGAAGCTCGACCTTGAAGCGTTGACGCTCCGCCCAGCGGGTATACATGCGCAAAAGCATGTTGGCCCAGTCCTGGCTTTCCGTGCCGCCGGCGCCGGAGTGAACTTCGAGATAGGTGTCGTTGCTGTCGGCTTCGCCCGAAAGCATCGCTTCCACCTGACGGCGGGCAGCCTCAGCCTTCAATCCCTTGAGGGCGTCTTCGGCGTCCTTGACGACCCTCTCATCGCCCTCCTCCTCGCCCATCTCGATGAGCTCGATATTGTCGGTGAGCTCTTGCTCGAGCTGCCTCACGCCATTGATGCCGTCATCCAGCTGCTGGCGCTCGCGCATCAGCTTCTGTGCTTCCTGCGCATCGTTCCAGAGGTTCGGATCCTCTGCCTTGTTGTTCAACCAGTCCAGTCGTCTTACCGCCTGGTCCCAGTCAAAGATGCCTCCTCAGCAGGGTGATAGCCTGCTTGGTTTCATCGACCATGTTCTGGATTTCCGCTCGCATTTTCCTGCTTCTTTGCGTTGCTTCGAAAGTTGCCCGTCAAATAATTGTGGCGGCTGCGGATGTAAAGAGCCGCAGCCGCCACAACTGTTCGGGGGAAGGTTTAGTAGAGTCCGCCAGCGCCGGACTGTACGGCCTGATTGGCCTGCGGAGAGGTCTTCAAAATCTCCTCGGGGGCCATGGTGTTGTCCATGCCGATAACCGAGAAGCTGTCGGCAGGACCAGTGCCCGGCTTGAAAGCTTCGATGATCGTGTTCGGATCGCCCTGCGCCGCAGCCATGCCGGTCTTGCGGTCGATCGGAATGAGGTTCATCCCTGCGGGAATGACAAACTTGGACGCCGGCATGTCCTTAACGGCTGCCTGCATGAATTCGTTGAAGACCGGCGCCGACAGCGAGCCACCCGTGCCACCGCGGCCGAGCGTCGAAGGCGAGTCGAAGCCGATATAAAGACCGGCGACGAGATCCGGCGTGAAGCCAACGAACCATGCGTCCTTCTCGTCGTTCGTCGTACCGGTCTTGCCAGCAACGTCACGCTCACCGAGATCGATCTTGCCGGCAGCGGTACCACGCTGCACGACGCCCTGCAGCATCGAGGTGATCTGGTAGGAGGTCATCGGGTCAAGAACAGTTTCGCGATTGTCGACGACGTTGGGCTCGTCCTGGTTCTGCCATTCGCTGGCATTGCAGCCCTCGCAGACGCGCTCCTCGTGCTTGAAGATCGTGCGGCCGTAGCGATCCTGGATCCGGTCGATCAGCGTCGGTTTGATCTGCTTGCCGCCGTTGGCGATGACCGAATAGGCCGACACCATGCGAAGGACCGTGGTCTCGCCGGAGCCCAAAGACATGGCGAGAACCGGCATCATGTGATCGTAGATACCGAAGCGCTCGGCATATTCGGCAACAACATTCATGCCGAGGTCGTTGGCAAGACGCACCGTCATGCGGTTGCGCGAGTGCTCGATGGCGAAGCGAAGGGTATTGGCGCCACCGCCCTCGCCTTCATAATTGTCCGGCGCCCATACCTGGCCATTGCCGGTCTGGATCGAGAGCGGGTCGTCGCTGACAACTGAAGCCGGCGTATAGCCATTGTCCATGGCCGCCGCGTAGACGAACGGCTTGAAGGACGATCCCGGCTGGCGCATCGCCTGGGTCGCACGGTTGAATTCCGACTGCGCGTAGGAGAAGCCGCCGACCATCGCAAGCACGCGACCGGTCTTCGGATCCATTGCGACCAGACCGCCCTCGACCTTCGGCGGCTGGCGAAGCCGGTAGGAATTGGAACCGTCGTCGCCCAACCGCTCGACGTAGACGACATCGCCGGCGGACAGGACGCCCTCCGGCGACTTGGCCGTCTTCCGGCCGGCAGCCGAGCGATACGCCCATTGCATGTTCTTGGCCTCGATGACACCGCGCTCGCGCTCGGCAGGAATCTTGCCGGCGCCGTCTTTCGGCGGCTGAAGTCCGATGTCGACGCTGTCGCCGGAAACGGCCAGTACAACAGCCAATCGCCATTCGGACACGTCGGTCAGCGCCGGAATATCGGCCAGCGCCTTGCCCCAGTCAGCCGTCGTGTCGATCTGCTTGATTGGGCCGTGGAAGCCGCGGCGCTCGTCATAGGTCGTCAAGCCGTCCTGCAGCGCCTTGCGCGCGAAGACCTGCAGCGCAGGATCAAAGGAGGTACGAACGGACAGTCCGCCTTCGTACAGCATCTTCTCACCGTACTGCTCGATCAACTGGCGGCGGACCGCCTCGGCGAAATAGCCGGATGCAAAGAGCGAAGGCCCGCTGCTGCGACCGGTAACACCAAGCAGCTGCTTCTTGGCCTCGGCACCGTCAGACTGGCTGACATAGCCATTTTCGACCATGCGATCGATGACCCAATTACGACGGGTGACCGCTGCTTCGGGATGGCGGAATGGATGATAGTTGGCCGGGCCCTTCGGCAGGGAGGCAAGATAGGCCGCGTCGGCGATCGTCAGTTCGTTCACCGACTTGTTGAAATAGGTGAGCGAGGCGCTCGCAATACCGTAGGAGTTCAGGCCGAAGAAGATCTCGTTCAGGTACAGCTCAAGGATCTTGTCCTTGCTGTAGGCCTGCTCGATACGGAAGGAGAGGATCGCTTCCTTCGCCTTGCGCTCCATCGTCTGTTCGCTGGAAAGCAGGAAGTTCTTGGCGACCTGCTGCGTGATCGTCGAACCACCCTGCGTCGGACCGCCGGTCAGGTAGGCAACGACTGCGCGCGCAAAGCCAGTAACGTCGATGCCGGGATGCTGATAGAAGTTTTTGTCTTCCGCAGACAGGAATGCAGCCTTGACGCGATCGGGAACCGCCTGAATCGGCAGGAAAAGTCTGCGCTCCTTGGCGTACTCCGCCATCAGCGCACCGTTGCCTGCATGCACGCGGGTCGTCACCGGCGGCTCGTAGCTGCTCAGCACTGCGTAGTCCGGAAGGTCCTTCGTGACGGTTGCCAGGTAAACGGCAACAACAGCCGCCACGCCCAGGAACAGGACGCAAGCCACTCCGAAGAAATATCCAAGAAGTCTAATCATATTTAAGCTACCGGTATCTCAATCATCGATCGGCGCGAGCATAACCATCGCATGGATCGGGGCATCTTGCGTGTTGGGCGACTTACTCCATGAGCGTTTTCGCCACAAGCCGATTCCGTTTCAACTATGGAAACACAAGCCTGAGTAACGGCGTGAATGTGAGTAAAATAGGGCCTTGAAGCGCTATTCCCACATTGCAATTGCGTTACCCGAGCAAGTGTCGCATCTGCGCCACGGCTGAACTTAGCCGCCATTTGCAACCATCGCCATGCGATAGTGCTTCACCGCCTCCGTCAGCAGGTCCGCCATCCTTCCCCGCCATCCGTCATCGAGGAGCAGTTTTTCGTCTTCCCTGTTCGAAAGGAAGCCTAGTTCCAACAGGATAGACGGCACATCTGGCGCCTGCAGAACGCGGAAGCCGGCATGGCGATGCGGATTGTTGATTGTCCCCACCTGATCCTTGAAAGACGCGAGCACGCTCTCAGCCAGAGAAATCGAGAAAGCCTGCGTTTCGCGGCGTGTCAGGTCGAGCAGAATATCGGCGACTTCGGGAGGCTCGGCCACGGTCTCCTTGCCGGCAATCTGGTCGGAAAGGTTTTCGCGGTCGGCCAGATCGGCGGCGAGCTTGTCCGAGGCCCGGTCGGAAATCGTGTAGACTGTCGCGCCGCGAATATCCTTCTGCTTCAGGGTGTCGGCATGCATCGAAATGAAGAGGCCTGCATGGTTCTGACGGGCGATCTCCACACGCTCGGACAGCGACAGGAACGAGTCGTCCTTTCGCGTCAGAAACGCCTTGATGCCGGACTCGCGGTTGAGGCGATCGGCCAGCGCCTTGGCGAATGCGAGCGTTACGTCCTTCTCCTGCGTCTTGGTATCGACGCCGATCGCGCCCGTGTCGATCCCACCGTGACCGGCATCGACAGCGATGATGAAATCGCCGTTGGCCGGCTTCTCCGGCGCGGGAATCGCACTGGTCGTCTGTTGAGGCGAAGGATCGCTCCATGACTGGGCCTTGACCAGTTCGGCGAACTTGTCCTTGTCCGTCATTGCAGCATCGAGGACGAGACGATGCCCCTTGCCGTCCTCATCCGCCTGAACCTTGGCGACTTCCATCTTCACCGGCTTCTTGGTCGTCAGTACGATGCGCGCACTGTCCTGATCCATCCTTCCGTAACGGATGTCCTTGAATAGCCCCCTCGCCTCGAGGTCGGCGGTTGGGAACCCGAAGGCCGTCGCGGGCAGATCGATCACCACGCGTTCGGGATTGGCGATGTAATGGACCGAAAAATCCGGGGCCCGATCGAAATCGATGACGATACGGGTGCGTGCATCGTCGCCGATGATGCGGGCACCGTAGGCGAGCAAAGGCTCAACCTTGGCTGCATCATTTGCTCTCACGTCCGGAAGACATACAAAAACCATCGCCGCCACAGCGACGAACGCACCCGCAACCTTCGTCCTCCGCCATCCGGATATCACCGTCGCGGGTCGTACCCTCTTAAACAATCGACCGCCACACCTTAAATAACATTCCGATCAAGTTCTCCCGGTAAACGCGAAATTGCCCGTGTCGACGTCCTTCGCGGCCGCGGAGCCGAATCGGGGCCCTTAATCCCCGATTTTCTATGCCTTCCAAAATCCATCAATATTATGGCACATTTGGCTTTTCCCTTGCTATTGTGACAGAGAAAACATACAAGGATTTTTAGGGTAGAAGTGCTGACGGGATAGAGTCGCCTGCACGGCAGCCAAACCGATAAGGAACTGGCGCCACAACCGGCAATCGTCTGCCGTCATATGTGTTTCCACTCGAAATTGGATCCTGAATTTTCCGGCGTATGCGGGAACTTCATCGGTGGATAGCCACCAACCGCTCTTTACAGAGAGAGCAAACTCATCGGACCTGAACAAGGTCTTAGTTTTGTCGATCTCGCTTGGTCTTTGATGGTGTCGCAGCAGGTTTTATCTGAAGTCTACAGGCCCCGGGAGAACATCTCCCCCGCTGCTGTCTGGCTGCTGCCTTCCACACCGCACCAATCGCGACTTTCATTATCCGGCGCTGCAATGACGAGCCGCACCTCTTCTGTCTCATCGACACAAGCGGATGCTGACGTTCGACCGCGCCGAGGAGCACAGCTTACATGGCAGACAAGATGCTTATCGACGCGTCTCACGAGGAAGAGACGCGCGTTGTTGTCGTTCGCGGAAACCGCATAGAAGAATTTGACTTCGAGTCGCAGCACAAGAAGCAGATTCGCGGCAATATCTATCTCGCAAAGGTAACGAGGGTCGAACCCTCGCTGCAGGCCGCCTTCGTTGATTACGGCGGCAACCGGCACGGCTTCCTGGCCTTTGCCGAAATTCACCCCGACTACTATCAGATCCCGCTTGCCGATCGTCAGGCCCTGCTTCGCGCCGAAGCCGAAGAGCATCGCCGCGACGACGACGTCGAACATGTCGAGACGGCACCGGTCGATCTCTCCACACAAGAGCAGCCGGACGTCGGTGTCGAAGCGCCTACAGCGGAAGCCGCGCCAGAGGTAGAAACTGCTGCCGTAATCGAGACGGTCGAGGCCGTTGCGGAAGTTGCCGAGGAAGCACCGGCCAAGAAGGCAAAGCCCCGCCGCAGCCGCAAGAAGGCAGCGCCGGCTGCCGAAGCGCCGGCAAGCGATGAGGCTGCCAGCGAAGCCCCTGTTGACAACGATGACGAAGGCTCCTCGGGCAACGAGATGGCTGCAATGGTCGAGACGGACTCGATCTCCGAAGAGGTCGACGCGCGCCGCCGCAGCGATGACGACGATGACGACGATCACGACCACGAAGAGGAAGTGATCGAATCAGTCGGCGCCGAAGATGCCATGGAGGAAGTTCCCGATCGCGTCCAGCGCAAGCCGCGCAAGCAGTATCGCATCCAGGAGGTCATCAAGCGCCGCCAGATCCTGCTCGTTCAGGTCGCCAAGGAAGAACGCGGCAACAAGGGTGCTGCGCTCACCACCTACCTGTCGCTGGCAGGCCGCTATTCGGTTCTGATGCCGAACACCGCCCGTGGCGGCGGCATTTCCCGCAAGATCACCAACCCGCAGGACCGCAAGCGCCTGAAGGAAATCGCGCGCATGCTCGAAGTGCCCCAGGGCATGGGCGTCATCCTGCGCACCGCGGGCGCAAATCGCACCAAGGTCGAGGTCAAGCGCGACTTCGAATATCTGATGCGTCTTTGGGAGAACGTCCGCACGCTGACGTTGCAGTCGACCGCTCCCTGCCTCGTCTATGAGGAAGGCTCACTTATCAAGCGCTCGATCCGCGACCTCTACAACAAGGATATCGGGGAGATCATCGTCGCCGGCGAGGAAGGCTATCGTGAAGCGAAAGACTTCATGAAAATGCTGATGCCGAGCCACGCCAAGGTGGTTCAGCCTTATCGCGACATCCACCCGATCTTCTCGCGTTCCGGCATCGAGGCGCAGCTCGACCGCATGCTGCAGCCGCAGGTGACGCTGAAGTCGGGCGGCTACCTGATCATGAACCAGACAGAAGCGCTGGTTTCAATCGACGTCAACTCCGGCCGTTCGACCCGCGAACATTCGATCGAAGATACGGCGCTCCAGACGAACCTCGAGGCGGCCGAAGAGATCGCCCGACAGCTTCGCCTGCGTGACCTTGCGGGCCTGATCGTCATCGACTTCATCGACATGGAAGAGAAGCGCAACAACCGCGCCGTCGAGAAGAAGCTGAAGGAATGCCTAAAGAACGACCGCGCCCGCATCCAGGTCGGCCGTATCTCGCATTTCGGTCTTCTCGAAATGTCGCGCCAGCGCATCCGCGCTTCCGTTCTCGAATCGACGACGCAGGTCTGCTCGCATTGTGGCGGCACCGGCCACGTCCGTTCGCAGTCCTCGGTTGCCCTGCATGTCCTGCGCGGCATCGAGGAATACCTGCTCAAGAACACGACGCACAACATCGCGGTTCGCACAACGCCTGATATTGCGCTGTACCTGCTCAATCACAAGCGCCAGACGATCGTCGACTACGAAGTCCGCTTCGGCGTTGCGATCATTATCGACGCAGACGGCTCTGTCGGCTCGCAGCACTTTGCGATCGACCGCGGCGAGCCGGTCGAGAACCCTGTCAAGATCGAAAGCCTGTTCAACTTTGCCGCCATTCCCGATGACGACGATGATATCGTGGTCGAAGTCGACGAGGAGGAAGAAGAGGAACTGGAGGCCAAGCCGGCCGCCGCTGAACGTCCGGCACAGCGCGCCGAAGGCGATGGAGAGGGCCGCAAGCGCAAGCGCCGCCGCCGTCGTCGGGGCCGTAACGGCAACGGCGAGCCGGTAGCCACCGACAGCAACTCTGCCGAGGCTGAGGAAGGCGACCAGACCGGCAGCGATGACGAGGATGAAGGCGACGAGAGCGTTGCCACCACCTCGGAAACGCGTGACGAAGGTGATGAGACCCAGCGCCGCAAGCGCCGCCGTCGTGGCAAGCGCGGCGGCCGCC